>NZ_JBEYVM010000017.1:0-171278 GCF_040643995.1 Streptomyces sp. NPDC047049 | reverse complement strand
GAGCCACCGGATGCCGAGCGCGCTCGCAAGGCGGAGGGTCGTCCTCGTAGTGGGTCTACGTGGACGATCCCGACAACGCAGCGAGCGTGCGTGCCAGGCGTCGCGAGCCAGGAGGGACTTTGCGGACACGCCCTAGGGGCGGCTGCCGTCTGCCGCCCCCTGTCGCGACAGGCAGCCGGTGGATTGTCAGTGGTGCGTGGGAGAGTGGGCGGGCAACGGGGGAAGTACCACCGAAGGAGGCCGCATGAGCGAGCGTAGCGAGGATTCGGCATGAGCTGGCATCAGGAGCTGTTGGTCAGCTTCGACCTGGAGACCACGGGCACCGATGTCGAGCGGGACCGCATCGTCACCGCCGCGCTGATCCGGTTGGAGGGGGACGGCAGTGCGGTCGGGCAGCAGAGCTGGCTGCTCGACCCGGGGGTCCCGATCCCCGAGGAAGCGGCGGCCATTCACGGCATTTCCACCGCATATGTCCAAGAACACGGCCGCCCGCCGGCGACCGCCGTAGAGGAAATCACCGAGGCGCTGGCCGATGCCCTGCGCGCGGACATCCCGCTGGTGGTGATGAATGCCCGGTATGACCTCTCCCTCCTGGACCGCGAGTGCCGGCGCCACGGCCTGCGGACGCTGACCGAACGTCTCGGACACGCCCCCGCGCCGGTCATCGATCCCCTCGTCCTGGACAAGCATGTGGACCGCTACCGCAAGGGGAAGCGCGCACTGCAGGCGCTCTGCGGCCACTACGGCGTCCGGCTGGACGGTGCCCACGAGGCGGGCGCCGACGCGGCGGCAGCGGCCGGGGTCGCCCGGCGTATCGGGGAGACGTACCCGGCCGTCGCCCTCCCCTCGCCCCGTGCGCTGCATGACCTCCAGGAGAAGGCCGCCGCCGAACAGGCCGCCTCGTTCCAGGCGTATTTGCGGCGCTCCGGCCGGCCACAGGCGATAGTCGAGCAGGCCTGGCCCCTGATTCCGTACCAGGCCGGAGCCGGGGCCGAGGCCTGAGCGGGAGTCTCAGAAGGGATACCACCGCACCGTCGCGTCCTTGTCGCGCAGCGAGGCGATCCGGCGCCGGAACTCCTTGAGCGCCGCCGGGTTTCCGGGCGCGTGCTGGGACACCCAGGCGCAGCTGGCCGTCTCCCGGGACCCGCGGAGTACGGCGCAGCCCTCCCAGTCCCGTACGTCCCAGCCGTAAACGGACACGAAGGTGTCATACGCGTCCGGCGACAGGCCATAGCGGTCCCGGCTCAGCGCCATGACGACCAGATCGTGTTCCCGCAGATCGAAGGAGAAGGTTTCCAGGTCGACCAGCACCGGCCCGTCGGGCCCGACATGAACGTTGCGGGTCAGTGCGTCGCCGTGGATGGGGCCGCGGGGCAGATGCGGTTCCAGGGCCGTGGCGGCCGCGGCGAACGCGTCCCGCCGCCCGCGCAGATACTCCGCGTCGGGCGCCGACACGGCGTCGCCGGCCAGGCGCAGCCACCGCTCGACGCCACCGAGCAGTTCGCGCCGCGGCAGCGCGAACGGCGGCTCCGGCAGCGCATGGACCAGCTTCAGCAGGGCGGCGAGATCGTCCGGCCCGGCCGGCCGGGCCGCCTCCGGCAGCCGATGCCAGTAGGTGACGGGATGCCCGTCGGCCAAGGTGGCCACGGGCTCCGCGGCCCGTACGGCCGGCACTCCCTCGGCCGCCAGCCACCCCGCCACCGCCAGTTCCCGCTCGGCCCGCTCCAGGAGTTCGGCGCTGCGGCCCACCCGCACCACCGGCCCGTTGTCGCCGAGGGCGAAGACGGCGTTCTCGCCGAGCGAGAGCAGCACCGCGTCGGCTGCCGCATCGGGCCGGCCGGCCGAGGCCAGTACGTCCCGGGCGCGCGCTTCCGTGAAGGCGGCGGGGCTCGGTGCGGTCATCGGGTGCCTCCTGGGGTACGGGTACCTCCTGCGGTGCGTGAACGTGACCAGTTTCGCAGGTCCGCGGGCGTGGCCCGGAAGACCTCCCGGGCGGGGAGACCCGTCGGGGAACCGGGGCGGGGCCTTGACGGGATGTGGCCGCCGTCACGACGATGACGGCGGCCGGGGAGGGGGGAGCGGCGAGGGGCGGCTGGGACCGACCCGGCAGGACCAGGACAAGACCGGGCAAGACCGGGAGCGGTCGGAAGTGACCGGAAGCGACCGGAAGTAGTCGGGAACCACCGGGGACCGACCGGAAGCGGCCCACAACGGCCGACGGGGGAGAGACGGGGAAGAGGGGACGGGGACGGGATGGCAGAGGCGCCCACCGCGGGGGCACACGTCGGCGGACCGGCCGGGCCGCGCCCCGGGGAGTTGCTGCCGTGACCCTGGCGACCGCGCCACGGCGGTCCCCCGCGGCGGCCGTGGACCGCGCCGCCCGGACCCGCCGCGCTCAGGGTGCCTGGTTCCTCGTCCTGCCCGCCCTGATCCCGATCCTGGTCCTGAGCGCGGGCCCGCTGCTCTACGGCATCGGGCTGGCGTTCACCGACGCCCAGTCCGGCCGGACCCGGGCCACCCGCTTCGTGGGGCTGCTGAACTTCTCCGATCTGTTCCACGACACCCTGTTCTGGGACTCCTTCCGGATCGGGCTGGTCTGGGCCTTCGGGGTCACCGTCCCACAGTTCTTCCTCGCCCTCGGCCTCGCCCTGCTGCTCCACCGCCCGCTGCGGCTGCGCTGGTTGGCCCGGGCGCTGGCGGTCATCCCGTGGGCGATGCCGGAGGTGGTCGTCGGCATCATGTGGCGGCTGGTCTACCACCCGGACGCCGGCATCCTGAACGAGACACTGCGCAGCCTCGGTCTGTCCGGAGCGGGCGGTGGCCGGGACTGGTTGAGCGGTCTGGCCACCGCCCTGCCCGCGGTCATCGTCGTCGGCATCTGGGCCGGGATGCCCCAGACCACGGTCACCCTCCTGGCCGGCCTCCAGAACGTGCCCCGCGAACTGCACGAGGCCGCGGCCATGGACGGCGCGGGCGCCTGGCGCCGCTTCCGTACGGTCACCTGGCCGGCGCTGAGACCCATCGCACTCGCCGTCACCGCGCTGAACTTCCTCTGGAACTTCAATTCCTTCGCCCTGGTCTTCGTGCTGACCGACGGCGGGCCCGGCGGCCGGACCCGCCTGCCGATGCTCTTCGCGTACGAAGAAGCCTTCCGCTACGGGCAGTTCGGCTATGCCGCCGCGATGGGCCTGGCCATGGTCGCGGTGGTCTCGGTCCTGCTGGCGGTCTATCTGGCCGGCCGGCTGAAGGGGGACGACGACCGGTGAGCGACAGGGAGACCGGCGGTACGGGAAACGTTCCCACCGCCCGGCGACACACGGCCACCACCCGCCCCCGCCGGCGGAACACCGTTCCCACAGGCCGCCGCATCACCACCCGCCCCCGCCGGCCGAACACCGCCCCCACCGCCCGGCGCACCGCCACCCGCACCGGCCGGTACGCCGCCCTCGTCGCCTATCTCGCCTTCCTCGCCTTCCCGTTCCTCTGGCTGATCTCCACCGCCTTCAAGCCCCCGCGTGAACTCGGCAGCATCCACCCCACCTGGATACCCGAGGCGCCCACCCTGGAGAACTTCCGGCAGGCCTTCACCCAACAGCCACTACTGACGGCCGCCGGCAACAGCCTGCTGGCCGCGGCGGTCTCCGCGCTGATCGCGATCGTGCTGGCGACTCCGATGGCGTACGTCCTGGCACGCTCCCGCCGCCGCCTCTCGCGGGCTGCCACCGGCTGGGTCGTGATCAGCCAGGCCTTTCCGCTGGTACTGGTGATCATCCCGCTCTTCCTGATCCTGAAGGGTCTCCATCTGGTGGACTCCCGGATCGGTTTGACCACGGTCTATGTGGTCTGGTCGCTGCCGTTCGCCCTGTGGATGCTGACCGGCTATGTCCGCGCCGTACCACCCGAGTTGGAGGAGGCCGCGGCCGTGGACGGCGCCGGCCGGCTCCGTACGCTCGTCTCGGTCACCGCACCGCTGCTCGCGCCGGGCATCGTCGCCACCGCGCTGTTCGCCTTCATCACCGCCTGGAACGAATTCTTCTTCGCCCTGGTCCTGCTCAAGTCGCCCGGGAAGCAGACGCTGCCGGTCGTCCTCACCCACTTCCTCGGGGCGGAGGGCGTCGCCGACCTCGGTCCGCTCGCCGCCGCCGCACTCCTCGCCACCCTCCCGAGCCTGCTCCTCTTCGCCGTCATCCAGCGGCGGATCACGGGCGGGATGCTCGCCGGGGCGGTGAAGAGCTGATGCGCCGCGACAGCACCCCCACGCCCTTGGCGCGCCTCAGCCGGCGGGGCCTGCTCGCGGCCGCCGCCGCTCTGCCCGCCGCGGGCCTGCTGCCGGGCTGTTCCGACGACCGGCGACGGCGCTCCTCCGGCGGCCGGATCACCCTGCGCTTCCAGTCCCTGGCCTGGCAGCGGGACTCCCTCAGGGCCACCAGGCAACTCGTCGACGCATGGAACGGCGAGCACCCCGAGGTCCAGGTGCAGTACGTCCAGGGAGCCTGGTCCACCGTCCACGACCAGTTGCTGACCTCCTTCGAGGGCGGCGAGGCGCCGGACATCATCCACGACGCCGCCGACGACCTCGCGGACTTCGCCTACGGCGGGAATCTCGCCGACCTCACCGCCCTCCTGCCACCGCGCCTGCGAAGCGACATCCCGCAGCACAGCTGGGAGACCGCCACCTTCGACGGCCGGGTGCACGGCGTCCCGTTCCTCCAGGAACCGCGGGTGCTGATCGCGAACCGCGCGAGGCTGCACCGGTCGGGCGTACGCATCCCGAATCCCGAACACCCCTGGACCTGGGCGGAATTCCGGGAGGCGGCGCAGCGACTGACCGGCGGCACCGGCCACGGCGTCGCCTGGCCGCTGAAGGAACCGGTCTCGGCAACTTTGAACCTCGCCCTGTCCACGGGCGGCCGGATGTTCCACCGCCGTCCGGACGGCACGGTGGAGGTCCGCTTCGACGCCGCCGACCAGGTGGTGCCGCGCACCATCCACGACCAGGTGAACGTGGACCGCAGTGCCTCCCGTACGACCCTGGGCATGGGCGGTTCCGACACCCTCCCGGGCTTCTTCGCCGGGCGTTATGCGATGGTGCCGCTCGGCTTCTCCTACCGTCAGCAGATCGCCCAGCAGGCGCCCGAGGGGTTCGACTGGACGGTGCTGCCCGCTCCCCGGGGTGCTGCCGCGGACCAGGGGGTGAGCCCGCAGACCCTGTCGATCGCCGAGGACTGCCCGCACAAGGAAGCGGCGATGGCCTTCATCGACTTCCTCATCCGCCCGCCGCACATGGTCCGGCTCGCCCTGGGGGACTGGCTGTTGCCGACGGGACGGGAAGCGCTCAGGGATCCGGCGCTCCGGGTCGCCCGGTACGACTGGGCAGCCGGCACCGCGCTGGCGGGCTCCCTGCGCTCCGCACCGGCTGGGTCCGTCCGCGGCTACCCGGAGTGGAAGGACAAGATCGCCACCCCTGGCCTGCAGGAGTACTACAGCGGCGCCATCGACCTGGACACCGTGCGAAGGCGCCTCGTCCAGGACGGCAATCTGGTCCTGGCCCGCTATCAGCGCTGAGAAGCGCCGCGTCTCCCAACTGGCCCTGGAACAAGTAGTGATGAGCGGGGTGAGCACTCTCATGACGAGCCTCACACCACGGACGAACGGCCATCGCCCGGAGGGTCGTCCATCCTGCCGTCACCCTCTATTGCGGCTGCGTAAACGGAGTTGAGTCGGTCCGGTTCAACTAGCCGTTCCTTTTGACCACTTCTGAAACCTTTCCCAATTCACCAGCCTTGTTGGCTATCTCACACGCTCTGGCGAGCCTTGAATTGAACTCATCAATCAGACAGGGTTTCGAACCAGTCCGGCGCAGATCTTCCGGTCTCGTCGGGCTATTGCGCAACGCTTTCCCCCCACACCACGAACGAGGAGAATCCTCGCAATGGCTCACAAGCGTTCCAGCAAGAAGCGGCTCGTCACGGCGATATCCGCCGCGGTAGCCGCCACTGGTATCGCCGCCGTCACCGCGGTCACCGCGGGTGCGTCGCCCGCCGCCGAAGGCAAGATCTACGGAGCCGAGGCCAAGGGCGCCGTGAACGGCAGCTACATCGTCATGCTCAAGAAGTCCGTGCACACCGCCGAGAGCGGTGACCTGGCGTCCAAGTACGGCGGCCAGGTCAAGCGGCAGTACTCCTCCGCTATCGACGGCTTCTCGGCCACCGGTCTGAGTGCGGAAGAGGCCAAGCAGCTCGCGGCCGACCCGTCCGTCGACAAGGTCGTGCAGAACAAGAAGTTCCACATCAACGAGAGCCAGGCCAACCCGCCGTCGTGGGGCCTGGACCGTATCGACCAGGCGGACACCAAGGGCGACAAGAAGTACACCTACCCCGACGCCGCGGGCGAGGGTGTCACCGCCTACGTCATCGACACCGGAATCCACATCAGCCACAAGGACTTCGGCGGCCGCGCGTCGTACGGCTTCAACGCCATCGACAAGGGCGGCAAGGCCGAGGACGACAACGGTCATGGCACCCACGTGGCCGGCACCATCGCCGGTACCGAGCACGGTGTCGCCAAGAAGGCCAAGGTCGTGGCCGTCAAGGTCCTCGACGGCCAGGGCTCCGGCACCACGGAGCAGGTCGTCGCGGGCATCGACTGGGTCACCAAGAACCACAAGGGCCCCTCGGTCGCCAACATGTCGCTCGGCGGCGGTGTCGACGAGGCGCTGGACACGGCCGTGAAGAAGGCCATCGACGCCGGTGTCACCTTCGGTGTCGCGGCGGGCAACGAGAATTCCGACGCGGGCCAGAGCTCCCCGGCGCGCGTGAAGGACGCCATCACCGTGGCCTCCAGCACCAAGGACGACCAGCAGTCCGACTTCTCCAACTTCGGCAGCGCGGTGGACCTTTACGCCCCCGGTTCCGACATCACCTCGGACTGGAACGACGGCGCCACCAAGACCATCTCCGGTACGTCCATGGCGACTCCGCACGTCGTGGGTGCTGCCGCGGTCTACCTGGCCGACCACAAGGACGCCAAGCCGGCCGACGTGGAGAAGGCCCTGACGGCCGGTGCCACGGAGGGCAAGATCAGCAACCCGAGCGAGGGTACGCCCAACAAGCTGCTGAAGGTCGTCAAGTAGTCACCTGACCTCCTCGGCTCCACCGCCGGCCGTCGCGCTCGCCCCCACGGGGCGCGACGGCCGGCGTCGTGGTGTTCCGGGGCGACGGTCGCCGTCGTGGTTGTTCTGGAGCCCGGCCGAGGGTGTGCGAGGGTGCAGGTGCGCGCGGTGAATCCGGACGGTGAACCGAACACGGCTGCGCGCCACAAGCACCGCTGGATAACCTCGTGTTGAGCCACGCCGGGCGGGGGCGAGGCGTACCTGTTCGGACCGACCCCGACCACACAATCGACCAGGACGGTGGTAGTCCGACGCCATGGCAGATCACGACCTGACCGGCTTCGACCGCGGCACCTTCACCCATGACGGCGCCACCCGCCGTATTCTGCGGCGCGGTACGGGGCCCGCGGTGATCGTGATGGCGGAAATTCCCGGTATCACGCCCAAGGTCCTGGCGTTCGCGGAACGGGTGGCCGCCCTCGGCTGCACGGCCGTGCTCCCGGTGCTGTTCGGCACGCCCGGCCGCGATGCCGACCCGGCGTCCGCCGGCCGGCTGAAGTCCGGGCTCTACACGGCCTCATCGCTGTGGAAGGTATGTGTGAGCCGGGAGTTCACCGTGCTGGCCACGGGAAAGTCCTCTCCCGTGGTCACGTGGCTACGGGCCCTGGCCGCGCACGAGCACCAGCGCTGCGGCGGCCCCGGCGTCGGAGCCGTCGGGATGTGCCTGACCGGCGGTTTCGCCCTGGCCATGGCGGCCGATGAGCGCCTTCTCGCCCCCGTGCTGTCCCAGCCGTCCCTGCCGCTGCCGCTCACCAGGAGCCGGGCCGCCGGCATCGATATCTCCGCCGAAGACCTGGCCGCCGTGCGGGGCCGCTGTGAGCGTGCGGACCTCCGGGTCATGGGGCTGCGGTTCCGCTCGGACCGGTTGGTGCCGGGCGACCGGTTCGCCTTCCTGCGCCGCGAACTCGGTGCCGCGTTCACCGCCGTCGAACTGGACGACGACGCCGCGAACCCCGATGCCGTGCTGCCGCCGCACTCCGTGCTGACCGAGCACCTCGTCGACGCACCAGGCCAGCCGACCCGCGCCGCGCTGGACGACGTACTCGACCTCTTCCGCACCCGCTTGCTCGCACCGCAGCACGGCGGGGAGGCGGCGGAAACTCCCGCCGCCCGGGAAGACGCATGACCCCGTGCTCCTCCGCGGGCTGACCCGCTCCTCCCGCACAGGGCCCTCGTCCTCGTCCTCGCCCTGGCACCTCCTGTGGGCAACTCCTCCGCGACCGTTCCCGTCCAACCTCGGCAATCCCTGACGGTCCCCGCTGGGTTATCCACAGGAGGGAGCCTCCGGAACCATTCGGCGTCTCCTCCCCCTACCGTCGGTGACATGCACGGAGGACTGCCGTTCATCGGCATCAGCACCTTGGTCTACGGCGTGATCGGACTGTTCACGGTCGTAGTCGGCGCGTTCCGCAAGACAGGGGGAGATCGAGTTGCACACCATCACCGTCATCGTGCCCGCTCACAACGAGGAGGAGGGGCTGCCGGCGACACTGGAGTCGCTGGCGCACCAAACGCTCCGGCCTGACCGGATCCTGGTCGTGGACGACGCCTCCACGGACCGTACGGGCGAGGTGGCAGCCTCACACGGCGTCACGGTCCTACGCCCGCCCCGCAATCTCGGCAGCAAGGCCAAAGCGCAGAACTACGCCCTTCCGCACTGCACCACCGACCTCGTCCTGGCCGTCGACGCGGACACCGTCCTCGCACCGGACTACATCGAGACCGTCCTGCCCGTCTTCGACGACCCGAGCGTCTCGGTAGCGGCAGGCACGGTCCGCACCCGCCATACCCGCACGATCTGGGAGCGCGGCCGCTCGACCGAGTACTTGTTCGGCTTCCATTGGCACCGCCCCATCCAGGCCCGCGCCAACAGCCCCATGGTGTGCTCGGGTTGCTGCTCCGTCTTCCGCCTCGACGATCTGACGGCCTTCGGCGGCTTCCCCGAACGGACCATCGTCGAAGACATGGATTTCACGTGGTCGCAGCAGATCGCGGGCAGACGCGCGGTCTACGTCTCGAACGCGGTCGCCCTGGCGGCCGACCCGGAAGACCTCACCTACCTCCGCAAACAGGTCTGGCGCTGGATGGCCGGCTTCTGCCAGAACGTCCGCCTCCACCTCGGCCGGCTGATCGTCCGCAAACCTCTCCTGGCCCTCTGGGTGCTGCTCGCCCTCCTGGAAATCCTCACCGCACCGCTCTGGTGGGCAACCCCCTTCGTGATCGCCGCGACGACGGACCAGCCACCCGCGCTCGCCTTCCTCTGGTGGGCCGGAGCCGAACTCCTGCTGACGACACCACCCCTCGTCTACGCCGCCCGCCGCCGCAAACTCCCGCTGCCCGGCGTGCTGCTGAACATCCCCTGCGTCTACGCCACCAAAGCCGTCAACCTCGTCTACGCCTGGAAGGCCCTCATCGTGGAGTTGCTACTGGTGCCACTACACCTCTCACGCGGGCTGACGGTCTACGAGAAGGGCCGGGCCGATACGGCGCCGGTGCGAACGGCACTCGCGGGCGGATAGCACCCGCGACGACTCCGACCGGAGTCACGGCGCTCACGGAGCGGCCCTCCTCGCAATCCCCGGCGTTCCAGGGGGCCAGGAGGGCCCGGCTCGCGGCGAGGTCTCGAACGGCGGCCGGCACGAGTGGCCCGGCGGGCGACAGCACCAGGGGGAGACCTCGCAGGGGCGGCGTTACCTGAGGTTGATCACCAGGCCGAAGTCGTTGCCCCGATGCCAGCCCGTGATGATCTTGGGGCTGCCGTGGGTGTGGTCGGCCCAGCCGTAGAAGTGCTCCCAGGTCACATCGTCGCCGTACCAGTGGTTGTAGTCCGTCTCCGCATACGCCTGGACGGCTTTGCCGTCGCGCTTGGTGTCCCAGAGGTAGAAGGCGCCGGAGACGTACGACCTGCCGTTGACCTTCTTGGTGCACTCCATGTACTTGGCGGCGCCGCCGGTGATGTGGATCTCCTTCCAGCCGGAGCACTTGTTGGCTGCGGCCTTCATGCTCCCGGCGGACGGCGCCGACGGAGCGGCCTGGGCGGCGGTCGCGGCCGGTGCGGCAGCGAGGCCGCCCGCCAGGGCCAGTCCGGCGGCTGCGAGAGCGATGCGCTTGCGTGACATCACGGTCGATCCCTTCCGTCGGCCGGCGGACGGTCCCCCCGTTGGGACCCCCTGGCCCGCCGGCACCACACCACCGTGCCCGGCCGCCCCGGCCCGCCCCCATGGTCTCGGGGCAAGTGACGTCCTCCTGGGATCCCACCCTTGTGACCTGCTAAGACGTCGTCGGGGGTGGGACGGGAAGGGAGTGGCGCAGCAAGCTGAGAGGTTCCGCTGGGGGGAAGAATGGTGGGCCTGACGTTGCCGGCTAACGGTGGGGGCGGGGTTCGGCCTGGCGCCGGGTGGCGTGGAGGGAGCCGAGGAGGTGGAGGGCCTGGGCGCTGGGGCTGCCTGGTTCGGCGTGGTAGATGACGAGTTGCTGGCCCGGGGCGTCGCGCACGTCGAAGGCCTGATAGGTGAGAGTGAGGGGGCCGACGCCCGGGTGGAGGAGGTGCTTGGCGTTCTGGGTCTTGCCGCGCACGGTGTGGGAGTTCCAGAGACGGGTGAAGTCCGCGCTGTGCTCGGTGAGGGTACGGACGAGTTCGCGCAGCCGTGGATTGTCCGGCTCGAACCCGGCTGCCTGGCGCAGGTTGGCGACGGTGGCCTGGGCCGCCCGGTTCCAGTCCGTGTAGAAGTGCCGGCTCGCGGGGTCGAGGAAGGTCATACGGGCCAGATTGTCCGCGGGGCGGAACGGAGCGTAGAGGGCATCGGTCAGGGCGTTGGCGGCGAGAAGGTCCATGGCCCGGCTCATGACGAATGCCGGCGTGTTCGGATAGCCGTCCATCAACTGGCGCAGCGCCGGACTGACCCGCTCGGCGGCGTGCTCCGACGGCTGGTCGCCAGGGGGGACCGCGGCCAGCCGGTGCAGGTGTGCTCGGGCGTCCGCGTCGAGGTGCAGCGCGCGGCTGAGGGCGTCGAGTACCTGGGGTGAGGGGCGGCGCTCGCGTCCTTGTTCCAGGCGGGTGTAGTAGTCGGCGTTCACGCCGGCCAGGACGGCGACCTCCTCACGGCGCAGCCCGGCGACCCGGCGAGTCCCGTAACTCGCCATGCCGACCTCCTCCGGCTGCAGACCGGCGCGACGTGCGCGCAGGAAGTCTCCCAGGTGGTTGTCGTCCATGGGCTCAGGCTAGGCGGCGGCGCCGGTGTGCTGCCTGGGTGTGTTGCACCCAGGCAGCACATGTCCTGGTGTGCGGCCGCTGTCCTGCCCGGACTCGGTGGACCAGAAGGAATGCGGAGCAGCCGAGGAGAGGAGTCCGCCATGGCCGGGACTGCCGATGACGACACCGTCGACGTGGTCGGAATGTGGGTGACCGCTGATGGCCACATCCGTCAGAAGCTGCGGCCTGACGGTCGCTACGACGAGGCGCGCGGCGAGCGGCGCAGCGCGTACACGGGCCGGTACGCGGTGACCGGCAGCCACCCGCCCGGTACGAGGACGCCCCTCCGCCTTGCGCCCTAGTTCCACCGCCGGATGTGGCCGAGCGCTTCACGTCATAACCTCGCCGCATGACCTCAGTTGACTCTCGCCCCAGCGGCCCCCGCAGCCCGGAGCAGCGCAAGCGCGAGGCGCTGGAACGGCTCGCGCGGGACAACGACGTATGGGTCGCCACGGCCGACAGCACCGGTGAGCCGTGCCTCGTTCCGCTTGCTTTCTGGTGGGACGGCGAAGTGGTGTGGCTGTCCACCCGCGACACCAACCCGACCGGGCGAAACCTGTGCGCCTCGGGCCGGGTTCGGCTCTCCTTCGGCCACACCCGCGACGTGGTCCTCGTCCACGGCACCGCGCGCATGCTGACCCGCGAGGAGCTTCCGACGGAGGTGGGCGACGCCTTCGCCGCCAAGGACGGCTGGGACCCTCGCCAGGACCACCCGTCGTACGTCTTCTTCCAGGTCACCCCGGAGGTGCTGCAGGCGTGGGGAACGGTTCCTGAGATGGCCGAACGCACCCTGATGCGCGACGGGAAGTGGCTGGTCTAGGGCGTATCCCGCACTGGTCACCGCTGGTCGTTGATGGCCGCGGCCGGCACGGTCGCTTCATGGCGGACCGTGAGCTGGTCGTATCCGGTGGCCATGGACCGGGGCCTTGTCTCCTCGCTCACAGTGGCCTCGATGCCGTGGCCGCGCCGGCGCGGGGCGTGGGTCACCCTCTTCTGCGCCGCAGGATCGTCCACGATCAGCGGAGCCCGGGTCATGGGCGTACTTGTTTCTCTCCGGCCTGCGAGTTGAGCCCCAAGGAAACGGTATGAATCATCCCAAAGCGTGTGACCGAGCCGCTGATGGCCATCTTGAACGGACAGTGTGACGCGCCGTTCCCCGCGCAGCGTCACTGTCACCGCCTCGGTCGAGGACGCTCGCGGCAGCGTCATCGGCGTGCGTCCTGCCGGTTCTGCCGGTTCGGCTGGGCCCAGGCCTGCGTCGGTCGGATACATGGGGCCGGCAGGTCGCGATCGGGGGAGAAGGGGACTGTTCCTGAGCACCAGGGGCCACAGTCGCCATAAGTATTCTATAGTGTCTCTATGGCATCGACGACGATTCAGGTCCTGCGGGAGACCCGTGATCATCTGGCGGAGCTCGCCAAGGAGCGCGGCGTGAGCATCGGCCAGCTGGTCGAAGCGCTTGCCGCGGAGCAGCCGACGGCGGCACAGCGGGCAGAGCGGCTGGCCGCCGACCGGGAGGTCGTTCGCCGCATGATGGGTGTGGATATCCGCGACGAGGAGTTCGAGCAGGCGCCCGACGTGCTCGCCAACATCTACAAGATCGCTGCCGGGAAGGTCCGCGCCGACAAGGGCACCGCGGCGTGATCATCCTCGACACGAGTGCGGTCAGGGCGCTCGCCGACGGCCACAAGACGCTGAACCTCCTGGCCGGCAATATGGCGAAAACACCCGGCGAACGCCTCAGCATCCCCGGCCTGTGCCTGATGCAGGCAGAAGCTGCTGAAGAGGGCCTTTCGCAGCGCGTCCTCGCCTTGTCCTCTGTGGTGGTCGACAGCCTCGACACGATGGCTGCCGTCAGCGTCGGCACCATGATGCGTGACGGCTATGGCGGTCCGGACACCTGCCACGCCCTGTACTGCGCACTGCCACGTCCCGAGTTCACCGGCATGTCGATCCTGCTGACCGGCAACGAGGACGCCTACCCGCCCGGCGTGGTCGCCGTCGACATCGACTCACCCGGAATGCTGGGCTTCCACTGACAGGACTGTGCGGGCCAAGTGCCGACGGGCGCAACTGAGGCTGTGCGGCGGGCGCACACCTCTCGGTCCGCGACCAGATCTTCAACCTCCACGAGTCGCCCGAACGCGGCGGGGCGTACGCGATCCGCTGGGAGTTCACCGACACGGGAGAGGCCCTGGCGACGAGCGGTGCCGTCCCCGCCGACGGCTCACCCCCGTCCCTCCGCCTGCAGTGTCCCAACGACAGCCGCCTCTCTAGCGTCATCAGCACAGCCAACAGCCAACAGCCAACAGCCAACAGCCAACAGCCAACAGCCAACAGCGGGCAGCCAACGGACAACGGCGGGCCTCCGAGGCTGATCGCCGCAGTGCCGCGCTGACTTTGATCGGCGTCAAGTTGGGCGTGGCGCCCGCTCGGAGTGACCGGGATCGGGTGCGCGGACGGCTGTCGGCCGCCGCGCGCTGCAGGTTCGGTCCAGCCGGTGTGGCTTCCCTCAGAACGGCGGGATCTGTTCCGGTACGAGTCCCGCCTGACGGAGGAGGCCGTGCAGGTCGGTCTCGCCCCAGAATTCGACGATGCGGCCGTCGCGGAGCCGGTAGGTCTTGACGCCGGTCATGGTGAGGTCCCGGCCGGTGCGGTCGTGGGTGCAGGTCAGCGTGAAGGCGACGGTGACACGGTCGTCGGCCGCGAAGAGGTCATCCACCTGGACGCGGCAGTGGGACAGGCCCGGGGTCAGCACGGACTGTTCGGGGTAATGCCGTGCCGGTGCCGGCCGCGTGGCGGGCGATGAGTTCGCGCCGGTCCGGGAGCCAATACGGGTGCAGGCTGATTCCGCACCCGAAAGGCAGCATCATGAGCAAGCTGATCGTCACCGCATTCGTCACCCTGGACGGCGTCATGCAGGCCCCCGGCGGTAAGGGCGAGGACGTCGACGAAGGGTTCGAGCACGGTGGCTGGCAGGTTCCGTACGTCGACGACGACTTCATGGGACTGATGACGGAGGTCTTCGAGCGGACCGCCGATCATCTCCTGCTCGGCCGGAAGACCTACGACATCTTCGCCGCCCACTGGCCCCGCGTCACCGACGAGAACAACCCGATCGCCGTGAAGCTCAATGCCATGCCCAAGTACGTTGCCTCGCGCACCCGGAACAGCCTGGAGTGGAACAACTCCCATCTGCTGAAGCGCGACGGCGACGGCGACGTCGCCGACTCCGTCGCACAGCTCAAGGCGCAGCTGGACGGCGTGATCATGACGCAGGGCAGCAGCGACCTCATCCACACCCTGCAGCGGCACGACCTCGTCGACGAGTACCGGCTGCTCGTCAACCCCGTGATCATCGGCACCGGCAAGCGGCTCTTCACCGAGGGCGCCGCCCCCGCCGCCTGGACGCTCACGGAATCCCGCACCACCGGCGTGGGGGTGCAGTACTGCGCCTACGAAAAGGCGGGGAAGCCCGCATACGGATCCTTCATGCTGGACGAGCAGGACTGACGGCGCTCGACACGCACCTCGTCGCGGCCGGTTCGCGACCCGCGGGTCCCGCCTCAGCTTCGTACGCGGCCGGCCAGCAGGGTGCCCGCGGTGGCCAGGACCAGTCCGCCGAGGGTCAGCGGGCCGAGATGCTGGCCGAGCAGCAGGGCGGCGAAGCCGGCCGTGACCATGGGCACCAGGTAGAAGAGGCTGCTCACCTGGCTGGTGCCGTGGCGTTGCAGGAGCCCGTAGAGCAGGCCGACGCCGACGATCGAGTTGATGAGCGCCGCCCACAGCAGCACCGGCCAGTAGTCGGCGGTGAAGGTGACGTCGAATCCTTCGGCGAACAGCGCGGGCAGCAACGCGGCGACGGCGGCGGCCAGCAGCTGTACGGCGTTGCCGGAGACCGGTTCCATGCCGCGGCAGAACCGCTTCTGGTAGACGGTGCCGACCGAGATGCCGAGGAGTGCCAGGACGACGAAGCCGAGGCCGGCGAGGTAGCCGGCGTCGAAGTGGAGCCCTTCGCCGACCGCGAGCGCGACTCCGCCGAGCCCCAGCACGAGGCCCAGGCACTGGCCACGGGTGACGCGTTCGTGCAGGACGGGGACGGCGATCAGCGAGGCCGTCAGCGGGTAGAGCGCGATGATCAGTGCGGCGAGCCCGGACGGGACGCCGAGGTCCATGCCGGCGTAGATGCTGGAGAACTGGACGGCCTGCACCAGGACACCGGCGACGGCGAGATGCGCCAGCAGCCGGCCGCGGGGTAATGCGCGCCGGCTGACCAGGGCGATGACCAGAAGAATCGCTCCGGCGAGGGCGAAGCGCAGGGCCGCGAAGGTGTAGGGGGCACAGTGGCGCAGGCCGAGTTTGCCGGAGATGAAGCCGGAGCTCCAGACCAGTACGAGGGCGACGCGGGCCAACAGGTCGGCGCGGCCGGGGCCGGTTGGTGCGGCGGTGGCCGCGCTCGTGAGCGCGCTCGTGGTCGTGCTCGTGCCGGTCGTCGCGCACGTGGCCGGGGACGGGGCGGAAGGCGGGGCGACTTCGGTGGGGTTCAGCTGCATGGCATGTCCTGATCTCTTGGCGCCGCTCGATCTCTGGTTGCCGCTCGCGGGTTCGCCGGAGCAGAGCTCTGTACGTTAAAACGCACAGTAGTGCAGAATAAGGTTCACCGTGGACCAAGCGGGGGATTCCATGCGGGGTGTTGCAGGCGCAGGCGCAGGCGCAGGCGCAGGCGCAGGCAAGGTACGGGCGGGCGCAGGCGCAGGCAGGCATGGGGCAGGAACAGCCGGGAGAGGGCTGGAGGTGCAGCGTCCGGAACGGCGCACGAGACAGCCGGGGCGCCTCAGGTGCCCCGGCTCACCACCGGTCCGTCCCGTCTACGGGTGCGAAGCCGTCAGTAGAGGCTGGAGAAGAGCAGCGCGACCATCCGTGCGGGCTTGTCGGTGTCGTTGCGGAAGGAGTGCGGATAACCCGCCGACCAGCGCGCGCAGTCCCCGGTCCGCAGGGTGTGGTCGACGCCGTTGTACCGGGTCACCAAGGTGCCCTCGGTCACGATGATCAGGTCCGTGCCCTCGTGCTGAAGGTCCTCGCCCAGCGCGCTGTGCGGGGCGAAGTCCCCCTGGACCACCTGGTACCCCAACTCCGGTGCGCGCAGGACCCGATAGGTGATGCCGGGCGCGCGCTCGATCACCGGCTGTTCACCGAACGGGAACAGGGAGGGCGCCGCCTGGCCGGGTGAGAAGCCGAGGAACGACCCCACGTTGTGCCCGAACACCTTCGCCAGCCGGCCCAGCCGCTCCAGCGCGATATCGGTCTCACCCCGCTCCAGCGAAGCCAGGAACGAGACCGAAAGGCCGCATTCCGCCGCAACCTGACGCAGCGACATGCCCCGCTGGGTCCGCAGCCGGCGCAGGACCTCCCCCGGAGCCGGAAAGCCCAGTTCGGGGTCCGTGCGGTGGGTTGCCGGATGCGTCGGGGAGTCCGGGGCGGTCATGGCCGCATCCTAGTCGAGCGCGTCAGGCGTCCCGTTTTGCTTGCTCTCCTCCTTGGTGCCGGCGGCAGGTCTTCTCTGCGGTGCCGACGGCAGGTCTTCGCGGCGCTCCTGTTCACTTCGGTGTGGCTGCAGTCGGGCCTCGGCCTCGGCCCGGTACGCGCGGGGCTGGCCCTGATGCCGCTGGCCCTCGCCTCCTTCGCCACCTCACTGATCGCGGGGCGGACCCTGCACGGCAGGTCGCCCCGCCTCGTCGTCGGCGCCGGGCTGCTGCTGAGCGGTATCGGCTGTGCCCTGCAGAGCGGTCTCGACGCCACGTCCACCGCGAGTTCCGTGGCGCTCGGCCTCGCCGTCACCGGCATCGGTATGGGCGTGATGGGCCCGGCCATGGCGGGGGCGGTATTCGCCGCCGTACCCGCCGACCGCGGCGGCATGGCGGCCGGGGCGATGACGACCTTCCGCCAGCTCGGCCCGACCCTGTGCATCGCCGTCTACGGCGTCCTCTTCCCCACGGGTTCCGGCACCGCACCGGCCGAGGGCCTGAACCGGGTGTACGTCGCCGCCGCGGCCGTCGGCCTGATCGGCGCGGCCCTCGCCTATGCCTTCGTGCCAGAACCCGCGCCAGTGCCGACCGGCTAGTACCCCTGTCGGTCCCTAGCGTGTGGCGAGCCGTTCCAGCAGGGCGGCGCTCCGGGCCAGCAATGCCCGCTCCTCATCCGTGAGTTCGGCCTCGATGGCCTGGGCGAGCCAGCCGGCCCTGCGGCCGCGCTCCGCTTCGAGGGCGGACCGGCCCGCGTCCGACAGCTCGACCAGCGACTTGCGGCCGTCCGTGGGGTGCGCCCGGCGCGTGATCAGGTTCTGTTCCATGAGGAGCCCCACCGCACGGGCCATCGACTGGGGGCGTACGCGCTGATCGGCGGCGAGGTCGCTGGTGGTCATGGCGCCGTTGCGGTCGAGTGTGCCGAGCACGGCGGCCTGGCCCAGCGGGATGCGGTCCTCGTCTTTGACGCGTCGGGTGAGCTTGCCCATCGCGGTGCGCAGTTCGACGGCGATGGCGGCGGCTTCCGGGGTGGGCATAGGGCACTTTACCCCGGTGGCCGGTCTTGCTGTGCAGCCGACCTGCACAGCAATGCTGTACAGCAAAACTGAGCAGCATTGCTGTAGGGTTTGGCGTCGTCGGGCTCAGCGCCAGCGCTGTCGCAGCCGGGGCCACGGCACACGACCACGGGAAGGAACTCCCATGTCCGCAAAGGCAGTCGGAACCGTCAACGCCGGTATCGAGACCGCCATCGGGGCCACCATCGGGACCGCCATCGAGACCGTCACCGCCCGCCGGATCATCGACAGCCGCGGCAACCCCACGGTCGAGGCCGACGTCGTCCTGGCGGACGGGTCCCTGGGGCGCGCGGCCGTGCCCTCCGGCGCCTCCACCGGTGCCCGGGAGGCCGTGGAGCTGCGTGACGAAGACTCCGCGCGCTGGCACGGCAAGGGCGTCGACCGCGCGGTGGCCCACGTCAACGGGGAGATCGCGGCGTCCGTGCGGGGCCGGGACGCGGCGGACCAGGCGGGTCTCGACGCCGCGCTGGTCGCCCTCGACGGCACCGCCACGAAGTCCCGGCTCGGCGCCAACGCGATCCTCGGCGTCTCCCTCGCCGCCGCCAGGGCTGCCGCGGCGGCCCACCGCCTGCCCCTCTACCGCTACCTCGGCGGCGCCGGCGCCCGCCTCCTGCCGCTGCCGATGATGAACATCGTCAACGGCGGCGCCCACGCCGACAATCCGCTGGATTTCCAGGAGTTCATGATCGCGCCTGTGGGCGCGGACACCTTCGCCGAGGCCGTCCGCATGGGCAGCGAGGTCTTCCACACCCTGCGCCGCGATCTGCTGGCCGCCGGACACTCCACGGGCGTCGGCGACGAGGGCGGCTTCGCGCCCGCGCTGCGTACCGCCGAGGAGGCGCTCGACTTCGTGATGGCCGCCATCGAGCGCACCGGCTACCGCCCCGGCACGGACATCGGCCTGGTCATGGACCCGGCGTCGTCGGAGTTCTTCCGCGACGGGGTGTACGACTACGCGGGCGAGGGGGTACGCCGCACCCCGTCCGAGCACGCCGACCACCTGGCCGGGCTCATCGACGCCTACCCGGTCATCTCCATCGAGGACCCGATGGCGGAGAACGACCTGGACGGCTGGCGCGAGCTGACCGCCCGCGTCGGCGACCGCTGCCAGCTGACCGGCGACGATGTGTTCTGCACCAACGAGGCGCTGCTGCGCGAGGGCATCCGCACCGGCGTCGGCAACTCGGTCCTGGTCAAGGTCAATCAGATCGGAACCCTGACCGAGGCGCTGGCCACGGTCGCCACGGCCCACGAGGCGGGCTGGACGGCTGTCATGTCGCACCGCTCGGGCGAGACGGAGGACACCACCATCGCGGACCTGGCGGTGGCGACCGGCTGCGGTCAGATCAAGACCGGCTCGCTCTCCCGCTCCGACCGCACCGCGAAGTACAACCAACTGATCCGGATCGAGGAGGAATTGGGCGACGCGGCGCACTTCGCCGGCCGCTCCGCGCTGCGTCGGGCGTGAACGGCTGCGTCGCGCGTGAACAGCAGGCAGCGGTAGAGAGCGCGCGGGCCGCCGGATCGGTCGGGGGCCCGCTCGCGTGCCGGGAAGGAGACCGCCAAGTGCCGGCCGGCCGGGCGCGACCTGCGTTCTCCGCCTGGAGTCTGGCCGAGCCGGCGGACTTCCTGGTGGCCGACCGGCGGCGTGTCTCCGTCTAACTCCCCACCGGCGGCGGCCCCGTGCTGCCGCGGGGGACGAGTTCGGTCGGCAGGACGATGTGGCGGTCGTGTGCGCCGTCGGCGTCGTCGATCACTGCCCGGGTGAGGTTCACGGCGGCGCGGCCGAGTTCGACGGCGGGCTGGGCGAGGGTCGTCAGGCCCATGACTGCCGCCATGACGTGGTCGTCGAAGCCCATCACCGAAATCCGCCCCGGTACCGGGACGTTGGCTTCCCGCAGGGCCGCCAGCAGCCGGAAGGCCATGTCGTCGGTCTCGGTGAACAGAGCGGTCGGCGGGTCGGGGAGGCTCAGCAGCCGGCCCACTGCCGGGGCCATGCCGCCGCCCTTCCAGTCCGGCACGCTCATCACGAGTGAATCGTCGTGCTCCAGGCCCGCTTCGGTGAGCGCCCGCAGATGGCCGGTGAGGCGGTTCTTGCTGCTCCAGGCGAAGCCGGTGGTGTCGTGTGTCTGGAGGCAGGCGATCCGGCGGTGGCCGAGGTTGATCAGGTGGCGGGTGCCCCGCAGGGCGGCGTCCTCGTCGTCGACGTAGACGCTGGGGCGCCCCGGGGCGTGCTGGCTGACGAAGATCAGCGGCATGCCCAGGTCGTCCAGGCGGGCCCGCTCGGCGGGGGAGAGCGAGAAGCTCACCACGAGCAGGGCGTCGGCGTTGCGGCGGGCGGGCAACCGGTCGAAGAAGTCGGCGCGTTCGTGCACATCGGTCACGCTGTAGACCAGCAGGTCGAGGCCCGCCTCGCGCAGCGCGGGTGCCATGCCGGAGAGCGTCGAACTCAGGAACCACGTCGCCAGGTTGGGCATCAGGACGGCGACTCGTCCGGTGCGGCCGGTGACGAGGCTGGAGGCGCTGCGGGTGATCGCGAACGAGAGTTCGCGGGCTGCGGCTTCCACCCGGGCGCGTGTGGTGTCCGAGACCGTCGGCAATCCGCGCAGGGTGCGCGAAACGGTGGACACCGAAACCCCCGCCCGATGGGCCACATCGGCCATCGTGGCCTCGCTCTGCGCTGAGGACATGCGGGGACGCTAGCACAAAGAGTCGATGACAGCGTTGCCAGGAAATCTTCCCGGAATATCTCGTTCACGATCCGTTGACCTGGCCATCGGGGCACTTCTAGCCTGCAAGCGCTGTCATCGACGACAGCCAAGACGTGAGGAGCACTCATGGCCTTGAGCCGCAGAACCCTGCTCGCGAGCGGTCTTGCCGCCGCCGGAGCCGGGCTCACCAGCGGTTGCGCGGGCAAGCCCTTGGACACCCTGCTGAACCGAGCCGCCCAGGTCCCGCGTACCCCGGCCACTCTCACCTGGTGGGTATCCGAAATCCCGTCCCGGAACGGCCCCGTGGTGGCAGACCTGATCATCCGCGCCTTCGAGCGCCGCCATCCGCAGATCCATGTCCGAAAGTCGAACGCCCTCAGTACCACCGACAGCAACCGCGCCGCGGTCACCACACAGCTCGCGGGCGCCTCACCCACCCCTGACGTCTATCTCGGGGACACCACCTGGCCGGCCCAGTTCGGCAGCAACTCCCTTGCGCTGCCGCTCCAGACGCTGCTGCCCAAGGGCTTCTGGGACGGCTACCCGGCGGCCCTGCGGCGGGTGAGCGAGTACCGCGGCGCCGTGTACGCGCTGCCCTTCTTCACCGACAGCGCCTTCCTCTATTACCGGAAGGACCTGCTGGCCAAGCACGGCCGGCCGGTGCCCCGCACCTGGGAGGAGCTGGTGCGGACCGCACGCACCGTCCAGCGGGCCGGGGACGCCCCTTACGGGTTCCTCTGGCAGGGGTCCGTATCGGAGTCGCTGACCTGCAATGTCGCCGAGTTCCTGGCCGATGCCGAAGCTCCCGTACTGGACGGGGCGGGCCGGGTGGCGCTGGGCGGGCCGGGCGCGGAACGGGCCTTTGCGATGATGCGGGAGTTCACCGAGACGGGCGTCACGCCCCCCACGGTCGGCACGTATGTGGAAGCGGACTCGCAGGACGCCTTCACCGGCGGCCGCGGTGTCTTCCTGCGCAACTGGTCCTACGCCTGGGGCAACGCGGCCGACCGCTCGGTCTCCAAGGTGGCGGGCCGGGTCGGTGTCGCGCCCCGCCCCGGCTTCGCCGGCGACGGCCCCCACGGGGTGAGCTGCGCCGGGGGCTGGAGCAATTTCATCAACCCCAACTCCCGCCACCTCGGTGCCGCGGTCGCTTTTGCCCGGTTCTGTGCCGGTGAGGAGGCGCAGATGATCCTGCTGAAGAACGCCGGGGTGATTCCGGCGCTCGACGAGGTGCTGTCCCGGCCCCAGGCCCGTGCGGTCGGCGATCCGACGCTCACCGGGGTGCGTCAACTGCATCTGGTCGCCCGGCCGGTGCAGTCCCCGTACTACCCCCAGGTCAGCAAGGCGCTCTACACCCGGGCCAACGCGGTGATCGGCGGCCGGACCACACCTGCCCAGGCCGTACGCGCGGCCCGCGCCGATATCCAGACCGCGCTGGAAGGCAGGGCGCTGTGAATGCCATGACCTCCTCCGCCACACCCGTGTCGCGCCGCCCGGCCCCGGAGCCGGCCGGCCGGCGGACGCTTCCTGCGCCACGCGGCGGCGGGCCGGCCCGGGTGAGCAGGCGCCGCCGGGCGCGTACCGGCTGGTTCTTCGCCTCCCCGGCGCTGCTGACCATCGCCGCCGTGACGGTCTTCCCGGTGCTCTTCTCGGTGCTGCTCAGCTTCGCCGATGTCCGCCTGGAGTACGGCGGGTTCCGCATCCTGTCCCTGACGGGTGACCACTACGCCGCGGTGCTGAGCAGCCCGGAGTGGCGCCAGGCGCTCGTCTTCACCTTCGGGTTCACCGCCGTCACCGTCCTGCTGGAACTGGTGCTGGGCACCGCGGCCGCGCTCGTGCTGGAGCGGCTGGGGACCGCCCGTGGCTGGGTCCTGGCGGTCCTGCTGCTGCCCTGGGCGCTGATCAATGTCGTCGCCGCCCAGCTGTGGGGGTATCTCTACAACGGCACCTACGGTGGGCTGACCTGGCTCTTCACCCAGATTCTGGGCCACCAGCCGGACATTCTCGGGCAGCCCGCCTCCGCCATGGGGGCCATGGTGGTGGTCGATGTCTGGAAGACCACGCCCTTTGTCGCGATTGTCGTCCTCGCCGGGCTGATGCTGATTCCCGGCGACGTCTACGAGGCGGCAGAGATCGACGGCGCCGGCACCTGGACGACCTTCTGGAAGGTGACCCTGCCGCAGCTGCGTCCGATCATGGCCATCGCCGTCCTCTTCCGCATCCTGCAGGCCTTCGGCATCTTCGACCTGCCCTTCGTCCTGACCCAGGGCGGTCCGGGCACCGCCACCGAATCCCTGGCGATCCTGGGATACAAAACGCTCTTCCAGAACCTCGCCATCGGCCGCGGCGCCGCGGTCGCGACCACCACCGCCGTCATCGTGATCACGTGCTGTCTGCTCTTCCTGCGGGTCTTCAAGGCGCAGGCCGACGAAGGAGGGCGGGCATGAGCCGCCGTGCACCGGCGTCCGGCATCCGCCGGTACGTCAACGCCGTCAACCTCGGCGGTCTGGCGATCGCCGTGCTGTCGGCACTGCCGCTGTACTGGATGATCGTGTCGTCCTTCAAGGGACCGGGCGAGATCAGCGCCGACCCGCCGACCCTGGTCCCGAAGGCGGCGACGCTCGGCAACTACGCCGAGGCCTTCGTCCGCAACGGCATCGGCCGCTATCTGCTCAACAGCGTGCTGGTGGCGTCCATTTCCACGGTCGCCGTGCTGGGGCTGTCCTTCTTCGCGGGCTACGCCCTGGCCCGCACCCCGTTGCGCGGCCGCGGCGCCGTCATGACCGCACTGCTGATGCTGTCCGTCTTCCCGCCGATCGCGCTGGTCGTTCCACTCTTCCTGCTGGAGCGGCAGTTGGGGCTGCTCAACAGCTATGCGGGCCTGATCGTGCCCTATGTCGCGCTGAACCTGCCGTTCGCCATCTGGATCATGCGCAACTACCTGGTCGGTGTCCCCCGTGAGCTGGAGGAGGCGGCCACCGTCGACGGCGCGGGACCGCTGCGTACCGTCCTGACCGTCATCGCCCCCCTCGCCCGGCCGGGGCTGTTCACCGCGGGCATCTTCACCTTCACCGCGACCTGGTCGGAGTTCCTGCTCGCGCTGACCTTCAACAGCGAGGACGGCCACCGCACCGTTCCGGTCGGCATCGCACTGTTCACCAGCCAGTACACCGTCCCCTACGGGACACTCTTCGCGGGGGCGGTGGCCGCCACCGTCCCCATCGGCGTCCTTGTCATGATCTTCCGCCGCTCGATCGTCTCGGGCATGACCTCCGGGGCGGTGAAGGGATGAGACCGACGGCCCCCGGGGGCGCCCTCCCTTCCCGCCCCCACCGCACCCGGCGCCGCACCGCGCCCCGTTCCTCCCCCGGCTGACGCTGGGAGGCGCCCCATGCGACCGCTCTCGTACCGAAAGGCTTCCCGTGACCGCACAGCACCTCGGCTCCGACCGCAACACCACCGACTGGTGGCGGCAGGCCGTCGTCTACCAGGTGTACCCGCGCAGCTTCGCCGACGCCGACGGCGACGGCATCGGAGACCTCCCCGGTGTGACCTCCCGGCTGCCCTACCTCGCCGGCCTCGGCGTGGACGCCGTCTGGCTGAGCCCCTTCTACCCCTCACAACTGGCCGACGGCGGCTATGACGTCGACGACTACCGCGATGTCGACCCGCGCCTGGGCACCCTCGACGACTTCGACGCCATGGTGGCCGAGGCACACCGCCTGGGCCTCAAGGTGATGGTCGACATCGTGCCCAACCACTCCTCCGACCAGCACCTCTGGTTCCAGGAGGCGTTGCGCGCCGAGCCCGGATCCGCCGCCCGCGAGCGGTACGTCTTCCGCGAGGGCAAGGGCGAGCGGGGCGAACTGCCGCCCACCGACTGGGTCTCCTGCTTCGGCGGCCCCGCCTGGACCCGGCTGCCGGACGGCTGGTGGTACCTCCACCTCTTCGCACCGGAGCAGCCCGACTTCAACTGGGACAACCCCGAGGTCCGCGCGGACTTCCGGCACACCCTGCGCTTCTGGTCCGACCGCGGCGTCGACGGCTTCCGGGTCGATGTGGCCCACGGCCTGGCCAAGGACCTGGCCGCGCCGCTCCGGGACATCGGCACCGTCGAGGGCTACACGCCCGCAGACCTGCCCGAGGACGGCAGCCACCCCTTCTGGGACCGCGACGAGGTGCACGACATCTTCCGCGACTGGCGCAAGGTCTTCAACGAGTACGACCCGCCGCGGGTCGCCGTCGCCGAGGCCTGGGTACGCAGCTCCCGCCGTACCGCGTACGCCACCCCGCAGGAACTCGGCCAGGCCTTCAACTTCGACTTCCTCAGGGCCGCGCTGCACGCCGGGGAGCTGCGCGCCGCCATCGACACCGCACTCGCCGACGCGCGGGCGGCCGGGGCGACCGCGACCTGGGTGCTGTCCAACCACGATGTGATCCGGCACGCCTCCCGGTACGGCCTGCCGGACGGCCGTGACGAGGAGGCCTGGCTGCTCTCCGACGGACGAGAACCCGTCCTGGACCGGGAGTTCGGGCTGCGCCGGGCGCTGGCCGCCACCCTGCTGATGCTGGCGCTGCCGGGCTCCGGCTACGTCTACCAGGGCGAGGAACTGGGGCTGCCCGAGGTCGCCGGCCTCTCCCGGGACAGCCTCCAGGACCCGGTGTGGACCCGCAGCGAAGGCCGGCTGAAGGGGCGGGACGGCTGCCGGGTGCCCCTGCCCTGGCGGCGTGAGGGCAGCTCGTACGGCTTCGGCAGCGGGGGCACCTGGCTGCCGCAGCCGGCCGGCTGGGGCGAGCTGTCCGTCGAGGCACAGCAGGGTGTGGCGTCCTCCCCGCTGGAGCTGTACCGCACGGCGCTCGCCACCCGCCGACGGCTGCTGGCCGACGAGGCGCTGGAGTGGGCCGATGACGCGCCGACGGCCCACCCGGACGTCCTGCACTTCCGCCGCTCGGGCGGCTGGGAGTGCGTGGCCAACCTGTCCGACGAGCCCCGGCTGTTGCCGGCCGGTGAGCGGCTGCTGGCCTCCGCGCCGGTCACCGGCGACGAACTGCCGCCGTGGACGACGGTCTGGCTGCGCACCGCGCAGTCCTGACCCGCCGCGCCGTGGGGACCCGTCAGGCGGTCAGCGCCGTCAGGTCCCCGCGGGCGCCGTCCAGGACCGCCCCGTCGTAGCGCCGCAGCAGCAGGTGGGCCAGCTCGGGCGCCGGGCCGAGGACGGGGGCGAGGACATCGGCCCCGGCCTCGCGGGCCCCGGCGGCGATGCGGTCCGGGAGGAAACCCGGGGCGATGACGTACGGGGCCACGGCCACCCGGCCGACGCCCTCGGCCCGCAGTTCCCGCACCGCGTCGGCGGTACGGGGAAGAGATGCGGAGGCGAACGCAGGTCGCACGGCGCACCAGCCTGCGGTGTGCCGCCACTCCCGCGCGATTTCAGCGATCACTGCGCTCGCCTCCGGGTCGGAGGAGCCCGCCGAGGCCAGCACGACCCCGGTCGAGCCACGGTCGCCGGGCCGCACCCCGGCCTGTGCCAGCCGGCGCTCCAGCGCGGCGGTCAGCAGCGGCGAAGGGCCCAGCACCTCGGCCTGGCGGACCGTCAGCAGGGGCAGCCGTGCCGTCGCCGCCCGCAGGACCGCCGGGATGTCGGACTTGGCGTGGAAGGCGCGGGTCAGCAGCAGCGGCAGCGCCACCACCTCCCGTACGCCCCCGCCCGGCCCGCCACGATGCCCGGACGCCGCCGCGCGCCGCCCCTCGGCCTCTGCCTCCGCCGACAGCCGCTCCAGCACCCGCGGCACCCGGGGCGCGTTGAAGTCGAGGTAGCCGACCTCGACGCGCAGCCCCGGCCGCAGCGCCCGCACCCGGGCACAGAGCGCGGAGACGGCCGCGGCGTGCCGCGGGTCGCGGCTGCCGTGGGCGACGACGAGGAGCGTGGGGCGAGGGGGGCACAGGTCCATGGTTCAGCTCTTGACGAGGAGGCCGCGGCTGCGCAGCACCCGGCGTTCGACCGGGGCGAAGATCAGCAGCTCGATGCCGATGCCGACGATGAGGATCAGGAGGATCGCGGCGAGCACCCAGGACATGTCCTGGAACTCGCGGCCCTGCTCCAGCAGCTGGCCCAGGCCGGTGCCCAGATCGGGCGCGTTGACGATGAGCTCGGCGGCCATCAGGGACCGCCAGGAGAACGCCCAGCCCTGCTTGAGCCCGGCGATATAGCCCGGCAGCGCGGCCGGGAGCAGCACATGGCGGATGCCGGCCAGACCGGTGGCGCCGATGGTGCGGCCGGCCCGCAGGTAGAGCGGGGAGATCTGGTCGACGCCCGCCACCAGGCCGTTGGCGATGGACGGGACGGCACCGAGCAGCACCACCGCGTAGATCGTGGCGTCGCTCAGCCCGAACCAGATGATCGCGGCCGGGACCCAGGCCACCGACGGCAGCGACTGCAGACCGCTCAGGATCGGCCCGATCGCGGCCCGTACGGCCTTGACCCGGGCGACGACCAGCCCGAGCACCGTACCGAGGGCCACCGAGGCGACGAAGCCGAGGGCGCCGCGGGAGACGCTGGTCCACACGAAGCTCAGCAGGGTGCCCTCGAGCCACTTCTGCTGCAGCGAGTGCGCGACGTCGGCGGGGCTCGGCAGCAGGTAGTGCGGCTTCAGCTCGAAGTGGTAGGCGAGCTGCCACACCGCGAGCACGATGACGATCGCGACGAGGGGAGGGAACGCCTTCGAGGCGGCGGTGCGCAGCCACGGCTGCCGGTCGACGACCCGGGACTCCAGGGCGTCCAGCCCGGCCTCCAGGCCGGCGATGTCCCCGGCCGCGGCGGCGTCGCGGCCGGTCGCGGTGGGCTCGTCCTTCCGGGCGGCGGCGGAGGGGTCCTTGGTCTCAGTGCTGGCCATGGCGGCGGATCTCCCCACGGAGCTGTTCGGTGATCTCGATGGAAAGGTCGGCGACCGCGGCGTCCTCGATGCGGCGCGGCTGCGGGATGTCCACCCGCCACTCGCGGGCGATCTTGCCGGGGCGGGAGGACAGCAGCACCACCCGCTCGGCGAGTCGCACGGCCTCACGGACGTTGTGGGTGACGAACAGGACCGAGAGGCTGGTCTCCCGCCAGATGCGGGTCAGCTCGTCGTGCAGCACATCGCGGGTGATCGCGTCGAGCGCGGCGAACGGCTCGTCCATCAAGAGCAGTTGGCTGTCCTGGGCCAGGGCGCGGGCCATCGCCACGCGCTGACGCATACCGCCCGACAGCTCGTGCACCCGCTTGCCGTGGGCCCCTTTGAGCCGGACGAGTTCCAGCAGCCGCTCGGCCTCGTCCCGGCGCTCCGCGCGCGGCACCCCGCGCAGCCGCAGCGCCAGTTCGATGTTGCGGCCCGCGGTCAGCCACGGGAACAGCGCATGCTCCTGGAACATCAGGGCCGGCCGGCCGCCGGGCGTCTCGATGGCGCCGGCGGACGGCGCGTCCAGACCGGCCACGAGGTTGAGGAGGGTGGACTTGCCGCAGCCCGAGGCCCCCAGGAGGCAGACGAATTCACCGGGCGCCACATCGATGCTGATGTCGTCCAGGACATGCTGCTGTGCGCCGGTGCGGCCGAACGACTTCGAGACATGGTCGATGCGGGCCGCGTACGGCACGGTGGTGCCCGTGCCCGCCGTGGCGGGTTGCTGCTGGGTGAGCGTGGTGGTCGTCATCGGTGTCACCTCCTGGGGGAGTGCGGTACGGCGGGGCGGGGCTACTTGCTGCCGAGTCCGGCGTCGGAGACCGGCTGCTTGCCCTCGGACTTCAGCACCTTGTTGAGCAGGGTGAGGTCGTAGATGCCCTTGAGGTCGGGCTTCTTGAGCAGACCCGCCTTGACGGCGTGATCCGCCTCCTCCTGGAGGGTGGCGGCCAGCGGGTCATCGGTGACATCGACGTTCTTGAACGCCGGGTCGATGACGTTCTGCGGCAGTGCCTTGCCGGCCACGTCCGGGGAGGCGAGCTTGTCGTTGAGGGCCTTCTTCGCCTCGTCCGGGTGCGACCGGATCCAGGCGTTGGTCTTCACCGAGGCCCGCAGTACCGCCTCGACGGCCTTGGGGTGCGCCTTGAGGAACTTCTGCGAGACGATCATGTTCGTGATGACGAACTTCCCGTCCCTCCACAGCTTCTTCTCGTCCAGCAGCGTCTTGCCGCCCTCGGCGACGAGCTTGGAAGCGGTGGGCTCGGGCACCCACGCGCCGTCGATCCCGCCCTGCTGGAAGACGGTCGGCGTCACCTTGTTGTCGGTGCGCTGGACGGTGACATCGCCCTTGCCGGTGGTGGGGTCGACCTTGAGGCCCTTGCCCGCCAGGTAGTTCAGCAGCGCGACGTCCTGGGTGTTGCCCAGCTGCGGGGTCGCGATCGTCTTGCCCTTGAGGTCGTTCAGGCTCTTGATCTTCTTGGGGTTGACCACCAGCGAGACACCGCCGGAGGCCGAACCGCCAATGATCTTCAGGCTCTTGCCGTGCGACTTGACGTAGCCGTTGATCGCGGGGGAGGGGCCGATCCAGCCGATGTCGACGGCGCCCGAGTTCAGCGCCTCGATCTCGGCGGGGCCCGCGTTGAAGGGGGCGGCCTTCACTTCGGTGCCGCCCAGTTCCTTCTGGAACGCACCGTTCTGGAGGCCGATCAGGGGCGTCGCATGGGTGGTGTTGCCGAAGAACCCGATCGTGAGGTGATCGAGGCCGTCGGTCTTGGCGCCCTTGGGCGCGACACCGGCCGCGGTGTCCTTCTTGGCCTCGGATCCGTAGCCGCAGGCGCCCAGCGCCCCGATCAGGAGCGGGACGGTGGTGGCGGCCGCCAGCAGGCGGTATCGAACGGCAGACACGGGAGGGGGTCCTCTCGGAGGGCCGGGTCAGTACGCGCCTTCTACGGCGCTCCCGGCAGATCGGTGCATCTTCGGAAGGGGGGTGTGGGGGGTACGGAGCGGTGCATCGTCAGCACACACATCGGCCGACTCCGCCCTGCCCGCTGCCCAGGGCGCCGCTGCCGATGCGGCCGCCCTCCTTCGCGAAGGTCGAGAACACGTCCTGGAGCATGCTCAGAAGTCCCATCCCTCGTCGTCCTCCGCGGCGTCGGCCACAGCGGCCTCGGCGGCCGCCTCGGCGAAGGCGTTGCCCGCCATCCCCGCGGTCAGGGTCGTACCGTCCGCCGGGTCGATCAGGAGGAAGGAGCCGGTGCGGCGGGAGTCGGCGTAGGCGTCCAGGGCCAGCGGCTCGGCGGTGCGCAGGGTGACGCGGCCGATGTCGTTGGCGGCCAGTTCGCCGGGGGCCGGGTGCTGCGAGAGGTCGTCCAGGGTGAGGCGGGAGGGGATGTCCTTGACCAGGGCCTTCACGGTGCGGGTGGTGTGCTTGAGCAGCACGCGCTGGCCGAGGGTCAGGGGACGGTCCGCCACGTGGCAGACGGTTGCCTCGATGTCCTGCGAGAGGCCCGGTGCGGAGGCCGTGGCGGCGATCAGATCACCGCGTGAGATGTCGATGTCGTCGGTGAGGCGGACGGTGACCGACTGCGGTGCCCAGGCGGCGTCGACGGCCTGGCCCAGGGCGTCGATCGCCTCGATGGTGCTGGTGCGGCCGGAGGGCAGGGCGGTGACCGCGTCGCCGACGCGCAGCACACCGGAGGCGATCTGGCCCGCGTAGCCGCGGTAGTCGGGGTGTTCGGCGGTCTGCGGACGGATGACGTACTGGACCGGGAAGCGCGCCGGGTCCTGTGACGGGTCCTCGACGACGGGCACGGTCTCCAGGTGCTCCAGCACGGTGGGGCCGCCGTACCAGTCCATCTTCGCGGACGGCGACACCACGTTGTCGCCGGCCAGCGCCGAGATCGGGATCGCGGTGATCTCCGGGACGCCCAGCGAGGCCGCGTAGGCCGTGAACTCCTCGGCGATGGCGGCGAAGACGGGCTCGGCGTAGTCGACCAGGTCCATCTTGTTGACGGCCAGCACCACATGCGGGACGCGCAGCAGGGCGGCGACCGCGGCGTGCCGGCGGGTCTGCTCGACCACGCCGTTGCGGGCGTCGACCAGCACCACGGCCAGTTCGGCGGTGGAGGCGCCGGTGACCATGTTGCGGGTGTACTGCACATGCCCGGGGGTGTCCGCCAGGATGAACCGGCGCCGCGGGGTGGCGAAGTAGCGGTAGGCGACGTCGATGGTGATGCCCTGCTCGCGCTCGGCGCGCAGCCCGTCGGTCAGCAGCGCCAGGTCGGGCGTCTCCTGGCCGCGGCCCAGGGAGGCACGCTCGACGGCCTCCAGCTGGTCGGCGAGCACCGATTTGGAGTCGTGCAGCAGCCGGCCCACCAGCGTGGACTTGCCGTCGTCGACGGAGCCCGCGGTGGCGAAGCGCAGCAGCGAGGTGGCACCCGCCTCGACGATGTCGGCCGCGGCCGCGGCCGCGCTCGTGCCTGTGTTCGTGCTCATGTTAGAAGTACCCCTCGCGCTTGCGGTCCTCCATGGCGGCCTCGGACATCTTGTCGTCGGCCCTGGTGGCGCCCCGCTCGGTGAGCCGGGACGCGGCGATCTCCGCGATCACCGCCTCGATGGTGGCGGCGTCGGAGTCGACGGCACCGGTGCAGGACATGTCACCGACGGTGCGGTAGCGCACCTGCCGCCGCTCCAGGCTCTCGCCGTCCTTGGGGCCGCCCCACTCGCCGGGGGAGAGCCACATACCGCTGCGGGCGAAGACCTCGCGCTCGTGGGCGTAGTAGATGGCGGGCAGTTCGATCTTCTCGCGGGCGATGTACTGCCAGACGTCCAGCTCGGTCCAGTTGGACAGCGGGAAGACGCGGACGTGCTCGCCGGGGGAGTGCTTGCCGTTGTAGAGCTGCCACAGCTCGGGGCGCTGGCGGCGCGGGTCCCAGCCGCCGAACTCGTCGCGCAGCGAGAAGACCCGCTCCTTGGCGCGCGCCTTCTCCTCGTCCCGGCGGCCGCCGCCGAAGACCGCGTCGAAGCGGTTCTTGTCGATGGCGTCCAGCAGCGGGACGGTCTGCAGCGGGTTGCGGGTGCCGTCGGGGCGCTCGCGCAGCTCGCCGCGGTCGATGAAGTCCTGCACGGAGGCGACGTGCAGCCGCAGACCGTGCCGCTCCACGGTGCGGTCGCGGTAGTCCAGGACCTCGGGGAAGTTGTGCCCGGTGTCGACGTGCAGCAGGGAGAACGGCACCGCGGCCGGCGCGAACGCCTTCAGCGCCAGGTGCAGCATGACGATGGAGTCCTTGCCGCCGGAGAACAGGATCACCGGCCGCTCGAACTCACCCGCCACCTCACGGAAGATGTGCACCGCCTCCGACTCCAGGGCGTCGAGGTGGGAGAGGGCGTACGGGTTGTCGGCGTCCTCGGCGTTCCCGGTCACGGCCGTGACGGTCGTCATGCCAGTCCCCTTTCGGTGAGCAGCGCATGCAGTGCCGCCGCGGACTCCTGCACGGTCTGGGTGTGCGACTCGATGCGCAGGTCGGGTGCGGCGGGCGCCTCGTACGGGTCGTCCACGCCGGTCAGGCCGGAGATCTCACCGGCCGCCTGCTTGGCGTAGAGCCCCTTCACGTCCCGCTCGGAGCACACCTCGACGGGCGTGGCCACATGCACCTCCAGGTAGGGGGTGCCCTCGCTCTGGTGGCGCCCCCGTACGGCCTCCCGGCTGTCCGCGTACGGCGCGATCACCGGCACCAGCGCCTTGACGCCGTTGCTCGCCAGCAGCTCGGCCACGAAGCCGATCCGCTGGACGTTGGTGTGCCGGTCCTCGCGGGTGAAGCCGAGGCCCGCGGACAGGAACTCGCGGATCTCGTCGCCGTCCAGCACCTCGACGCGGTGGCCGTCGCCGCGCAGCTTCCCGGCCAGTTCGTGCGCGAGGGTCGTCTTGCCCGCGCTCGGCAGACCGGTCAGCCAGATCGTGGCGCCCGTCATGGATATCTCCTGATGCTCGGTCATCCGTGCAGCCCGCACTCGGTCTTGTTGCTGCCGGCCCAGCGGCCGGCCCTGGCGTCCTCGCCCTCCAGCACCCGGCGGGTGCAGGGCGCGCAGCCGACGGAGGCATAGCCGTCCGTCAGCAGCGGGTTGGTGAGCACCCCGTGCTCGTCCACGTACGCGTCCACATCGGCCTGCGTCCAGCGGGCGATCGGGGAGACCTTCACCTTGCGCCGCTTGGGGTCCCAGCCGACGACCGGGGTGTTCGCCCGGGTGGGCGACTCGTCCCGGCGCAGGCCCGTCGCCCAGGCGTCGTAGCCGGCCAGGCCCTCTTCGAGCGGCTTGACCTTGCGCAGCGCGCAGCACAGGTCCGGGTCGCGGTCGTGTAGCTTCGGGCCGTGCTCGGCGTCCTGCTCGGCGACCGTCTGACGCGGCGTCAGGGTGATGACGTTGACGTCCATCACCTCGGCCACCGCGTCCCGGGTCCCCAGGGTCTCGGGGAAGTGGTAGCCGGTGTCCAGGAAGACCACGTCCACGCCCGGGAAGGCCCGCGAGGCCAGGTGCGCGACGACCGCGTCCTCCATGGAGGAGGTGACGCAGAAGCGCGGACCGAAGGTCTCGGCGGCCCATTCGAGGATCTTCAGGGCGGGCGCGTCCTCCAGGTCCCGGCCCGCCTGCTCGGCGAGCTGCTGAAGGTCAGTTGCGGTGGTCACGGGGTACCTCCGTCGGAAGCGGAAGGGGGCCGGCCGGTGCTGCCCGGCGTCAGCAGCCCCAGGAACTTCAGCCGGAACGCGCGACTGCAGGACCGGCATTCCCACGCACCGTGGCCCTCTTCCGAGGGCCGCAGGTCCTCGTCCCCGCAGTACGGGCAGTAGAACGGCGCCGCACGCTCACTCACTGGGCCCCCGCTCAGCCTCGGCGCGCTCGGGTGCGCCGGCTTCCCTCGTCACTGCTCGTTCCTTCGTCACTGCGCGGCTCCTCAGGCCGGCCGGCGCCGCGCGCCGAGGCTCGCTCACTGTGCCCCCCCGCTCAGCCTCGGCGCGCTCGGGTGCGCCGGCTTCCCTCGTCACTGCGCGGCTCCTCAGTCCAGCCGGCGCCGCGCGCCGAGGCTCGCTCACTTCAGCGCACCCTCTTCCGCACGGGCCGCCCAGGTGGCGAACCGCTCGTCCTCCTCGCGCTGCGCCTCGAAGTTGCGCAGCACCCGCTCGATGTAGTCGGGGAGTTCATCGGCGGTGACCTTCAGACCGCGGACCTTGCGGCCGAAGCCGGCCTCCAGGCCCAGGGCGCCGCCCAGGTGCACCTGGTAGCCCTCGACCTGGTTGCCGTCGTCGTCCAGGACCAGCTGGCCCTTGAGACCGATGTCCGCGACCTGGATACGGGCGCAGGCGTTCGGGCAGCCGTTGAGGTTGATGGTGACCGGCTCCCGGAAGTCCGGCATGCGGTGCTCCAGTTCGTCGATCAGCGAGGCGCCACGGCCCTTGGTCTCGACGATGGCCAGCTTGCAGAACTCGATACCGGTGCAGGCCATCGTGCCGCGCCGGAACGGCGAGGGGTGGACCTGGAAGTCCAGCGCCTCCAGCCCGGCGACCAGCCCGTCGACCTGGTCCTGCGCGACATCGAGGATGATCATCTTCTGCTCGACGGTGGTGCGCAGCCGGTCCGAGCCGTACGCGGCGGCCAGTTCGGCGATCTTGGTGAGGGTGGTGCCGTCGACCCGGCCCACCCGCGGGGCGAACCCCACGTAGAAGCGGCCGTCCTGCTGCCGGTGCACCCCGATGTGGTCGCGCCACTTGGAGACCGGCTCCTCGGGCGCGGGGCCGTCGGCCAGCTTGCGCTGCAGGTACTCGTCCTCCAGCACCTGGCGGAACTTCTCCGGGCCCCAGTCGGCCATCAGGAACTTCAGCCGGGCGCGGGTGCGCAGCCGGCGGTAGCCGTAGTCCCGGAAGATCCCGACCACGCCGGCCCAGACGTCCGCGACCTCGTCCAGCGGCACCCAGGTGCCCAGGCGCTGGGCGAGCTTGGGGTTGGTGGACAGGCCGCCGCCGACCCAGAGGTCGAACCCGGGGCCGTGCTCGGGGTGGACGACACCGACGAAGGCCACATCATTGATCTCGTGGACCACGTCCTGGACGGGCGAACCGGAGATCGCGGTCTTGAACTTCCGCGGCAGGTTGGAGAACTCCTTGCTGCCGATGTAGCGCTCGTGGATCTCGTCCACCGCCGGGGTGCCGTCGATGATCTCGTCCGCCGCGATACCGGCCACCGGAGAACCGATGATCACGCGCGGGCAGTCGCCGCAGGCCTCCGTCGTGGACAGACCCACCGCCTCCAGCTTCTCCCAGATGGCGGGGACGTCCTCGATGCGGATCCAGTGCAGCTGGATGTTCTGCCGGTCGGTGATGTCCGCGGTGCCGCGGGCGTACTGCTCGGAGACCTCGCCGATGGCGCGCAGCTGGGCCACGCTCAGCCGCCCGCCGTCGATGCGCACCCGCAGCATGAAGTACTTGTCGTCCAGCTCCTCCGGCTCCAGGATCGCCGTCTTGCCGCCGTCGATCCCGGGCTTGCGCTGGGTGTAGAGGCCCCACCAACGCATCCGCCCGCGCAGGTCGTTGGGGTCGATGGAGTCGAAACCCGACTTGGAGTAGATCGTCTCAATGCGTGTCCGCACATTGAGACCGTCGTCATCCTTCTTGAACTGCTCATTGCCGTTGAGCGGCGTGTGGTGGCCCACGGCCCACTGGCCCTCGCCGCGGTGGCGTCCGGCCTTGCGGCGGGTCGTGGCAGCTGCGGGACGTTCGGGGGAGGCGGCCATGGGTGTACGTCCTTCTGGGCGGGCTCAAAGGAATGCGGACAGGGCGCCGAGCACCCGCGCCGACCTGCGCAGGCATACCGGAATACGGCGCGTGGCACACGCGTCGGAAGGTCTGCGGGTCAAGGGGTGTCAGCGCGTCCGCGACGATGGGGACGGCGTGAAATGCGGTGGTGCTGGGTGCTGCCAGGGGCCGAAGGCCTCCGGCGAATGGCGCCTCAGCCCGCCCGACAAATGGCGCTGGACATGCGGCCGAGGTCGACGTGCCGCCGACTCACCAAGGCAATTCCAGCTCGAGACATGACGGAAGCGTGTCACGCCGCTCTCCGGCCAGTCCACCGTTATCCAGAATCCGGACACCAGGGTCTCGCATCGCGAGACGGTGTGGTGTCGGTCACTTCCCGGCGGGTGTGTGGGTGATGGAGGGGGTATCCGGCTCGGTCGGCTCGGTCGGCTCCGTGGGGGGCGTGGGGGTCGTGGGCCCCGTAGGGCCCGCCCCGGGCCAGGGGCCGGGTGCCGGTACGTCGGGCTCCTCGGTCACCGTGGTGTCGTAGACCCGGAAGCCGCGCCGCTCGTAATTGGCCCGCGCGTGCGGACCGTCCAGGCTGCACGTGTGCACCCACACCCGCTTGGTCGGTGTCAGTCCCGGCCACCGCCCGGCCAGGTCCCAGGCCCGCTCGGTGCCGTGGGAGAGCAGGTGCCCGCCGATCCGGCGCCCCTGGAAAGCCGGGGCGAGGCCGAAGTAAACGATCTCCACGGAGCCTTCCGCCTCCGCCGCCAGCTCGATGAACCCGGCGGGGGTGCCGTGCTCGTACGCCACCCAGGTCTCCACCCCCGGGCGCCCGAGGTGCGTCATCCACTCCGCGTACGACCATCCCAGCCGGTCGGTCCAGGTGACGTCACCGCCGACCGCCGTATAGAGGAAGCGGCTGAATTCGGGCGAGGGTACCTGCGAACGGACGATCCGGACGTCCTGCTCGGCCGCCGGCTCCGCGGCGGGGGACAGGTCGGCGCGCGAGGTCTGCTCGAGGTACCACGTGGTGACCGAGATGCTCATGCGGTCAGCACATCACACCGGGAGCGGGGCTGGGGGTGGTCCGGGGCGAGAGGGGGGAGGGGTGCCGGTCGGGCCTGGGCGCAGGCCGGGACAGGCCGGTGCCGGGGCCGGGTGAACGGGACGGAGTCTCGTCCCGCATGATGAGACGCCTGCTCACAGTGTGGGGTGCCGGCTGTGCGGCCTGCACCGGCGGCGGGGGGACCGCGACCAGCGCTCTGCGCGAGCGGCCTACCGCACAGCCGTGACCGGTCCCTTCGCCCGCACCACCTGAGGGACGCGGGAGGCAGCTAGCCGGACTCCGTCATCCGGGCGAAGACCACCACATTGCCCGCGTAGCCGGACCCCGCCTCGTAGGCGCCGCCGCAGGTCAGAACGCGCAGCTCGGGGCGCCCGGTAGGGCCGTACACCTTACGGGCGGGGAACTTCCGCTTGTCGAAGACCTGGATGCCGTAGACCTCGAAGACCGCGGTCCGCCCGTCCTCACGGGTCACCCGGATCGTCCGGCCCTTCTCCAGGGCGCCCAGCCCGTAGAAGACGGCCGGTCCGCCGCGGCCGTCGACATGTCCGACGATGACGGCGGTGCCGTTCTCGCCCGGGGTCGGTGCGTGTGCGTACCAGCCGGCCAGCCGGGGGGCGTCGGCCGGCGGAGCCTCGATCCAGCCGTCCTTGTCCAGGCCCAGCGGCATCAGCGGGGCCGACACCTCGATCGACGGAATCGCCACCCGGGCGGGGGCGGAGCGGGGCAGCGGCGGCGGCGCGGGGCCACCGGGCGGGAGGTCGCCGGGGAAGAGGGCGGTGCCGGCCCCCGGCTGCGGCGGCCCGTCGGCCTCACCGGACAGCCCCTGCCGCACCATGCCGATGCCGATGAGCCCGGCCAGCGCCAGCACGCCCCACCTGGGCCGGCGCGCGGCCGTGGGCTTCTCGGCCGCCGGCTGCCCGGGGGCCGCTTCCGCCGGGTCCGTCGGGCTCATCGCTCACCTCCCGTGACCGCGCTTCCCGGGGTGCCCCTCGGGGGGGGGGGCACGGTCCGCTGTCGGCACGCTAGGCGGATCCCGGCCCGGCAGCGACAGCAGTTGGCCGATCGGGTGGTGGGGCCGGAGGCCGTGGCGCCTTTCGGCTCATTCCCTCCCGGTCACGCCTACGCCTCGATCTCTCCCATGAGCATTCGAAGCGTCAGGCTGTGCTTCTCGGGGGGCAGAGCGTCCAGCGCGGCACGAGAGTGGGCGACACCGCCGGCCTTGTCGCCGGAGCGGGCGAGCATGAGCCCGCGGTGCATCTCAAGGTGAGTGGCAAACCGAGGCAGCTCTGCTGGTAGCTCCCGCCGCGCAGCGTCCTGGGCGTCAACGGCAGTCTTCTCGTCACCGAGTCGGGCGGCCAAGAGGGACGTGAAGACGTTCATGCGCCAGTACGGCACGGCGTAGTCAGAGGTCTGCTCGTAGGAAGCGGCCGAGTCGAAGATCCGCCGCCCATCGGTCAGCAGATTCCGCGCCTGGGCGCGATCTCCCCGGATCGCGGCAGCGTGCGCCTTGCCCATGAGGGCGTTGAGAAGTCCGAGGGACGGCCGCTTGCCGCTGATGGCAATAGCTTGGTCGGCGAGCATGTCAGCAACGCCCAGTGAGGCGCCCTCGTAGCCGAGTGCGATGGCGGCCCGGCCGCGTACCCACACCCGCGTTTGCTCGTCGCCGGATTCGTCGGCCGCCTTGGCCGCCATCCGGTACCACGACACCGCCTTGCTGCCGTCGCTGCCCGGCAACGTCTTGGCGTACAAGGTCATCAACCGGCTGGCTACCGACCACAAACGGGGATCGTCCAGTTGCTGTTGCACGACGGCGAGTTCACCCGAAACGCGGCGTTGGATGTCGTTGGCACCCAAGGACATGTACTCGGTGCCGTAGGTGGAGAGCTTTTCTTCCCAGTCGTCCGTGCTCGGACCGCCTTGGAGGCGAGCGGCGAAGCCGCTGGTGAGTAGGTCGGATGCCACTACTGGGGCTATGGCTGTGGCTGCGGCATTGAACAGGAAGTTGCGTCGGTTCACTTCACCCTCAAGGACGGCTAGAGGTACGTCCAGCACAGAGGACAGGCAAGCCAGATAGAACTCACCTGGCACCACCTTGGAACACTCCCAGCGGCTGATGTACTCCCGGGTCAGCGCAGTGCCATGCCGGTCGTTGAGTGCGGTGGCCAGCCTGCCCTGACTCCATCCTCGCGCCTCGCGCAGTCCTCTGATCAAGTCCCCGATGGCCATCAACCCATCTTGCCCCTACAACTGCCCCTGCCGGGGCGACTTGTGCGCCGCCTCTGTAGGCGATGACGAGCTGGCCGCGGCCTGCACGGACGCGTTGCGCCGGCGCCACGTCCATGCCCACACGCACGGAGAACGTGAGCGTCCACCGCTCGTCGCCACCCGTGACGGAATTATTTACATCCCGGCCACTGAGCAAGTGCCGGCATGCCCGGATTCGTGCGCCATCTGCGCGAGGAAGGGACGCATCGTATGTGGGGAATCCGCCCATGTGGCCCTTACTTGAGCATCACTTTCCCAGCCGCTGCCAACGGCGTTGCCCGGACCGGAAATCGATGCGGCCCAGCCGGGCCGAAGTGCAGATATTCACCTACTGCCAGGTCGAGGTCTGCGAGCCCGAAGCGCAGAAGTGGGCGCGTTGCGAGCTGAGGTACCGGCACAAGGGGCTCCATTACGCGCACGTGGAAAGGGAAGGTAGGACGCTCTGGTGGAAGCGCCGGCACAAGAGGAAATAGACGCCCCGGCCCGGCCGCACGACATTCCCAGCGACTTCACAGAAACGCCGTCCGGCCTCGCGCACCTGAAGGACCACCGCGCGCCCGGCGACTTCGACAGCCCACCGGCCGGCCGAGAGAGGGGGTACCGACAGTGCCACGTACAGCCGAAGAGGTAGCTCAGGCGAAGGCAGCGGCACGCGCCGACAAGGACACGATCATCAAGATGTACGTCCTACGGCAGTGGTCCATCCATCGGATCGCGGACGCCTACGCCATCCACCACACCTGGCTCATTGACTGGTTCAGGGAGTGGGGCGTCACCACCGGCAGTCAGCGATCCGTACAGGCTCCCGCTCAGTGGTGAAGAACCACTGGGACGGGTTGCAGGAAACGCGCAAGCGCACGGCAGTCGGGGACAGCCCCCGGTTGAACGCTTGAGAAGGGCAACGAAGTTGACACTCAGGGAAGCGCTTCAGCGACAGGCGACCGTCAAGGGCGGAGAAGATGAAGACGACGGGAAGGGAGGCAACCCGCCGACGGGCGATTCCGACGACGGGCGCAGCTACAACAGCTGACTGTCGCGGAGTAGCGTAACCCGCTCTCCGTGGGGGCCGACCCTGTCCGGGTCGGCCCCGTAACTCTGGAAGGACACGCCGATGCCCATCAGCGGGCCGATCGATATCCCCGAGCACGTGCGAGATCTACTGGAGCCGGCGAAGCAGAGCATGGTCGTCGACCGGCGGGGCTCCACGGTCTGGGACGTTCAGACCACCAGCGGGCGGCGGCTCGCGGTCAAAATCGGCTACCCCACCCAAACGCATTCCTGGACCGCGGTGGCCCCTGCCCGGGAGGCTGTCATCCTGCGCGGCCTCATTCCCCAAGAGGTGCAGTACGGGGAGTGGCGCGAGGGGACGTGGAGCGCCCAACCGTGGCGTGAGGGTGAGTCGTTGTTCGGCCGCTGGCTGCCATGCCGGGCGGTGTCTGAGTCTCCCGACCTGGACGACGCCTTGGCGTGCGCCGTCGCGCTCTCGAACCTGCACGACGCCGGATGGGCACACGGCGACGTCCAGCCGAATCACTTCATCATCGGGCCCGATGGCACGGCGCTCATCGATGTGGCCTTGGCGCGGGGAGACGGTGAGATCCCCGAGGTGTACGACTTCCAGTACCGGGGCTGCCTCGTCCATTACGAGGCGCCGGAGATCTCGAAGGCCATCCTTCAAGAGGGCACCGCCGTGCCGTCGCGGGAGGCTGATGTGTACGCGCTGGGCGCTTCGTTCTTCATCTCCGCAACCGGCCGGCGCCACGTCGACTACCCGGACGACGCGGAACGCGCGGTCCAGCGTCAGGCCATCGTGGACAAGCCACACCGGCCGATCAACGTCCCGGGCCGGCTGGGCGGGCTCATCGAACAGATGATGAACCGCAACCCGGCTGACCGGCCGACCAGCGGAGAGGTCTGCGCCGAGCTGCGTCGCGCCGGGTAGGACTGCCGAGTGCGGCCCTGTCGGCGGGCGGCCCCCTTGAAAGGGGACGCCCGCCGAGGGGACGCCCGGCGAACGGCCCCGCCCGAACCGCTATGCGCCGTGGAACACCGCGTCAGCCAGCCGCTCGACCTGGTCCGGGTCCGGGGACCAGCAGTAGAGCATCACTTCGTCGGCGCCGATCGCCCGGAACGCGGCCACCGCCTCGCGGATCTGTGGCCCGGTGGTGAGCAGTCCCTTCACGACATGGTCGGTGTAACTGCTCGGCCGGTAGTACGCGGCCAGTTCCTCGCGGGCCCGGTCGAGGGTCGGCTCCGGGCCGAGGGCGACATTGACCTGGGCCAGCAGCCGGGGCCGGCCCGTACGGCCGGCCCGGGACCAGGCCGTCTCGACCGCACGGAACAGGCCGTCCATCTGCGGGGCCGGGAGTGCGGCGCCGACGAACCCGTCGCCCCAGCGGGCCACGCGCTCCACCACGGCGGGCACAAAACCGCCGAACAGCACCTCGGGCCCACCGGGCCGCGCGGGAGCGGGACCGATCGGACCGATGTCGTCGGAGAGCGGTGCACCGGACCAGACGCGGCGCAGGGTGGCCAGCTGCCGGTCGAGCCGCCGGCCGCGGGTGCGCAGGTCGACGCCGGCGGCCAGATAGTCGTCGTCGCGTCCGCCGGTACCGATGCCGAGGGTGAAGCGGGAGCCCGACAGCAGATCGAGCGTGGCGGCCTGCTTGGCGAGCAGCGTCGTACGGTGCAGCGGGGCGAGCAGCACCTCGGTCTGCAGCCGGATCCGGGAGGTGGCGCCGGCGAGGGTGGCCAGCGTGATCAGCGGCTCGGGGTTGCCGAACACCAGCCGGTCGAGCAGGGCGACCGTGCTGAAGGGGGTGGCTTCGGCGCGCCGGGCCCAGCTCAGCAGCTGTGCGGGATCGCCGATGGGGAGGCCGAGGCCTACGGACATGGAGGGTCCTCCAGAAGGACATACGGGCAGGAGTGCACGCGGACTGTCGTGTCGTGTGTCGCCCACTCATTCGGCTCCGCGCGATCGCTGCGCGCGGGCTGCTCCCGTTCTGCGACGTCCATCTGGAGAGCTGAGGTCAGAGTGCGGCCACTGTACGAGAGGGGTGCGTACGTCCGCACCGGGTTTTTCGCTCCGGTTCCCGCCCGGTCCGCCCTGCCGCTCGCCTTGCCCTGCGGCCTCCGGGGCCTTGCCGTCCGCCCGGCCTCGCCGAGCCCGGGTCCCCTCGCCCCGTCACCCCAGACGCCGCGTTACCCCAGCCGCGCCGCCGCCACCGCGGGCGCCGAGGACTGCGGCAGCAGACGGTCGGGCCGCGGCGGCAGCCGGAGCTCCACCTCCACCCCGTCAGCGAAGCGGTACGGGCGGTGCGCCAGCACGCTCGCGAGATGGCGGCGCAGCCGGGACAGCTCGGCGCGCACCGTGACCGTACGGCTGTCGTCGCCGAAGAGGTCCCTGGCGAGTTCGGCGGCGCTGCGTCCCTGCGGATGCGCGGCGAGGACGAACAGCAGCTCGGCATGGCGCGGGGTCAGCTCGTGCGACCAGCTGCCGGCCGGTCCGCTGACGGTCACCGTCGCGCCGTCCCGGCCGCTGACGTCCAGCACCACCCGGCTCGGCCCGGTGTCCCGTTCCCGGCCCCCGACCCGGATGAGCCAGCCGCCGGGTAACGGCTCCAGGGCACACATGCCGTACCGCGGCAGCCACAGCGCCCCGGCCTCGGGCGCCTTGGGCAGCGCCACCCGGTCCGGCGGCGTCAGGCCCGCCACCCCCACGACCCAGCCGCTCGGGTCGACGGCCAGCGCCCGCCCGCCGATCCGCGCCAGCACCGGCGCCGCGCTCGACCGCAGCCGTTCCAGGGACAGGTGGTGGCGGGTGCGCAGCTCGCCCTCGGCGAGCCGGGCGACGGCGGACACCAGCGAGAGCGTCGTGGGGTGGAAGGAGGCCGCCGGGCCGCTGAGGTCCACCGTGCCCAACAGGCGCCCGTCGCGCGGGTCGTGGAGCGGCGCCGCGGCACACGTCCACTGGTGGTGGCTGCGGACGAAATGCTCCGCGGAGTGCACCAGCACCGGCCGGCCGGCCACCAGCGCCGTGCCGATGGCGTTGGTGCCGACGACGTCCTCCGTCCAGTCGGCGCCCTTGTCGAAGCCCAGCCGGTCGGCCATCCGCCGGACCGGCGCACTGCCCTCGCGCCACAGCACCCGGCCCTCGGCGTCCGTGACGACCATGATCTGCTGTGCGGCGTCGGCAGCCGGCAACAGCTGCTCGCTGAGCATCGGCAGCACCCCCGCCAGTGGGGACACCTGCCGACGCTGCTCCAACTCCGCGACTGACAGGGGGATTTGGGGACGGTCCCGGTCCGGGTCGACGCCCGATACCCGCATCCGGCGCCAGGATTCACCGATCACCGGGCGCGGTGCCGCGGACGTCCGGCCCGGTGTCATCTCGCCCGCGAGCACCGCCTCGTGGACCGTGGCGAGACGGTGTGCGGTGGCGCGGTTGTCCCGGTCCGACCAGATGGCGCCGTCGATCGCTCTGTCGCTCACGCTGTTCTCCGTACTGCCCGGTCCCTCGGGTGGTGCCCCTCATACGCTCACCGGTCCGTCCTGGAACCGCCCATTCTCCCGGTCCGCCCGCCGGCGCTGCAACGCAGTGCAACCGTTGTCGCCCGGGAGGCGTTGCGGGGAAGGTGACCGAAGCGGCCGATGGAGTCTCGCCACCGCGGGTGCGCCGGTCACCCGTCGGGGTGCCCGCCGGTGTCGCCGGAGATACCATCGGCCGCCCTGCGCGACGTCGGCACGGTGCGGGAGGGGGCTCAGTTCCCTGACGCCCCTGGACCGGGAGCGGTGCCGTGTCGGCGCGGCACCGCTCCCCGACCGGCGCGGCGGCGGTAACCCCCTGCCCCCGTTGCCTCCTGAGGCGGTGCCCGGAGGTAACGGGGAGCCGCCGCCGCGCCGGGCCGTGCCGCGTCGGGCCGCCCCCCCCGCACAAGGCCGGTGCCGCATCGGCCGCTCCCGGGCAAGGCCGGTGCCGCGCTCAGCCTTCGGCCACCGGCCGGGCCCGCGCCACCACGGCCGCGAGATCCAGCGTGTGCGGCAGCGTGCCGAAGGCCGTGCCCGCGTCTCCGCCGAGCCGGCCGGCGCAGAACGCGTCCGCGACCTCGGGCGGCGCATGGCGCACCAGCAGCGACCCCTGCAAGACCAGCGCCATCCGCTCCGCCAGCCGCCGGGCCCTGGCCTCGATGCCCTCCAGGTCGGCGAGTTCGGTGAGCATCCCCGTGATGGCACGGTCCAGCCGGTGGTCCGCGCCCCGTGCCGCGCCGACCTCGGCCAGGAACGCGTTCAGCGCCTCGGGTTCGCGCCGCAGGGCCCGCAGGACGTCCAGCGCCTGGACATTGCCGGCGCCCTCCCAGATCGAGTTGAGCGGCGCCTCACGCAGCAGCCGCGGCAGCCCCGACTCCTCCACGTAGCCGTTGCCGCCCAGGCACTCCAGCGCCTCGGTCACCAGCGGTGTGCAGCGCTTGGTCACCCAGTACTTCGCCACCGGCACCGCCAGCCGCAGGAAATGCCGTTCCTGCTCGGTGCCGCCGTCGTACGCCGCCGCCAGCCGCAGCGCCAGCGTCGTCGCCGCCTCCGACTCCAGTGCCAGATCGGCCAGCACATTGCGCATCAGCGGCTTGTCGGCCAGCCGGTCCCCGAAGGCCTCCCGGTACGTGGCGTGGTGCACCGCCTGCGCCACCGCCTGCCGCATCACCGCCGCCGACGCACTGACACAGTCCAGCCGGGTCGCCGCGACCATCTCGATGAGGGTCGCCACCCCGCGTCCCTCCTCGCCGACCCGGCGCGCCCAGCTCTCCCCGTCGAACTCGACCTCCGCCGACGCGTTCGAGCGGTTGCCGAGCTTGTCCTTGAGCCGCTGGATGCGGAAGGAGTTACGGCTGCCGTCCGGCAGCACCCGCGGCAGCAGAAAGCAGGTGAGCCCTCCCGGCGCGCGGGCCAGCACCAGGAAGGCGTCCGACATCGGCGCCGAACAGAACCACTTGTGACCGGTCAGGACGTACTCGCCGGATGCGGCCAGCGGCTCGGCGCGGGTCGTCAGGGCCCGCAGGTCGCTGCCGCCCTGCTTCTCGGTCATGGCCATCCCGGCCAGCGCGCCGCCCTTCTCGGCGACCGGGCGCAGCTCGTGCTCGTACACCCGTGAGGTGAGCAGCGGTTCCCACTCGGCCGCCAGCTCGGGTTCGGCGCGCAGCGTGGGCACCGCCGCATGGGTCATCGACACCGGGCAGCCGTGCCCCGCCTCGGCCTGCGTCCACACCAGGAAGCCGGCGGTGCGGCGGACATGGCCGTCGGGGCGGGACCAGGCGCCGGTCAGGCCGGCCGTGACCGCATGGCCGAGCAGCCGGTGCCATGCCGGGTGGAACTCCACCTCGTCGATCCGGTGGCCGTAGCGGTCATGGGTGCGCAGGACGGGCGGGTGCGTGTTGGCCTCTTCGCCCCAGCGCCGGGCGTGCTCGGAGCCGGCCGCCTGCCCCAGGGTGGTCAGTTCTTCGCGTACCTCATCGAGCCGGACGTCGGCGACATACCGGGTGATGCCCTCGGTCAGGGCCGCGTCGCCGGCGAAGACGTCATATCCGACCAGTGGCGGGGGCTGGTTCGTGACTGTGTGAGTGGTGGCTGCCATGCCGGATACGGTAAGGAGGTGCAGCCGGCAAACGAACCAACCGAGCGGCCCGCGGGCCGTCTGACCAAGGCCCGTGCCCTCTACCGCAACGTCTCCAAACGCCGGCTGGCCTGGCTCCTGCTCAAGGACACCGTCAACTCCTGCATGAAGTACCGCGTCACCGGCCTGGCCGCCGAGGCCGCCTTCTGGAGCCTGCTGTCGCTGCCGCCGCTGATCCTGGGCCTCCTGGGCGTGCTCGGCTACACGAACGCCTGGATCGGGCACGACACGATCGACAGCGTCCGCCGGCACATCCTCGGCGCGGCCGGCACCGTCCTGTCCGCCAAGGGCGTGAACGAGATCGCCCGGCCGCTGCTCAACGATGTCTTCACCGGCCGCCGCCCGGACGTCATCTCCCTCGGCTTCGCCATCGCCCTGTGGTCCGGGTCCCGGGCGATGAACGTCTTCGTCGACACCATCACCATCATGTACGGGCTCGACGGCCGGCGCGGCATCATCAAGACCCGGCTGCTGGCGTTCGCGCTGTACCTCGCCGCGCTGGTCGTCGGCGCCGTCGCGCTGCCGCTGATGGTCGCCGGACCCGACACCGTCGTGAGCTGGCTGCCGGCCAGCGAGCACATCATCCGAGCGCTGTACTGGCCGGTCGTCCTGCTCCTGTCGGTCGCCTTCCTGACCACGCTCTACCACGCGTCCGTACCGGTCCGTTCGCCCTGGCCGGAGGACATTCCCGGTGCGGTGGTCGCGCTCGGCATGTGGGTGCTCGGCAGCTTCCTGCTGCGGCTCTACCTCACCTCGACGGTCGAGGGGCCCACCATCTACGGCTCACTGGCCGCTCCGGTCGCCGTACTGCTGTGGATCGGGGTGTCCGCCTTCGCGGTGCTGGTCGGGGCCGCGATGAACGCCTCACTCGACCGGGTGTGGCCGTCGGTCGCCACGGCCGCGGCCCGCGAGGAGGTCGCCCGGCGGGCGGCCGCCAAGGCGAAGGCGGCGGGGACTGAGGAGGCGGGTGCCGGCGACGGGCAGGGGGCGTCGGCGGACGGGGGGCCGGGTGACCACGGCGACGACGGTGAGGGCGGTGACCACGGTGAGCGCGGCGACGGCGGTGAGGGCGGTGAGCGCGGTGACGACGGCGAAGGCGGTGAGGGCGGTGACGACGGCGACGGCGGTGAGGGCGGTGCCCCCCGGCGCGACTGACCTGCCGGTTCAGCGGGCCCCGCGGTAGCGGACCAGCAGCATCGCCGCGTCGTCGTGCAGCGGCCCCTCGGCATGCTCGACCAGATCCTCGCGCACGGCGCGCAGCGCGGTCTCCGGGTCGGGATCCTTGAGCAGCGCGGCGCGCTCGTCGAGGGGGTAGAAGCGGCCCGCCGTGTCGCGGGCCTCGGTGACGCCGTCGGTGTAGAAGAGCAGTTGGTCGCCGGGGGTGAACGGCACCTCGTAGGGGAGGGGCGCCACCGAGCCGTGCAGGCTCAGGCCGAGCGGGAGGGCGCGGTCGGGCGGCGCGGCGAAGGCGACCGAACCGGTGGGGCGGACGACCAGCGGCGCCGGGTGACCGAAGTTCAGCAGGGTGGCCCGCGGACCGTCACCGATCTCGGCGAGCACCGCGGTGACGAACCGTTCGCCGGACAGATGGCGGTTCAGCGCCCGCTCGACCCGCTCGCCGACGGCCGGCAGATCCGGTTCGTCGTAGGCCGCCTCCCGGAAGGCGCCCAGCACCACCGCCGCGCTCTCCACGGCCTCCAGTCCCTTGCCCTGTACATCGCCGACGATGATCCGCACCCCGGCGGGCGAGGTCACCACCTCGTACAGATCGCCGCCTATCCGGGCCTCGGCCACCGCCGAGGTGTACGAGACCGCGATCCGCAGCGGCCCCGCGCCGCGCGGCACCGGGCGCAGCAGCACCCGCTGGGCGACCTCGGCGATGGACCGGACGCTGGCCAGCTCCGCCTCGCGCCGCTGCCGCATCACCGCGGCGACCACCCCGGCCGCGGTCACCCCGGCCACCGAGAGCAGCGCGGTCAGCCCGCGCCGGCTCTCGAACAGACCGTTGTAGACGCCCAGGCCGACGCAGAGCACGAACGCCGTCAGCCCGACCACGGCGGTCCGCCGCCAGTCGCCGACCAGTCCGGCGAACGCCGGGCCCAGCGATACCAGCGGCAGAAACCCGACCTCCGGGCCCGCGGTGAGGTCGACCGTGGTGACCACGGCCATGACCACATACGGAAGCGCGGGCAGCACCCGGGAGCCGGTGGGCTGCTCCCCGTTGTCCACGGCCAAGGTGTTCTCCGACGGTGTGAGGTGACGTGAGGTCAGACGAGGTGGGAGGAGCGGGCAGGAGCGGACGAGGTCAGGCGAGGGCGGGCGAGGGGCCGTCGGCCATCGGAGTGTCCGAAAACGGCCCCTCAGCCCCCGACCTGAGCATAGGCAACATATGCCGTACCGAAATACCTCGAATGCACCCTGTTACCGAATTGCAGTGGCCCGGACGGCGGTGAGGCGGCCGGCCGGGGGCGCGGACAGGGGCGGCGGACCGGGGCGGCGGATCTTACGGACCCGTGACACGGCGGCTCATGCACGGGCCGGAACGTCCCGGCCCGCTTAGCGTGACCGGCATGCGTGTACTGGTCACCGGCGGCGCCGGATTCATCGGATCGCAGGTCGTCGAGGCGCTCGTGGCGCGCGGGCACGAGCCTGTCGTGCTCGATGCGCTACTGCCCTCGGCCCACCCCGGGCCCCCGCCGCCGCGCCCCGGAGCGCGGTGCGTCGTCGCCGACGTACGGGACCGGGCGGCGGTCGACGAGGCCCTGCGGGGCGTGCGGGCGGTCTGCCACCAGGCGGCGATGGTGGGTCTGGGCAAGGACTTCGCGGACGCGCCGGACTACGTCGGCTGCAACGACCTGGGCACCGCGGTCCTGCTGGCCGCGATGGCCGGGGCCGGGGTGCGCGAGCTGGTGCTCGCCGGGTCGATGGTGGTCTACGGGGAGGGCCGCTACACCTGTCCCGTCCACGGGGTGGTGCGGCCCGGCCCACGGGCGGTGGGCGAGCTGGATGCCGGGCAGTTCGAGCCACGCTGCCCGCGGTGCGGCGCCGCGCTGCGGCCGGGGCTGGTCGGCGAGGACGCGCCCACCGATCCGCGCAACGTCTACGCGGCCACCAAGCTCGCCCAGGAACACCTGGCCGCCTCCTGGGCCCGCGCCACCGGCGGCCGGGCCGTCGCGCTGCGCTACCACAACGTCTACGGGCCCGGGATGCCGCGGGACACCCCGTACGCGGGGGTGGCCTCCTTCTTCCGCTCGGCGCTGGCCCGGGGCGAGGCGCCGACGGTCTACGAAGACGGCGGCCAGCGGCGGGACTTCGTCCACGTGCGGGATGTCGCCACGGCCAACGCGGTCGCCCTGGAGGCCCTGCCGGACCGGGCGCCGGGCACCCTGACCGCCTACAACACGGGCAGCGGAGTGCCGCACACCGTCGGCGAGATGGCACGGACCCTGGCCCGGGCGTGCGGCGGACCGGCACCCGTGGTGACGGGGGAGTACCGGCTCGGCGACGTACGGCACATCACCGCCTCCTCGCAGCGGATCGCCGACGACCTCGGCTGGCGGGCGGCGACCGGATTCACGGAGGGGATGCGGGAGTTCGCCCGGGAGGGGATGCGGGCGGCGCCGACGGGGTGACCCACGACGCCGCCCCGCCACCTCCGCGGCCCCCGCCGCCCCCGGCCACTCCTCCGCCCCTCCCTCCCGCTGCCCCTCCGGCACCCGTGTGCCACAGGAACCTCAACCCCCACCCCCTCGTCCGCTTCTGATGCATAGGTGAAGGCGTGACCCACTCCCCTCCTTCCGCCCCCCGGACCGCCTCGGTGGATGTCGTCCTGCCCTGCCTCGACGAGGCCGCCGCGCTGCCCTGGGTGCTGGCCCGGATCCCGGCCGGCTGGCGGGCGATCGTCGTGGACAACGGCTCCACCGACGGCTCGGCCGAGATCGCCCGCGGTCTGGGCGCCACCGTGGTGCACGAACCGCGCCGCGGGTTCGGAGCCGCCTGCCATGCCGGGCTGCTGGCCGCCGACGCCGACATCGTCTGCTTCTGCGACTGCGACGCCTCCCTCGACCCCGCGCTGCTCGCCCCGTTCGTCCGCGCCGTCCGCGACGGCGAGAGCGACCTGGTGCTGGGCCGCCGCCGTCCCCAGGGACGCGGCGCCTGGCCGCCGCACGCCCGGCTCGGCAACCTCGCCCTCGCCCATATGCTGCGCCGCCGTACCGGACTGCGGCTGCACGACCTCGGCCCGCTGCGCGCCGCCCGGCGCACCGAACTGCTCGGCCTCGGCCTCACCGACCGCCGCAGCGGCTACCCCCTGCAGATGGTCGTCCGGGCCGCCGACGCGGGCTGGCGGGTCGACGAACGCGAGGTGCCCTACCGGCCGCGCACCGGCCGTTCCAAGGTCACCGGCACCTGGCGCGGCACCTGGCATGCGGTGCGCGATATGCGCACCGTCCTGCACCAGCCCCCGCTCCCGCCCCGTACCGAGGAGACCGCCCGATGACCGCACCCGCCCACCGTCCGGAGCGTCCCGGGCCGACGACACTCCTGGTCATCGCCAAGGAACCGGTGCCCGGCCGGGTCAAGACCCGCCTGACCCCGCCCTTCACCCCCGACGAGGCCGCCGAGCTGGCCGAGGCCGCGCTGTACGACACCCTCCAGGCCGTACGCGCCACACCCGCCCGGCGGCGGGTGGTCGTCCTCGACGGCCGCCCGGGCCACTGGCTGCCGGACGGCTTCGAGGTCCGGCCGCAGGGGCCCGGAGGCCTCGACGAACGCCTGGCCGCGGCCTTCGCCGGCAGCACGGGCCCGACCCTGCTCATCGGCATGGACACCCCGCAGGTCACCCCGCAACTCCTCGCCCCCGCACTGGACTCCGGTGCCTGGGACGACTGCGACGCCTGGTTCGGCGCGGCCGAGGACGGCGGATTCTGGGCGCTCGGCCTGGCCGTCCCCGACCCCCGGCTGCTGCGCGGCGTCCCCATGTCCACCGGCCGCACCGGCGCCGCCCAGCGCGCGCGGCTGACCGCCGCCGGACTCCGGGTGCGGGACCTGCCGCCCTTGCGGGACGTCGACACCGCCGACGACGCGGAGCGGGTCGCGGCCGCGGCCCCCGGCGGACGCTTCGCCGCCACCCTCGCCCGGCTGACCCCGGTCACCGGCCGATGAGCACCGCCATGCCGCCCACGGCACAGACCGACCGGTGCGACACCGTCACCTGGGGCGCCGACCCGTACGCCGATGCGCTGCGCCGCGGCCACGGCCCGCTCTTCCTGCGGCGCAGCGACGGCTGGCTGCTGCCGCTGGAGGTGGAGCGCTGGTGCGCCGGGGCGGACGCCGCCGATCTTTCGGCGCTGCGCCGCTGCGAGGGCGCCGTCCTCGACATCGGCTGCGGCCCCGGCCGGCTGGTCGCCGCGCTCGTAGCCCAGGGCCGGCCGGTGCTCGGCATCGACGTCAGCACGGCCGCGGTGTCCCGCACCGCGGCGGCCGGCGGCTTGGCACTGCACCGCTCCGTCTTCGACTCCCTGCCGGAGGAGGGGAGCTGGGGCACGGCCCTGCTCCTCGACGGCAACATCGGCATCGGTGGCGACCCGTACGCCCTGCTCACCCGCACCGCGGAACTGGTCGGCCGGCACGGTCTGCTGATCGTGGAGACCACCGCGGCGGACCTCGACGAACAGGTCCAGGTCCGGGTGGAGCGGGGAGACCACCCGGGCCCGGGGGAGCGGCCCGCGCCGGGCGAGCCGTTCCCCTGGGCCCGGGTCGGCGCCCCCGCGCTGCTGCGCTACGCGGACGCCGCCGGCTGGAACCCCGTCGAGCAGTGGACCGTCACGGACCGGGCCGGTCAGGGGCCGGACGCCGCACGCTGCTTCGTCTCGCTGCGCCGCCGGGGCGCCCCGCGCAGCCGCCGCTGAACCGTACGGACCAGCAGCCACAGGGCGGACAGCGCGCACAGCCCGGCGGTGACCAGCAGCCAGCGCGTCAGGAACACCCCGCCGGGCAGCCGCGTCGTGGCCTCGTAATGCGCCGCCGAGCCGCCACCCGCCGAGCCCGCGATCAGCGGAAACCACACCAGCAGCAGCAATCCGGACAACGCGGCGGGTACCCGGACATACGCGGCTCGGGCCCGGTGCGGCCCGTTCCCCGCCGTCCAGCGGACCACCACCCGGTCGGCGAGCGCATACAACGGCAGCAGCACCAGATCGTGCAGCAGCGCCGCCCCGGCGAACCAGGCGAGCACCAGCGGCCACTGCCCGCCGGCCAGCAGCCGCACCCCCGCGTAGCCGGTGAGGGCGAACGAGGCGAGCATCAGCAGCAGATGCAGCGGTCCCTCGCCGTAACGGCGGGGGAGGCGCAGTGCCCCGAGCGCCCGTACTGCCCGTGCCCGCACGACCCGTTGCCGGATCCGGCCCGCCCGCTCCCGCATGACCGGCTGCGTCCCGTGCACCCTCACCCTCACCACTCCCCGAACGTCAGCCGTGCCACCCACTTGGTCTGGAGCACCCCGGGAGCCGCCGGGACGATGATCCGCGCCGGATAGCCGTGGTCGGCGGACAGCTCGGCGCCGCCCACCCGCAGCGCGAGCAGCGAGGACGGATCGCGCACCTGGTTGTCGCGCAGCGCGGCCCGGCGGAACGCGCCGTGCAGCTGAAGCGACTCCACCAGCACACCGGGGGGCCGTTCACCGAGCCCCACCAGCGCGGCGAGGTCCCGCAGCCGCACCCCGCTCCACTGCTGATCGCCCGTCGACCAGCCCTCGACACAGGCGATCGGCAGTGCCGCCGTGTGCTGGGGCAGCGCCAGCAGCTCGGCGCGGCCGAGCCGCACCCGCCGTCCGCCGCCCTCGATCGTCAACCGCCAGTCGTCTCCCGTCTCCCGGTCCCTGATGCCGACGGCCGCGGCGGTCTTGTTGATCTGGAAGCCGTTCGGGCCGCTGTCCGGGTCCCGGCCCCCGTGCGGCGCCAGCAGGGCCGTCCGCCGCCACCATCCGCCGACGTTCTGCCCGGCGGTCGTCGTGAACAGCAGCAGCGAACCGGCGCCGACCAGGCCCAGCGCGCCCCGCCGGGTCACCGTCGGCCGGTCCGGCCGGGCCGCCACCAGCCCGGTGTCATCGGCCGCCGGACCCGGGTCGGTGCGCTCGCGCAACGCCCGGACGGTCCGCGGCGCTCGCAGCACCACATGGGCGGTGAACGCGCCCATGAACACCCACGCGCCGTAGAAGTGCAGCGGATAGAACGACCCGGGGAAGACGTACTCCAGCTGGATGTTGAGGATGCCGGTGACGAACTCGAAGAGCGCCCCGCCGACCAGCAACAGCAGGGAGAGCCGTTCCAGCGCATGGCCCAGGGACCGGGCCCGCGGCAGGGCGAAGAGCTTGGGGATCACCGACCACAACTTCGCCAGCAGCACGGGCACCAGCGCGATCCCGACGGTGACGTGCAGCCCCTGGGCGACCCGGTAGAGCCAGGAGGGGCCGGTCGGCCAGCTGAAGAGGTAGAAGCCCAGCAGGCCCTTGCCGGGCGTCTTGTCGTTGACACCACCGGCCAGATCCGGGTTGTACGCGGCGTACGACAGCAGACCGGTCACGAACAGCAGCGTGATCCCGGCCAGCAGGACGACACCGAGCAGCGCGGTCAGCCGCGGACCGCGCAGCGGACTGCGCCAGACGGACGGCGATGCCGGGGAAGGGGAAGAGGAAGAGGAAGAGGAAGAGGAAGGCAAAGAAGAGGGAGGAGGAGAGGGGGCGGAAGGAGAAGGACGCGGGGGAGGGGCACTCATGGTGTGTGTCCTTGGCGATTGGCGCGACGGGGGTCCGCCGCCTGGCCTGTCCGGCGCTCGGGGCCGGAGGGGCGTGGCTTCGACGGTATGCCGCGAGGGGGGCGTCGAACGGGCCCTGACGCATGACGAAACTCTGACGTCGGACCCTGGCGTCGTGGGGCAGGAGCACCCTCCGCCGACCGGGGGCCCGGGGAAATCTGACGGAACGATGACGCCGCTGCCGCCGCCCGGCCGTTGCCGCCGAAGGGCGCCTAACGTGCCGCTGTGACCTCCCGTGCGACCCCCCGTCCGGCCTCGCAGCCACACTCCTGCCCGTCCCCTCGCCCGTCATCTCGCCGGCCGTCCCGTCCGGCCCCCGAAGGCCCCGCCGCGGAACGCGCCGCGCACCGCCGCGATCTGATGGCCGCCGCGGGCGCCGCCCTGCTCGTCGCGGTGGCCGCGCTGGTCGGCACCGTCATCGAGCGCGCCAACGGCAGCCTGCACGTCAACTGGCCCCCGCTGTACGCCTCGTGGTCCCCGCACCTGGGCCCCGGCACCCCCGCCGCGCTCGCGGTCGCCGCCCTGGTGATCGTCCACGGACCGTCCCTCGCGGCCCGGTTGTCCTGGCGCCGCCTCGTCTTGTCGGGCTGGGCCGCCGCCCTGGCCTGGACGGGGGCGCTGGCGCTGATAGACGGCTGGCGCACCGGTATCGCCGGCCGGCTCACCACCGCCTACGAATACCTGACCGTCATCCGCCGCTTCGACGACCTCGGGCCGGCGCTGCGTGACTTCACCCACCACATCCTCAACAACGCCCCGGACCACTGGCCCGCCCATGTCGCCGGGCATCCACCGGCCGCCGTCCTCACCTTCGTCGGCCTGGACCGCATCGGCCTGGGCGGGGGCGGCTGGGCCGGCCTCTGGTGCCTCACGGCCGGCACCTCCGCCGTGGCCGCGGTCCTCATCACGCTGCGTGCTCTCACCGACGAGCCGACCGCCCGCCGGGCGGCGCCGTTCCTCGTGCTGACCCCGGCCGCCGTCTGGGTGGGCACCTCGGCGGACGGCTACTTCGCGGCCGTCGCCGCCTGGTCCCTGGCGCTCCTCGTCCTCGCCGCCACGCACCCCGCCCTCCCCCGGCTACCGCTGCCAGGCGCCCCCGTCCCGGCCGCCGCCGCCCTCGCCTCCGGGCTCCTCCTCGGCCTGACCTGCTATCTCTCCTACGGCCTCACCCTGATCGCGTTGATCGCCGCGGCGGCCCTGCTGCTCACCCGCACCGCACGGCCGCTGCCCTTCCTGGCGGCCGGGGCGCTGGCCGTCGCGACCGTGTTCACCCTCGCCGGATTCCGCTGGTGGGAGGGGTACCAGCTGCTGGTCGAGCGCTACTACCAGGGCGCCGCCGCGGTCCGCCCGTACGCCTACTGGGTATGGGCCAATCCCGCCTGCACCGTCCTGCTCATCGGCCCGGCGACGGTGGCAGCCCTGCGCCGCACCCTCGCGGCGGCCCCCGCCGCCCTGCGGGGGCTCGGCCCGTCCGCCGGACCACCGCGAGCGCCCACCGTCCGGCTGGCCGTCCTCATGGCGGCCGTGCTGCTTGCCGTGCTGACCGCCGACCTCTCCGGGATGAGCAAGGCGGAGACCGAACGCATCTGGCTGCCGTTCGCCGTCTGGCTGCCGGCCGCCTGCGCGCTGCTGCCCACGGCCCGGCACCGCCCCTGGCTGACCGCGCAGGCGGTACTGGCGCTTCTCATCAACCACCTTCTGTACACCGGGTGGTGACGGGCCATCAGCAGAGGCGGGGAGGGTCAGGCGAGGTAGGGGCGGGTCGAGTTGACCCGGCCGGGGCGCAGGATGCGGATCGGGCCGAGATTGCACGACGGGCAGTCGGACCGGGTCAGCGGGGAGTGGACCCGGGCGCCCCGGGCGAAGTAGTCGGCCCGCCGGTGGCCGGCCAGATCCGTGGTGTGCCGGATCTCGTACTCCTCCTCCCAGCCGTGCCCGCAGTGCAGACAGACGAAGGAATAGGCCTCGTGAACCGTCTCGGTGTCCCGTTCCATGGTCATCACGCCCTCTCGGGCCCGCCGCGCTCGCGCCGGGCCGGATGCATGCCGCACCTCCCATTATTGCGCTCTGCAACGGGGTTCGCGGGGGCGGATTTCCAGGCTCCTGATGACCTTCGGCAGGGCCCGCCACCAGGCACGATGCCTCCGGGCGGGGAGAGAGGCGCCATGGGGCGCGACGCGCAGCGCGCACCGCACGCGCAGATCGCCGGGACCGTCGCCCGGCTGCCGGCCGCCCGGCGCGCCGGGCTCATCGACGCGTGGCGTGCCCTCACCGGCGCGGCGGGCGGGCCTCCGGTGGCGCCGCGGCCGGCGCCGCCGCGCGGACCGGCCGCTCCTCGATGCGGCCGGCGCCGGGCCGCCGGGTCTGCGCCAGGGACTGGTACACCGCCCGGACCAGACCGCGGTTGCGCGGGTCGTCGCCGGTCGTGCCACCGCCGTACTTGTTCATGGTGTACGCGAACGACAGCCGGTTCTCCGGATCGGCGAAGGCGTACGAGCCGCCCGCGCCACCGTGCCCGAACGCCCCGGGGTTGGGCCCCGCCTGGCCCCGGTGGTTGAGCATGTAGCCGAGGCCCCAGCGGTGTTCGTGGCCCGCGGGGGCGAGCGCGTCGATCGTCAGATCACGTTCGCCGGGCAGGCTCTGCGACCGGCGCATCGCCTCCAGCGTGCCGGGCCCGACGAGCCTGCCGCCCGCCAGTGCGCCGTACACGGTCGCCAGCCCGTGGGCACTGGCATGGGCGTTGCCCGCCGGGATCTCGGCCGACCGGTAGGCGGCACTGTTGACGTCGCCGGTGGGGAGGGACAGCAGCGCCAGCATCACCACGGCGAGCGGATGGTCGGCGAGCGTGCGGAACGGAGGTTTCGGTACGCCGGGAAACTGCGCGGCGATCCGTGCCGCGTCCAGCCGCCCCACCATGTCCGCACAGCGGGCGTGCTTCTCGGCGGGGGTGCCGATGAACACCTCCGCGCCCAGCGGCCCGGTGATCTCGTTGCGCAGGAACGTGCCGAGGGACTGCCCGGTGATCCGCCGTACGACCTCGCCCACCAGGTATCCGAAGGTCACCGCGTGGTAGCCCTGCGCGGTGCCCGGCTCCCACCACGGCTCGGTCGCCGCCAGGGCGGCGCACACCCGGTCCCAGTCGTAGGCGCACCCCTCGGGAAGCGGCACCCGGGGCGCGATCAGACCGGCGCGGTGGCTGAGCAGCCAGCGGACGGGGATGTCCTGCTTGCCGGCCTGCCCGAACTCGGGCCAGTACCGGACCACCGGCGCGTCGAGGTCCAACTCGCCCCGGTCCACGAGGAGATGGGCACACAGCGCGGTCATCCCCTTGGACGTCGAGTAGACGTTCACGAGGGTGTCGTGCTCCCAGGCGCGGGTCCCGGCGGCGTCCGCACGGCCACCCCACAGGTCGACCACCGCCTCGCCCTCCAGGGTCACCGTGACCGCCGCGCCGATATCGCCGTGCACGCGGAAGTTCCGCTCGAACGCTTCCCGTACGCCGGTGAAGCCCGGTGCGCAGTGGCCGTCGACGGTGGCTGGTCCCACGGTGGCTCTCCTCGCGTCGTCCGAGTGCGGTCATCCCGTTCGTCCGTACGTGCGTGTGGCCTCTACCGGATGATCCGTCCGGGCCGATGCCCGTGGCAACCATGTGGGTCCGGACGGCTCAGCGGCGCGTGTCCGGATTCCGCCCCCTGACTCCGCCGCCGTCCAGCCGGTGCTCCTCCCTACGGCTTCGCTCGCCTGCGGGTCTCCGGTCGCACACACCGGTCCGTGGGGCGAGCCTGGAAGCGTTCGGCTCCCGGAGGACGGCCGCAGAGGAAGGTCCCACAGTGAACAGCGCGAAACCGGCAGGCACACAGCATGTATCGGCCGAGGTGGTGGTGGAGCTGGAGAGCTGCGCGACGCAGGACGCGCACGCCGTCTTCAGCGCCCTGCGCACCTCCTTCACCTCCGACCGGGCCGCGGACGACGTACCCGAGGAGGTCGCCGGGGCGGGCTCGACCGTGTGGACCTCGACCTTCGACGTGAGTGACCGCAAGTCCGCGGCCGAGCCCCGCCGGCTGACCGCCCCCGTCCTGGTCAGCCTGCAAGGCGGCTACTGGGCCGTCGACGAGCTGTGCAAGGGCCTGGAGTCCGCGTTCACGGTCCACGTCCTCGGTACGGCCGCCGGTGACCAGGAGAAGGAAGTCGAGCTCCGGCTGGAGACCCGTTAGGGGGAGCGGGGCACACCCCGGACAGGTCCTGACCGGCTGCGGACCAGCCGGCACGGGGCCGTGTCCAGGGGGCTCCTGCGGTCCATGATCTGTTGCGGAACCCGCCCCGCGGGGTCACCATGACAAATGACCCATACGTGATAAATGCTCACTCTTCGTGTTTCGGGGTTCGTTGGTCCAACGAGGTGAAGGGCGTGAGCCTCGCGGTGAGGAGCCACGACATGACACTTCCCGGCGACCGGCACTACACGGTCGAACTGCATGCTTCGGCGGAGCGCGTGCCGCAGATCCGGCGGATCCTCGCCGCGCACCTGCGGTACTGGGATCTCGAACTGCATATCCCGCCCGTGTGCCGGGGAGTGGCGGAACTCCTGACCAATGTCCATCGCCATATCGGCCCGGACGCCCGGTGCGTCGTCGAACTCCGCTGGAGCGGCCGCCACCTCACCGCGTCCGTCGCCGACGAGGGCCCGCGGCTGCCGAAACTGCGCTCCGCGGCCGGCGGCGGGCTCGCCACCGTGGCGGCGCTCAGTGACAGTTGGGGCACCTGTGGCACACCGGACGGCAAGGTCATCTGGTTCACCCGCCGGGTCGAGGCGACCCGCAAGTCCCGGCTGACCAGCCGCACTCCGCTGCGCAGCGTGCCCGACGCGAAGGGTCAGCCGGCGGTGCCTCCGGCCGTACCGGCCGAACCGCTCGCCGAGCCCGCACCCGAGGCCGCACCCGAGGCGGCACCCGCGGCCGCCGCCGCGGCCGCCCCCGCGTCGTCGTCCGGGGTGCTGGTCGTCTGACGCACCCCCTAGCCCGGCCCGCCACCGGCCCGCCGACGAGGCGCTGACGCCGACCTCCGTCACGCCTCGCGAGCGGGCCGGCAGCCGTCCGCCGGGCCTCTTACGGGCGCGCGCCCCGCCGCCCGGGAGACGCCGTCGCCCAGGCGCGGTGTGTGCGCGGATACGGACCTGCGCGCGGCCACGACTGTTGCGCGGCCACGACTCCGCGCGCGGCCGCGGCTGCTGCGCGCACACCCGCCCCGCACTCCTGCCGACACGGCAGTTGAGGAATCACCCGGCTCCGGGCCCTGACCGCCCCCTGTTGCCCTGCCCCGGCTTGCCCTGCCCCGGGTTGCCCCGCCGTGAAACCGCCCGGCGGACGTGCGGCCGCGCCTGCCCCTCTCTCGCGCCGCCGTGCCCCGGGCGCCGCACGCCCTTCGCGCCGCCGCGCCTGCCCCTCTCTCGCGCCGCCGTGCCCCGGGCGCCGCACGCCCCTCGCGCCGCCGTGCCCGCATTCCTCCGGAATGCCGGCCCGCCCCGCACGACCAGGGAGTTCGTCGCGCGTACGGCGATGTGTCACACCTGGGACACCCCCCCTTCCCCGGGCGCCGTTCCTCTTGGAACACTCTGCTGACCCGGTTTCCTCACAGCTCCCGGTACCACCGCACAGCATCGATCCCCATATTGCGAACGCCCCCCCACACACACGACATGAGGTCCCCAAAGTCATGGCTGAACTGAATCGGCGCCGTTTCCTCCAGATAGCCGGCGCCACCGCGGGCGTCTCGGCCCTGTCGAGCAGCATCGCCCGTGCGGCGGCCATCCCCGCCACGCGGCGCTCCGGCTCCATCAAGGACATCGAGCATGTTGTCGTCCTGATGCAGGAGAACCGTTCCTTCGACCACTACTTCGGCTCGATGAAGGGCGTACGCGGCTTCGGCGACCCGCGCCCGCTCATCCTGGACAACGGGAAGTCCGTCTGGCACCAGCCCGACGGCTCCTCGGAGGTCCTGCCCTACCACCCGGACGCCGAGAACCTCGGCATGCAGTTCATCGAGGGCCTCGACCACGAGTGGGCGGGCGGCCACAAGGCCCGCAACGACGGCAAGTACGACAACTGGATAGCCGCCAAGACCGCCGGGACGATGGCCCACCTGACGCGCAAGGACATCCCGTTCCACTACGCGCTCGCCGACGCGTTCACCATCTGCGACTCGTACCACTGCTCGTTCATCGGGGCGACCGACCCCAACCGCTACTACATGTACACGGGACACGTCGGCAACGACGGTTCGGGCGGCGGCCCCGTCCTCGGCAACGAGGAGGAGGGCTACAGCTGGACGACGTACCCGGAGCGGCTGGAGAAGGCCGGGATCTCCTGGAAGTTCTACCAGGACATCGGTGACGGCCTGGACGCCGACGGCAAGTGGGGCTGGATCGAGGACGCCTACCGCGGCAACTACGGCGACAACTCGCTGCTCTTCTTCAACCAGTACCGCAACGCCAAGCCCGGCGACCCGCTCTACGACAAGGCCCGCACCGGCACCAACGCCAAGCAGGGCGACGGCTACTTCGACCGGCTCAAGGCCGATGTGAAGGCCGGCAAGCTCCCCCAGGTCTCCTGGGTGGCCGCCCCCGAGGCCTTCTCCGAGCACCCCAACTGGCCCGCCAACTACGGTGCCTGGTACGTCTCGCAGGTGCTGGACGCGCTCACCTCCAACCCCGAGGTGTGGAGCAAGACCGCCCTGCTCATCACGTACGACGAGAACGACGGTTACTTCGACCACGTCCTCCCGCCCTTCCCGCCGGCCTCCGCCGACCAGGGCAAGTCGACCGTGGACACCTCGCTCGACTACTTCGGCGGCAACGCCAAGTACGCCGCGGGCCCCTACGGCCTCGGCCAGCGCGTCCCGATGATCGTGGTCTCCCCCTGGAGCACCGGCGGCTATGTCTGCTCCGAGGTCTTCGACCACACCTCGATCATCCGCTTCCTGGAGCGCCGCTTCGGGGTGCACGAGCCCAACATCTCGCCGTGGCGGCGGGCCATCTGCGGCGACCTGACCTCGGCCTTCGACTTCGGTCTGGAGAACACCAAGCCGGCCGCGCTCCCGGCCACCGACGGCTTCCGGCCGCCGGACAACGAGCGGCACGACAGCTATGTGCCGAAGCCGCCGGCCAACCCCGTCCTGCCCAAGCAGGAGCCGGGCTCCCGGCCGTCGCGTCCGCTGCCGTACGCGCCGCTCGTCGACGGGAAGGCCGCCCCCTCCACCGGGCGCTACACCCTCACCTTCAGCGGCGGCGACAAGGCAGGTGCCTGCTTCACCGTCACCGGGGGCAACCGCACCGACGGCCCCTGGACGTACACCACGGAGGCCGGCAAGAAGATCTCCGACACCTGGAACACCGAGTACTCCAAGGGCACTTACGACCTGACGGTGTACGGCCCGAACGGCTTCCTGCGCACCTTCAAGGGTGACGGCAAGAAGGCCGGCCCCGAGGTGACCGCCCGCCACGACGCGACCGCCGGACGCGTCGAACTCACCCTGACCAACCACGGCCGCACCGCCTGCCACCTCACCGTCACCCACGCCTACGGCGGGGCGAGTGAGACCTACACCGTCCGTGCGGGGGCCACCGTCAAGAAGCCGGTGGACCTGCGCGCCAGCAAGCGCTGGTACGACCTGTCGGTCACCGCCGACACCGACGGCACCTTCCTGCGCCGGTTCGCCGGCCATGTGGAGAACGGTGAGCCGGGCGTGAGCGACCCGGCGATCCTCACCGGCTGAGCGGCCTCGTCCGCCGTCCGCCATGGAGAACGGGGCACCTGCCGCACGTGGCAGGTGCCCCGTTCTCCGCTGTCGCCGTCGTCAGACCGGGGTGATGGACCACCAGTTCTTCGTGACGCCGCTGTCGGGTTCGAGCACCACGACCTCGCCGAGCGCAGTGCCGTAGTACGGCGTCATCACCTGGTGCGAGGAGCGCGAGGTGATCTTGTACGCGCCGTCGGAGCCCCGCACCTGAAGCCCCCACTGGAACTCAAGGCTGGTGTTGCACGCCCCCTGGGTCACATACGTCTTGCCGTACCACGGTCCGCCCGGCTTCAGGCACTTGCCGGTCCTGGTGTTCCGGATGAGGTAGGACCCGCCGACGTCCTCGAAGGTCCACTCGTCACCGCCGGCCGTGAGGCCGGGGTTCCAGACGTACATGAGGATGCCGTCGGAGGAGTCGCTGCCGTAGCCGTAGGGCAGCAGGCTGCCGCCGGTCGCATTGTTGAAGATGTGGTAGGGGACGGTGTCGGCGGCGGAGGCGGCGCCGGCGGTCAACCCGCCGAGCAGGGCCGTGAGCAGGCTGAGGACCAGCAGAAACCGGCTGAGGACGCGTTGCATGACAGGCCTCTTTCCCGTGCTTCGTGGGGTGCTGCGGACGTGGTGCGCCGCACGGTGACGGGGAGGAGTGCGGCGCAAGGGGAACGTAGCGAACACCTTGCTCCGCAGCGGCCTTTCGTATGGATTTTCATGCCATCAGGCGTCTTGTTCCCTTCAAACTCCCCGGGGTGATGGTTGCGGGGCACAACGGCGTACGGGCAGCACGGGAAACGGTGTTGATCAAGCAGGCCGGGGCCGCGGTGCGGGGCCGTGCGGTACGGCGCGGAACCGGGGGCCGGTGGCCGGGAGTAGCCGGGGATCCGGCCAAGTTGGCCGGATCCCCCTGCTCCGGGCCGGGGGCCGGGTCCTGCGGGCGCCGGCCCCCGGCCCGCAGGCTCAGGAGGCCGTGCCGGGCAGTGCGTCGCGGGTCCTGCGGGCCGCCGCGACCAGGTTCTCCAGTGCGGCCCGCACCTCGGGCCAGCCGCGGGTCTTCAGACCGCAGTCCGGGTTGACCCACAGCCGTTCGGCCGGAATGGCCTCAAGTCCCTTGCGCAGCAAGGACATTGTCTCGTCCACGCCCGGTACGCGCGGCGAGTGGATGTCATGGACACCGGGTCCCACCTCGCGCGGATATCCCGCCGTGGCGAGCTCCCCGGCGACCTGCATATGGGAGCGGGCCGCCTCCAGACTGATGACATCGGCGTCGAGATCGTCGATGGCGCGCAGGATGTCGCCGAACTCCGCGTAGCACATGTGCGTGTGGATCTGGGTGTCCGGACGGACCCCGCCGGTGGTGAGGCGGAACGCCTCGGTGGCCCAGTCCAGGTACGCGGACTGGCCGGCGGCGCGCAGGGGCAGGGTTTCGCGCAGTGCGGGCTCGTCGACCTGGATGACCGACGTTCCCGCCGCCTCCAGGTCACGCACCTCGTCGCGCAGGGCGAGGGCCACCTGCCGGGCGGTCTCGCCCAGCGGCTGGTCGTCGCGGACGAAGGACCAGGCGAGCATGGTGACCGGGCCGGTGAGCATGCCCTTGACGGGCCGGTCGGTGAGCGACTGGGCGTAAGTCGTCCAGCGGACCGTCATCGGCTCCGGCCGGGAGATGTCCCCGGCCAGGACCGGCGGGCGGACGTAGCGGGTGCCGTAGGACTGCACCCAGCCGTGCCGGGTGGCGAGGTAGCCGGTGAGCTGTTCGGCGAAGTACTGCACCATGTCGTTGCGCTCCGGCTCTCCGTGCACCAGGACATCGAGGCCGGCCTTCTCCTGGAAGGCCAGAACCTCGCGGATCTCGGCCGCGATGCGCTCCTCGTAGCCCGCGGTGCCGATCCGCCCGGCCCGCAGGTCGGCGCGGGCCGTGCGCAGTTCGGCGGTCTGCGGGAACGAGCCGATGGTGGTGGTCGGCAGCGGCGGCAGCCCGAGGTGGGCGCGCTGGGCGGCACTCCGCTCGGCGTACGCCTGCGAACGGCGGCCGTCGGCATCGGTGACGGCCGCGGCGCGGGCGCGCACGGCCGGGTCGTGGGTGAGGGCGGAACGCGTACGGGAGGCCAGGCCGGCGCGGTTGGCGGCGAGTTCGGCGGCGATGGCGCCGGTGCCCCGGGCCAGACCGCGCGCCAGCGTCACGACCTCCGCCGTCTTCTGTCGGGCGAAGGCCAGCCAGCGGGCGATCTGCGGGTCGATATCGCGCTCGGCGGCGGCGTCCAGCGGGACGTGCAGCAGGGAGCAGGAGGTCGACACATCGACCCGCTCGGCCAGGCCGAGGAGCGTGCCCACCGTGGCCAGCGACTTCCCGAGGTCGTTGATCCACACATTGCGGCCGTCGACGACACCGGCGACCAGCCGCTTGCCGGGCAGTCCGCCGACCGCCGCCAGCTCCCCGAGGTTGCCGGCCGCGGCGCCGGTGAAGTCCAGCGCCAGCCCCTCGACGGGCGCCTTCGCCAGTACCGGCAGCGCCTCGCCCAGCCGGTCGAAGTACGAGGCGACCAGCAGCTGGGGACGGTCGACGAGGGAGCCGAGGTCGCGGTAGGCGCGGGCCGTGGCGTTCAGCTCGGCGGGGGAGCGGTCCTGCACCAGCGCCGGTTCGTCCAGCTGCACCCACTTGGCGCCGGCCGCCCGCAGATCGGCAAGGACCTCGGCGTAGACGGGCAGCAGCCGGTCGAGCAGCGTCAGCGGATCAAAACCGGGCGCCACACCGGGCGCGGGCTTGGCCAGCAGCAGATAGGTGACCGGCCCGACGAGGACCGGACGAGCGGTCAGACCGAGACCCAGCGCCTCGGTCAGCTCGGCGACCTGCTTGGCGGAGTCCGCGGCGAAGACCGTGTCCGGCCCCAACTCCGGTACCAGGTAGTGGTAGTTGGTGTCGAACCACTTGGTCATCTCCAGCGGCGCCACCTCCTGTGTGCCGCGGGCCATCGCGAAGTAGCCGTCGAGGGCGTCGTCGGCGACGGCGGCGCGGTGGCGGTCCGGGACGGCGCCGACCATGACGCTGGTGTCCAGCACATGGTCGTAGTACGAGAAGTCGCCGGTCGGCACCTCGTGGACACCGGCCTCGGCGAGCTGCCGCCAATTGCCGCGGCGCAGTCCGGCGGCGGTGGCGCGCAGGGCGTCGGCGCCGACGCGGCCCTTCCAGTAGCCCTCGATGGCCTTCTTCAGTTCACGGTTCGGCCCCTGACGGGGGTAGCCGTGCACGGTGGCGCGTGCTGCCGCGGCTGCGGACGTGCTGGTCACGGAACTCTCCTTCGCGAGTATGTCTCCATGGACCACGGGACGGGTCGAGGACGCGAAGGGACGGCGATCCGGACGGGCCCCGGCGCCAACAAGCCGGACGTACCCGTCTGATGTCCGCCGACCCGCCCTCGAGGTCACCGAGATCTCCCCGCGCACCGGTCGCACGGGGGCACTGGCAGGTCTTCGGACTCGCGGGCACATCCACCAAGGCGGACATCTACTGGCCGTCGCTTCCCAGACCCGGCCGGGCCCAGTGCGTATGACGGCGGTCGTTCCCACTCACCGCTGCGGGGCAGTCCCGGACTTCCACCGGGTTCCCTCTTACGACGCGCCTGCCTGGCGGACAGGGCGAACCATTGCCCGGCCCACCCTAGGGCATGGGTTCCCGGGGGTGTCTCCGTAAAGGATGTTCCCCAGGACATGGCTCCGTAGGGGGTGTTCCTCGGGGACGTCTCCCCAGGGCACACCGGCAGGGCCCGCTCGCCCGCTCGCTCGCCCGCCCGGTCCACGCCGCCGAAGAGGCCGGAACCGGACCCCCACGCCCGGCCGCGCCTTGCGTTGGAGGGCGCTCCAGCTCCTAGCGTGAACGCACTACCGGAGAGCTGCGCTGATCGAAGGGAACCACGTGCGCTACACACTGTTCGGCAGGACCGGCCTGCGGGTGAGCGAGCTGAGCCTGGGGGCGATGACCATCGGCGAGGACTGGGGCTGGGGCGCCGCCAAGGACACCAGCCGCCGGATCCTGGACGCCTACGCCGAGGCCGGCGGCAACTTCGTCGACACCGCCAACAACTACACCGACGGCACCTCGGAGCGGATCCTGGGGGAACTGCTCGAAGGCCGCCGGGACCGCTTCGTGCTGGCGAGCAAATACACCTGCGCGACCCGCAAGGGCGATGTGAACGCGGCGGGCAACCACCGCAAGAACCTGGTCCGGTCGGTGGAGGAGAGCCTGGAGCGCATGCGCACCGACCATCTCGATGTGCTGTGGGTGCACGCACGGGACAACTTCACGCCCGTGGAGGAGGTGATGCGGGCGCTCGACGACCTGGTGCGCTCGGGAAAGGTGCTCTACCTCGGCGTCTCCGACTGGCCCGCCTGGGAGATCGCGCAGGCGAACACCCTCGCCGAGCTGCGCGGCTGGACCGCGTTCGCCGGCTCGCAGCTGCGCTACAACCTGCTGGAGCGGACGCCGGAGCGCGAACTGCTGCCGCAGGCCCGCGCCTTCGACCTGGCCGTACTGGCCTGGGCGCCGCTCGCGGCCGGCCGGCTCACCGGTAAGTACCGCCGCGGGGAGAAGGGCCGGCTGCATGCCGTCGGCGAGGCGGACCGGTCGGACCACCACACCGAGGAGACCGTCACCGCGGTGCTGGAGATCGCCGAGCAGGGCGGCTGGAGCCCGGCGCAGGTGGCGCTGGCGTGGCTGCGCGGCCGGCCCGGCAACATCATCCCGATCATCGCCGCCACCAAGGAGAGCCAGCTGCTCGACAACCTCGCCGCGGTGGAGGTCACGCTCGACGCCGACGCGCAGGCGCGGCTCGACCGGTGCAGCGCGGTACCGCTGGGCTTCCCGCACGACTTCCTGCGGGAGCCGGGCATCACCGAGAACGTCTACGGCGACCGCTGGGCCGAGATCGACGACCGGCGCTCCACCTACCGCCGGACGACGAGCGAGATCCGCTGACCGGCGCTGCCACTGCCTCCGCCTCGCGACGCACGGAGTGGCGTCGGCGCCCGGGCGGCCGGACACCCTTGCCATTGGTACTGGGACAGCTGCCTTGGTAATCCGGCCGGGCACCGCTCTTGCGCTGGTCGGTGGTGGCGTGCTGGTGGTGAGCGCCTGCAGCCCTGCCGACGGTGCGCGCGGCATCCAACTGTGCGCACCGCTCGTCGTTGTAGGCACTGGGCGGCACGTACGGAAACGGCGGCGGGCCGCGCCGTCGCGGTGGTGCGACGACCCGGCCCTGGCCAGGTGAGCGAGGGGGATCAGCTCGAGTAGCGGCTCAGCAGCCCCTGGGAAGCCAGCGTGCGGTAATCCTGCGCGCCGAGCACCCGCTGCTGCTCGGTGACGAGGGGACCGAGGATCGCGACGGCCTCGTGGGCGTCGCCGCGGGCGCCGTGCCAGCGGGCCAGCTGGTGCCGGACCGAGAAGCTCAGCTCGTGGGAGCCGCCCAGTTCCTTCTCCACGGCGGGCAGCAATTCACCCAGCGCGGCAATCGCCTCGTCGAGATCCCCGGCGACCCCGCTCCACAACCCGAGTTGCAGCCGGGCGGACAGCGTGTGGTAATCCCGGTCCCCGAGGGTGCGCCGACAGTCATCGAGCAACATTCGGTACTGCTCCAGGGCGCCCCGCGCATCGCGGTTGAATCCGCGCCAGTACGCCACATTGTTGCGGGCCGACAGCACATAGAAGTCGTCTGGTTCCATGAGTCGCAAGACGTCGGGCAGCAGTTGCTCGAACCGTTCCAGGGCGCCGCCCGCGTCGCCGGACTCGCCGTGCCAGAAGGCGAGGTTGTTCCGCACCATCAGCGTGTCCCTGTGGGCCGCGCCGAGGATGCGTTCGCTGTCCGTCTGGAGTCGGCGGTACTCCACCAGGGCCCGCTTGATATCGCCGTTGACAGCACGCCAGTACGCCGTGTTGTTCCGGGCGGCCAGCACGTGGCTGTCATGCCGGTCGAACACGGTGACCGCATCGGCGAGGAGTTCTTCGAACAATTCCAGGGCACCGTCTGGGTCGCCGGACGTGCCGCGCCAGTACGCGAGGTCGTTCCGGGCTTCGAGCAACTCCCGGTAGCCGGGCGCACCGCTCCCGTCGCGGCAGTACCTGAGATGGGTCTCCGCCAGGGCCTCGAGGCGCCCGATGGCCAGCTGGGCCTCGCCGGCTACGCCCAGCCAGTACGCCGCTGCCTGTTCAAGGCGGAAGGCGGTCATGGCAGTGCCGGGGCCGGCCCCGGGGTTCCCATGCCCCGGTCCCCAGGTAGCGGCTGCCTTCTCCCCGGCGAGCTCGGCCGCTGCCCGGGCGTGGCCGGCGAAGCCGAGCGCGTGGATCCGGTCCAGCGGGTCCGGCGTGTCATCGGCCACGTCCCCCGGCGGGCGCGCCTGATTGAAGCGGTAGGGCCTGGTTTCCGGGAGCACCGTATGTCCGTTGTTCCTTCTCAGGAACTCGGTGGTAGAGACGATCACTGCGTGACTCCTTCGTGTTCAGACACGACCGCTGCTCCATGCCTCCCACAGCCCCGCATAGGTGCCCCGAGACTCGACGAGTTCGGTGTGGGTGCCGAGTTCGGCGACGCGTCCCTCCTCGATCAACGCGATGCGGTCGGCTGCTGCGGCCGCCTGCAGCTGGTGGGTAATGGTGATGAGGGTCCGCCCGGTCAGGGCCGCAGCCACGGCCGCCTCCACCTCCCCGGCGGAGCGGGGGTCGAGCCCGATGGTGGCCTCGTCAAGGATGACCACGTCGGGGTCCGCGAGGAGCACCCGGGCCAGCGCCAGTTGCTGCGTCTGGGCGAGGGTGAGCGGATGGCAGTCGTCGCCCAGGACGGTGTCGAGGCCGTCTGGCAGGTCCTGCAACCAGGTGGCGCCCACCTGCCGCAGGGCGTCCAACAGGGCCGCGTCGTCGGCCTTGTCCCGGGCGAGCGCGAGATTGTCGCGCAGGCTGGTGGCGAAGACGTGGTGCTCCTGGGTGACGAGGACGACCTTGTGGCGGAGCTCTTCGAGCGCGATGTCCGCACTGGGCACGCCCCCGAGCGAGGCGAGTCCGCCACGGGGGCGCTCGATGCCGGCGATGAGCCAGGCCACGCTGGACTTGCCGGCTCCGGACGGGCCGACGAGCGCGAGGTGTTCACCGGGCTTGACGCGCAGGTCGACGCCGTGGAGGACGTCGGGCCCAGCGTCGTAGCCGAAAGTGACCTCTTGGAGGGCCACATCGCTGCCCGCCGCCTGCGCCGGTCGGGCTTCCGGCTCGACGGCACCGATGCCCTCCACGCGCGCCAGGGCCGCGGCGGCCTCCTGAAACTCGGTGAGCGAGTACATGATCCGGTCCAGCGGGCCGGACAGCCGGTAGGCAAGCATCGCGCAGGCGACGACCGCTCCCGTGCTCGCCCAGCCGTCGAGGGCCGCGAGTCCGCCCACACAGAGGACCGCCGAGACCGGGAGGGTGTAGGTGAGGTCCAGGACCGGCAGAAACCAGCTCTGCAGCCGGATGATCCGCCGCTGCCTCAGGTACCGCTCACCACCCAGGTGTCGTCCGACGGCTGACCGCCGGGCCTGGAGCCCGTGGGCGGCCACGGTCCGGGCGCCGACAGCCGAGGCAGTCAGGGCTTCAGTGAGGTCGCTCAGCGCCGCGCGCTCCGAGAGGAAGGCGGGCCGGGCCTGGCGGATGTAACCGCGCGCCGCGAGCAGCAGCGGAGGCAGGACGACGGCCAGCAGCAGGGCCAGCAGTGGGTCGACGAGGAAGGCCGCCCCGACAATGACCAGCACCTCGATGACAGCCGCAGCCACTTCGGGTCCGGTGGAGCGGAGCAACCCGGCGACGGTGTCGACGTCACCAGTGGTCCGGGTGGACAGGTCTCCGGTGCCGGCGCGCTCGACGGTGCGCATCGGCAGGCGCAGGACCCGTTCAAGAGCCTGCTCCCTGATCCGGGCGGCGGAGCGGTCGCCGAAGCGGTGGCCGAGGCGCCGGCCGACCCGGGTCAGTGTCATCTGCGCGGCGACGCAGCCGAACAAGGCGAGGCAGACCGTGTCCACCCGGCCGGTGTCCCAGCCGCCGTCGACGCCGTCGACGACTCCGCCGAGCATCACCGGAAGCGCGGCGCTCGCCGCCGCCGCAGCCAGCCGCAGCAGGAACACCAGGGCTACCGTGCCCTTTTCGCCCCTGATCAGATGGTAGATGGCACGTCGGACCTCACGCGGCGTGGCGACCGGCAGCTGGAGGGATTCCGTGGCGCTCACCGCGCTCCCTTCCTCGTACGGACGGCGACTGACCCCGCGGACTCCCCGGACCCCGCGGACCTGGCCTCAACAGTCCCGGCGCCGTCGGCGCTCGTGAGCCGTACCACGTGATCGGCCCTGGCCAGCCACAGCGGGGAGGCGCTGGCCACGACGGTGGTGCTGCCCCGGCGGGCCGTCGCGACGCGCTCGGTGACCCGCGACTCCGTGGTGGCGTCGACCGCCGAGGTGGGTTCCACGGCCAGCAGGACGGGGTGCCGAGCGGCCAGTGCCCGGGCCAGCGCCAGCCGTTGGCGCTGGCCACCGGAAAGGTTGCGGCCGCGCTCGGAGACCGCGCCGTCGAGGGTGCCACCGAGCGCGGTCAGGAGGTCTTCGGCGCAGGCGGTGTGCAGGGCGGCCAGCGCCGTCTCGTCGTCCGGGGCGCCAAGCACCTCGCGGAGGGTGCCGGCGAACAGATAGTCGTCGTCGGCGAGCAGCAGGGCCTTCGCACGGAGCTCCTGAGGTGCGGTACCGGTCAGCGGCTGCCCACCCCAGGTGACGTCGGGGGCCGGACCGTCGTAGCCCGAGAGCCTGCGCAGCGCAGCAGCGGCCCGGGCGCTGTGCTCGGACACGACGACGGTGAGTTTCCCGGCAGGGGCCACCAGACCCGTACAGGTGTCGTGCAGGTCCCCCTGTGGGGCTGGTGCCCCACCGCCCCGGAGGCCGTCGTCGTCGGCGGCGAGCGCCGCGAGTAGCCGGCCGGCGCCGACGCGCGCGGCGACCACGGAGTGGGCGTTGCCGAGGAGGGAACCTGAGTACATGATCAGCCCGGTGGCGTAGCCGAAGGCAGCGCTCAGCTCTCCGACGCTGATGTCCCCCGCGAGGGCCAGACGGGCACCGAGCCAGGTGACGGCGGCCAGGTAGACGAGCGGCACGGCCTGCTGCAGCGCTTGGATCCACGAGCTTGAGTCACTCATGCGGTAGGCGGAGTCGCGCAGTTGCTGCGACTGGCGGCGGTAGCGCCGCAGGAAAATTTGCTCACCGCCGATGCCGCGCAGCACGCGCAGGCCAGCCGTCACGTCGGCGGCCTGGCCGGCGAGGTCCGCCAGTTCGTCGCGGTAGGTGCTCTGCCGTCGCTGGAGCCGACCGAGCAGGGGGCCGGCAACCAACGTAGTGGCGACCACGCCCAGGGCGAGAGTGACGCCGAGCCAGGGGTGGATCCGCCAGACCATGACAGTGCCGACGGTGAAGGCGATGAGATTCATGGCGCCATGACCGATGGTGTCGGCCATCGACGCGGTGGACTGGTTGTCGCCGGTGACCAGGTTGACGATGTCGCTGGCCGCGACCCGCTGCCCGCCCCGGCCAGCCTGTTCGCACAGCCGCGAGGTGAGGCGGTCGGAGGTCCGCCACTGGGCTTCGGCGTCGGCCAGGGCCATCTGCCGATAGCCGATGACGTAACAGAGTGGATTGATCAGGGCGACCGCGAACATGCCGAGGGACCAGGTGACCAGGGCTTCGCGGTCGTGGGCGACCAGCCCCTCGTCGACGACCCGCCCGAGGAACCAGGGCAGCAGCATGTGGACGACCGCTGCCGCCCCCAGGGCGACGACGGCCAGGGTCAGGCGCGCAGCCGCGGGCTGCAGGATCCGGGCGATCAGCCCCCAGGGCGTGGTGGCGACCGGGGGGCCGGGCCGGCCCGGTGGGGTCTCCCCGGCCGGTGCGGGGGGATGCGGGGCGAGCATGGCATCTCCTGTCAGGCTGCGGTGCGGCGCAGCAGTTCCATGGCGTGATCGCGCGAGCGGGGATCACTTTCGAAGGCCCCCCGGAGGGCCGAGGTGGCGGTCCGGCTTCCGGCCTTACGCACGCCGCGCATGGTCATGCAGGTGTGTTCGGCCTCGATCAGGACGATGACCCCGGTGGCGTCGAGCGCCGCGTACAGGCAGTCGGCGATCTGGGCGGTCAGCCGCTCCTGAACCTGCGGCCTGCGGGCGTAGATCTCCACGAGCCGGGCGAGCTTGGACAGGCCCACCACGCAGCCGCTCGGTCCCGGCAGGTATCCGACGTGGGCGCGTCCGATGAAGGGCAGGAGGTGGTGCTCGCAGAAGGACTGCACCTCGATGTCGCACACCATGACCATTTCGCGGTGGCCCTCTTCGAAGGTGGTGCCGAGGACGTCGGCGGGCTCCACCCGCAGTCCCGCGAACAGCTCCGCGTAGGCGTGGGCCACCCGCCGGGGGGTCTCCTTCAGGCCCTGGCGGTCAGGGTCCTCGCCCACCGCGACCAGGATGTCCCGTACGGCGTCCTCGATCCGGGCGAGGTCCACAATGCCGCGGGTGCATACCTCCGTGTCCCGGCTGCTCACCAGCCGTGCGGCCAGTACGTCCATGTGGTCACTCACGGGATGCTCCTGCGTAACTCGGGCTGGGGCCGGACAGTTCGGCGGCGAAAGCGGTCAACTGCGCTGCGGTGTCCCGGGGCCGATCGATGTGGGGTGAGTGGCCGGCGTCCAGGAGGGTGACGCACCGCCCGGAAGGCGGCAGGGCGGCGAGGGTGCGGGCGTCCTCGGCGGACAGCAGCGCGGACGCTTGCCCGCGTACCACCAGTACGGGTACGCGGGCTGCGGCCAGGGCCCTGCCTGCCCGGGCCGCCCGCCGGTCGTCGGCGGCGGCCGGCGGCGGGGGGCCCGGCTCGGTGCGGGACAGCCGGCGGGCTGCGGCGTCGATGCTGCGCAGCGTCGACGCGGCCGCCATCGGGTACTGGTCGCGCAGGGTCCGGGGCCCGCCGGGGGCCCCGGGCATACCGGGAGTGGGGGGACGCGGCGGAGCGGCGCCGAACTGCGCGGCCACAGGCTCGACGAGGACCACGCCACGCAGACTGGTCAGGGCCGCTGCGAGGAGCCCCGCGAGCGGGGCTCCCGCGGAGTGGCCCACGGCGACAGCCGCGCGGCCGGTCACCGGTTCCCCGAGCAGGCGGTCGACGAGTTCCTCGGTGCGGGCCAGGCTGCCGCGGGGGGCGGTGCAGCCGGCTGCGGCCGTGGCCATGTCGGCCGCGTACAGGGTGATCCCCGCGCCGGACAGCCAGCGGGCGAGCGGCGTCCAGTGCGCGGCGGACTGCTGCCAGCCGGGCAGCAGCAGCCAGGGAGTTCCGCCTGCCCGCGGTACGACCTCGGTGAGCAGCCGGACCGCGCCGCTCTCCCCGGTCTCTCCGTCCATGGCGGTCATCTCGGTTCCCGGACGTCTGCGCGGAAGACGACCGCGTTCTTGCGTGATTCGCGGGCGACGACGCGCAGTACGCACACCCGGCCCACGGTGCGGTTGTGGACCAAGCGGTTGACCTGGTCATGGACCCACGCGGCAGCTCCTTCCATGCCCGTGTGATCCATGATCCGCAGGTCGATGACACCGGAGCGACCGAGTTCCTCGAACAGGTCCCGGTAGGGATCGTCGGCGGCGATCAGCGTGGTGTGGTCGAACTGCCGCTGGAGCAGCGCCCGGACCTCCTTCAGGTCGCCGAAGTCGACGACGAAGCCCGTCTTGGGCTCGAGTTCGGTGCAGCCGAACTCGATCTCGAAGCTCCGCTCGTAGCCGTGCAGGAAGGCGCACTTGCCGTCGTGGGCCCAGGAGCGGTGGGTGCAGGGCAGGTCGTCGAAGAGCTTGGTGACGGTGAACCCGGCCGAGGGGTGGCGGAGCGGGCCGGAGTCCTCGGCGCGGGTGTCCGGGTGGGTGAAGTGGTCGGTCACGCTTCCTCCTGGTGGCCTTGGCCCTGCGTGGTGGCTCGGGTGATCTCTTTCGCCATCTGCGCGATGGTGGGGTTCTCGAAGAGAGTGATGGCGCTGATCACGGTGCCGAACTCCTGGCTGAGCCGGTGGGCAAGCGAGACACCGAGCAGTGAATCGCCGCCGAGCGCAAAGAAGTTGGAGTCCGGTTGGAGGTCGTCGACGCCCAGCAGGTCGGCCCACACACCGGCGACGTGTGCCGCTACCGGGTCGGCCCAGGAGATGTCGGTGCGCTCGGCGGCCGAGGTCGCCGAGGGGCCGACTTGGGTGCCGCGAACCCACTGGTCCATGCGGGCGTCGAAGTCGGCAGTGGACACGAGGACCTGGTGGGGCCGGGCCATGTTCATCAAGCGCCCGTAGATGTCGGCACCCTCGCTCGGCCGGATCGCGATCTCGGCGACCACACCGAAGTCGGGAGAGGCGAAGGAGGGCGAGACCACCGACTCATGCGGAGCGTCGTCGTCGCGTTCGCGGAAGATCCAGCCGTCCCAGTTGACCGTCATCCACGGGATGTCGTCGCCACGGTGCCGTTCTGCGAAGGCGTCCATGTACGCGTTGCCCGCCGTGTAGGCGTAGAAGCCGAGGCCACCCAGGTGGGAGGAGAGCGAGGACTGCATGAGGACGAAGTCCAGGCGTCGGCCTCGCAGGAACTCGGCCAGCACCAGGGTGCCCTGGACCTTGGGCCGCAGGCGCCGCTCACAGTCCTCCCAGCCCGTCTCGGCGAGGCTGGTGAAGGCGCGGCGGGTCTCGAAGACACCCGCCGCGTGGACGACTCCGTCGAGGCCACCGAAGCGGCGGTCGATCTCCTCGAACAGGACGGTGGTCTGTTCCCGGTCGGCCGCGTCGCAGCGTACGGCGAATACTTCGCCGCCGAGCGCCTCGAGCTTGCGGATCCGCTCGGCGCGTTCCGCGAGCGCCGGATCGTCGGTCGGCAGGGACGCGTCGGGGCCCGTGGGCGGTACGGCGTCCATCCCGGTCAGGACCAGCCGGGCCCGGCAGGTGCGGACGAGGTAGTCGGCCAGCGTCATGCCGATGCCGCCGAGTCCGCCGGTGATCAGGTAGACGCCACGTTCCTTCAGGCGGAGCGGCAGCTTGCCCTCCTCGACCTCGGGCAGGACGTCGCGCTCGTAGGCGCGGGCCCAGCGCCCGGTCGGGGCGAGGGCGACCGCCTGGTCGGCGGCGGGGGCGAGCAGTTCTGCCACCGTCTCGGTGACGGCTGTGTCCTCGGGCAGTGCGCTGATGTCGATCGAGCGGGCGGTGATGAAGGGGAAGTCCTGCGGGATCACCAGCGCGGGGCCGGCGAGCAGGGCCCGCTCCGGGGACGCCGCCGGGCCGGCGGCGTCGAGGGGGTGCACGCCACGGGCGACGATGTCGAGCCGTACCGGAGCGGCGCCCTGGCGGTCGGTGAGGGCCTGGAAGCCGAACAACAGCGTGTAGAAGCCGTGCGCCAGCTCCTTTTCCAGGTCAGCGAGCCGGCCGTCGAGCTCTCCGGCGTCCGTGAGGTCGTTCACACACCACAGGTGAACAACCCGCTGGACGGGCCGGTTGCGCAGGTCCAGTCCGGCGAGGACGGACTTGAGGGATGCCTCGTCGCCCGGGACGACGCCCTCGAAGGGACGGAGCCGGACGCAGTCGACGCCGAGCGCGGTCAGGTCCTCGAGGATCCGGTCGCTGAGCTCGTCGCGTCCGGCGAAGACCAGCCAGCGCTGGCCGGCCACGTCCTCGGGCTGCGGGGGGCGCAGGCGCAGGCGCCAACTGGGGTGGTACATCCAGCGGTCGACGGAGCGTTCCCGCACGACGAGGCGGGTGCCCTTGCGGACCGCTGCGGGAGTGCTGCCCTCAGGACGTGCTTTGAGATGGGGGTGCAGGTCCCAGGCCCGCGAGGGCAGGGTGACCGTCGCGCCGGTCTCGCCGGGCCGGCTGAGGTCCATCTCGAGGCCGGCGGTCCACAGTCCGGCGAGCGCGCGCAGATAGGCAGCTCGGATGTCAGCAGCGGCCCGGCAGGGCTGGACGGTGACCACGTCGCCTGTGCCCGTGCGTACCGCGCGTCCGAGAAAGCCGTCGGGGCTGAGGTCGACCAGCGCGGGACGCGTCCCGTGGGCGAGTTCGGCCACAGCGTGGGTGACGGCCCGCAGATCGACGGTCTTGAAGAGGTGCTCCGCCCAGTAGGCGGCCGGGTCCGTGCCGGCATCGAGGGTGGGGATCCACCGGTCGTTTACGGCGGGTGCGGCCGCTCGGGCCGACTCGCCGAAGGCGGCGGCGGACTCGGCGAGCAGCGGGGAGTGGTACGGAAGGTCGACGCCTGCGTCACGACAGGCCAGGCCGGCCGCGGTGAGGCGGTCGCGGAGTTCGTCGGCGGTGCCGGCGTCGGTGGCGAAGACCGTGCGGTCGTGGGAGAGCACGGCGGCCGGGACAGCGTCCGGGGCGATGCCGGCGACCCGCTCCGGGCCTGCCTGGACGACCAGCATCCGGCCGGCCGGGGCGCTGTGGTCGAGTACCTCTCCCCGGTCCACGAGCAGGGCCAGGGCCCGGTCGGTGTCGAGGGCGCCGGCGGCGACCGCAGCGGCGTAATCGCCGAGGGAGTAGCCGGCGTAGCGGCCCTCAGGCAGCCCGCGGTGGCGCAGCTGTTCGATGACCGCCAGGGCGACCGCGGTATGCCAGGCGTGCTGCTGGCCCCGGGACAGGTTGTCTCGGCCGGCCAAGGCCGTCTCGATGTCGGGGGTGCCGGGGCGGAGCGCGGCCAGGCCGGACCAGTGCCGGCGCAGTGCGTCGGTGAACACCGGTTCCCAGTCCCACAGCGCGCGGGCGAGGGGACCGAGGTCGGAGCCCTGTCCGGGGACGAGGACGACGGGGGTGACAGCCGTGGTGGCCCAGCCTTCGACGGCATAGGCGGAGTCGCCTTCCAAGCCGGAGACCGCGGCCTCCCGGTCTGGAGCGACCACCGCGAGGCGGTAGGACTTGTGGTCCCGGCCCCGGCGCAGGGTCGCGGCAAGCGCGGTGAGCGGCAGCTCTGGCTCAGCGACGAGGTGATCCGCCAGCCGTACGGAGGTGGCCAGGCAGGAGTCGGGGCTGGCCGCGGAGACCTGGAGCACCAGGTGCTCCGACTGCGGGGCGGCCGACGTGTCGGCGGCGGGGGCGACCGAGGGGACGGCGCCGATGACGGCGTGCACGTTGGTCCCGCCGAAGCCGAAGGAGCTGACGCCGATGACGGCGCGGTCGGGCTCGGTCATCGGGGCCGCCACGGACGGAACGACGAAGCCCGCCTCGCTCGCCGTGGCGGACGGCTCGACGATGTTGGCGACCGGTGGGAGGGTGCGGTGCCGGAGCATTTCACAGGCCTTGATGAGGCCGGCCACGCCCGCACCCACGCGCAGGTGCCCGAGGTTCGCCTTGACCGAGCCGAGGGTGATGCCGGACTCCGGTCCGTAGGCCGAGGCCATGGCGTCGAGTTCGCTGCGGTCGCCGAGGTAGGTGCCGGTGCCGTGGCACTCCACGTAGGTGACCTCGCCCGGTTCCACACCGCCGGCGGCGAGGGCCTGCCGAATCACGTCGGCCTGCCGGGAAGACTTGGGAGCGGTGAAGGATGCCTTGGCCGCGCCGTCGTTGTTGGCCGCCGAGCCGAGCAGCACGGCCCGGACGGGCCAGCCGTTGCGCTCGGCCACTTCTCGGTCGGCCAGCAGCACCAGACCGCCGCCGGAGCCGAAGACGGTGCCGGTGGCATTCTGGTCGAAGGGACGGCAGACACCGTCGGCGGCGAGGATGCCGCCTTCCTGGTGGAGGTAGCTCATGGGCTGCGGGTGCTCGATGTCCATGCCACCGGCCAGGGCCAGGTCGCACTCGCCGGCCCGGATGGCCTGGGCGGCCGAGTGAACCGCCAGTAGCGAGGAGGAGCAGGCGGACCCGACCGAGATCGCGGGTCCGGTCAGTCCCAGCTTGTACGCGATGCGGGTGGCGGCGTAGTGCGGATCGCCGCCCATCAGCGCCGACATGCCCTCGGTGCCGTTGAGCGTCGGGTCCCAGGTCTCCAGTAGGTAAGAGCTGAGTCCGGTGGCTGCCCAGACGCCGATGTCGTAGCCGCCCGCCAAGGCCCGTACGCCGGCTGCTTCCAGTGCTTCCACTGCGCACAGCAGCAGCAGGCGCTGCTGGGGGTCGATCTCGGCGGCTTCCTTCGGTGAGTAGCCGAAGAAGTCCTCGTCGAACTGCTCGGCGCCGTCGATCTGTCCGTAGGCGTGGACGCGGCCTCCGGCGGTGGCACCCACATTGGTCGCGGCGCGGGTCACCACGTCCTTGCCCTCGGCGACCAGCTTCCACAGCGCGGCGACATCCGAAGCGCCGGGAAGCCGGCACGCGTACCCGAGGACCACGACATCGCGGTAGTTCACTGCGTCACTCCTTCTGCGCGGGCGGGCAGAGCTGGGGCTCCGTCCGAGAGTCGGGCCGCACGCCGTCGGTCGGCGGCGCTGCCCCGGGGGCCTGCTTGACGTACCGGTACCTGTGTCGGTGTCTGGTCGGCTCGTGGCGGATCTGCTGGTGGCCGGGCCGACGCGTCCTGGTGAGAGGAAGCGGACAGGGCTTCGATCTGGAGGGTGATCCTGGGGTGGTCGAAAAGGAACGTCGGCGTGACCTTGCGGCCGAGGGCCTCGGTGAGCCGGATCGCTGCGGCGACCACACCGAGCGAGTCCACGCCGCATTCGAAGAGGTTGACGTCGGCCGGGAAGCCGGTGCCGAGCAGTTCGCCCCACACACGCATGACCGTGTCGGCGATACCGGCGCCGGTGGCAGTCGGCTGTGGTGCCTGTCGCAACGCCGCCAGGTCGGTCTTTCCATGTGTGGTGCGGGGGATCTCCTCGCAGAGGACGGTCCGTACGGTGACGGGCCCACCGAGTAGTCGCAGCACGCGGCGCCGTACCCGGACTGCGAGCTCGGCGCGGTCCGCCCCGGCGGGCACGATGGCGACCAGGAGGCGGCCGGCCGAGGCACCGTCGACGGCGTACTCCTCGACGGCGGCGACCGCCTCGGCCGCGAGTCCGTCCTCGGTCAGGCTCCGCTCGATCTCATCGAGGGCCGTCCAGCGTCCAGCAAGTTTCACCCGGCGCTCGGCCCGGCCGGTGACGACGAGGCCTGCGTCGGCGGCCCAGCGTCCCCGGTCGCCCGTACGGAATGCCCGAACCGGGCCGGCGGCGAGGAACTTCTCCCGGTGCGCGGCGTCGTCGAGGTAGCCCCCCGAGACCGTGGCGCCCCGGACCTCGATCTCGCCCTCGGTGGCCGTGTCGCCGGCAGGCACCGGGCCGCCGTCCGGGCCGCGCAGCAGGACCTCGACTCCCGGGAGTGGGCGTCCGACGTAGCCGGCAAAGACCGCGTCGAGCCGGTCGGCGGTGACCAGGTCGGTGGTGACCTGGCCCGAAGTCTCGGTGGCGGCATACGTGTTGACCACGACCGGTGGGGTGGTACCGGCGCGCGCGAAGAGCTCGCGCAGCGGTGCCCGGTGCGCTGGTTCGCCGCTGAGGAGGAGGTGTGAGGGGAGCGGTGCGTGCTCAGCGCTGATGAGGACCGACAGTTCCGATGGGGTCAGGCAGACCACGTGCGGGCCGGGCTCGTCGGTGAGGACGCGGGACAGGGCCGTGAGGGTCACGGGCTCCTCGCGCTCGACGAGGGTGAGGGTGCCGCCGAAAGCCAGGCTTCCCAGCACCTCGCAGATGCTGTAACCGAAGGTCAACGGATGGAGTTGGGTCCAGCGGGCGCCCGGCGGCAGCAGGCCGCGTAACTGGGCGTGCAGTCCGCCGAAGACGCCCCGCAGGCCTTCCCTGGTGACCACCGTGTGCTTGGCCGCGCCGGTGCTGCCGGAGGTGGTCAGCACGTAGGCAGGGGCGGCGTCCGGAGCGAGGTGAGGGGGCCAGGCGGACGGGTCCGACGCGATCCTGCGGACCACCGCATCACCGTCGGTGCCGGCTGGCACAGGGGTGAAGGCGGCCCCGGCCGCGAGGATCGCCAGCAGCGAGACGACTGTGGCGATGGTGCGTTCCTGCACGGGCAGCGGGACGAGCGAGCCCGGCCCGAGGCCATCCCGGCGCAGTACCGCAACCTCCTGCACAATCCGGTCGTGCAGGGCTGCGTAAGTCAGATGTGTGGTGCCGTCCGTCAGGGCCATGGTCTCCGGCGACGGCGTCGCACATCTGATCCCCAGGCCGAGACAACTGGCCAATATGTTGACGTAAATGGCGCTCCCCCGAAGATCGATATGTCGCATGATGTTGATGGAGCGTCATACGCCCCCTGACCACACCGATTTGCACCCAGTCACTCAAGTAACTGCTTCAACTCCCGTAAACTGTACTACAGTTCGAATTCAGGCGGCCTTCGGATCGCTTGACCAACGTGTGCTCGTTACTCATAAGGAGGTGTCCCATGGCATCGAACTCCAGCGTCTGAATCAGCCGCGTTCCTGCGTGAACGCCATGTGAGCACGGTGTCCCCGGACAGCCGCGCTGAACACAAGTACCGGCCCCCATCCGCTCAGGATGCGGGGCCGGTCCCTCCGTCCAGGGTGGTGCCTCCTGAAACCCCTCAGCTATGGCCAGTTGTCCGTTCTGCGCAGCATCGAGCACATCCCCCGCGACCAGTGGTCGGTCGCGAACATCGCCTACTGGCTGCCGCTGAAGCCCGGTGTCACCATCGAAGAGGTCCGCTCGGCCCTCGGACTCCTCCCCCAGCGGCACGAATCATTGCGCACCCGATACCGACTGCCCGCAGACGCGGCCCCGGCCCAGTGGGTCGAGGAAGACGCTCGCAACACCGTGGAGTTCGCGGAGATCGACGGCACGGACGAGGCGCGGGACGCATTGGTCAAGGCATCCCGGGACCAGACCTTCGACCTCGAGGATGACTTCGGCTGGCGGGCGACCATAGCCACCACCGATGGCCGGCCACGCGGCATTGCCTTCTGCCTGCACCACATCGCGGCCGACGACTGGGCGCAGGGCCTGATCGGCCGGGACCTGTCGCCGGTCCTCGCCACTCCGGGGCCGGTCCCTCCGATCAGCGAGACCACCCCCGTCGGCGGGCCGGTCGCGCTGGCCTTGGAACAGCGGTCGACCGCTTGGCGCGAGCAGCGGCAGCAGGCCCGCCGGTTCCATGGGGACATCCTGCGCAGCGGCCTGCTTCTGCCGAACCCGCTGGCACCCGGTGAGCAGTTGACCGAGCTGCCACCCCGCTACGACGGCGAGCTGAGGCTGGACCACCTCGCCGTGGCGCTGCGCACCCATGCCCGCGAGGTGGGTCTGCTGCCCCAGGCGCTACTGCTGACCGCGGCGACGCTCAGTACGGCGGTCTACTTTGGCGAACTCTCCACCGCCTGGTGGATGATGACTTCCAACCGGTTCACCCCCCGGTGGAGCGGCTTGGTCACTTCCATGAACCAGAACGTGCCGATGCGCGCCAACCTCGCCGTCGAGGCCACAGTGACGGACCTGGCCCGAACCCTGCAGACAGACAGCTTCGCCGCGCTGCGCTACGGCTGCTACGACGTGGACGAGATCAACAACCTGTCGCAGGAGATTATCGGCGGACTACCGCTATGGCAGTACATGTTCAACTACACGGTGTCGGCGGACGGTCTGACCGGGCATCACGACAACCGTCCCCTTGACGAGATCCCGCACGCAGAGCCGACCACGGCCGTCCGCCACCGATCCGCGCCGGCCGCCTGCTACTTCGTAGTCGCCGACGACCCGCATCTGGTCCTGCGCTACTACACCACCCTGCGGACCGCCGACGAGCAGCAGGTCGCAGCCATACTGCGTACGTTCGAGACGCTACTGCGCCGGATCCTCCTCGATCCGCAGCAGCCGGTCCGCCAACTGATCGATACGGTCCGTGCTGCCTGCCAGGAAGGCAACTAGTGCCCAGCAGTCAGCGAACGGCACGTGGGCAAGATCTTCGCGTCCGTCCTGACCGACGCCGACGGGGAAGCCCGGACCCACCGGTCGACGGTGAGCGTCGATTCGACCACCTGCCGGGCCCGCCAGAGGCACGGGTCTGTCTTGCCGGGCCGCGGCCCGCCAGAGACAGACCCGCCGCGGACGGCACGATCCTGCCGAGCCGGCCGATCACACAGCGGCCCGAGGACACGGACGAACCGGTCAAGTGACCTGACTCTCTACCAGGCCCTGGACCTCCTCCAACACCTCCTGGCCACCCGGACCGGGACCTGCCCCCCCTGCCGCCCCACCCCGTGGCAGGCCTACGACGCGACCTGGCAAAGCGCTACCAGGCCGCCCGCCGACCTGGCTGCCTGTCCGCCTCCCCGCCCGCCCGGTACGCCGAACGCCGCCGCCCGGATGGCCGGGCGGCGGCGTCTGCGGTCTATTGAGGTGTGTGCGGCCGACGGGGCCGGGCCGGCCGGGCCGAAGGGCCGGCGGGAGACCCCCGCTCACCGCCCGCTGCTTCGGCTACGGCCGCCCACCGAGAGGCTTGGAGAAGCCGTGGCACCAGAGCGCTCCGTACCGCACCACGGGCGGCCGCCCGGCCGCGGACGGTCCGGCCGGGCCGCCCGCGGTGCCGCACGGCTGCTGGCGGCGGCCGGCCTGGCACTGGACGCCTACGTCCACGCCCGGCTCGCCGGCCGCTACGACGGGGTCACGGCGACCATCAGCCAGGGCCTGCTCTTCCGTATCGAGGCCGCGCTGGCCGCGCTCGCCGCCGTGCTCGTGCTGGTCTGGCGCCGGCCGGCCGCCGACACCTTCGCCTGGCTCGTCGCGACCGGCGGACTCGTGCTGCTGCTCCTCTACACCTACGTGGACATCGGCGCGCCGGGACCGCTGCCGGACATGTACGAACCGGGCTGGAGCGCCGACAAGAAGCTGGCGGCCCTGGCCCAGGCCGTTGCCGTCCTGGCCACCGTCTTCCTGCTGCTCACCCGCCCCCGCGGCCTTGCCAGGCACCGCAGATGACCGGCGGAGCGCCGGCCGCCCGGGTCAGTGGCCCAGGGCGCTGCGCTGCTGCCACTGCGTCCAGCTCTCCTGCCAGACCTCCAGGCCGTTGCCGACGTCGGTCTTGTTGGTGTTGCTGGTGCCCTTCACCTCGACCGTGGAGCCGATCGACAGGAAGTCGTAGGCCCGCTTGGCGTCCGAGGTGGACATGCCGAAGCAGCCGTGGCTGTTGTTGACCACGCCGAGCGACTTGTTCCACGGGGCGGAGTGCAGGAAGGTCCCGGACGCGGTGAGGTGGGTGACCCACTTGGAGTCCAGCATCCACTCGCTGCCGTGGCCGATGGTGGCGGAGTCCATGGTCTCGGCCGCGTTCTTGCTGCGTACGGTGTGCACACCGCCGCGGGTCGGGTCCTGCGGGGAACCCGCGGAGCCGGTGATGGTGCCGACGCTCTTGCCGTTCTCGTACATGGTCAGCTTGTGCGCGGGCACATCGATGACGGCCTTGTGGTCGGGGCCGATGCGGAAGCCGAAGTTGTAGTCCCGGGCGAACCAGCCGCCGTCGTCACCGGAGTTGATCCCGGACAGTGCGCCCTTGACGTCGACCTTGGTCCCGGACGGCCAGTAGTCCTTCGGCCGCCAGTCGATCCGGTCCTTGCCGGAGTAGTCCTTGACCCAGCCCCAGGCACCCTCGACCTTCGGCTGGGTGGTGACCTTCAGCGCCTTCTCGATCTCGGCGCGCCGGTCCTTCGCCACCGGGTGGTCGAAGAGGATCGATATCGGCATTCCGGTGCCCACGGTCTGCCCGCCGCTGGGGGTGTTGGTGAGCTTGTTGACCTTGCCGGCCTGCTCCGTGGTGAATTCCGAGGTGGCGGCGGACTCCTTGCCCTGTGCCGACTTCGTCCTCGTCCGCACGGTGTAGGTGGTCTGCGGCTTGACCTTGCCGTCCGACTTCCATGACGTGCCGTCACCGGCGAGCTGCCCGGTGACCGTGCCGCCCTTGTCGTCCTTGACCTCGACCGAGACGAGCTTTCCGTCGTCGGCCCGCACGGATATGCCCGAGCCGAGCTTGACCGACTTGCTTCCGGCGGCCGGGGTGACGGTCACTTTCGCCGCAGGCTGGTCCGCCTTCGGCCCGTCGTCACCCGGCCCGCACGCGGTCAACAGCGTCCCCGCCGCTATCAGGGCGGGTATCAACCGTACGGAGTGGCGGCGTGATCCGGCGTACACGGGGGTCCTTCCCAAGCAGAACAACTGACGGTGGCGGAGCGCGGCCCTGTGCGGGGTGACCGCCAAGGGCTGTCCGTGCCCCACCGCATAGGCAGAGGGCCTGTGCGCTTCGGTGGTTGTCCGGTGCACCAGTTGATTAGGACACAGTTCGATATCGGCCCGCGGGAGAGCGGGGAAGCCGGGGAGCGGGAAGGCGGCCGGTGTTCCCGGCAGGTGTCCTTCCGGCTGCCCGCCGCTTGGCGCCGTCCGGAAGCGGGGTGCCGCGCCGGTGCTTACGGTGGTGTCTCCAGGCATCGGCCAAGGTGTGGTGTCCTCCCAGACGGATCGTTGCCACGCGGTCCGGTGACCGGCAGGAGAGAGCGTGAGCCAGAGGCGAGGCCCCGCGTCGGCCGGTGTGCCGGGCCCGGTGCGGCGCCGCGGCGCACCGCCCGCGGTCCGGGCCTGGGCACAAGCGCTCGGCGCGGCCCTGGCGGGCATCGTCACCATGAGCGTGGTCGCCGCACTCGGCCTGTGGGCGGCGGGCGCGGCGGACCTTCCCGGCGGGGCGTTCCCCTCCGTGGTCGCGGCCACGGTGCTGGTCGCGGCGGGTGGTTCGGTCGGTCTCTCCGGCGACGTCGGCGGCCTCGCGCAGGCCGATGCCGCCCTGGACGTCGTACCGCTGTCGGTCACGCTCGCCGGTGCGCTGGTGACCGCCGCCCTCTTCCTGCTGCCGCTGCGCCACCGCGCGGTGGCCGGCACCGGGGAACTGCTCGCCCGGGTCGCCCGGACGGCGGTGTGCTGGCTGGTGCTTCTGCTGCTGCTCACGCTCGCCGCCCGGCACAACTTCAAGATCACCGTGGGCAACGACCTGGCCGACCGGATCGGCGCCGAACTGGGCGCCACCCCCACGGTCGGTTTCCGCGCCGAGGTGCCCGCGACGCTCGGAGCCGGACTGCTGTGGATCCTGGCGCTGCTCGCGTCGGCCTTCCTGGTCTCACGCCGGGCCCCACTCTCCCCGGGGCTGCTGCGCTTCCAGGACTCCGTACGGCCGCCCGCCTTCGCCATGCTGCTGACACTGCTCTGCTACGTCGCCATCGGGCTGGTCATCGGCATCGTCGAGCTCATCACCAAGGACCACCCGGCCGAGACCTTCGCCGTCATGTTCCTCGGACTGCCGAACCTCGCCTGGATGGCGCTGGGCATCGGCACCGGCGGAGCCTGGGTGGGGCATGTCGACAAGGCCATCGGACTGCCCCTGCCGCACGTCCTCGACCAGGTGCTCCGCGCCCACGGGAAGCGCACCCTCGACCTCGGCGCGGTCGCCGGATATGACGGCCGGGCCTGGCTCCTGGTGGCGGTGGCGGCCGTGGTGCTGCTCGTTGCGGCCTTCACCGCGGCGGTCCGCTCCCCGGCCCGGCGGCCGGCCTGGCGGCACGCCGTCGAGATGGCCGTGGCACTGGCCGTCACCCTTCTGGCCGTCGGCCTGCTCACCCGTATCTCCGCCCACTACGGGCTCTCCCTGATGGGCCTCGGTGACCTCGGCGGCGACCTGGGCGGCGAGGTCACCCTGGAGCCGCAGCTCCTCCGGCTGGTGGGCGTCGGCCTCGCCTGGGGGCTGGTCACCGGCTTCCTCGGCGCCTTGCCGGCGAGGCGGGTACGTCATCCGGGCGCGGTGGAGAAGCCGTAGCGGAATCCGGCCGGCGCCGCGGAATCCGACCCTCCGGGGGCACCGGCCCACACCACCATCCGACGCGCACAAAACCCTCTTCCCAAAGCGGGGATTTCAGGCCATGATCCCGCTTTATCCGAGCGAATACGACCGGCTACTCGCGAGAAACAGCGCAGGTCAACTAAGGTGAACGCTCCGATTAGTCCACTTGTGAATTCCATGGAAATGCCGGAATTTGCTGCGCTGACCGAAGGAAGTCCTGCCGAATCAGGACACACCGTGCAGCGCAGGGCTACGTGGTGTCGGCAACACCGCTCAACGTCGGCTTTGTAAGACCCAGCCGGCCCGTCCGTCCCCCGGAACGCGACGGCGCCGGTTCCTTCTTATTCACCTACCTCGCGAAGGCAAGGCAGAGATGGCACGAGTCTCCCGACAAAACCCCCAGCAGTTCTCCGGCCGGCAGGCCCACCCCGTGGACGAGGTCCTTCCCGTCGCCAAGCTCACCCTCTACGGGTTTCAGCACGTCCTCGCTTTCTACGCGGGAGCGGTGATCGTCCCGATCATCCTGGGGAACGCCCTGGGCCTCTCCCATGAGGAGCTCGTCTATCTGATCAACGCGGACCTGCTGACCTGCGGTGTCGCCTCGATCATCCAGGCCCTCGGCATCTGGAAGATCGGCGCCAGGCTGCCGCTGGTCCAGGGCGTCACCTTCACCGCGGTCTCGCCGATGATCGCCATCGGGCTGGGCGCGGGCGGCGGGACCGCCGGGCTGCTCGTCGTCTACGGCGCGGTGATCACCGCGGGCATAGCGACCTTCCTGTTCGCGCCCTTCTTCAGCAAGCTGGTGAAGTACTTCCCGCCGGTCGTCATCGGCACCATCCTCACCATCATCGGCCTCACCCTCATCCCGCAGGGGCTGCAGGACGCGGCCGGCGGTGCGCAGTTGATCGGGCACCCCGGATACGGCGATCCCAAGAACCTCGCCTATGCGCTGGGCACCCTGCTCTTCGTGCTGCTCGTGGTCCGGCTCGGGAAGCCGTATCTGAGCAGCCTCGCCGTACTGCTCGGCCTGGTCGCCGGTACCGGGGTCGCCTGGCTCCTCGGCGATGTGGACTTCAGCGCGGTGGGCCGTGCCGACTGGTTCGGTGTCAGCACGCCCTTCCACTACGGAATGCCGAAGTTCGAGCTGTTCCCGATCATCGCCATGGTCGTGGTCATGCTGATCACCATGGTGGAGACCACCGGAGACGTCTACGCCATCGGGGAGATCACCCGCAAGAAGGTCGACAACGCCACCGTCGCCAACGCCCTGCGCGCCGACGGTGTCGCCACCGTTCTCGGCGGCGTCTTCAACTCCTTCCCCTACGTGGCGTTCGCCGAGAACATCGGCCTGGTACGGATGTCGAAGGTCATGAGCCGGTTCGTGGTGGTCGCGGCCGGCGGTTTCATGATCATCCTGGGGCTGCTGCCGAAGGCGGGCAGCGTGGTGGCCGCGATTCCGCACCCGGTGCTCGGTGGTGCCGCGATCGCGATGTTCGGCATGGTCGCCGCGGTCGGCATCCAGATCCTGGGCAAGGTGGATCTGCGCGAGGAGCGCAACGCCCTGATCCTGGCGGTCAGCCTCGCCGCCGCGCTGCTGCCCAACGCCGTCGCGCCGTTCTTCGAGCGGATGCCGGAGGACGTCCGGGCCGTCCTCAACAGCGGTATCACGCTGGGCAGCCTGACCGCCGTGCTGCTGAACCTCTTCTTCAACGTCTTCACCCGCCGCAGCACGATGGAGATCGACTGGGACGAGATCGAGGGCGACGAGCCGGAGGAGGCGCACGGGCCGCTGGGAGCGCACGAGCCGGCCGGCGCGCACCGGCCGGCGGACCCGTTCCCCCCGCAGGGCGCCCACGCGCCGCAGGGCCCGCACGCGCACCAGGCTCCGCCCACCCCGCAGGGCCCGCCCACCCAGCAGGGCTTCTACGACCCGCAGGGCCCGGCCAACCCGCAGGGCCCCCACACCCAGCAGGGTCCGCCCGGACCGCAGGGCCCGCACTGGGGCGCCCCCGGCAACTGACGCCAACGGCCGCGTCAACGGCCGCGTCAACGGCGGCGGGCGGGGAGGGAACCGCATCCCGGTCCCTCCCCGCCCGCTGGTGCCCCCCCGCACGGCCCCCCCCGCACCGCTCCCGTCAGTGGGTGGCCACGGAGTTGAACGGCGGCGCCTCGCCCGCCTCCCCGATCAGGTCCCAGAAGTGGTCTACCAGCCGGCGCAGATACGCCGAGCGCTCGGCCGCGACCTCCTTGAGCCGGGAGTCGTCGTTCCGTGCCACCACATGCCCCATGTAGCGCTCGGAGAACTCCGCGAACTCCGCATGCATCGTGCGCAGCGCGTCGCTCACCCGGGACTTGTTCAGCGTGGTGATCTTTGCGATCGCCCCCACATGCCCCTTCCAGCGCCCGTCGATGGCCGACCGCAGATGCCCGGCCAGCTCGTCGTTGTGCCCCATCACCCCGATCAGCTTCCGCAGCGACAGCCCCAACGCCTCCACCAGAGCCTTGGTCTGCCGGTAGTCACCGCTCCACTGCTGCGCCGACTCGGCCGCCCAGTACGTGGCCGGATCCATCCCGATCAGCTGCGCCAGCCGCTCCACGCTCAACTGCCGGGCCATCCGGTGTTCGGCCAGGGTCCGGGGCTCGACGCCCATCAGCACGGTCGGCGGGCACCACAGGACATCGGCCAGGGCGAAGAGCTGCGCCTCGGACGGCGCCTGGGTGCCGTACTCCCAGGCCTCGATCAGCTCGGGACGGACCGGCACGCCGCACGCCGTCATGGCCTGGGCGACCTGAGCCGTACTCAGGCCCACCCGGGCCCGTGCGGATCTGGCCTCTGCGGAGGAAAAGGGAGTGCTGTACACCTACGGGCACCTCGCTGCACCCGGCGAACGGGGGGTGCTTGGGGGGAGAGGGGATGGAGGAACATCCAGGAGCGGGCAGATTAACAGATGGTCGATAGGTACGAATCTCCAGTTCCCCAACGAGGCGAAGGCGGGCAAGGGCCGCGAGGCGGACGGGCAGGAGATGTGCACTATCTGTCCGATTTCGCGCGTCAACCGGCTTACTGGGTATAGCCGATGCCTCGGCGCTTACCGGGCGGTAGCGGTTCTTGATGCCACACGGACGACGCGGCGTGATAAGAGCGTTACGTGGAAGAGGGCGCGGTGTCACGGTGAGCGTCGAGGCCGGCGTCGCCTGCCGCCTCCGCTCCACGGGATCGGTCCGCGAACGCCTGTCACAGGGCTCCCTGACGCCCGGTTGGCCGACGGCGGCCGGACTGATCAGCTACAGGCCACTCCATCCGGCACGAGCCGGTCGTGCTCCCGCTCCACAAGACCGGTCTGCTGCCCACCGGTCAGCAGGGCTTCCGGGCGAAGATCTTGTCGAGGTGGTAATCGAGCGTGCGGCGTACGTCCTCCAGCGTCCGGCGCCGGTGGAGCACATCCTGACCCAGCCCCACCGCACCGGACACCAGCAGATCCGCCTCGCGCCACGGGTCGAGTCCGGGGGCCGTCCGCCCGTCGCGCTGCGCCGTGGCGATCAGCTCCGCCACCAGCCGCTCCAAGGGCTGGTCGGCGGGCAGGAAAACCTCGGCGAGCTCCTGGTCGGTCAGGCTGCGGGCGTAGTACGCGGCGAACACCCGCAGCGCGGTGGTGCGTTGCGCATCCACCGGCAGGAACTCGTCGAGCACCGCCCGCAGCAGGGCGCGGGGGGTGGAGGCGTCGAACCGGATGCGGGAGCGGGCGATGCGCTCGTTCTCCTCGTGCAGCAGATGCAGCGCGTCGACCAGCAGCCGGTGCTTGCTCGCGAAGTGGTACTGAACCGCACGCAGCGACACCCCGGCCTCGGCCGCGACCTCCCGCAGGCTTGCCGCGTGCAGCCCCCGTTCGGCGGCGATCCGCCACAGCGCCTCGGCGATCTGCCGACGCCGCGGCGAGGGGGCGCCGGGCGCCGCGGGCCGCTCGGCCGCGGGGACGGGCGGCCGCTTGCGCCGCCGGTACGCCTTCGCCTGACAGCTCCGCGAGCAGTAGAGCGCCGGCCGGCCCCGCCCCGGAGCCGGGACGGCCGCGGTGCACATCCGGCACACGGGCCCCCGGGCGGCCTTCATTTCGTCACGCTCGTTTCCCATTCCGGAACCCCTCAAATTGTGTGACGTAAATCGAATTCAGCAGTAATTCAGCGGCAAGTTTCCCCTTTCTTCGATGATACGTTCGTAACGTTCCGAGGGGACGCGAAACGTAATGGGAGAACCTTCCGAGGGGGCTTGGGAATCGATGAAGTACGACATCTGGCAGGTCGTCGGCGCCGCCGTGACGGTGGTCTTCACCCAGGGGGCGATCCGGCTGCTCGTCGATCACGACGACACCGGGCTCCTGGGCTGGGTGGGTGGCGGATTCGGGCTCACGCTGGCCGTGCACGGCGTGCTGGTCGCCGCGGGTGTGCTGCTGGCGGGCTGGGCCCATGCCCGGGCCAAGGCGCTCGGCCGGCGGGGCTGATCCACCCGGACCGGAGTGTCAACCGTGGGTTGACAGGGTCTCGACTGTCAACCTAGGGTTGCCTCATGGCTGAACCGACTCAGATCAACCAATCCGTCCGCCTCGACGACCTCATCGAGGCGATCAAGAAGGTGCACGGCGACGCCCTCGAACAGCTGCAGAGCGCCGTCGTGGCCGCCGACCATCTCGGCGAAGTCGCTGACCACCTCATCGGCCACTTCGTCGACCAGGCCCGCCGCTCCGGCGCCTCGTGGACCGAGATCGGCACGTCCATGGGCGTCACCCGGCAGGCCGCCCAGAAGCGGTTCGTGACGAAGGAGGAGCCGGCGCCCGGCATGAGCCAGGACTTCAGCAGGTTCACTCCCCGGGCCAGGAGCGTCGTCGTCGCGTCCCAGAACAAGGCCCGCGAAGGGGAGTACGCGCAGATCGGCACGGGCCACCTCGTACTCGGTCTGGTCGACGATCCGGAAGGGCTGGCCGCACGGGTGCTCGTCGCCCAGGGCATCCAGCTGGAGACGGTCGCGGCGGCCGCGGCCGAGGCGCTGCCGGAGCCCTCCGGTGAGCCCCTGCCGGCCCTCGTGCCCTTTGACGCCCGCGCGAAGAAGGCCCTCGAACTCACCTTCCGCGAGGCGCTGCGGCTGGGCCACCACTACGTCGGCACGGAGCACCTGTTGCTGGCGCTGCTGGAGGAGGAGAACGGCGAGGGCGTGCTCAGCGGACTCGGCCTCGACAAGGCGAACACCGAGGAGTACGTGTCGGCCGCCCTGAGGGCGGTCCGGGAAAAGCTGCAGGAGTAACTGCAGGGGCAGCAGCGGTGCCGGCCCGGCCCTGCCCGACGGCCGGGCCGGCACCCGGCGGCGTCACTCTCCTGAAGCGGGTCTCGCAGGCTTGAATCCTGGGGACACGATGCGCCGAGTACGCGGCGGGCACGTGACCAGGGGGACCGAACCGGTGTGACACGTGAGGCCCGTGCCGGCATGGGGAACTGTGCGCCGTCTCAGAACGCGGAGTGGGTGAACCAGCGGGCGAGCAGTTCCCCGTCGCCCGTCGTCTCGATGGCGTCCGCGTCGTGGCCCAGGCGCCCGTACACCAGGAGCAGCAGGTCCGCGGCGGCTCCCTGCACGACGGCGTCGGCGGGACCGGCTGCCGCTTCCCCGGTGCGCGGTGCCACCTCGAAGCCGTCGGGGAGCAGGCGGACGAGCCAGTCGCCGACGGTGTCCGTGCACCGGAAGCGCAGGGTCTCGCCGTTGCCGCGCAGGTGCGCCACCCCGGGGGCGAACGAGGTCGCGAACGGCAGATTGACCAGGAACTCGTCCACGCCGTCGGCCGCGAGAACGCGGTCGGTCTCCGTGCGCAGGCCCACGGCGCGTTCCGCGTCGGTGCGGTGCACCAGGGTCTCGAACAGCATCCGCCGCATCCAGAACCGGGCATGCTGATCGGCGCCCCAGGCCCACATCGGGGCATCCGGGACGGTCTCGGCGAACGCCTCGGCAGCCCGGTCCGCACTCGCCGTCAGCCAGTCGGCCCAGCCGTGGTCGTCCGCGGGCAGCTCCAGCTCCACCTCGCGGCTGCGCGGGGGTTCCTGGACGCGCTGACGCAGCAGCACGGAGAACCATCGCTGCACGCTCCCGGTATGCCTGACCAGGTCGAGCAGCGTCCAGTCGGGGCAGCCCGGCACCGGCAGCGAGAGATCCGCCCCGTCCAGTGCCGCGACGAACCTCGCGGTCTCCGCCGCGACGGCATCGCGGTGTACGGCGGGGGGCACGGTCTCCCGCCAGGAGGGGCCCGATGTGTTCATGCGCGCTGTTTCCCGATCTCCTCGGCCCGGTGACCCCGGTGATCTGTCCGGCCGGGCAACTGCGGGAAGCCTGTCACAACCGTCAGCTGGGGGCGGGGCGCCCCCGGAGGACGGACAGCCGTTCGCCCTGCGTCAGCCGACGTGTACCCGGGGGCGCCGGGCCGGGTCCGGCTCGGCGCGGCGCAGGACCTCGCGGGCGACCGGCGCGACCTCGCCGTCGCCGAAGACCAGGAACCGCAGCAGATGGCTGAACGGGTGGCCCTCGGTCCAGTTGAAGTAGGCGTGCGGCACCTGGCCGGTGTGCTCGCGCAACTGCATCAGCACGGCGGCGATGGTGTTCGCCACGCCGGCCCCCTCCACCCGCAGGATCTGCGCCCCGTACCGCTCCTCGCCCCGGACGTGCAGGTCCGTGGTGAAGTCCGAGGAGTCCCTGACGGTCACCTCCAGGAACAGCACCGGCCGGCCGTCGGGTATATGGGTCTCCTCGCGCTGGCTGTACTCCTTCTCCCGGTACTCGGCCTCGTCCCGCTCGTCGGGCTCGTTGGCGATGACCCGCAGCGGCCCGGCCGCCATCGCCGAGCCGATCAGCCGCTCGGCCGTCTCGTCGAAGTCGACCTGTACGGCGCGCAGTTCGAAGGCGCGGTGCACCCGTGAGGCGAACGAGGTCAGCAGGATGCCCAGGATGAACAGCAGGGCGATCTTCAGGCCGTCCGGACGCTCGATGACGTTGGTGACCAGGGTGTAGCCGAAGACGAGCGTGATGGCGCCGAAGCCGACGCTGGCCGCCCGCAGCCGCCGGTGGCGCGCGGCCACGGTGGAGGCGAATGACGCCGAGAGCATCAGCACCAGCACACCGGTCGCATACGCGCCGCTCTGCTCGTCGACGCTGGCGTTGAAGAAGAAGGTGATGCCGAAGGCGGTGGCCAGGAAGATCAGCACCAGTGGACGCACCGCACGGGCCCACTCCGGCGCCATGCCGTACCGGGGCAGATAGCGCGGTACGAGATTGAGCAGTCCCGCCATCGCCGAGGCGCCGGCGAACCAGAGGATGGCGATGGTGGAGAGGTCGTAGACCGTGCCGAAGGCCTCGCCCAGGTACTGGTGCGCGAGGTAGGCCAGCGCACGCCCGTTGGCCGAACCGCCGGTCGCGAACTCCTTCTGCGGGATGAGCAGCGTGGTGGCCAGGCTCGACAGCAGCAGGAAGCAGCTCATGACCAGGGCCGCCGTGGTCAGCAGCCGGCGGGTGCCCCGGATCCGGCCGGCCGGGCGCGCCGCGGTGTCGGTGGCGGCGCCCCGTACCTGCGGCATCACCGCCACGCCCGTCTCGAAGCCGGACATGCCCAGCGCCAGCTTGGGGAAGACCAGCAGCGCCACGGCGACGATCGCCACCGGCGAGGAGTGCTCGGCGGTCATCGCGCCCCACCAGTCACCGACCACCACCGGGTGCGACAGCACATGCCAGGCCGCGGTGGCCAGGACCACGACGTTCAGCGCCAGATAGGTCCCGACGAGGCCGACGGCGATGCCGATCGCCTCACGGAAGCCCTTGAGGAACACCGCGCCCAGGGCGGCCAGCAGCACCAGGGTGATCCACAGGTTCGCGCCGTGCAGCAGGGGAGGGGCGAAGGGGTTCTCCACGACATGCGCCGAGGCGTCGGCGGCGGACAGCGTCATCGTGATGATGAAGTCCGTCGCGGCGAACCCCAGCAGCACCAGGACCAGCAGCTTCCCCGCCCACCACGGCAGCAGGCGCTCCAGCATGGCGATCGAGCCCTCGCCGTTCGGGCTCTCCTTGGCGACCCTGCGGTACACCGGCAGCGCGCCGAGCAGGGTCAGCGCGATCAGCACGAGCGTGGCGAACGGCGAGAGCAGTCCGGCCGCCAGCGCGGCGATGCCCGGCTGATAGCCGAGTGTGGAGAAGTAGTCGACGCCCGTGAGGCACATGACGCGCCACCAGGAGTGGCCCTTGTGCTCGGCAGGCGGGGTGCCGTGCGGCCCGGGGTGGCGGGCGGCCTGGCTGCTGAGCCCGTCCAGGAGCCAGGCGCGCCACCGCCGGGAGGTGGGGGTGGGGGGCGTGGGGTCCGCCTCGACAGTGGTCATGCGGGGGAGGCCTGCCGATCATCGGTCGTCGTTCGGGCAACGAGGAGCGAGTATGCATCACCACGTGACCGGCGCCTCGGCCCACCCCGCGCCGGGCGACATCGGCGGGTCCGCCGCTGCGGTCCAGAGCATGTTCGCCGTGCCGTCAAGGCCGTGTCAGAAAGTGTCCGCCGCCCGTACGCAGGGCGTTAAAAGACAGCGCGGCGGGCTCCCGCACTGCCTCCCGCGCGCACTCTGGCGGCAAGGGCCCACCGCGGGCCCACGGGACCGACCGGTCCGCCGCGCGGACCACAGCAGGAGGTGTTCCCCGTGGCCACCCTTCACCGTCCGGCGACCTCCTACCGCCCCCACCGCCCGTACCGCTCCTACGCCCCGCGCGCCCCGCACCTCCTGCGGGTGGCACCGCCCCGTACCCGGCCGGCCCATCGGGCCCCGCCCGGCCGCACCCTCGCCCGTGACCTCGCGCTGCCGCTCGGCGCCCTGGGAACGGCGCTGCTGGTGACCGCCCTGATGCTGACCGGGGAGACAGCGCACGCCGCGGTCGCGCTCGCGGTCTTCGCCCTGCTGACGGCGGCCGTCTCCTCCTTCGCCCGCCCGGCCGCGGTGCCGTGGGTGGCCCTGGTGTCGTGGATGTTCTACGACGGCTTCGTGCTGAACCAGGGCTCCGACCTGGCCTTCAAGCCACAGGACCGGACGGGCCTGCTGGTCCTCGTGCTCGCCGGCGTCATGGGCGCGGGCTGCGCCGCCGCCGTACGGGGCGTCCGACGGCACTCGGCCGGGTGATCGTGGCCTGCCCGCTCACAGCCCGCTGACCGTGGCCTGCCCGCGCACGGCCGGCCCACCCCGGGCCCTCGCGGCCCTCACCACCGGCAACGCCCCCGGTGGTGGCGCCGGCAGCACGCCGCGTGCCGGTGCCGCCGGGCCGCCGCGGCCCGCCGCCGGCGGCCGGACGCGCCCAGGAACCCGAGGCCGATGCCCAGCATCCAGGTGTCCTTGGCCATCGGGATCCCGTCCTGGGTCGGCCGCAGACTTCCCTCCTGCCGCAAGCCCGGGACGCGCAGATACAGACCGACCAGCCCGCCGGAGAACCCGGTCAGCGCCAGTCCGGCCAGCCGGGTGGGGACGAACGGCGCCAGCAGCGCGCCACCGACCACGAGTTCCGACCAGGACAGGAGCCGGGTGAACCGCTCGGCGGGAACCCTGTCCAGGAACGGGTACGCCACACAGGCCATGCCGTGCACGGCCTCCGCGGTGGCCCGGTCAGCCCGCAGTTTCGTCAGCCCGGAATTCAGGATGAACGCACCGGTGGCGAGCCGGGGGGCCAGATCACGCGCTTCGGGCAGCTGCACCATGGGAGCCTCCAAGATCAGATCCTCGGCCCCTTCCACGAGCTTAGCCAGCGGGCAGGAGGGGTGCATCCGAGGTCACCGACGTGGTGCGGCCGAGGTCAGCGGCGTGGTGCAGCCGAGGTCACCGACGTGGTGCATCCGAGGTCACCGGCGTAGTGCGTCCGAGGCCAGCGGCGTGGTGCATCCAAGGCCAGCGGCGTGGTGCATCCGACGTCTCAGAGGCCTCAGACATCCCCGACGTCACAGCGCAGGCACGTCGTCCCACTGGTCGAGGATGTCGTCGGCCGAGTCGGGGCCGGGCTCCGGGCGGCCGCCGTCGAGGGGCTGCTCGGTCCAGATGATCTTTCCGTCCGGGGTGTAACGGGTGCCCCAGCGCTGGGCGAACTGGGCGACCAGGAAGAGGCCGCGGCCGCCCTCGTCCGTGGTGGCCGCCCGGCGCAGATGCGGGGAGGCGCTGGTGCCGTCGAAGACCTCGCAGATCAGCGCACGGTCGTAGAGCAGCCGCACCCGGATCGGCTGGGCCCCGTAGCGGATGGCGTTGGTGATCAGTTCGCTGAGGATCAGCTCGGTGGTGAACGAGAGCGCCGCCAGACCCCAGGACTCCAGCGTGCCCAGGCACGCCGACCGGATGCGCCCGACGGCCGCCGGATCGGAGGGCACCTCCCATTCGGCGACCCGGCCGGGGTCCAGCAACTGGGTACGGGCCACCAGCAGGGCGACGTCGTCACCGGGGTGTTCGGGCAGCATCGTGTCGAGGACCGCCGTACAGATCTGCTCCGGTGCGCGGTCCGCCGCCGTCGCCAGGGCCGTGCGCAGCACCTCCAGGCCGGTGCCGATATCGCGGTCGCGGCCTTCGAGCAGCCCGTCCGTGTAGAGCACCAGCCGGGAGCCTTCGCCCAGGGTGAGCTCGGTGACCTCCACCGGCTCGCTGCCGCCCAGCCCCAGCGGCGGGGAGACGGGCACCTCGGGGAACGACACGGTGCCGTCGGGGGCGATCACGGCCGGCCCCGGGTGGCCCGCCCTGGCCAGCGTGGCCCGGCCGCCGACCGGGTCGTAGATGGCGTACAGGCAGGTCGCGCCGGTGATGCCGGTCCGGCCCGGGTGCGCCGGCGCCCCCCGGCTGTCGCTGCCCGTGCCCGTGCCGGGGCCGCCCGGCCACGGTCCCTCGTTCCCGGCCTCGCCCCCGCCCGTCTCACCGGCGCCGGAGCCCGTCGCCGGTACCTCGTCGGTATCGATATGGGTGACGAGTTCGTCCAGGTGGTTGAGCAGCTCGTCGGGCGGCAGGTCGAGAGCGGAGAAGTTGTGGACCGCGGTGCGCAGCCGGCCCATGGTGGCGGCGGCGTGCAGACCGTGGCCGACGACATCGCCGACCACCAGCGCGACCCGGGCGCCGGGCAGGGAGATGACATCGAACCAGTCGCCGCCGACCCCGGCGTGCGCGGGGAGATAGCGGTGCGCCACCTCCAGGGCCGACTGCTCGGGGAGGGCCTGCGGCAGCAGACTGCGCTGCAGGGTGACGGCCGTGGTGTGCTCACGGGTGTAGCGGCGGGCGTTGTCGATCGCGACCGCGGCCCGCGCGGTCAGCTCCTCGGCGAAGGCCAGGTCCCCTTCCCCGAAGCCGCCGGAGGTCCTGCTCCGCCAGAAGCCGGCCAGTCCCAGCACCACGCCCCGCGCCTGCAGCGGTACCGCGATCAGCGACCGGATACCGGCGTCCAGCACCCGCTGGGTGCCTTCGGCGTCCTGGCGCCGCCACTCGTCCGACCTGCGCAGATCGTCCACCAGGACCGGCCGGCCGCTCGCCAGTGCCGTTGCCATCGGCGTGCCGGACACCGCCCTGAGCACCTGGCCCACCCGGTAGACCGCCGACTCGTCGCGGACCCCACGGACCGCCATCCGCCGCAGGTCGGTGCCCGCCCCGGCCGCCGGTTCATCGCCCCGCAGCACCGGTTCCAGCAGCTCGACGGTGGCCACATCGGCGAACCGGGGCACCGCGACCTCGGCCAGCTCCTCGGCGGTGCGCCCCACCTCCAGCGTGGTGCCGATCCGCAGCCCCGCGTCGTAGATCAGCTTCAGCCGCTCCTGGGCCAGGCCCGCCCGGCCGGCCAGGGCCCGCAGTTCGGTGGTGTCCCGCAGCGTCACCACGGTCCCGGCGGGTCCGCCGTGGGGGGCGGTCGGCCGGACGCTGACCCCGATCAGCCCGTCGCCCGCCAGCAGCACCTCATCGGTCGCCTCCCGCCCCGAGGCCAACAGCGCTTTCAGTCGTGGTTCCAGAGCCAGGTCAGCGACCGGGCGCCGCTCCGCGTCCGGGGGCAGCCCGAGCAGCCGCCGGGCCTCGTCGTTGGCGAGCAGCAGCCGCCCGTCGCTGCCGATGATCAGTACGCCCTCCCGTACGGCGTGCAGCACCGCGTCGTGGTGCTCGTACATCCGCCGCAGGTCGGCCGGATACAGCCCGTGCGTCTGCCGCCGCTGCCGACGGCTCACCCATACCGCCCCGCCGGCGGCCACCAGCAGTCCGCCGGCAAGGGCGCCGAGCACCATCGGCAACTGGTCCACCACCGGCTCGCCCGGCCGCTGGACGCGGATCCCGGCAGGCACGGACCCGACGGGCACGATCCCGGCGGCCGGTGCGGCACCGGAGGCCTGACGCGGTGCCTGCGCCCGGGGCCGCGGCAGCGCGGTGGGGTCGCGGGATGTCATGGCGGCGAGGGTTCCCGGCGCAGTGGCGAAGGCGGCGGCCCCTGCGAGGGAGCGCTGACGGACCTCCTGCCTGCTCGCGCCCTCCGCCGGACGGACGGGAGCCACGACGGCCGCGATGACCAGCAGCACCGCGATGAGCACCGCGAGGGCGAGCGGCAGCACGCCCACCCGGCCCGCCGCGCCGTGCATGGTCAGCAGCGAGCGGAGCCGTTGTCCCGGGGAGCGTGGTGACGGCTGCGAACCGTCACCCTCTCGCCCGAAAATTTCCGTCATGACCCATGTCTAGCATTGTGCTCCCTCGCCGGGTTCCCGGCCGTGTCGCCCCGTGCGCCGTCCGCGGAGCCCGCCCCACGTTGTTGATCAGTGCGCAGCCCTCCTTCCCGGGCCGCGCACACCGCTCGGGCGGCAGCGCACCGTCCGTGTCACCTTCCTCCCTTCCTCCATCCCCCCATTTCCGACTCTCCGGCCCCGGGCCGCATGTTGCGGAGCGATGTATCGCCCCGTCACCTGTCATTGGTGTGTGCAAAGGTGTGGCTCATGGGAACAGCACCGGACGGGCGGCCGATTCCGCCCCTGCAGGCCGATGAACGCGCCACGCTGGAAGGCTGGTTGGACTTCCATCGCGCCACGCTCCCGCTGAAGTGCGAGGGACTGGACGACGACCAGGTCCGCCGCGCTTCGGTGACCCCGTCGTCCATGACGCTGCTGGGCCTCGTCCAGCACCTGGCGGAGGTCGAACGCAACTGGTTCCAGCGGGTGTTCGCCGGCCAGGACGTCCCGCCGGTCCACGAGGCGGGCAACGCGGACGGCTTCACCCCGGACCCGGACCGCGGTATCGACGAGGCGCTGGCCCGCTGGCGCGCGGAAGTCGCCCGGAGCCGCGAACTGACCGCCGCCGCCTCGCTGGACGACACCGGCAGCCTCTCGGAACAGGAGGCCGGTCTCGCCGGCGGCCAGGGGGTTTCGCTGCGCTGGATCCTGGTCCACATGATCGAGGAGTACGCCCGCCACAACGGCCATGCGGATTTGCTCAGGGAGAGCATCGACGGCGTCACGGGGGTCTGAGGGCCGCCGGGCGCTTCGTGCGCACACATCTCGGCCGGTCCGTCGTCCCGGCCGGCCCGTCGGGAACCGGCCGGCTCGCGCGAGGCGCGCTGAAGGATCAGACGGTGAGGGCGAGTTTGCCTGGGAGGTGATGGCCGTCGCGCATCCGGTGCGCGTCGGCTACGCGCTCGAAGGGGAACGTCTCCTGCACGTGGACCCGGAGCTTGCCCTGTTCGGCGAGTGCGACGAGACCTCGCAGGGCGACCGGACCGGGACCGACCGCGATGCCGCTGAAACGCATGCCGGCCGCCTGGTAGGCCGGCATCTCCCGCAAGATGCTCGCCCAGACGCTCCGTCGGCTTGAGGCACACGGACTCATCCGCCGCCACGCCTGCGCCGAGGTGCCGCCCCGCGTCGGGCAGGAGCTCACCCCGCTCGGGATGCCGCTGATCGATCCGGTCCACATGCTGACCGAGCGGGCGAGGGCGAACGGCGACGCAGTGCTCGAAGCGCTCGACACCGGCCCCGAGCCGGTCGCCCCCAGCGACTGAGGCTCCGCTCGGGACGGCCCCTCCAAAACCACCTCACGAACGACTCGGTTCGTTGAGAACGACTCGATTGAGTGAGACGGGACACCTGAGACGGGCCGGGCGCTTTGCCGGTTTTCGTATCCCTGGTCCTCTCCGGTTTGCTGAAACCTTCCTGCTGTCAGGTTGTCCAAGAAGAACCACTGGGGGAAGAGGGGCATCCGTGGAATTGCCGACTCCCTTTGATGTGTGCTGAATCGGCGCGCGGTCGTCGAAAACCCGAGTTTTCGCCAAGCGCTCGTACCGCATCCGCGTCGGGCGGCAATGCGTCCGATACGTCCGCGTGCGCGGCCTGACCTTGGCGTCGTCCATGGAGAAGGGGCCGGGACGGGTGAGCCACGGTGCCTCGTGGGCGGGGATGGCAGGCGAAAGGGGGACGAGTGCAGCGGGAGTGCGGGCGCTCTACCTGGCAGTTCGATATCTACCTATGAGTACCGTCAATATGGCGCGATTACCTCCCCCGTGAGCGTCACTCTGCGACTATCAACGACAGTGGAAATCAGGCCATCCGGAATGCCGTGGGGGGAATGGCCATGGGGCTGCTCGGTGATGAGCTGGCGTTCGCGCGTGCTCTGACGGTCCAGGAAAACGAGAGCGTAATGGCCCTCGGAAATCGGAAGCGCTATGCGGCCGATGCTCATCTTCTGACCGAAGGTGACCGCTCCAGTCATGTAATGATCGTGCTTGCGGGCTGGGTGACCGTTTCCGTGGTGACGGACCGCGGTGCCACCCGGCTGATACTCGGTCTGCGCGGCCCCGGTGAACTCCTCGGAGAAATGGCCGCGTTGGACAGCCACCCGCGCAGCGCCACCGTACGGGCCCTGGGCCCCATGGAGGCCCAGGTCATATCCGGCGACGCGTTCCGTCGCTTTCTCGCCCTGCACCCCCGCGTCAGCGGTCTGGTGATACGCCAGCTCACCTTCCGGCTCCGCAGTGCCGACCAGGAGCGGTCCGCACTCGCCTCGCTCACCGTGTTGCAGCGCTTGGCCGCCCGGCTCACCGAACTCTCCCGGGCCGAACCCGCCGGCCCCTACGCGCCTTCTCTCCCGGGCCCTTCGCCCGTGGGAACCGTCGTCCATCTGGCTCAGGACGAACTCGCCGCCACCGTCGGGGCCACCCGCGAAGCCGTCGCCAAGGCCCTGCGGCTGCTGCGTACCCAGCAGGTCGTACGCACGGGAAACCGGATGGTGGAAATTCTCGACCCCGCCCTGCTCGCCCTCCTCGCGGGCGGCCATCAGGAGTGAGAGCCACGCCCGGCCGTGTGTAAACGGCTACAGACGGCCTTGGTCCCGGGCCCGAAGCTGAGGGGGACAGCGAGCGGACAGGACAGGGGGCACGAAGTGGACGACGGCACGGTGGATGTCGCCGAAGCACGCTACGAGTTGGTGATCAGCGTCGACGCCCGGCGTTCCGGTGAGTACGACGATGTGGACAAGCCGCGGATGCGCGCCCGGATCTACCGGGTCCTGGAAGCGGCGTTCACCCATGCCAAGGTCGCGCGGGACGCCGTCCACATGGAGGACCGCGGCGATGGGGTGCTGCTGTCGGTGGCCGGCTGGATCGCCGTGACCCGGCTGCTCGGCCTGTGGATGGTCGAGGTGCACGAGAGCCTGCGGGACGAGAACCGCGCCCTGCGCGTCCCCCTGGGTCTGCGGGTGGGCATGCACGTCGGTCCGGTCCGGCACGACGGCCGGGGCATCAGCGGGCGCGCGGTGGACCTCGCCTGCCGGCTGGCGGATTCTCCCGTCGCCAGGCAGCTGCTGGACGCCGAACGGGCCGACCTCGTGCTGGTGGTCTCGGAGTCGCTGTACGAGGACGTGGTCAGCAGCGGCGGCAAGTTCATCGAGCCCGCGCGCTACTCCCCGGCCCGCCTGGAGCTCAAGGAGGGCGCGGTCACCGCGTGGTTCCACCTCCCGGGGCGGCCCGCTCCGGCGGTCCCGCTCGGTGATCCGCCGCCGGCCGGTACGGCGGCACCCGGGAGGGGGGAGGCGGCGGCCGAGGCCGCCGGAGCGGACGTCCCGGACGACGACATGGACGAGGACACGGACCAGGACGAGGACGGCCGGTCCGGTACCCCCGGCGTCCGCTACACCGTGCACGGCGACATGTCCCAGCACCGGGACAACGTGTACCAGCAGCCCGTGCACATCGGGCGGATCACCGGTGGCGCCGGGCCGCGGAAGGACTGAGGCACGTGGCCGAGGAACAGCAGCAGGCGGACGCTTCCCCGGGACCCGCACCCCGGAAGCCGGCCAAAGGCCCCGCTCCCGAAGCGGGCAACAAGGCCAGGGGCGGGGACGGCGACGACCGGCCGCGTGCCGAAGAAGGAGCGGCGGACGGCGGGGACGCCGCGGACGGCGAGGCGGCGGAGAAGGAGAACGAACGGGAGCGCGCCGCGGGGCGGTTCAGGGAGCACACCCGCGATCCGCTCGCCGAGACGGAGGGCGAGGACGGCCCCACCGATCTCGCCGCCGCCTCGCGGGCCCGCCGCTCCACCCGGATGCTGTTCGACACCGGCCGGGATCTGAACAGCTTCGACCGTTCGTATATCCAGAGCGCCCATATCGGCGATATCCATCTGCGGATGGACGCCCGCCAGCCCAACGCGGGGATGCGCAGCGGGCCGGTTCCCGACGAGGAGCTGACCCGGCTCCGCCGGCTCCATGTGGAACCGAAGGGGTACGTACAGCTGCGCAATGCGCTCCAGGCCCGCCGGCTGCTGGTGCTCGGTGCCGCGCCCGGTACCGGACGGACCAGCACCGCCCTCTCGCTCCTCGACGAGGTCACCGATCGGGGGGAGAGCGACCAGGGCGCGGAGACCGGGACGGGCTCCCGGGTGCGGCGGGTCGATCCGGACGTACGGGGGCTGGCCGGCTCGCTGGAGGAACGGCGCGGCACCGGGTACCTGCTGGAGCTCTCCCTCGCCGGCCCCGGTGCGCTGCCGCCGGACGAGATGGACCTGGACGGGCTGGCCGCGGCCCTGGGCGAGCGCGCCTCGTTCGCGGTGATCGTCGTGACCGTCGGATCGGCGGCGAACCCGCTGCTGGCCGGCCGGTACGGGATGCGCTGCCCGCCCGTGCCCACGCAGGAACTGCTCACCACCAGGCTGCGGGAACGACTGGAGGACCGCCTCGGCACGGCGCGGGCCGGCACACCGGACGGCGGGCCCCGGGTGGCGGAGCTGCTGAGCGGGGCCGAGCAGCTGGCAGCGGGGAAAGCGGTCAAGGACGCCGTCGGGCTGCAGGAACTGCGGCCCGCCGAGGCTGAGTTGGTCGCCTCGCTGCTGGCCGGGCATCTGCTGGGTGACGTCTCGTACGAGGAACTGCTGTCCGGATGCCGGAGCCTGGCCGCGGACCAGGCCCGGGAATGGTTCGCCGGCGTGGACCGGGCCTTGGCCGCCCTCCCGTCCGGCACGGAGCCGGGCGCGGGGCGGCCGGGTACGGCTGCCCTCTTCCACCCGGTGGCGTTCCGTATCGCGCTCGCCGTACTGGGCGGGGCCTCGCGCAGTGTCGTGGCCACCGCCGCACACCTGCTGACCTGGGAACTTTCCGTACAGAGCGATCCGGACAACACGCCCGCACGCCCGCTGTTCTGTGACGACCCGGACTCCGATCTGGCACTCTCGCGTGCCGAGGCGACCGACGGCACGGTCGAGGTGGCCGGCACCGAGGTGGGTGCCCAGCTGATCTGGTACCAGGGTTCCGCCCTGCCCGCCGCGGTGCTGACCGAGATCTGGGACCGGCACTTCCCCGTCAGGGCGCCGGTCGTCCGGTGGCTGCGGCTGCTGGCGGACGACCCCCGCCCGCAGGTGTGGATGCGCGCCGCGGTTGCCGCCGGGGAGCTGTGCGTACGGGACTTCGACCACGGCTACGCCGAGCTGATCCGGCCGCTCGCCGAGGCGGCCACGCCACGCCGCAGGATCTTCGCGGCCACCACGCTGGACCAGGCGGCCGGCCACGCCACGCATCGCAAGGCGGTGTGCAAGCTCGTCGACGACTGGAGCAGGTACGGGACGAAGCCGCTCCGCTGGACCGCGGCGATGGCGCTGGGCTACGGCAACGCCGCCGCCACGATGGACGACGCCCTGGACGCCCTGGCCCGGATCGGGGTGCGCGACAACGGGGACCAGCTGGCGGCCGCCTCGTTCAACGTCGTACGGCTGCTGGCCCTCCCGGACGGTGCGCAGGTGCTGCGGCGGATGTCCGACTGGACCCACCATCCACGCGAGGCGTACCAGGACCTCGGTCTGGTGACCACCGTCCGGCTCGCCGTGACCTCCGTGGACGAGGTGCTGAACGACGAGCCCGGCTCCCCGCTGGCGGACCGCGGGGACTGGCCGCTGCCGCTGGCGCTCGCCGCCACCCGGCCCGAACTCGTCCGCCCCATGGCGGACTTGATGTGGACGGCGCTCAACACCCCACGGTCGCAGGAGGTGGCGATGGACGCGCTGGAAGCCTTGCTGCGCTCCGCCGTGCGCAGGGGTGGCGGGCAGTGGACCCAGCCGGGTCTGGCGGCACTGCTGCCCGCGCTGATGACACAGGAGCACGACCGGCGGCGGCTGGACTGGCTGCTGCGCCGCATGATGCACGATCCGGAAAATCCGCTCCCCGACGCGCAGGCGCGCTCCTTGTGGTGGCTCGCCGTCCCGCCGCGGGAGAGGACGGGCGAGGAGGAGAGGGATGGCTGAGCACGAGGGCGAGGCGCCGTACGGGGACGCGGATCAGGGCGCGGGGCCGGCGGGCCCGTTCCTGCGGGAGTACACACCCGTGGGCCCGTTCCGGCAGACGAGTGCCCGGACGGCCTCGGTGCTGTTCTACCGGAACGGCGGCTACAGCGTGGCCACCGTCTCCGGTATCCAGCACTACGACAAGCGGGCGCTGGCCCGGCCGCACACCATTTGCGAGATCGCGCTCGGCACCTTCGAGACCACGCTCCAGATGGAGCTGCCGGCCGCCGGCGGCACCACGTTCTTCAAGGCCGAGGTGGACATCCACTGGGCCGTCAGCGACCCCCATCTGGTCGCGACCGAGGTCGTCACCGATGTCGCCAAACGGCTCACCGCCCCGACGCTGGAGCGGCTGCGCGAGGTCTCCGCGGAATTCCCGGTGACCCAGGCCGAACAGGCCGACCGCGCCATCACCCGTACCTGCGCCAGCGGGCGCTGGGACGACCTGGGCGCCGAACTCGGCCTGCGGGTACGGCTGTACGTCCGTCTGAGGGTGGACGACCGGACCATCCACCACATGGACGGCATCCGCGACGCGCACGCCTCGGCCGAGCTGACCCGGGTGCACCAGAACAAGTTCCGGGCGATGCTGCAGGGCGGGGAGCTGGACCAGCTCAGCTACATGCTGGCGGCCGAACCCGAGGCCGCCAAGGACTTCTTGGAGAAGATCCGGCAGGAGGGCAGGCAGGACGAGAAGGAACGCGTCGACCGGCTCTTCGACATGGTCGACAGCGGCCAGATCCACTCCAGCGACGTGGAGTCGCAGGCGCTGGCTCTTCTCAACCGGGGCCGGCAGCACGTCCAGGGGCCCATCGGCTCACTGCCCGCCCGCCGGGACACCCCGCAGCTGGAGACGCCCGAGCCGTTCACCCCGGACTGGGTGGCCGGCGAACCGGCCTCCCGGGCCGGGGGCCGGGCCCCCCTGACCAAGGAGGAGGACGCCGAACCGGAGCCGCCCCGCCGCCGGAGCCGCAGCCGGGACGACGGATGGTCCTGGGCGGAGGAGGACTGATGGCTGCCGACGGGGGCGCACACACCTCCCCCGATCCGGTCGTGCCGGTGCCGGACGGGGGTCTGCACGGGCACGGCCGGACGGGGGAACGCATCGCGGAACGACTGCTGCTCACGGTCCGGGAAGACCTCGGCCGGGCCGACTCGAAGGCGGCGGTGCTGCTCTCGGGGGCGCTGGCACTGCCCGCGTTCCTGATCGGGCGGCACGGCACGCCCGAATGGCACGGGCCCGCCGACCTCACGCTGGTGGTCGCGGGTGTGCTCTGGGCGGTCGCGGTGACCGCGCTGGTCCGGGTGCTCATGCCGCGTACCACCACGCTCCGCAGGGGGAGCGGGGTGACGTTCTTCGGCGACCTGCTGGCCCCCCACGACCTCGCGCGGCTGTCCGCCGAGCTCGCCGAGGCAGGGCGTGATCCGGCCGGGTGGCTGCTCGTCCAGGCCGTGGACGTCAGCTCGATCCTGGCCGCCAAATACCGGGCCATCCGCTGGGGAGTGGGCGCACTGGCCCCTTCGGCAGCACTGGCCCTGGCCTGGGGCCTGACCGCGCGCTGACCCGCGGCCGGCCCGCGCCGTCGACGGCGGCGCACCACTACGCACATGACGCAGAGACGAAATAAGGGGACGGCCGTGGGAGCAGTCAGGGGAAAACGGCAGGAAAGAAGGGACTGGGTACGCCGCGCTGCGGTCTGTGCACTGGGCGGCGCCGCGGTGCTCGTGTCCCTGCTGGCACCCGCCGGTGCTGATCCGGTGCCGGCGGCGGCGTCCAAGCCGGCCTTCGCCTCCGTCAACTACGCCGTCGCGGTGGACGAGTCCGCCAGTCTCGCGCCCGCGGACATGAAGGCGGAAAAGGCCGCCGCCGCCCGGATCGCGCTGGGCGACGTCTCCTCGTCCTCCCATGTCACGGTCTTCGGATTCGCCGCCGCCGAATCCGGCGACCAGCGGGCCGTGGACCCGGTGTGCCCGCGGACCACGCTGGACGCGGCGGGACGCGAGTCGATCGGCGGGTGCGTCGGCAAGCTGCGCAGCCGGAAGAAGAGCGAGGGCACCGGCACCGACTTCCCGAGTGCGATACGTCAGGGAGTGCACGAACTCAGCACAGGCACCGACCCGTCGGTGCCCAGGGTGCTGTTCCTGCTCACCGACGGGGAGATGGACGTCACCGGCAGCCCCCAGTACGGCGATGCCGCGCACCGCGAGGCCGAGGGCAGGCAGCAGCTGGACCGGGAGCTCAAGAACGCCGCCGCACAAGGGGTCCAGATCTGGCCGCTGGGCTTCGGACCCGCTCCCGACAAGGCGCAGCTCGACCGGATGGCCGCGGGCGGATACCAGAAGGGCTGCGTCGAACTGCCCTCCGCCCGCCCGACGGCCGGCAAGGTCTCCGGGGCGAAGGACGTCGGCCCGATGCTGGAGAAGGCCTTCGCCGCCGCCCATTGCCTGCGCTACCAGCCGGGAACCAGCGAACGGCCCCCCGCCACCCTGGAGATCGGCATCTCGCCGCTGGCGACCGTGGGCAGCATCGTGGTCGACAAGAGCGACCCCGCGGTGACGGTCACCTACCTCGACCCCAGCGGCCACAAGGTCCCCACCTCGGGGACGTACCGGAAATCGCGATTCGAGCTGGCGGGCGCCGGTGACACGGTCGAGGCGCTGAAGATCACCGACCCGGTGCCCGGCGTCTGGAAGGTGAAGGCCGAGGCCCCCGAAGGACACCGCTCCCTTCCGGTCGGCGTCAGCGTGCTGTGGCAGGGCGAGCTGCGCGGCGCCCTCACCATGAACCCGCCGTCGCCACAGGCGGGACAGCAGGCCACGGTGACCATGCGCCTGCAGACCCGCGAGGGCTACGAGATCAAGGACCCGCACGACTACGCCGGGCTGCGGGTCCGCAGTGAGCTGACCGGTGACGGTTTCGCCCCGCAGACGCTGCGGCTCACCGACGACGGGAAGGGGCCCGACCCCCGGGGGAGCGATGGCTCCTTCACCGGTTCCGTGAAGATCCCGAAGAGCGCCACCGGGGCACTGAAGGTGAGCGGCACGCTGACGGCCTCGGGGCTGAGCGCCGACACACGCAGCGAGAGCGGCCAGATCGCGCCCGGAGTGCTGCCCGTCACCACGGCACTCACCCTGCCTCCGGCGGACGTCCACCCCGGCGGCACGGTCACCGGGAACCTGGCCGTGCACAACACCAGCGGTACCCGGCACACCCTGCGGCTGTCCGTCGCCGACGTCCAACCCGGGCTGCTCTCCGTCAGCCCGGACCGGATCGAGCTGAAGCCCGGCGAGTCCGGGACCCGGAAGGTGACGGTCGAAGTGGCCCCCGAAGGCGTCTTCGGCGACCGCCTCGACGACGACGGCCTGCGGCTCGGCGGCACCGTCACGGTCGTCGACACCACCGACCACGACCGGACGCTGGTGCGGTCCCCGCTCTCCGTGCCGGTGACGCCGGAGCCCGGCATCTGGGCGAAGTACTGGTGGGCGTTCCTGTCCGCCGCCGCACTGATCGCGCTCGCCGCCGGGGCGGCCCTCGCCTGGCTGCGGCAACGCCGCATCCGCCGGGACCCGTTCGGCCTGGTGCTGCAACTGGTCTCCGAGGACGGTGACATCGTCGCGGAACACCCGGCCGGGCACGGGCACAAGCAGTGGTACGCCTTCGCCGTCGTCGAGCCGCACCGCAGCCCGCGCATCGAGCGGCGCAGCCACGGCCCGTACGCCGTCCAGCGCAGCCCCGAGGGCGGAGCGGTCCTGCGCAAGCGCGGCGGTGGGCGGACCCGGCTGCCTGCGCGGGGGCAGGTCCCGCTGACCGATGCGCTGAGCCTCTCCCTCGGCGAGGAGACCCGCAGCACGAAGGTCCGGCGGCCGCGGTCGGCCCGGTCACGGACCACCACGGCCGCCACCCCCGCGGCCGGCGAGGGCACAAGCGCGAGCACCTACGAGTCGTACCGGTGACGCGCGGGGCGGGCCGGCGCCTCACCGGCCCGCGGGCGCACACCGCCTCACGGCCACCGGGCCGCGAGGAATCCACAGACGTACCGAGGACGAACCGGCCGCCGATACGGCCGCATGCGGGAGGGAACCCATGAAGATCTTCCAGCCGATGCTCTTCGTCGGCCTGGGCGGCACCGGCGGCCTGGTCGGTGCCGAACTCGAACGCAAGCTGCGCGCCGAGCTGTGCGGCCCGGACGGCGTCGCACTCAGCCACCTCAGCGGCCACGCCCCCTACCAGCTGCCCGACTGCCTCCAGTTCGTGTACGCGGACTACAGCGAGTCCGACCTGCAGCGGCTGCCCCAGTTCAATGTGGACCCGTCGCTGCGCGCCGCGTACGCCCGTACCTCCCGGGCGACCCACAACCTGCTGCCGAACTTCGACAGTTCACCGGAGGTGACCAAGATGCTGCGGGCGAGCCTGCGGGACGAGGTCTCCGGCTGGCTGCCGCCGCGCATCGACGAGCCGAAGGTCACCCCGCTCCACAACGGCGCGGGGCAACTGCCCACCGTCGGGCGCGCCGCCCTGTTCGCCACGCTCCGGCACAGCCTCGCGCCGGTGCTGGAACCCCTCCTCCAGGCGATCGACGCGATTGCCAAATCGGCCGGGGAGCTGAGCGAGCTCGGCGGCGGCAAGGTCAACGGCTGCGATGTGTTCGTCGCCTTCTCGGTCGCGGGAGGCACCGGCGCCGGGATCTTCCTGGACTACCTGCACTTGATCAACCACGCCTTCCACCTGCGCCGCTTCGACGGGGTGAAGATCTACCCGCTGGTCGTGATGCCGTCCTCGTTCTCCTCCGCCGCCGGCGGCGGACGGGAGGCGGAGCTCAACTCGGCGCGTGCTCTGGTCGACCTGTTCCGGCTGGTGGACGGGCAGAACGCGCCGACGGAGGGGGCGGAGATCGGCGACCTGGACCACGACTCCGGTCTGGGCATCCGCTACCCGGGCACGCCACCGGTCCGGCTGCGGACCGGCATCCTGCCCACCGCGTTCCTGTTCAGCCCGACCGCGGGCATCCGCCAGGACGACCTGCGCCGCTCCATCGTCTCCCTGGTGATGTCACTGATCGGCACCGAGCTGGGCGACGGCCGCTCCCGGGGCCGGACGACCGCGGCCGACGACGACTACCAGACGTTCGCCGCGAGCTTCATCAACCGGGGGGTGCACCGCAGCGCCATGTCCCCCACCGGCATCGGCCGGCAGGGGGTCTCCACCAGCCTGGTGGCCTCCATGACCGCCCCCATGGACCAGCTGGCCGACCTGGTGGCCGGCCGGCTGCTGCGGGAGGCGGTCACCGATCTGGTGGAGCGGCCGCGTACCGCGCTGCGGGACACCGCGGTGCCGATGATCCGGCAGTTGTTCGCCGACTCCCATCTCGAAGAGCTCTGGGAACGCCCGCAGTTGCCCGTACCGGAGCCCGACCCGCTGCCGCGCGGCAGCCGGGCCATCGAGCAGGCGCTCGGCGAACGCATCGCGGACATGCAGCGGCTGCTGTCCGACCTCCAGTCCATCGCCGACCGGCAGACCTCCTCGATGGCCGACCGGTTCGCCCCGCGCCCCGCCATCGACAAACTCCTCCAGACCGTGGACCCCTTCCTCGCCGAACGCGTCGTGCGGGGCGTCCCGGACAGCGACGAACCGATCGTCCGGGCCGGGTTCCTGGGCATGCTCAACAGCCGCTCCGTCGCCCCCCAACGCCCGCCGGGGGTGACCGAGCAGCCGCCCAAGACCCCCCGGATCAAGGGCCGGATGGCCGGTATGTCGCCGGCCCGCTGGGGCGACGACGACGTGCAGGCGGCCCTCCAGGAGCAGGACACCTGGTACCAGTGGCGCAGCCGGATCCTGTGGCACGAGGCCTGGCGGGAGCAGCAGCAGCGCTGGCAGCCCCAGGCGGACGCGGCCGGGACCGACCTCGGGCGTCTGGTCAACGCCTTCCGCAAACACTGCGACCAGGAGCGCAAGGTGTCCGCGCAGAAGGGCCTCGAACTGTACGAGGACCGCACCGGGATCTCCTATCTGCTGCCACCGCAGCGCACCCTCAACCACTTCTACGAGGACCTGGTCACCCGGCTGATCCGCCGGGAGGGGCTGCGCGACCACGACGACGAGGCCACGCTCCTGCTCAAGATGGTCGACGGGGACACCTGGCGCACGGTCCACTCGCTCAGCCGCCGCAGCCCCGACAGCGCGGTGGCCGTCGTCAAGGCGCAGCTGGAAGGCCGCATCACGCGCCTGTTCGCCGAGGGCGGCGAACACCTGGAGGAGCGCCCGCTGCTGCCGTCCATGAGCACCCTGCTGGCCGCCGCCGCGGGCGACGCGGACGCCACCGACCACGTCAGCAAGGAGGCGCTGGACCTGTTCGGCCGCAAACTGACCGGGCTGCTGCCGGTGGGCTTCACCCCGGAGGGCACCGGACCGCTGCGGGTCCTGGTCACGCATCCGCGCGTGCAGGCCGTGGATGAGGTGCAGGAGTATCTGGGCAAGGCGCTGCGGCTGCCCTCCGACGCCAAGAACTCCGTGGAGTACCGGGGGGTGGAGAGCGATTCGATCACCGTGGTCCTCTTCCGCAGCGAGATGAGCCTCACCCAGGTGCCCGAGGCCCGCAAGGTGCTGCGCCAGTGGGCCAGGGCGAAGGACTCCGAGCAGGCCCAGGACGTGCTGCGGTGGCGTCAGCGGCTCGGGTTCCGGGACAGCTGGATGGTCAGCAGCGAGGAGGACCGCCGCGCCATCCTCCACCGGCTGCTGTGCTGCATGTGGAACGGCCAGGTGGACGTGGTGGACGGCGACTCGGCATCGCCGGACCGCGTACGGCTGAGGCTGTTCCCCGAGACGGGCGACAACGTGCCCGGCGTCCGGCTGCGGCTCGGTGACTTCCCCGGCGGCGTGTCGAGCTGGGCGGAGCTGCTGCGCGCGTACGAACGCTGGACCGTCCTCGACGACGAACGGATCGTCGAGGACTACTGCCGCGAACTGATGGGGGCTCAGCCGCTGGGTCTCGCCAGGAGCGGCAGCGCACCGCACCCGCTCTTCGTCGAACTGGTCGAGAAGATCGCCCCGCGCCAGCTGGAACTGCTGGCGGACCGCCGGGAGCGCGGCGGCGAGCGGGTCGAGGGCTGGGTGCGGCCGCTGTGGGAGTTCTGGGCGGAGACGCTGCCGGCCGCTCTGGACACCGAGTTCGGGGACCAGCGTGCCGTCCAGCCGACCCTGCGCACGCTGCTGGAGCACGTACGCGGCGGAACGCCGAAGCCGCGCGTCCGCAAGGCGCTGTCGGAACCCCGGCGTGCCGTCCCCGAGGACGACGACTGGGGCACCGCACCGCGCGCCGCTGCCGGCGCGTACCAGGGCGGCCGCGAGGAGCGTGCGCGGCGCGCTGCGGTGGACGACCACGACGACGGGTACGGCGCGACACACGGCGACGGCGCGACGTACGGCGACGGCGCGACGTACGGCGACGGCGAGACGTACGACGACGAGACCCGGCGCTCCTCCGGGGAACGGGACCGCCTCAACGGGCACGCGGGCGGCGCCGGCCGGCCGTGGGCGCCCTGGGACGACCCCGGCACCGCCCGCCCGGACGGCGGCACCGACGACCGCGGCGGCGACCGCGCACGCCGCAACCCCTGGGACGGTGATGCGGAGTGACCACCCCTGAGGACATCGGCGCCGTCATCCACCTGGACCTGCGCACCGGGGCGGCGGAACTCGGCACCGCCCCGGCCCTGCGGGCCGCGGTCGCCCGGCAGTTGGGCCGGGCCGGCCTCCCGGAACCCGACCACCCGCTGTTCCTGGTGGTCGACACCCCCGCCGGACTGGCCGGCCACCAGCAGCAGTACGAACTGCTCACCACCTACCGGGCCGTGGGCGAGGTCAGGATCCTGGTCCTCCTGGTGGGCAGCGCACCCGGTACGTATGACGGTGCGGACGAGGTCCTGCAGCCGGACCGCAGGCTGGTACGGCCGGCGGTGCTGCGGGCTTCGGGGACCGCCCTGCTGTGGGCGGGCGATCTGCGCTCCGCCCGTACGGCGCTGGAACAGCCCGCGCCCGATGCCCCGGAGGCGCTGGCGGTCCTGGTGGACCTGCTGTCGGTCCCGGATGTCTTCCTGCGGGTGCTCGACGACTTCGGGTCGCTGCCCGACACCGTCGCCGCCCCCGGGGTGCGGCTGCTGGAGCAGGACCTGCCGCCGGAGGTGCGCGACCGGGCCTGGCGCGACGCGCTCGCCCGGTTCGCCGGCGAGGACACCGAACTCGCCCCGGATCTGCCGGTGGCCGCCTGGACAACCGCTGATCTGCCGGAGCCGCTGCGGGGACTGGCGGCGGGCCGGACCGGCCGCGACCTGCGCCACCGCGAGGCGGGCGGAACGGCGGACGCCGCGTACGCCGCGTGCGCGGCGGCCCTGGACGACGCCGAGGAGTCGCTGGCCGGGCTGCGTTCCGTCCCCGGACTGCTGAGGGCTTCCCGCAGGGAGGCGTTCGAGGCGGACCTCGACCAGGCGCGCCAGGCGCTGGGCGACTACCGGAGCCTGGTCGGCACGGCTCTGCACAGCGGTGGCTCCGGCACGGTGCCGTCCGCCGCCGAAACGGCGGCCCGGCTCGCGGCCCTCGGTCTGCGGGTGCCCTCGGCCGAGGGCGTGGGCGAGCGGATCGGCGAGGGCCTGCGGGAGTTCGCCGGGCGGCTGCTGGGCCAGGGGCTCGCCCTGCGCGCGGTGGCCCAGCGCTTCACCGGGCTGGCCGGCCGGGTGGAGCCGGTGCCGGGTTCGGTGCTGCTGCCGAAGCTCGCCGAGCACTCCGCCGAGGCGGTGGCCCGGCGGTCCGGGGCGGGCAGCGGGCCGGTGCCGGGAGCGGTGGCCGGACCGTCGGCGGCGGCCGCGGCGGGGCTGCTCGGCGGGTTGTGGCAAGGACCGTACATGGGGCTGGCGATCGCTGTCCCGCTGGTGTTCTTCGGCCTGGCGGCGTTCGGCGCATCCCGGCTGCGGGGCACCGGGCATCCGGGGCGCTGGGCCACGGGGCCCCGGGCCGCAGCACTCGGCGGTGCCGCTGCCGGAGAGCTCGTGGCGTACGCGACCGAGCCTCCGCTCTGGCTGAGCGCTCCCGCTCTGGTGGTGGCTCTCGGCCTCGCGGTGGAGACGGCACGACGGCTCTGGCGTGCGGCGTCCGGCTGCCTGGCCACGGTCCACGGGACCGCCGCGCTGCGCCAGGCCCTGAGCGGGCTCGATGCGCTGCTGGCCGAGGCGGTCCGTGAGCACTGGGCCGCGGACGAACGCCTCTACTGCGCCGACGCGGCCCGGTCCGTCGCCGGCATGCTGCGCGCGACGGCCGCCGCCGCGGACGCCGAGGCGGCGGCCGGCCCCGAGCGGCAACCGGCCACCGCCGCGTCCGGTGCCACCGAGCCGCCGGACGGGGACGACTGGCTGTCCAGCGCCTCGGCCCTGGAGACGGACGTCCTCGCCGCATCCGACGACGAGGACAGCGACTGGGCGAGCGTGTACGCCTGGGAGGACGGGCCCGCCTGGGAGGAGGCCTCCGCCGAGCAGAACGCGGCCCGGCCCGCCGACCCGTGGGAGGACGGCACCGCCCGGGCTCCGCGCTGGCTGGACCGTGAGAGCGGCGAGGGCGGGCCGGAGCTGGTGGCCACGCTCGCCGGTGATCTGACGGACGCCGCCCTGGTCGCGATGGCCCCCTACTGGGGGGCCGTCGAGCGCGGCCAGGCCGGCGCCCTCGCCCTGCGGCGCACCGAGGACCGGGTCCGCGAGCTGCTGTCGACGGCCCGTCGGCACCTCCAGCGCAACGGGGTGACGGCCCCGCCCCCGTTCGCCGCCGCACACCGGATCCGCGCCACCTCGGCGAACCTCCTGGGGACCGACCCGCAGCGGGTGGCCGAGCTGGTCGGCGCCGAGCCCGAACGGCAGGCCGTGGTGCAGCTGTCCTCGCCCGAACAGGGCACCCTGCTCAGTCGCGACCCGGCGGCGGCGGTGTGGATCAGATTCGCACCGGAGGCCGTACGCGGCGAGGTCGAGAAGGCCTGGCGGACGAGCGGTGCGGCCTGGCCCCAGGGGACGCTGTGGACGTCGTCGGGACGGTACGCCGGGCTGATCCGGGTCACCCCGCTGCGGATGGGAGTGGTGGACACCGTCCGGCCCCGCGAGAGCCCCGCACCTGACGGTGCGGACACGTACGACCGAAGGGACGGTGACCGCTGGTGACCGGCAGCCCGCACTCCCCCCTGGCGGAGCCGGACAGTTCGCGGCGGACCACACTGGCCTTCACCGTCCCCTCGGGACGGCGCCGCATCGCCCCCGTCCGCTTCGGCCGCGAATCCCGCCGTGATCCGCTGCTGCCCCAGCGGATCCGCAACGGCCTGCTCGACGACGAGGGGCAGCAGGTCGTCCAGGTGCGGCTGACCGCCGCCGACGCGGCGAACCCGGCGGCGCGGGCACTGCTGGACGCCGAGACGGGCACCGCCCTGCACCTGCACCGGGTGCTCGTCGACACGGAGTACGCGACGCTCTTCCCGCGGATCGTCGGCTACGAACTGGACACCGCCGAGCCGTACTTGCTGTACGCCGCACCGCGCGGCACCGCCGCCGTGCGCACTCATGTGATGTCCGCGACCGACCAGCGGGTCCTCGCCCGCGATCTGATGCTGGCGCTGTGCCTGCTGGATGGCCAGGGCCTGGTGTTACGTGGCATCTCACCCGCCACCGTGCTCTGGGACGGCACCTCGCTCCAGCTCTGGGGGCTGGAAGGGGTGGCCCGCACCGGACGGCCCAGGACCCGGTGGGGCCGGGCGCCCTACTGCCCGCCCGAACAGCGCCGGGGCGAAGGCCTCGTCGACTCCAGGGACGCGGTGTGGAGCGCGGCCCAGGTGCTCTACCAGCTGGTGACCGGCCGGCCCGGCCCCAGCGACCGGGCGCCCGCCGACCTCGGCCGGCACCGGGTGCTCGCCGAGACGCTGCGGGGCGCGTTCGCCCCGCTGGCGGCCGGCCGGCCGACGCCCGCCCGGCTGCTCGACCTCCTGGCCCCGGGTGCCGCCCGGCGCCTCGCGCTCTCCGTGCCGGCCGACGAGACGCGCCCGCACCGGGAGGCATTCGCGCACGCGCTGGGCCTCAAGCGGCAGGCGCCCGCCACCGCACCCGGCGACGGGTCCGGAGCACCGGCCGGGAGAAGCAACGGCGAAGTCCTCTGCCCGTACTGCCTGGAGACCATCCAGCTCGACCTCACGTCGCTGTTCGTCACCGACAGCAAGATGCAGTACCAGGCCCTGGACCCCTCGGGCATCAGCAACCCCTTGCGGCGCCAGGACATCATGCGCGGTGCCGTCCAGAAGTGCACGGCGGACCCGGACTTCCCCGAGCACTTCATCCCGGTGCCCTACCTCACCTACGGCCGCCCCCTGACCGTCGCGATGGTCGGCCAGTCCTCCACCGGCAAGAGCCACCTGCTGACCCAGATGATCGCGGAGATCACGGACGGCGGCCTGGAGCCGTTCGGCCTCCAGTGGCAGTCCGTCAACCCGGAGCAGCACGCCCGGTTCGTACGGGAACGGGTGCAGCCGCTGCGCAACGGCAAGGTCCTCGACCACACCGGCGGCCTCGGCCTGGACGGCTTCGCCCGCTTCGTGGAGTCCCTGTTGCTCACCGATGCGCGCGGGCAGGTGCGTCCGGTCGCCTTCTTCGACCTCGGCGGCGAGGACCTGGTACGCACCGACGCGGCGCTGCGCTTCCTGCTGGGCGTCGACGCCATGGTCTTCGTCGTCGACCCGGCGCTGGCCCTCCCGCTGCCGCACCTCGACCACGCCAGGGAACGCTGGGGCCTGGAGGTGAACCGGGACGGCGACCTCGCCTTCGGCACCGTCCTGGACCGCCTGCCGAAGAACGGCCCGTATCTGGACGTGGCGGCCGCCATGGTGCTCGGCAAGGCCGACCTGCTGCGGTTCCAGCCACCCGTCGACCGCTGGCTGGGCGAGGCGCCGCCCACCGCGCTCGATGCCGCCCGGATACGCGAGGAAAGCCGGGACGTCTACGGGCTGCTGCGCCACCACGCCGGCCAGGCATGGCTGCGCCCGTTCGACACGATCCGCCGCTGCACCCTGCATATCGCGTCGGCCACCGGCGGCCAGGAGGAACACGGCCGTTATCCGGCGGGAGCGGGGCCTTTGCGGGTGCTGGAGCCGCTGCTGTCCCTGCTGGCCATGCACGGGCTGGTCGAAGTGGACGGCGGCGCCGAGGAGTTCGCCGTGGGGCCGGTACCCGCGAGGGAAGCGGAACCGTCACCCGGAGCCAGGGGAGCAGGGGGAGAGGAAGCGAAGTGAGCGACTTCCAGGAGCGGAGGCCACCGGCCGACAGGGGCGGACCGGGCAGTGGTGGGCCGGGCGGTGGTGGGCCGGGCGGTGGCGCAGCCGCGGGGCCGGTGCACCAGGTGGTCTTCCGGTGGGACGGCAACCAGGGCCGCCAGGACACCGGCATGAAGGCCGTCGCCCACTCCTGCTCCGCCGGGCGCGCCGATCAACTGGGCAGAGAACTCGGCCCGTTGCTGTGGGTGTCCGGTGCGGCGGCCCAGCGGCAGAGCGTCGTACGCACGCTGTCCCGCGACGGTGAGGTCATGCTCGTCCAGCGCTGGCCCACCACCGACCGCGGCGGACGGCCCAGCACGGTCAGCCATGTCCTGGTCGGTGACCCACGGGCGCTCAAGACCCGTCAGTGCCTCGGCCTCTCCCACGGCGGCTGGGGCAACCGGGAGTCAGCGGAGCGGGCCGCCGGTCGGCTGCGCCCGGTGGAGTGCGGGCAGCTTGACGCGGTGGCCCGGCGGCGGCTGCCGGGGATGCAGGAGCTGTTGCCGACGGTCCAGCACGCGCTGATCCTGGTCACCGCGGAGTGGCTGCGCGACCCGGCACGGCGGGTGTCGCTGCTCACGGACGAGGAGAAGCTGCCCGGCTGGCCGGGCCGGGACGCGGCGCCGCTGGTGTACCTGGGGCTGTTCCTGCTGTTCGGTTCCTGGCTCGGCCAGGAGTGGACGTACGCCACGTACGACACGGCCGACACCCATCAGCTGCGTCTGATGTGCGTCCCGCGCTGGGAACCGGACGCGGGCGGGTCGGGGCCGCTGGCCCGGATCGCGGGCCACCCGCCGGCCGACCTCCGGTTCGAGCACAGGGCGGCGGCCCGGCTGGTGAGCCACCTCCTGGCCCACCCGGCGGACGGTCCCGGTGTGCCGCAGCTGGCCGACGCGCTGAAGGACGGCGCGGCGCTGGGGTGGCCGCAGCGGCGCAGCCTGCTGAAGGAGATCCTGGACACCGGCCCCCGGACCGGCCCCCGCACCGCCGCGGCCCCGCACCGCCTCCCGTCCCCGGAGCTGCCGTCCCCGGAGCTCCCGTCCTCGGAACTGCCGTCCTCGGAGCTGCCGTCCTCGGAGCTGCCGTCCTCGGAGCTCCCGTCCCCGGAACTCCCGTCTCCGGAAGACGAACCGGCCCGGTCCCCGGTCGCCCGGCCCGTCGCCCCGCAGCCGGAGCCCGCACCCGCGCCGGTACCCCCTACGCCGACGCTCACCCCCGTCTCTCCTCCGCCGGCCCTCACGCCGGAGCCCTCACCGGAGCCCGCACCCACGCCTGCACCCCCCACTCCGCTCCCGGTCCGGACGCCCGCCCACCGGCCGGCAACGCTCGGTACCGGACAGGCGGCAGCCCCCGAAGCGTCCGCGCTCCACGAGGACCTGCGTGCCCCTCAGCGCAGGAACGCCCAGCAACGCGGCCTGCTGAGGGAGCGGCTGCGCACGCACTCCGACGGCCTGCTCCTGGACGAACTGCGCTCCACCGATCTGCCGGCGGACTCCCTGGATCTGCTGCTGCACGAGCTGGGCGACGACGACCGCGTCCGGGGGCGAGAGACGAAGATGCGGCACGAGCTGTGTGCCGAAGTGCTCCGCCACGGACTGTACTTCGAGCCGAACGGGCAGGGTGCACAGACCCTTTCGAGGACGGCCATGGCCAGCCGGGCGGCCGACCTCTTCACCTGGGCCGTCGCCCCTCTGGCCCGGGACGAACGCTACCGGCGTGACCTGCAGGAGCTCTTGCACCGTATGTGCCGGGACCGTCACCCCACCGCGGGCAACTGGCTCTGGCAGAGCATCATCACACCGGCGAACGGCCTGCCCCCCGACCTGCCTCCCGTCCTGTGGCAGCAGATCCTGCGCGATGTGATCGGCCAGAGTGCTGCTCCGCGTACGGCTCCCTCCACGTCCCACGCCGCTTCCCCCGCCGCCCTGGTGGCCACCACGTCCACCGAGCCCTCCGCGACCGTGCCGGATCCGCCCACCGTCGGGGCCCGGCTCTCCGACCTGGCGACCAACCCGGGCTGCGTGGTGGGAACCGGAATCGGAGTGATGGCCGTACTCATCGCGATCCTGCTGATCTTCGTGTGACGCAGCGTCCGGCCGGAAAAAGGTTGGCGCCCCGGCTCCCCGCTCCCGTAGGCTCCGTGCCGCAAGCCGCTGAATGCGAGTGCACCTTCGCGTGCACTTTCGCGGGAACTTTCGCGAGAACAGGAGGTGAGGACCGTGATGACTGTCATTGCGCCGGGCGCTGCCCGGAACCGGAAGCTCATCCATCCCACCCCTGTGGTCTCCGGCTGACCGACCTTTCTTCTTCTCGCGCGTGCTGCGCGTGGCCGGGACCGCTCTTTCCGAAGGGTCATCCCGTTGTTCGACCTCGATTTCTCTGCTGCGCATCCGTTGACCGCCCATGGCTGGGACGACGGGTTCGCGGAGAGTTTCACCCCCTATGCCGGGCAGGGGTTCGTGCCCGGCCGTATCGTCCGCGTGGACCGCGGGCGGGTGGATGTCGTCGTGCCCGAGGGCGACGGCGTCCGGACCGTGCTGGCGGATACCGCACTCGTGGCGACAAGCGATCCGATGCGGGTGCCGTGCACCGGTGACTGGGCCGTGATCGACCTGGAGAACGGGCTGACCGGTGACCATCTCGACGGCGTCGTCCGGGCGTTGCTGCCACGGCGTACGGCGTTCTTGCGGTCTGCTTCGTCCAAGCGTTCCGAGGGGCAGATCCTCGCGGCGAACGTCGATCATGCGGTGATCGCGGTGTCGTCGGCCGATGCGCTGGACCTCGGGCGTATCGAGCGGTTCGTCTCGCTGGCCTGGGAGGGCGGGGCACAGCCGCTGGTGGTGCTGACGAAGGCGGATCTGGCCGGAGGGCCGGACACGGTGGCGCATCTCGTCGCGGATGCGGAGTCCGCGGCTCCCGGTGTGCAGGTGCTGGCGGTCAGCTCGGCGACCGGTGACGGGATCGATGTGCTCTCCGCCGTGCTCGCCGGGGGCACGTCCGTACTGCTGGGGCAGTCCGGTGCGGGCAAGTCCACCCTGGCCAACGCCCTGCTCGGCGAGGAGGTGCAGCTGGTACAGGCGATCCGCGACCGGGACGGCAAGGGGCGGCACACCACGACCACCCGGGACCTGCGGGCGCTGCCCTGTGGTGGAGTGCTGATCGATACGCCGGGGCTGCGCGGCGTCGGAATGTGGGACGCGGGGGCCGGGCTGGCCCGGACGTTCTCGGATGTCGAGTCGCTGGCCGAGGGGTGCCGCTTCCACGACTGTGCGCATGAGGCGGAGCCCGGCTGTGCGGTGCAAGAGGCCGTCGAGACCGGTGAGTTGCCCGTACGGCGGCTGGAGAGCTACCGCAAGCTGCTGCGGGAGAACCAGCGCATCGTGGCGAAGACGGACGCCCGGCTGCGCGCCGAGCTCCGCCGGGACTGGAAGCAGAAGCAGGCGCTGGGGCGGCACATGATGGAGCGGAAGCGGGGGCCGCAGAGGTGACGTGAGGTGAGGGGCGTCTGGCGGCGGGGGAGGGGCCGGTCCGCACCCTGTGCACCGCCCTCGCCGCCGGACGGGTGCTGCTGGACGCGGGCACGGACCGTGGTGCCGCCGAACGGGTGCGCGCGGCGCTGTCCGCGGTCGGCCCGCGGGCGGCCGCCTACGGCCCCGCCGGGCGGAGGCCCCTCACCCCGCCGCCACCGCGCCCGCCCAGGCGCCGACGACCAGCAGGCAGGCGAACAGCTCGATCAGCACGCTCAGGCCGATGGCCCGCATGACCGTACGGGTCGAGGCCCAGGCGTCGCCATGGCTGCCGAGCCGGACCCGTTCCAGCAGGTAGAGGCCGCCGACGGCGCCCAGCGGGCCGCCGATGACCGGGATCACGAAGAACCCCACGATGCCGGCCACCCCGGCCAGGAACAGCGCCCGGTACGGCGCGCCCGCGGCCCGCAGGTTCCGGACCGGGAGCAGCCACTTCAGCGCCTGGTTGAGGAGCAGCACGGCGGTGGCGCCCATGAGCACCACCCAGGCGAGGGAGGACTTCTCGGACAGTGTCCACCACAGCACGCCCGCCCAGACGATGAGCGGCCCGGGAATACCGGGCACCAGCACTCCGAGCAGCCCCAGCAGCATCACCAGGCCGACCGCGACCAGCTGCCACACACTCATGCGGCGGCTCCGTCCCGTCCGGCCGGCCCGCCTTCGCCGGGCACGCTCCTTCGCCCGGCCCGCCGGCTGCTGCTCCTGGCCCGCCCGCTGCCCTCGCTCACGCGCCGGCCTCACTCCCGGCGGGTGCAGGACCCATGACGGCTCGTACGCTGCACACTCTCATGGCCCCAGCGTGCCGGACGCGACCCGGAAGCGCTTGCCGGCCGGCCGGACCGGGCGTGCCCGGCGAGTGCTCCGCCGTCAGCCCCGCCCCGTCCGCGTCACCCGGCAAACAGACAACGCCGGAGGGCGGACCGGCCAACACCCACGGCCACCCGGCCCGCCGGGCCGGAGTCCGCAGCCGCGGCCGGAGTGCGCCGCCGCGGTCCGGCGGACGATCACCCGTAGGAGGCCGGCCGCCCGGTGGACGCTCTTTCGCGCCCTGTCTCGGCCGTGGCCGTCCGGGGACAATACGGCCCATGGATCAGCAGGGAGCCGCGCGGGGCCACGAGGACGACTGGTGGCGGCAGTTGTACGGCGACGGCGACGGCGACGGCAGCGGTGGCGGCAGCGGCAGCGGTGACGGTGGCGCGGGCGCGGACGAGGGTGCCCCGGGCCGCCGCGCGGTGTGCGATGCCGGCCCGTCCGATGTGGGGCCGTCCGGGACCACGGACACCCTCGATGACCGGGTCGCATCGGCGCTGCGGACCCTCAGAGGGCCGAGGCGGGCCGGTCCGGCACCGCGGATGCCCCCGGATCGCGGTACGGCCGACCCGCAACCGGGGGAACCGCCGGGCCGGCCCGCCCCCTCCCCGCCCGAGCCGTCGGCACCGATCCCGCTCCGGTCCACCGGGCCCGGGAAGCACGCGCCATCCGCAGATCGCCCGGCCCCCGGCCGCCCGCTCGCCGACCGTCCGCCTGTCGACGGCCCGTCCACCGATGACTCATCCACCGGCGGCTCGCCCCTCGACAGCCCTCCCCTCGCCCCCGCGCCTGCCGACCGCCCGCCCACCGACCGGCGGGCCTCCCCGGTGCCCCGCCCCCAGCGGGACGCCCCACCACCCGGCCGGCGAACCGCCCCACCGCCCCGCCCTCCCCAGGACACCCCACCGCCTGCCGTCGCCGGCCCAGTCGCCACCGCCGGCCCCGCCGGTGACCGCCCGCCCTCGCCCGGGGCCGACCCGGGCGAACTGCCCGCCGCCGACCCGGCCGCGCTCGACGACCTGGTGCCGGACACCACGCTGGACGGCGCCCGGTACGGCGTGCTGACCCTGCGCGCCGTCTCACAGCGCGGCGACGCCGCCCGCCGGGGCGGCGACATACGCCGTGACGCGCTGCTCACCGCCCGCTTCGGGGCCGGCCGGCACGCTCTGATCCTGGTCGCCGTCGCCACGGGCCGCCCGTCCGCCGAGGGCGCCCACCGCGCCGCCCGGGACGCCTGCACCTGGATCGGCGGCGCGGTCGGCCGCAGTTACACCCGACTGGCGGAGGACATCCGGACGGACCGCCGCGGTGCCCTCAAATCCGGGCTGCAGCGGCTCACCGACCGCAGCTACGGCACCCTGCGCGGCCGGGGCCCGGAGCGGGGCGCCCCACCGGAGCGGCACCCGGCCGCGTTGCGCTGCCTGCTGCTGCCCGCCGATCCGGACTGCCGTACCCGGGTGTTCTTCGGCGTCGGCGCGGGCGGCCTCTTCCTGCTGCGCGACGGAGCCTGGCAGGACCTGGAGCCCGCCGGGACGGCCCGCCTCTCCGGAAAGGCGGCGGGCACCGGCCGACTGTCCCGGCCGGCCCCGGCCCCGGCGTACGACCCGCACCCGAACGGAAGCCCGGCACGGCCCGAGCCGTTCCTCTTCCGGACGGCCTTCGCCCGTCCGGGGGACACCCTGCTGCTGTGCACCGCGGGTCTCGCCGAACCGCTGCGGGAGGAGCCCGCCTTCGCCGCCCGGCTGGCCGACCGGTGGTCCGCCGCCGGGCCGCCGGGACTGGTGGACTTCCTCACCGCCGCGCAACTGCGGGCCGAGAACCACCCGCAGGACCGTACGGCCGTGGGGGTGTGGGAGTCGTAGCGCGGGCCACACAGGGACCCCGAAGCGGACCGGGCGGCGAGGCGCAGCGGAAAGGCGGGCCGCGAAGGCGGACCGGGGGGTGGACCGGGGGGCGGACCGGGAAGGCACCCGCTGAGATCCACGGGGAGGCACAGCGGAGGCGCGCCGCGGCGCCCCATGGGTTCATGGGAGAGCAGCCCCCACCACGCCAGCGGGGGCAACGCCCACCGCCGAAGGAGCGAGCGCGACATGGCGAAGCAGACCGTGGCCGAGCAGTTCGTGGACATCCTCGTGCGGGCGGGAGTGCGGCGGCTCTACGGTGTCGTCGGCGACAGCCTCAACCCGGTGGTGGACGCCATCCGGCGGAACTCCGCGATCGACTGGATCCAGGTCCGTCACGAAGAGGCCGCCGCCTTCGCCGCCGGGGCGGAAGCACAGCTCACCGGCTCCCTCGCGGCCTGCGCCGGCTCCTGCGGCCCCGGCAACCTGCACCTGATCAACGGTCTGTACGACGCCCACCGCTCCATGGCCCCGGTCCTCGCGCTGGCCTCCCACATCCCCTCCAGCGAGATCGGCACCAGCTTCTTCCAGGAGACCCACCCCGACCGGCTGTTCGCGGAGTGCAGCCACTACAGCGAACTGATCTCCAGCACCCGGCAGATGCCGCGGGTGCTGCAGACCGCCATCCAGCACGCCATCGGGCGGAGCGGGGTCGCGGTCGTCTCCCTCCCCGGCGATATCGCCGCCGAGCAGGCCCCCGAGCGCACCATCGAACACGCCCTGGTCACCGCGCGTCCGTCCGTCCGCCCCGGCGACGCCGAGACCGACAAGCTGGCCCGGATGATCAACGAGGCCGGCAAGGTCACGCTGTTCTGCGGCAGCGGTACGGCGGGAGCCCACGCCGAGGTCATGGAATTCGCCGAGCGGGTGAAGGCCCCGGTGGGCCACGCGCTGCGCGGCAAGGAATGGATTCAGTACGACAACCCCTTCGACGTCGGCATGAGCGGACTGCTCGGCTACGGCGCGGCCTACGAGGCCACCCATGAGTGCGACCTGCTGATCCTGCTCGGCACGGACTTCCCGTACGAGGCGTTCCTGCCCGACGACGTCACGATCGTGCAGGTCGATGTCCGCCCCGAACACCTGGGCCGCCGCTCCACACTCGACCTGGCAGTCTGGGGCGATGTGCGCGAGACCCTGCGCGGTCTGATGCCCAAGGTGCAGCCGAAGACGGACCGCCGGTTCCTGGACCGGATGCTCAAGAAGCACGCCGACGCGCTGGAGGGCGTGGTCAAGGCGTACACCCGCAAGGTCGAGAAACACCTGCCGATCCACCCCGAGTACGTCGCCTCAATCCTGGACGAGGAGGCCGCGGCCGACGCGGTCTTCACGGTCGACACCGGTATGTGCAATGTCTGGGCGGCCCGCTATCTCACCCCCAACGGCCGCCGCCGGGTGATCGGTTCGTTCAGCCACGGCTCGATGGCCAATGCGCTGCCGCAGGCGATCGGCGCCCAGTTCCTCGACCGCGGGCGCCAGGTCGTCTCGATGTCGGGCGACGGCGGGTTCACCATGCTGATGGGCGACTTCCTCACCCTGGTCCAGTACGACCTGCCGGTGAAGGTGGTGCTCTTCAACAACTCCTCGCTGGGCATGGTGGAGCTGGAGATGCTGGTCTCCGGGCTGCCCTCGTACGGCACGGGTTACCGCAACCCGGACTTCGCGGCCCTCGCCCGCGCGGCCGGGGCCCACGGCATCCGGGTGGAGAAGCCCAAGCAGGTGCGCAGCGCACTGCGCGAGGCCTTCAAGCACAAGGGGCCGGCGCTGGTCGACATCGTCACCGACCCCAATGCCCTCTCCATCCCGCCGAAGATCAGCGCCGAGATGGTGTCCGGCTTCGCCCTGTCGGCCGGCAAGATGGTGCTGGACGGCGGCGTCGGCCGGATGCTGCAGATGGCCCGCTCCAACTTGCGGAACGTTCCCAGGATTTAGTCCGGCGGGAGGGCCCCGTCAACTGCCCGCGAGCCAGAGCACTCCGGCGGTGAAGAAGGTGATCGCCGCGGCGGGTGCCGCGAAGCGGAGGCGGCGGATGCGGTCGACGCGGTGGAGCGCGAAGCCCAGGGCGACGGCCGTGAGGAGAACGGCGACCGTCCCGATCGTTCCCGGCAGGACGCCATGGCTGTACCCGAAGTCGTCGGCGTGCCGTATCCACGCCAATGACCAGAACAATTTCATTCCCCGCCCCCTGAATTCCCCACCCGAACGTACCGCTGACGCGTCGAGAATAGAGGGACCCCGGCTGCCCCGGGCGGGTGCCGCGGCCGGTTCAGGCCCCGGGCGGATGCTGTGGCCGGTTCAGGTCCCGGGCGGATGCTGTGGTCTCAGCCGGAGCGTCAGGATCTGGAACGGACGCAGCTCCACCGTCACCTCCGAGGTCGGCCCTGCTTCCTCCTCGTGCAGCGGCCGCTCCAGCAGGTCCGTGACGGTGGCCCGTGCGACCGGGAAGCCGGGGGAGAGCGTGCCGACGGCACGTCCGCCGTGCGACTCGTACAGCCGCACCACCACGTCGCCGCTGCGGTCCTCGGCGAGCTTGACCGACTCGACGGTGAGGGCCGGGTGGTCGACGCGGACCAGCGGGGGGACGGGCGGCGCGACGGCGGTCCGCAACGGCAGGTTGAGCGCCAGCCCCTCGGCGACCGCCGCACCGGTCCCGGCGCCCGGCAGCAGCGCATAGGTGAAGCGGTGGGTGCCCTGGTCGGTCTCGGGGTCGGGGCTGTGCGGCGCGCGCAGCAGGGTGAGCCGGACGGTCGTGCCCAGACCCTCCGGGTGCGGGGTGCGGGTGACGTCGTGGCCGTACGTCGAGTCGTTGAGCAGCGCGGTGCCGTAGCCCGGCTCGGCGACCCGCAGCCAGCGGTGCGCGCAGATCTCGAACCGGGCCGCGTCCCAGCTGGTGTTGGTGTGGGTCGGGCGGTGTACGTGCCCGAACTGCACCTCGGAGGTGGACCGCTCGGCGTGCACGTCCAGGGGAAAAGCGGCCTTGAGGACCTTCTCCGACTCGTGCCAGTCGATGTCGGTGCGGATGTCGAGGCGGCGTGAGCCCGCCCGCAAGGTCAGCTCCTGGACGATCCGGGACGCGCCGAACGCCCTGGTCACCCGTACCGTCGCGGACAGCGGCCCGGCCGCGGTCAGCTCGACCGACTCGGCGTCGGTCAGATCGGTGTGCCGATGGCGGTAGTGCCGGTCCAGGTCCCAGGCGTCGTACTGGGTGGGGTGGTCGGGGTGCAGTTGCAGCAGATTGCCGCGGGCACCCGGCGCCAGCACCTCCCGCCCGGCGGGCAGATCGTGTACGGACGCCAGCAGGCCGTCGGCGTCGACGACCACCCGCAGCAGCCCGTTGTCGAGCGTGACGGTGGCGTCCGCGTCGTGGTCGGCCCGTACGGGCGCGGGCGGCGGGGTCGCGGAGTCCGGACCGGCCGGGCGGACGGCCGCCGAGCCGAGCGCGGGGACATGCACCGCCACCTCGGTGGGCCCGCCCGCCCCCGGACCGCGCTCCGGCCCCGCCCCCGGCAGCGTGACGATCTCCTCCCGGTCGTAGGGCGAGGCATTGAACACCGTCGGTACCCCGGCCGCCCCGGGTGCCTCGATCGCCCCGAGTGCCGCCAGCGCCGTCTCGATGATCCCGGTGAGTTCGGCCGCGACCGCCGCGTAGGTGTCACGGGCCTCGCGATGCACCCAGGCGATGGACGACCCCGGGAGGATGTCGTGGAACTGGTGCAGCAGCACGGTCTTCCAGAGGCGGTCGAGGGCGTCGTACGGGTAGGCGTAGCCGCCGTCAGCCGCCCGCACCGCCGCCGTCGTGGCCCACAACTCCGCCTCGCGCAGCAGGTGTTCACTGCGCCGGTTGCCCTGTTTGGTCTTCGCCTGCGAGGTGTACGTACCGCGGTGGAACTGGAGGTACAGCTCGCCCGACCAGACCGGTGCCGCCGCCCCGTACTCCGCGTGGGCGGACTCGAAGAACCGGGCCGGCGGCTCGATCCCGACGCGCGGGGAGCCCTCCAGGGAGCGCAGCCGGCGGGCCCGCTCCAGCATCTCGCGGGTCGGGCCGCCACCGCCGTCACCCCAGCCGAAGGGCACCAGCGAGCGGGTGGCGCGCCCCTTGTCCGCGAAGTTGCATTCGGCATGGGCGAGTTCACCGGCGGCCAGCCGGGAGTTGTAGGTGTCCACCGGCGGGAAGTGGGTGAAGACCCGGGTGCCGTCGATGCCCTCCCACCAGAAGGTGTGGTGCGGCATCTTGTCGCTCTGGTTCCACGACAGCTTCTGGGTCAGGAACCACTTCGCCCCCGCCAGCCGCGCCAGCTGCGGGAACGCGGCGCTGTAGCCGAACGAGTCGGGCAGCCAGACTTCCTCGGTCTCGACCCCCAGCTCCTCCAGGAAGAAGCGCTTTCCGTGCACCAACTGCCGGGCCAGTGCCTCACCGCCGGGCATATTGGCGTCGGACTCCACCCACATCGAGCCGACCGGAGCCCAGTTCCCCTTCCGCACGGCCTCCTTGATGCGCTCCCAGATGTGCGGCTGGTGCTCCTTGACCCAGGCGTACTGCTGCGCCTGGGAGCAGGCGAACACCAACTCCGGGTACTCCCCGGCCAGCTGGGTGACGTTGGCGAAGGTACGGGACGCCTTGCGGACGGTCTCGCGCAGCGGCCACAGCCAGGCGGAGTCGATATGCGCATGTCCGGCGGCCGACACGCGATGGGCGCTCGCCGCGGCCGGCCGGCCGAGGACGTCCGCCAGCGCGGCCCGCCCCGCCCCCGCGGTGCCGCCGACATCGTGCAGATCCAGCGCGTCCAGCATGTCCTCCAGCGCCCGCAGGATCTCGTGCCGGCGCGAACCGTCGGCGGGCAGCTCGTGCATCAGCTCCGCCAGCACCTCGATGTCCAGGACCAACTGCCAGACGGTCTCGTCGAGCACCGCGAGATCCGCCGAGGCGAAGCGGTACAGCGGACGGCCCGGCGCGGTGCGTACATCGCCGAGGTCGGTGGGGCGGAAATCCCGCAGCACCGCCGGATTGGCGGCGGCCTCCAGCAGCAGCCGCACCCGCTCACCGCCACTGACCGGCGCGCCGACGGGGACATGCCGGTTGCGCGGATGGATGCCTTTGACGGGTACGCCCTCGGCGTCGTAAACCAGCCCCTCCGCCTGGAACCCGGGCCCGTCGCCGCTGAAGCCGGGGTCGATGACGGCCTCCACGCGTCGTCCCGCCCACTCCTCGGGCACCTCACCCGTCAGCCGGAACCAGCTCGTGGACCAGGGCGGCCCCCAGGGCTCGCCGACCGCGAAGGGCTCGTACGGGGCGTGCAGCGCGTCGCCCACCGGGACCGTTCCCCGCGCGCTCGCCTCCTTACCCGGGCCGTCGACGACGCTGCGCGGCACATGCCAGACGTCGAGCCGCAGCGGTACCCGCGCCGCGTACTGCGCGGGCCGGATGAACTGCCCCAGCGCCCTCTCCAGACGCCCCTCCACCAGCAGTCGGTCGTCGTGCACAGCGGCTCCTCACGGTCGTACTCCCCGACGCCGCCGGGGCGCGGGCGGGGGCCGGCGGCGGCTTCGGCGGTTGCCGTTGCCGGTGCCGGGGGAGTGTTCCGGTCGTCCGGGGTCCCTGCCGCGGGTTCCACGGCGGGCTCGGGTCAGGCATACCCACTGGGCGGCGCTCGGCCCACCCGGCGCGCGGGGCGTGCTCCCGGCGCCCGGCGGGTGGAAGCATGGCGGCAGATCCGATGGGCATGCTGACCGTGAGGCTGTTCGAGGCAGAGCGCCGATGTTCGTTGGGGGCGGGGGAGAAGATGCGTCAGCCTGTGCGACGCGAAGAGCGGGACAGACAGCAGGAATCGGCTGAGGGGAGCCGGAACGGGGGAATCGCCGCACGAGCGCCGGGTGTACTGGAGCGGAAGGTGCGGCATGCGGATCTGAAGGCGGTCGGCGAGGTGCGGCGGGAGCTGCGCCAACTGCTCAGCCGCTGGTCGGCGCCGGGTGACGGCGAGCTCACGGAGGTCGCGACCCTGCTCACCAGCGAGCTGGTCACCAACGCCCTGGTGCATGCGGAGGGCGGCGCCGTCGTCACGGCCAAGGTCGGCGACCGGCTGCGGGTGGAGGTGCGGGACTTTGTTCCCGGCCGTCCCGAGCCGCGCGCCCCGACCACCGACGGCACCTCCGGCAGGGGCCTGATGCTGGTGCGCTCCTTAGCCGACGCCTGGGGCATACGTGCCGAAAGCCTCGGCAAGAGCGTGTGGTTCGAGCTGGGCGGCGGACCGGCCTGACCCATGGGCGGGGATGCCGGCCCGCACGGTCCGCCACCGGTCAGCCGAATTGCCGCTCGATCTCGGCCAGTTTCTCCTCCAGGGAGTCCAGACGGGGAATGGTCTGGGTGTCGTCCTCGGCGGTGAGATCCACGGTCCGCCGGGGCCCGTCCGCGGCCGCGGCGCCCTCGGCCTCAGCGCCGGACACGGCCTTGAGGGCCGGACGGGCGCGCACCGGAAGCTCCCCGGTGAGCGGCGGCTCCGCATCGCTGGTTATGGCGGGGTCGGGCCCGGCCACCTCCGCGGAGGCCGTCGCCGCCTGCGCCACCGGCAGCTGCCGACCGCCACCACGGCCCCAGCTGCGGTGCTGCCGGTTGATGGCCTTGATGCGTGCCCGGTCGAGCTTGCCCTGTTCGCGCCTGCGGAGACGGTGCTGCTCCTTCTCGCGCCGGTCCTCGCGGACCTCCTCGACCGCCTCGTCCAGCGTCCGTACGCCCTCCAGCAGCATCAGCGACCAGGCCCCGAAGGTCTCACGGGGAGCGCGCAGCCAGCGGACGATCCGGATCTGCGGCAGCGGACGGGGCACCAGGCCCTGCTCGCGCAGCGCCGCCCGGCGGGTCTGCTTGAGCGCCCGGTCGAAGAGGACCGCCGCCGACAGGGACATCCCGGCGAAGAACTGCGGGGCGCCCGCGTGGTCCAGGCCGCGCGGCGCATGCACCCAGTTGAACCACGCCGCCGCGCCCGCGAACGTCCACACCAGCAGCCGCGAACCGAGCGCCGCATCACCGTGACTGGCCTCCCGCACGGCGAGCACGGAACAGAACATCGCCGCACCGTCGAGCCCGAACGGCACCAGGTACTCCCAGCCCCCGGAGAGGTTGAGGTTCTGCACACCGAAGCCGACCAAACCGTGGAAGGACAGTGCGGCGGCGACCGCCGCACAGCAGAACAACAGCAGATACGAGGCCGAGGCGAAGACCGTCTCCTTGCGTCGCCGGCGCTCCTCGCTCCGTTCCCGGGAGTCCTCACCGGCGGACCGGGCAGCCGCCCGCCTGCCCCGCACCACCAGCGCCGCGGCCACCGGCACCCCGACGAGCAGCAAGACTCCGGGAACCAGCCAGTCCAGCGGTATGTCCGTCATTCTCATTCTGGGATCCCTTTGGCTCGAATACGCGATTTCCGCGACATCCTGGCGGACGCCGTCGCCGTAACCGAGGCATTCGGAATAAGACAACGCCAAGAGGTGCCATGACGCCCCTTGGACTCGAACTTTCTTTCACTGAGCAGGATTTGCGTTCGAGTGGGGTCGCCCTGGTGGATGGCGTGGGGTTCGAGTTGCGAGGCCGGGCGTCGGTTCTTGGCTGCGAAGCCTGCCACGGGGCGGTCTGGTCGAGAGCGGCCGTGTGTCCAATGTGTGACTGCCTCTGGGCGCCTTTGGTAAACGTGATGCTGACCTAATGCTGACTCCCGTGACGGCCTGTCAGACGCAGTTCGATGTGTTCCAGGTGTTCGTGTCGACGGTGGCCGCTCAGGGCGGGCTGGGGTTGTCGCGGATGCTCGTGCTGACTCGCGTGCCGCTGAGGCCGGCTTGCGGCTTTGCCCCGCAGGCGCAGTGCGGACCGTGCTGTTGCGCTCAGGGTGCGCTGTGAAAGCGGCGGTGCAGGTCGCGTACCTGTTCCGCGAGGCCGGGAATCGGGCCCTCCACTATGAGGTCAGGGACGATCGCCTGGATCGGCAGGGTCCGAACCGGAGGTGCGGGAACCCCCAACTCCGCAAGCCAGGAGGCCAGTTGCTCGGAAGAACTCACGTAGACGATGCGACCCAGCCCGACCCAGCCATGTGCGGCAGCGCACATCGGGCAGTGCTCACCGGAGGTGAAGACGGTCGCCGCCGCTCGTTCCCCGGCGGACATGTTCGCCGCGGCCCAGCGCGCCAGCTCGAACTCCGGATGGCGGGTCCGGTCGCCTGAGGCCACACGGTTGTGGTCCTCGGCAACGACGGGCCGGGCCGGCGGACGTCCTCCGGCCACCGGCGAACTGGCGAGCGCCTGCCGGGTGCCTCACGGCACCTCTGGGGGCTTGCCTTGCTGAGCGGGCCGCCTGGGAGAAGTAACTTTCACCCGCTCACCTCAACGCATGACATTTTCCAGGAACTTGGGCCCGGGAAAGTCATCACCATCACGGGAGCGGGCCGGGCTCGTCAGCTCGATGGCGCCGGTGCAGGCCACGCGGTCCGTCACCTGTGCGCAGGCCACGGCCTCTCGCAGGTCCGAGGTGGCCAGCATGGGGCTGACGGCAAGGCCTTCGCGGCCGTGGGTGTGGGAGGTGAGGCGGGCGTCGCGGCCGACCCAGATCGATACCTTCTGTGCGCCGCCGGCGCGTGGCTGCACCTCCGACCAGACGGTTCCGCACGAGGGGCTGAACCGGAGGCGCACGGTGTAGGTGGTGTCCACGAGGGTGCTCTCCGTGCGCGCGTCGCGATTGCAGCCGGGCCGCCACGGATAGCGGCCCTGGCACCGGTGGCCGTGGCATGCGGGGGATGCCTCGCCGTCCGTCCGTGCGGCCCGTGCCGGAATCTCCACGATCGCGGCCGCCGCTCCCATGGTCGCCACCAGCGCCGTCAGCGCCACCAGCGCCCCGACGGTCCGCAGCACCCCGGCGCTGCGCAGGAACGTCCGCATCCACCCGGCGGGTTCCGCCGTGCGGCCGGTGCGTTCCTCCGGGAGGGGAGCCGTGGGCGCCACGGGCGGCGGTGTGGTCACGGGGGCCGTCCGGGCGCGGTACGCGGCGTCGTACACGGCGAGCAACTGCTCCTGATCCGCGCCCGCCACCTGGCCCAGCGCCTCGACCGCGGTGCGCGGTGGCAGCTTCTCGCCGTTGAGGTAGCGGTGCCAGGCGGACTTGCTGTACGGGGTCTTCCTGGCCAGCCCGTCCAGGCTCAGACCGGTCCGTTCCTTGAGGGCGCGCAACTCTTTCGTCAAGCGTTGCGCGTCAGCATCGAGCGTGTCGGGCAGCGGCCGCCAGCGGGACACCTTGTGCGCCTCCCCTCACCACCTGCCTCCGGGCCGGGAGGGTCGCCGCAGCGGTCCCGGCCGGGGATCCGGGGGTGTTTCCTCCCGGATGGCGGAATGTGTACCCACCCCTGGCGGCCGATGACACCCCGCGCGCGCCGAACGGGATATGTCAGCTGAGCGCTTTGTCGTACAGGCGGAAACCACGGCCGCCCGCCGGGCCTTCGACGAACCCCAGGCACAGCCGCGGTGTGCCCCCCTCCCGCCGTACGGCCAGGCCCTCCGGCTCGCGGGGCGCGAGCCCCGGGGCCGTCCGCTCCCGCTGCTGCCACACCACACGTCCGCTCCGCAGATCGATGCGGTACAGCCGGGTGTTGCCGCCCGAGGACGCCGGATTCCCCGTTCCGTACGCACTGCCCAGGAGCTGGTAGGCGTAGGCGCCGTGGACGGCCATGCCCTGGAAGGGCAGGGCGAGGCCGGCGCCCGGCTGGGCGAAGTCGGCCAGCGGGAGGAACCAGCCGGCCCGGAACCGGTCCAGGTCGTACAGGGCGAACCTCGGTATGCCGTCCGTCTTGTACCGCAGCAGGAGTTGCCGGTGCGTCACATCGAGGGCGGGGGCATTGCTGGTGGAGCCGGGGACGGGGTGGCAGGTGCCGAGTCCGCCGCTGTCACGTGCCAGCACCTGCCCGTCCGTGAAGCGGAAGCGGCACACGCCGCGCCCGTAGCCGGACGCCGGGTTGGCGTCCCACTCCGTCCACAGGGTGACGCCGTCCGCGGAGTCCTCCAGCCCGATCGAGCCTCCGTGCCCGAAGCCCTTCAGGTACATGTACCCGGCCGGGGAGCCGTCCAGGGTGAGCCGGTTCAGGCACAGATCACCGTTGCCGACGCGTTGCGCGTGGGAAGGCGCCGTCGCCTCGCCCGCCAGCCGTACCCCGCCCGCCACCACCTGCAGGGCGTAGAGGTGCCCCTTCCGTTCGTCGACGGCGAAGGACTGCAGCACCGTGGCGTGTCGCAGCCGCCCGGCGAGGAACGGCCGGCCCGGCGCGGACAGGGCGGGCAGCTTCCGGCTCGGAGCCGGTGCCGCCAGCGCTCGCCGCGCCGGTACCACGGCAGCGGCCGCCGCGCTCAGCGCGAGGCGGCACACGGCCCTGCGTCCCGGCCCCGGCCCCTGCACGACAGCTGTCTCTGTGACCATCACGCGCTCCAAGAATTCGGACCGGCTGCCCGCCCGCCCCCTCGAACGGGCAGGCAGCCGGCGGTCATTGCGGTGTCACCGCCGAAGGCGGCGTCAGCTGCCGAGGACCCGGCACCACGGGACCGCGCGGAAGGCGTGGATGTAGTGGGCGGAGACAAAGCCCCGGTGGTGCGTGAGCCGGTACCAGCGGTGGTTGCCCCGCACCGAGCCGCCGCGGGTCTTGCACGCGAGGGCCCGCACCCGGCCGGCGCGTACGGTGCCGACCACGCGGTAGGCGGTGTCCGGGCCCGAACGGACGTTCAGACGCGCGTCGTTCGGGGTCACCACGCGGCCGTACGCATGAGTGGTCCTCGTCGTCGCCGTGTCCTGCTGCGCGGAGTACCGGCCGGAAGCGGGGTGCGGACAGGAGTCGGCGAACGCCACCGCGGGGACCATGGCGAGGGCGGCGACCGCGGCGACCACACCGTTGCGCATCATGCGTCGGATCATCGGATTCTCCTCGGGAGATCTGCAGGTTCACCGGAGTGTGGCCCTGCGTCGCTCAGCGTTTCCGACGAGCCGGCCGATGATGTGTCCCAGCCGTCCCAGGGAGAAAGTGGAACGCGCCGGCCCGCCTTGCGGCCGCCGGTCGCCGGCAGTAGTGGCGCCCCGGCCCGTCAGCCGGCCTCAGGACCGGGCGGACGCTCCTGGCCGGCGGCGGCGTGAGTGCCGAGGCGGTGGGCCAGCTCCTGTACAAGGGTGCGCAGTTCCGCGGGGTGTTCGATGACGAACGGGCGGTCCAGAGCGGCCAGTACGGGAGGGATCCAGTCCAGTCGCTCGGCCCGGATCCGGACACGGACCCATCCGGTGGGTTCGCCGGCCGGTGCCGGGCGGGCCGGGCTGTCGGGGTGGGCGCTGCCGGCCGCGGCCGGGTCGGTGTCGGCCGGGTCGGTGCCGTCGGGTGCCGCCGTCACCGGGATCGTGGACAGGGTGGCGATGTCGGCCGGGAGATGGCGGCGGAGGTGCTGGACGCTGTCGTGGACGCGCAGCGACACCGCGTGTTTCCAGGGGGTCCGCGCGAGGCTGTCCAGGACCGTGGTCACCGGGTCGAAGGCCGGCGGGACGGTGAACGAGCCGGGCTGCACGGTGGCGGCGGTGATCCGGTCCAGCCGGAAGGTGCGCACCTCCCCCTCTCCGGCGGCCGGGTCCGCGCCGGTCAGGTACCAGCGTCCGGAGTGCGCCACCAGGCCGTAGGGGAGGACGGTGCGGTCACTGCCGCGGCCCTTCCGGTCGGTGTAGGTGATCGCCACCGGCCGCTGATGGCGTGCGGCCTCGGCAAGTCCCAGCAGCACGCCCGCTTCCGGTGCGGCGGCGGGGCGGGGCCGGGCGGTGAAACCGGCCGTCGCCGGCAGCGCCGCCAGCCGTCGCCCCAGGGCCTTGGGCAGGACGCGCCGGAGTTTCGCCGCGGCGCTCTCGCTCGCCGCGGCGGACGTGGTGACCAGCCCGGCCCGCTGTGCGGCCAGGAGACCGAGCAGAACGGCCAGGGCCTCGTCCTCGGTGAGCATCAGCGGGGGCATCCGGTAGCCCGGGGCGAGCCGGTAGCCGCCGTAGCGGCCACGCACCGAGTCGACGGGCACGCCGAGGTCCAGCAGGTGGCCGGCGTAGCGACGGACGGTGCGTTCGTCGACGCCGAGGCGGGCGGCCAGGTCGGGAACGGTGCGGGTGCCGCCCCCTTGCAGGATCTCCAGCAGGGCGAGCACCCGAGTGGTCGATGTGGTCACTCCGGCAAGTCTGCTGCATATACCGGGCGGGTTCTGTCCGGTATGGGTCCTAGCGTTCGAGGTGTTCCTTCATCCCGCGTCACTTCTGACCGGTGTGTCACTTCTGCGCGTCACGTCTGACAGACGCGTCCCTTCTGACAGGAAGTCCCCTGATGAACCTGGTTTCGCTCCGTGTGATCACCCGTGACGTCGCTCGCCTCGTCGCGTTCTACGAACAGGTCACCGGCGTTGCGGCGACATGGTCGACCCCCGAGTTCGCCGAGCTCGTGACGGGGTCGGGCACGCTCGCGCTCGCCTCCGAGCGCACGGTGGCGCTGTTCGGCGCCGGCAGTGCCGAGCCGGCCGCCAACCGCACGGTGATCACCGAGTTCCGCGTCGCCGATGTCGACGCGGAGTACGCGCGTCTGACGTCTCTCTGCGAGGAGTTCGTCCAGAAGCCGACGACGATGCCGTGGGGCAACCGCTCGCTCCTCTTCCGGGACCCCGACGGGAATCTGATCAACCTCTTCACGCCCGTCACCCCCGAGGCCGTGCAGCGGCAGGAGCGCTGAGGGGCAGCCCTCAGGAGTCGTCCACCACGCGGCCGGGCGTGGATAGCACCGCACGGGGCGGGTACCGGGCAGACCGAAGATGCCGGACGGGGCAAACCCTTGAGGAAGCGGAGGACTGGCGTGGCCGATGGTGTCGTCGAGCGGCGGAAGGAGCCGGCCGGACAAGGCCGGCTCTCCAGGACGGCGCAGTGGTGGCGGCGGGCCCTGGGCTCGGAGGGGTACGAGCGCCACACGGTGCTGCTGGTCGGCAAGAGCACCGTGGCCGCCACGCTCGCCTGGGTCGTCTCTTTCTACGTCCTGAACGCACAGTCACCGGCCTTCGCGCCGTTCTCGGCGGTGCTGATCATGCAGGTGACCGTGTACCAGTCACTGCTGCAGTCCTCCCGGTATGTGGCTGCCGTGGCGGTGGGCGTCGCGGTGCAGGCGGCGCTGGGCTTTCTCGGCGGCCCTGAGCTGCTGACCTTTGCGCTGGTGGCGCTGGTGGCGCTCGCCCTCGGCCGGTGGCCGGCGCTCGGCGCGCAAGGCTCCCAGGTGGCCACCGCGGCGTTCTTCGCCTTCTCCACCTATGTCTCCGCGACCTCGGACCTGGAGAAGGTCACCCAGCTCGGGCAGATCATCCTGCTGGTCCTCATCGGCTGCGGAATCGGCATCCTGATCAACGTCGCCGTGGTGCCGCCCCTGCGCTACCGCAGCGCCGAGCACGGTATCCACACCCTGGCCCGTGCGCTGTGCGACCTGGTCGGCGACATGCACCCGGCGCTGCGCGCGCACGAGGTCGACAAGGAGCGCACCGGACGGTGGCGGGGCCGGGCCCAGCGGACGGAAGGGCTGGTCACCCAGGCGAGGGCAGGCCTGCACACCGCGCAGGAGAGCCTGCACTACAACCCGCGCCGGCTGCTCCGCCGCCACCGCGGGCGTACCGGCTTCGCGGGCTACGACGCGGTGCTGGCGGCGTTGGAGCGCGTGCTGTACCAAATGGGGTCCCTGACGCGGAGCCTGGACCGGTGGAGCGAGGACGAGAGCAGCCCCCGCTACCGGTCCTTCCTGGAGTGCTACGCCGACTTCCTGGCCTCCGTCTCCGAGATCACCGAGGTCCTGGCCGGGCTCGACGAGGACAAGCTGAACGACCAGGCTCCGCAGCTGTGCCGGCTGGCGGACCGGGCCCAGCAGTGCCGCCGGCGCGTGACCGACCAGGCCGAGCGGGACGGCCTGCCGCTCGCCGACCCGGCCCGCCCCTACGGCGTACTGGTCATCGAGGCGACCCGCCTCATGGAGGAGTTCCAGCACACCTGTGACGTTCTCCAGCACCACGTGGACCACTGACGGCGGTCGCGCCGGGCTCCCGCGGCCCCCGGAGGACACCCCCTACGGCCTCTTCCACTCCACTTCGCCCGCCGGCCCGGGTACCACGGCCGTCGCGGGGCACACGCCTCTACGTCGACGAGACCGCTGGAGCGGTCGGTCCCCGTGGAGCACAGGGAGAGGAAGACGCGTGTCGGTCAAGGTTTCTGATTACGTCCTGCGACGGCTGCGGGAATGGGGCGTCGAACACATCTTCGCCTACGCCGGTGACGGCATCAACGGGCTGCTGGCCGCCTGGGAACGCGCGGACAACAAGCCGGTGTTCGTCCAGGCGCGGCACGAGGAGATGGCCGCGTTCGAGGCCGTCGGGTACGCGAAGTTCTCCGGCAGGGCCGGGGTGTGCGCGGCGACGTCCGGACCCGGTGCGATCCATCTGCTCAACGGCCTCTACGACGCGAAGCTCGACCACGTGCCGGTGGTGGCGATCGTCGGACAGACGCACCGCAGCGCGATGGGCGGCTCCTACCAGCAAGAAGTCGACCTGATGAGCCTCTACAAGGACGTCGCCTCCGACTTCTGTGAGACGGTCACCGTCCCCGAGCAGCTGCCCAACGTCCTCGACCGCGCCCTGCGCACCGCGTACGCGCGGCGGACCGTGACCGCGGTGATCCTTCCCGCCGATGTGCAGGAGCTGGACTACAGCCCGCCCACGCACGCCTTCAAGATGGTCCCTTCCAGCCTCGGGGTCGCCTCTTACGCGCCCGTCCCGGCGGAGGACGACCTCACCAGGGCCGCCGAGGTGCTGAACTCCGGGAAGAAGGTGGCCGTGTTGATCGGTCAGGGCGCACGTGGCGCCCGGGCCGAGGTCGAGGAACTGGCCGATGTCCTCGGCGCCGGTGTGGCCAAGGCCCTCCTGGGCAAGGACGCGCTGTCCGACGAACTGCCGTATGTGACCGGTGCGATCGGTCTGCTCGGCACCCGCCCCTCCTATGAGCTGATGCGGGACTGCGACACCCTGCTGGTCGTGGGCTCCAGCTTCCCCTATTCGCAGTTCCTGCCGGAGTTCGGCAAGGCCCGCGCCGTCCAGATCGACATCGACCCGCACATGGTGGGCCTGCGCTATCCCTTCGAGGTCAATCTCGTCGGGGACGCACGCGCGACCCTCAAGGCACTGCTGCCGCAGCTCACCCGCAAAAAGCACGGAGCATGGCGGAAGAAGATCGAGAAGGACACGGCCCGCTGGTGGGAGGTGATGGAGGGGCGCGCCGCGGTGGACGCGGAACCGATCAATCCCGAATACGTCGTGCACGCCCTGGACGCCCTTCTGCCGGACGACGTCATCCTGGCCGCCGACTCCGGCTCGGCCGCCAACTGGTACGCACGGCACCTGCGCATGCGCGGCACGATGCGCGGTTCCCTCTCCGGCACCCTCGCGACCATGGGGCCGGGCGTGCCCTACGTCATCGGCGCCAAGTTCGCCCACCCCGAGCGGCCCGCCCTGGCGATCGTCGGTGACGGCGCCATGCAGATGAACGGCATGGCCGAACTCATCACCGCCGCCAAATACTGGCCGGACTGGGAGGACCCACGGCTGGTCATCGCGGTGCTCAACAACCTGGACCTCAACCAGGTGACATGGGAGATGCGGTCCATGTCGGGTGCCCCGCAGTTCCTGCCCTCACAGGCGCTGCCGGACGTGCCCTACGCCGATTTCGCCCGCTCCATCGGACTCGGCGGAGCCCGGGTGGAGAAGCCCGGCGAGGTCGAAGGGGCATGGCGCACGGCCCTGGCCGCCGACCGGCCGTTCGTGCTCGACTTCCGTACCGATCCGGCCGTACCGCCGATCCCCCCGCACGCCGAACTCGACCAGATCGAGGCCACGGCAGCCGCCATCGTCAAGGGCGACAGCGACCGCGGCGGCATGATCCGCCAGGGGATCAAGGCCAAGATCCAGGAAATGCTGCCCGGTCACCACCACAGGGACGGCCGGCCCGCGGGGCAGGACGACACGTAGCGGCCGGACCCTCGGGAACTCGAAAGGAAGAGCGGTCAGCTCGCTATGTACCGGCTGATATTCCTCGCGACCGTCCTCCTCGCCGCGACGGCGTCGGTGGTCCTGGCATCGGTGGTGTCCGTCTGGTGGTGGCTGCCGGCGGGCGTGCTGCTGTTGTTGGCGGCGACTGGGGTGTGGGACCTGCTGCAGCGCCGGCACTCGGTGCTGCGCAACTATCCGGTGCTGGGGCATCTGCGCTACCTGCTGGAGTCCGTCCGCCCGGAGTTGCAGCAGTACTTCGTCGAGCGCAATACCGACGGCCGCCCCTACGACCGCGACGTACGCAGCATCGTCTATCAGCGGGCCAAGGGCACCGAGGCCGAAGAGGCATTCGGCACCGAACGCGAGGTCTATGAGCCCGGTGCGGAATTCCTGGTGCCCTCCATGGTCCCGCGGCCGGTGCCCGAGCAGGCCCCGGTGGTCCGGGTCGGCGGACCCGGCTGCACGCGGCCCTATGACATGGCACTGCTCAATGTCTCCGCGATGAGCTTCGGTTCGCTCTCGTCCCGCGCGATCCTCGCCCTCAACCGCGGAGCGGCCGAGGGCGCCTTCGCTCACGACACGGGCGAAGGCGGCCTCTCGGAATACCATCTGCGCCACGGTGGGGACCTGATCTGGGAGATCGGCACGGGGTACTTCGGATGCCGGACGGCGGACGGCGCATTCGACGAGCGGGAGTTCGCCGCCAAAGCAGCTCATGCGCACGTGAAGTGCGTTTCTCTGAAGCTTTCCCAAGGGGCCAAGCCCGGCATCGGGGGAGTGCTCCCGGGAGGCAAGGTCAATGCCGAGATCGCCCGGGTGCGCGAGGTGCCCGAAGGGCGGACCGTCATCTCCCCGCCCTACCACCGGGTATTCGGCACCCCACGAGAGCTGGTCCGGTTCCTCGCCCGGATGCGGGACCTGGCCGGCGGCAAACCGGCGGGGTTCAAGCTGTGCGTCGGCTCGCGCCGGCAGTTTCTCGCGGTCTGCAAGGCGATGCTCGAAGAGGACGTCACGCCGGACTTCATCGTCGTCGACGGCGCCGAGGGCGGCACCGGGGCCGCTCCGCTGGAGTTCGCGGACCACCTGGGAAGCCCGCTCACGGAGGGCCTGATCACCGTCCACAACGCCCTGGTCGGCACGGGGCTGCGGGACCGCATCAAGATCGGGGCCAGCGGCAAGGTCGCCACCGGCAGCGACCTGGTCAAACGGCTGCTCCAAGGCGCCGACTACACCAACGCCGCCCGCGCGATGATGTTCGCCGTCGGGTGCATCCAGGCCCAGCGGTGCCACACCAACACCTGCCCGGTCGGCGTGACCACCCAGGACCCGCGGCGGGCCCGGGCACTGGACGTGGCGGACAAATCCGCACGGGTCCGGCGCTACCAGGAGGCCACCGTCCGCAGCGCCCTGCAGATCATGGCCGCCATGGGCGTACGGGACGCCGCCGAACTGGCTCCCCACCAGCTGCGCCGCCGGCTCGATCCCCACACCGTCCGTTCCTACGCGGAGCTCTACGACTGGCTCGCCCCCGGCCGGCTCCTGGCGGGCCCTCCGCAGGACTGGCGGGCGGACTGGGAGGCGGCCGACCCCGACCGCTTCACGATCTGACGAAGCCCGGTAGTGCCGCGTCGCCCGTCCCCCAGCGGCCCCTCTCCGCTCGGGCGAGCCCGTGCTTGCCTGCCGGTGCGCCGGGTACGCGCTCCGCAGGAGGGATCTGTTCATGGCTATGTCGGATGTGCACGCACAGGTGGCCGCCCGGTCCGGGGCGAGTTCCGCCCTGCTCACGATCGTGGGAGTCCTCGTCGTCGTCCTGCTGATCGGGGCCTTCGCCTGGGGGCGCCGGGCCAGGTCCCGGGAGCCGGGCCCGCCCCGGCCCGAGGAGCAGCCCCGGCTGCCGCACGGCTCGGCGGCCGGTGACGTGGTGGAGCGCCGGGAACCCGATGACCTCCCACGGACGTCCCGGCGGCGGAAGCCGCACGAGCTGAAGGGGAACGGGATCGAGTCCCGCCCCGCCTCCGGCCGCCGGGACCGGACACGCTGAACCCCGGATCCGAAGGCCCCGGTGTCAGTGCAGCCCCTGGGTGTCCGGTCTGCCGGAGCCGCCGTCCGGCCCCTCGTGACCGCTTCCTGCGGCCCGTTCCTCCAGGAAGCGTTCGCTCTCCCAGGTGAGGGCGTGTTCGATCTGGATGAAGTTCAGCCCCGTCACATCGGCGAGTTCTTCCTCGTCGAGGTCGGGCTGGGCGCGCAGGGCGCGGTCGATCTTTCCCGCCCAGAGTTCTTCCTTGACGAACGGCCGCCGGCGGTAGCGCTGCCGGAGCTGGTCGAGATGGCCGGGGCTGCAGGCCGCCAGGAGCCGGTCACCGTCCTGCTCCGAGTCGTACGGGTGGATCCAGGAGGAGTCGCGGACCCGGCCGGAGACCTGCGAGGTCCGGTGGATGGCCGTGCCGCACAGTTCGCACACCCGCGGATGCGGTGTGGCCGTCGGTTCGCCGCTGTTGTCGTGCATTGCTGTCCTGGCCGTTCTCTCTGTCAGGGCATTGGCTCACGGTGCCGCGGATGACGGGCCCGGTGGGCCGGGTGAGCGGCCGGGGTCCTTGCGAGGCTCCCCATGGGGTCCTGAGGCTTCCCGCGGGAGCGGCCGTCGTTGTTCTGCTGCCCGGCCTGTGGCACCTCCACGGTCGGGCGCCCTCTCCACTTCACGCCGAAACGACCGCGCGCGCGACACGGGAGGGCCGACCAGGGCATCGGGGCCCGCCCCGCGGTACGGCTCCGGGCATCGCAGCGGGAACCGGGGTGGCTGGAGACGGCGCCGGTGCGGACCGTCGTGCGGGTGCGCACGGGGAGCGGCGATGAGGGCCCTGACCTGGGCCGGAAGGCGCGAGGTGAGATACGCATCGACACCGTTCCCGGCCCGCGGACCGAGGAGCCGGCAGCTCTCAGACGACCAGTGCTCCCAGGAGGGCCACGCCCGCCAGGAACCAGGCGACATAGTCGCCCACATGACCGGAGTGCAGCCGCCGCAGTGGGGTGAACCAGCGTGCCGGTTCGCCGGCCGGCCGCCGTACGGCCCGGACCGCGAGCGCCGCGGCCAGGGCGGTGGACAGCAGGCCCCACAGCACGCCGGCTGCCGTCCAGTGCGGCGTGGGGGCGGCCGCGGGCTGCGCCGGCCGGCCGTACAGAACGGCCGAGAGGTAGGCACGGTGGTCGGTGAAGAAATCGGCGGCGTGCCCCACGCCGGTGCGCAGGCCCGGCACGAGTCCCACCGCGAGGGCTCCGGCGAGCAGGAGCGCCGGGACCGCGAGCATGGATTCCGGGATGCGGGTCAGGTGCCCGCCGCGGGTCTCCGGTTCCTCCGCCTTGCCCGTGGTCTCTTCCGGGGCGTCGGGCGGACGGGTGCCGAGACCGAGGAACACCCGGGCCCCGGCCCGTAGCACGGCGCCGCCGGTGACCGCCGAGGCCAGGACGAACAGCGCGGTCACCCAGCCCCCCGCGGCCTCCTCGGTGACCGCCTTGCCCAGCGCGGTGCCGAACGGGGGCAGCCCGGCAAGGGCCGCCCCGCCGAGGGCGAACATGACGCCTACCCAGGGCAACTCCCGTCCCCTGCCGTGCAGTTGGTGCTCGTCGACGCTGCCGTAGCGGTCCAGCAGGATTCCCGTACAGGCGAACAGCGCCGCCTTGACGCCGGCGTGCGCCAGCACATACACGGCGACTCCGCCGCTCCCCTCCGGGCCCAGCTGTGCCAGGCCGGCCAGGAACAGCCCGGTGTGCGCCACCGTGGAGTAGGCGAGCAGGCGCTTGAGGTGGCGCTGCTGCCAGCACATCACCGAGCCCAGCAGGGCCGTCACGGCGCCCAGGGTCAGCAGCGCCCGGTGCACGTCCGGAGCCGGGATGCCGCCGGGGCCGGCGAAGACGGTCCAGTAGACCCGGGCCGTCCCGTACACGCCCAGTTCGACCATCACCCCCGACAGGAGCATGCACACCGGAGTCGGCGCCACCGCGTGCGCGTCGGCGAGCCAGAAGTGGAACGGCACCGCGGCGGCCTTGACGAGCAGCCCGGTGGTGATGAGGACGAAGGCGGCGATCACCAGGGCGTCGGGACCACCACCGGCCCGCGCGTCGAGCGCCCGGCCGATCTGCGCGAGGCCCAGTTCGCCGGTCCGGGCGTAGAGCAGGGCGATGCCCGACAACATGGCGTACGCGCCCAGGGAGTTGACGATCCCGAACACCAGCCCGCCCTGAACGGCGCGGGCCTCCTCGACCCGGTAGCCGGTCAGCGCGTACGCGACCACGCTCATCAACTCGAAGAAGACGAAGGCGTTGAAGAGGTCGCCGGTCAGGACGAAGCCGCACATGCCCGCCTGGAAGAGCAGCACGAGTCCGGGGAAGGAGCCGGCATGGCGGTGCGGGGGTTCGTCGAAGTACCGCCAGGCGTAGGCGAGCGAGGCCACCGCCAGCAGCGAGACCAGTGTGGCGAGCCCGAGGCCGATCCGGTCGCCGACCAGCACGATGCCCACGCTCACTCCGTGATGCGGCTGCCAGCCCCCCACCCACTCGACGGGCAGCGCCCGGGACCACGGGGTGGCGGCCGCGGCGAACAGGGCCAGGGCCGCGGCCCCCGCGGCGAACGACAGGGCCAGCACCTCGGCGGCGTACCGCGGCAGCCGCCGCCCCGCTCCCACCAGCACCGCGGCGCCGAACAGCAACACGGCCACGATCAGCGGCAGACTCCGCGCGGCGGTCACCCCCGCAGCTCCGAGAGCTCGTCGGGATCCACTGTCCGGTGCCGCTTGGCGGTCTGGAGCACCAGGGAGAGCAACAGCGCGGTGACGGTCGCCCCGATGACGATGTCGGTAAGGGTGAGGGCCTGGACGACGGGGTCCACGACCGGGCGCGAGCCAGGGGCGATATCGGAGAAGACCGGCGCGGTGCCGCCCTTGCGGTAGCCGATGGCGAGCAGCAGCACATAGGTCGAGGCCTGGCAGACCGCGAGGCAGCCCACCGCGTGAATGAGGTTGCGGCTGGTGGCCAGCCCGTAGCAGCCGACCAGGAACAGCCATCCCGCCAGCACATACGGCAGTACGTTCACGCCGTACCCTCCGTCCCGGCGTCCCGTGGTTCCTCTTCGATCTCCACCGCCTGGTCCAGGAAACGGGCCAGCAGGACCACGACACCGGCCGCCACCTCCACCCCGATCGCGGCATTGAGCAGGGGGACGGTGCCGCCGGAGGCGAGGGTGTTGAAGGTGCCCCAGGGCAGGAAGTTGGTCAGGAAGGCCGCACCGGTCAGCAGTGCGGCGGCCCCCAGCAGGAGGTAGCCGGCCTCGCCCGCGGCGTCCGCCACCTCGTACCGGCCGACCGGGCGGATCCGCTCCAGCGCCCGGTAGTCCACGGCGATGTAGAGCAGGTGCAGGGAGGTCGCCACCACCACGCCGCCCTGGAAGCCGCCGCCGGGGCTGAGCTGGCCGTGGGCGACGACGTACAGCCCGATGAGCAGGGTGACCGGCAGGGCGAGCAGCGCGTAACGGCGCACCTGCGGGGCCACCGGGACCGGCCGCGGCGGACGCCGGTCCTCGTCCCGGGTCTGCCGCAGCAGCACCACGGTGCCCAGGACGGAGCCGAAGAGGATGGATTCCTCGCCGAGGGTGTCCAGCGCCCGCTGGTCGAAGTTGACCGAGGAAACGGTGTTGGCGGTGTGCCGGGCGAGGGCGGCGTCCACCGCCCGGTCACCGTAGGGGTGCCACGCCCCGCCGAACGCGGGCAGAGCGCGACAGGCCAGCAGGTACAGGACGGCCGTCCCCAGGCCCCCGGCGAGCAGCACCCACAGGCGCATCCGTGTGCTCACCCGGACTCCTCCTGCCGCTCGCCGCGGGCCTTGCGGCGCACCGTGCGTACGGTCAGCAGCACCATCAGCGGTGTCAGCACGGAGCCGACCGCGAGCTGGGAGAGCGCGACATCGGGCGCCTGCAGCAGCAGGAACAGCGTGGCGAGCGCCAGGCCGAACAGCGACATCACAAAGGACTGCCGTACGGGGTCGCGTACCAGCACGGTCCCGGTCCCGGCCGCGGCCACCCACAGCAGACCGAGCAGCAGCGGCAGATCGTCAGCCATCGTGTGGTCCCTCCGTCGGGGCGCCGGGCCCGGCCGTGGCGGCGGCGTGCACCGCGCGGTTGGTGCCCCAGCTGCCGAGCACCAACAGGGCCCCGATGACCAGGAGTTTCCCCAGGGCCCGGCCGGGGCCGGTGACGAGGCACAGGGGCAGCAGCACCGCCGGCACCGCCAGGTAGTTCAGGGCCGTCACCGCACGCAGCGCATCCGGCCGCGGCGGCCGGTCCGCCAACTGGCCGGCGAGCAGCCGTACATAGAGCAGGGTCCCGGCCGGTCCGAGCACCGCGAGCACCAAGGCGGTATCGGTGTAGGCCGTGCGGTGAAAGCCCTGGGCCAGCAGGAGGAAGACCAGGCACAGAAGGGTGCCGGTCAGGTTCTGTGCGGGCACCCGGCGGCGGACCGGGCCGCTCGCCGCGGCCCACGCGGCCGGCGCCACCATGCAGAGCAGCAGCGTGGCGCCCGCGGCCATCCAGGCGTTCACCGGGCACCCGCGGCGCGCCGGGCGCGGCACGCGACGGCCGCCGCGATCAGTCCGGCACCGGCTCCGACCAGCCACTCCAGGGTGTCCACGGGGCCGATCAGCACCACCCACAGCAGCGTCAATGCCGCCCACCACAGAAGCAGTTCGGCACCCGTCGCCAGCCGTCGCGCCACCGTGTACACACCTCCCGCCGACCGGTTACCCGGCCCACAGGCTCACATGCGCCGGCCCGGAGCCCCCGTCACCGCGCCGCGGATTACCTCCGTCGGGGGTGCGGCAGGCCGGCACCGGACGCGCCGCCGGCGACGGCCCCGGACCGTGGCCGTCGGCCGGAACCCCTGGGCCACCCGCGCGCTCCCGCCTCGCTCACCTCCGGGCGCCTTCGGCGCGGCTCTACCATGGCGTGCGTGACAAGCGATCCGGACAGTGCGCGGCGACCATCGAGTGTGCGGGCGCACGGAGTGCAGCAGTGGTGGGCGTCCACCGTTCGTCCCTTACGGAGGGAGCTCCTGGATCTCTCCCCACGGCCGCTGCCGACTCTCCACCGGGCACGCAACCGGGTGGTGCGCCAGCTCCCGCTGGTCCTCGCGGGGCTGTTCACGCTCTACCTCGTCGTGCCGGGAGCGGACGTGGTCGCCGAGCGGCTGCGGATGCCGTGGCCGGTGCCGGTGCTGCTCGCCTGCCTCCAGGCGGCGTCCGTGCCGCTGAGCCTGGCCCGGCCGGTGGCCGCCTGGTGGCTGTCGCTGGTGGCCATGGTGCCGTTCCCGCTGCTGCTGGTGGCGCTGGGGGCCCCGCCCGCCAGGGACACGCCCTGGCCGTGGACGGAGCCGGGGTTCCTGGCGCACCTGGCCGTGACGCTGATCGTCGCCTGGCGGGTCAGCGCCCGGCTGTTCGTCACCCAGTGGCTGCTGACCCTGCTCGTGGGCGGAGCGCTCGCGGTGGTGCTGCGGCCCGAGGGAGCGGGGCAGGGGCTGTACGCCTTCGGGATACTGTCCGGCGTCGGGCTGTTGCTGCTGGCCGCCGTGCGCGGACGCAGGGAAGCCCAGCGGCAGCTGCGACGGCAGGAAAAGCTCACCGAGATCGAGCGGTTCCGCCGCACGCTGCTGGAGGAACGGGCCCGCATCGCACGGGAACTGCACGATGTCGTGGCGCACCACATGTCCGTCGTCGCCGTGCAGGCGGAGGCCGCGCCCTACCTCGTCGCCGATCCGCCGGAGGCGATGCGCGAGAGCTTCGGCAGCATCCGGCGCAATGCGCTGGCCGCCCTGACCGAACTCCGCCACGTGCTGGGCATGATGCGGTCCGACGACCCCGGTGCGCGCGCCGAGGACGGCAAGTATGTGCCGCAGCCGACCCTGGACGACCTCGGTGAGCTGGTCGGCAACGTACGGGCGGCCGGGCTGGCCGTCGAGACGGACATAGCCGGCACCCCGCGGGCCCTGCCCCCGCATGTGGAACTCTCGGCGTTCCGTATCACCCAGGAAGCGTTGAGCAATGTGCTGCGTCACGCACCGGGCGCACGGGTCCGGGTGGAGCTGACCTACGGGGAGGCGGAGCTCGGGGTGCAGGTGACCAACAGCCCGGTCGCCGCCACCGCGCGGCGTCAGAGCGGCAACGGACACGGTGTCCTCGGCATGCGGGAGCGGGCCTCCATGCTCGGCGGCACCCTGCATGTGGGGCGTATGAGGGACGGATGGTTCGAGGTACGGGCCGTGCTGCCCACCGGCCGGAGTGAGGACTCATGACGATTCGCGTGCTGATCGCCGACGACCAGGCGATGATCCGGGGGAGCTTCGCGGTCCTGCTCAACGCGCAGCCGGACATCGAGGTCGTGGGGGAGGCGGACAACGGCGCGGAGGCGGTCCGCCAGGTGGCCGAACACGCCCCGGACGTCGCGCTGATGGACATCCGGATGCCGGAGCTCGACGGCCTGGAGGCCACCCGCCGCATCACCGAAAGCGGCAGCCTCACCAAGATCCTCATGCTCACCACCTTCGATCTGGACGAGTACGTGTACGAGGCACTGCGCGCCGGGGCCAGCGGCTTCCTGCTCAAGACCTCCTCGGCCCACGAACTCGCCGCCGCCGTACGCACCATCGCCACCGGCGGTGCCCTGCTCGCCCCGACCGTCACCAAGCGCCTGATCGAGGAGTTCTCCAAGCGGGGCGCACCCCGCGCGCCCCGCCGGGACCGGGTGGCGGATCTGACCGAGCGGGAGACACAGGTGCTCTGCCTGATCGCCCAGGGACTGTCCAACGCCGAGCTCGCCGAGCAGCTGGTCATCGCCGAACAGACCGTGAAGACCCACGTCGGGCGCATCCTGGTCAAGCTGCAGCTGCGCGACCGTACCCAGGCGGCGGTGTACGCGTACGAAGCGGGGCTGGTGGTCGCCGGGGAGTGAACGCCCCGCCCGCGCGGCGCCGGGGCGCGACGCCTCCGGCGGGCCCCGCGGGGTCCCCGGCGGCGGCCGTCCGTCCCGCGCGCACCGCGCCGGGCGGGGCGATAACCCCGGGGTTCCGAAGCGATATCTCGCCAATAATGCGGCGTCCTAGCGTCGTTACCGGCCATTGCACAGATGCTGAAGAGCGTCCGGACGGACGTTCGCGATGGAAGGTAACGCGAGTGAAGGTTCGGCAGGACGGGCAGCACAGCCGGCCCGCACAGTGGCACACGACTGCCGACCCGGTGACGGACCGGGAATTCTGGCGGCGCGTGCTCGCCGAGGGCGGCCATACGCCCGTACCCCGGTGGTCCGGCGAGCACACCGCGCCGGGCGTCGTCGCCGAACACCGGACGGCCCTGCCGGCCGCGACCGCACAGGCGGTGCGGCGGCTGGCGGACGACCTCGCCACGGACCCCGGCACCGTACTCCTGGCCGCCTGCGCACGGGTGCTGGCGGCGCTGACCTCCGACTCCGCCGTCGTGGTCGGCTACCTGGGCGCCGACGGTCCAAAGCCGCAGGCGCTGCCCTGCCCGGTGCCGGTGGCCGACGGCCCGTGGCGGGACCTGCTGCACACCGCCGCCCGCGCCGCCGCGGCGGTGACCGGCCGGCCGGCCGCGGCCCTTGCGGAACTGCGCGCCGAGACCGCCGGCGCCCCCGCCCTCTTCGACACGCTCGTGGTCGCGGGCCGGGCCCCGCGCGCGGATGACCTGGCCCCCGAGACCGTGCTCGCGGTGGGCCTGGACACGACCGGTCCGCAGCCGGAACTCGTCCTCGGCCACCGCCCCCGCGCGCTCGACGCCGACCAGGCCGGTCGGATCTCCGGCTATCTGCTGGCCGCCCTGGACACGCTCACCCGCCGGCCCGAGGCCGACCACCACACCTGGAGCCCGGTCTCCGCAGCGGAGACGGCCCACCAGCTCGACGGGCTGGCCGGCCCCGAGCGCGAGCTGCCCGACCGCCGGGTCCACCAGCTCTTCGAGGAACAGGCCCGGCTGCGTCCGCAGGACATCGCCGCCGAACAGGGCGCACGCTCCTGGACCTACCGCGAGCTCAACGCCCGCGCCAACCGCATCGCCCACGCGCTGCGCGCCCGGGGCCTGCGCGACGAGAACGCCGTCGCCGTGGTCAGCGAGCGCAACCTGGAATGGCTCGCGGCCGTGCTCGGCGTCCTGAAGGCGGGCGGTGTCTACCTCCCGGTGGAGCCGCACTTCCCCGCGGGCCGGATCGCCGACATGCTCACCCGCAGCGAGTGCCGCCACGTACTCGCCGAACGCGACGCCTGCGCCGGGCTGCCCGAGGCGCTGCGCGCCGCCCCCGGCGCCGTCGCGCACCACCTCGACGACGTGCTCGCCGCTGACCACCCCGACACCGATCCCGGGCTGCCCGTCGCCGCCTCGCAGGGCGCGTACATCTACTTCACCTCCGGTTCCACCGGCAGGCCCAAGGGCGCGCTGTGCGAGCACGCGGGATTCCTCAACCACCTCCTCGCCAAGATCGAGGACTTCGGGGTCCGCGAGGGCGGGGTGGTGGCGCAGAGCGCTCCGCAGTGCTTCGACATCTCGCTGTGGCAGCTGGTCGCCGCCCTCGCCGTCGGCGGCCGCACCCGCATCATCGAGCAGGCCGCCGTCCTGGACGTGGCGCGCTTCGTCGAGACGCTGGAGCGCGCCCGCGTCGAGGTCGTCCAGGTGGTCCCCTCCTACCTGGAGGTGGTGCTGACCGAACTGGAGCGCCACCCCCGCGAACTGCCCCACCTGCGCTGCGTCTCGGCGACCGGCGAGGCCTTGAAGAAGGACCTGGTGGCACGCTGGTTCGCCGCCTTCCCCGACGTCGCACTGGCCAACGCCTACGGCCTGACCGAGACCTCCGACGACACCAACCACGAAGTGATGCGCGCCGTGCCCGAGCAGGCGTCGGTGCCGCTGGGCCGTCCGATCGCCGGCGTGCGGATCTACGTCGTCGACGAACTGCTGCGTCCGGTGCCGCTCGGCTCGTCCGGCGAGATCGTCTTCTCCGGCGTCTGCGTGGGCCGCGGCTATGTCAACGACGAGGAGCGCACCCGCGCCGCGTTCGTCCCCGACCCGTACCGGCCCGGCGCCCGGATGTACCGCTCCGGCGACTTCGGCCGCTGGCTGCCGGACGGGCGGCTGGAGTTCCTGGGCCGCCGCGACGCCCAGGTGAAGATCAGCGGCTTCCGTATCGAGATCGGCGAGGTGGAGAACCAGCTGCTGCGGGTGTCCGGGGTGCGCGACAGCGCCGTCGTCATCACCGGCGAGGGCGAGCACAAGCAGCTGGTGGCCTTCTACTCCGCCGCCCAGGAGCTGCCCGCGCAGACCGTCGGCAAGGAGCTGGGCGCCGCCCTGCCCGCGTACATGGTCCCCGGCCGCATCCACTACCTGCCCGTCCTGCCGCTCACCTCCAACGGCAAGATCGACCGCAAGGCGCTGACCCGTACGGCGGACGAACTCGGCGCAGCGGAAGGGGAGTTCCAGCCACCCCGCACGGACCACGAGCGCAAGCTCGCCGCACTGTGGGCGGCCGCCCTCAAGCTCCCCGCCGACACCATCGGCCGGGACACCCACTTCTTCGAGGCCGGCGGCACGTCGCTGGCCATGCTGCGGCTCGCGGTCGCCCTGGACCGCACGGTGACCCCCGCGGAGCTGATGAACCGGCCGGTGCTCGCCGACCTCGCCGCCCTGCTGGACGAGCGGGCCGCCGAGGCCGCCCCGGCCGTCTGACGCCGGCGGGCGCCCGCCCCTCCCCGACCGCCCCGGCGGCCGGACCCACCTCCTCCTCCTCCTCCTCCTGCGTACCGGCCGGCCCGCCCGTACGCCGCCAGACCGCCCAGAAAGGCAACCCGATGACGGTCACGACCGACGGCACCACGGCCGGCGCGGCACTCCCCGACGGCCGCGAGCCGACCCTCGACGCGGGGCGCACCCCCCTGCTGGAGGTCCCCGGCGCGGACTTCGAGACGCTGTCCGGCCCGGCGGTCAGGGACCTGGTCGCCCGGCACGGCGCCCTGCTCGTACGGGGCCTCGGCCTGAAGGCCCCCGCGGACCTGGCGCGGGCCGCGCGGTGGCTCGGTGTGACGGCGATGACCGAGCGCGAGGGCTTCACCAGCCGCACCGACCACGGCGACGGCGTCTACTCCGCCTCCCAGTGGCCGGCCGACGAACCGATGTGTATGCACCACGAGTTGAGCTACGCCGTCGAGGTGCCCTCGCTCGCCCTCTTCGGCTGCCTGACCGCGCCCGCCGCCGGCGGCGCCACCGCGGTCGCCGACGCCCGGACGCTGCTGCGCACCCTGCCCGCCGGCCTCGTCGAGCGCTTCGAGCGCGAGGGCTGGCTGCTGGACCGCGACTACCGCGAGGTGGGCGTCAGCCGGCTCGAAGCCTTCGGCTCCGAGGACCGGGCCGAGGCGGACGCATACTGCGCGGGACACGCCATCGCGCACGAGTGGCTGGCGGACGGCGCGCTGCGCACCCGCCAGCGGCGTGCCGCGGTGGTGGCCCACCCCGTCACCGGCGAGCGCCTGTGGTTCAACCAGATCGCCTTCCTCAACGAGCTGACCCTGGACCCGGCCGTCCGGGAGTACCTGACCTCCTTCTACGGCCCGGGCGCGCTGCCCTTCAACACCCGCTTCGGCGACGGCGAGGCCATCACCGAGGACGTCATCGAGACCATCAACGCCGCCTACACCGCGGCCACGTCACGGGAACCCTGGCAGACCGGCGACCTGCTGGTCGTCGACAACCTGCGGATGGCGCACAGCCGCGAGGCGTACCAGGGCGACCGCGAGGTCGTGGCGCTCTTCGGTGACCCGGTGCGCCTCACCGGCCACGTACGCACCGACGTACCCGCCCGCCCCACGGCCGTCTGACCGTCCACCCCGCACTTCTCCACGGAGTTCTTCATGTCCCAGCAGCACCCGGCGCCCTCCTTCGCGGTGATACCCGGCTCACAGGTCAGCCAGGTTCTCGACGGCCGCGGCCAGGAGGTGGTGGACCTGATCGAGACCGCCTACCGCCTGCACGGTGAGGGCGACACCGTCAACCCGCCCTCGTACTTCCTGCGCTTCCCCGAGAAGCCCTCCTCGCGCATCATCGCGCTGCCCGCCTCCATCGGCGGCCGGGTGCGCACCGACGGAGTGAAGTGGATCTCCAGCTTCCCGGAGAACGTGGCGGCCGGCATCCCCCGGGCGTCCGCCGTCCTCATCCTCAACGACCACGAGACCGGCTACCCGTTCGCCTGCCTGGAGAGCTCCATCATCAGCGCGGTGCGCACCGCCGCCTCCGCCGCGCTGGCCGCCGACCGGATCGGCGCCACCCGCACCCGCCCGGCCCGGATCGGCTTCTTCGGCGTCGGCCTCATCGCCCGCTTCATCCACCGACTGCTGCGCGAGACCGGCTGGACCTTCGACGAGGTCGGCGTGCACGACCTGTCCGCCGAGCACGCGGGCGGTTTCACCGCGTACCTCGACCAGTCCGGCGAAACCGGCAGCATCACCGTCCACGACACCCCCGAGGACCTGATCCGCTCCTCGGACCTGGTCGTCTTCGCCACCATCGCCGGCACCCCGCACGTCACCGACCCGGGCCTGTTCGCCCACAACCCGCTGGTGCTGCACGTCTCGTTGCGCGACCTCGCGCCCGAGGTCGTGCTGACCGGCACCAACATCGTCGACGACGTCGAGCACTGCCTGAAGGCCAACACCTCTCTCCACCTGGCCGAACAGCAGCTGGGCCACCGCGACTTCGTGCACGGCACGCTCCACGACGTGCTGACCGGGAAGCTGCGCCCGGCCGCCGACCGCCCGGTGTTCTTCTCCCCCTTCGGCCTGGGCGTCCTTGATCTCGCACTCGGCAAGCACGTCTACGACGCGGTCCGCGCCCTGGGGCAGCTGAACGTCGTCGACGACTTCTTCCATGAGATGCAGCGCTACGGCTGACGCAGTCCACCGCATCAACGTCCGGCCAGGCAGGGAGGTCTCGTGCCGATCATTTCGGCCCCCCACGAGTTCAACGAGGAAGACCTGTACGTCGACCTCGACGCGGTGCTCGGCATCCCGCTGCACCTGAAGTGCGAGGGGTTCAACTTCACCGGCTCCGTCAAGCAGAAGGCCGCCGTCGCCATGGTGGAGGCGGCGGAGGAGTCGGGGGCGCTCACCCCCGGATCGATCCTGGTGGAGTCCTCCTCCGGGAATCTGGGCGTCGCCCTCAGCGTCATCGCGGCCAGCAAGGGATACGGCCTTGTCTGTGTCACCGACTCGCGCTGCAACCTCGCCTCCAAGCGGCTGATGGAGGCCTTCGGCGCCGTGGTGCACACCGTCACCGAGCCGGCGCACGAGGGCGGATTCCTGGCCGCGCGCATCGCACACGTCCAGGCGCTGTGCGAGCAGGACGAGCGGTACGTCTGGCTCAACCAGTACACCAACCACGCCAACTGGCAGGCCCACCACCGCCACACCGCGCCCGCCGTCGCCCGCAGCCACCCCGGCCTGGACGTCCTGTTCGTCGGCGCCGGCACCACCGGAACGCTGATGGGCTGCGCCCGCTGGTTCAAGGAGCACCGCCCCGCCGTCCGCGTGGTCGCCGTGGACAGCGTCGGCTCGGTCACCTTCGGCCACCCGCCGGCGCCCCGCATGATCCCCGGCCTGGGCACCGGAGTGCGGCCGCCGCTGCTGGACGAGTCCTTCATCGACGACGTGGTGATGGTGCCCGAGCCCGACACCCTCCGCATGTGCCACCGGCTCGCCGCCCGCGGCTTCCTGTTCGGCGGCTCCACCGGAACGGTGGTCAGCGGTGCCGCCCGCTGGCTGGCCCGGCATGCCGGCGGCGAGCGGCGCGAAGCCGTGGCGATCGCTCCCGACCTGGGGGAGCGCTACCTGGACACCGTCTATCTCACCAACTGGGCGCAGGGCGTCTACGGCCCCGGCGTGCTCGATGCCGAGGCCGTCGCCGACGCCGGGCCCGCATCCCTCCCCTTGACCTCGCTGTCCTAGCCGGGCCGCCCGCCCCGCGACAGCCGAGCACCACAAGAACCCGGAAAGAGGCGCACGACAATGAGCACCAACCCGTTCGAGGACAACGACGCCCGCTACCTCGCCCTCATCAACGACGAGGGCCAGTACTCCCTGTGGCCCGTCTTCGCCGATGTGCCGGCCGGCTGGCGCGCCGCCCGCGAGGAGGGCAGCCGCGAGGAAATCCTCGCCTTCATCTCCGAGCAGTGGACCGACATGCGCCCGCTGAGCCTGGTCCGCGCCATGGAGGGCACCGGCTGACCGCGCCACGCCGCCGCCGGCCCGCGACGGCAGCCGTCAGGGCCCGTACACATACACGTTCCACCAGAAGGTGAAGCTCGATGACTGTGGTACTGGAGACCGGCGCACAGGCGACGGTCGTGACGATAGCGGGCGACGACGCCACGCAGACCGATGTGGTCGCCCGACGGCTGCGCGGGGCCGCGGACGGCAAGGTCGACAGCCACGAGTGGGTCGCCGCCGCCCGCAGGGAGTGGAACGAGCTGCCCTCCGGGCTGCGCGCCCCGCTGGGCGAGTTCCGCAGGGACTCCGGCCCCAGCGGCGTCCTGCTGATCCGCGGCCTGCCCGTGGGCGGCGCGACCCTGCCCGCCACCCCGTCCACCGCCCACTCGGTGCAGCAGGAGGCCAGCATCTCCGCGGCGGTCCTGATGATGGTCGCCTGCGGACTCGGCGACCCCGCGGCGTTCCGCCCGGAGAAGACCGGCGCGCTGGTCCAGGACGTGGTCCCGGTCCCCGGCAAGGAGGACTTCCAGGGCAACGCCGGCTCGGTCCTGCTGACCTTCCACACCGAGAACGCCTTCCACCCGCACCGGCCCGACTACGTCATGCTGCTGTGCCTGCGCGCCGACCACGAGAGGGTCGCCGGACTGCGCACCGCGGGCATCCGGGCGGCACTGCCACTGCTGAGCGAGCAGACCCAGGAGGTCCTGCGCAGCGCGGAGTTCCGTACCGCCCCGCCGCCGTCCTTCGGCGGTTCGGACGGCGGGCACACCGAGCCGCAGCCGGTCCTGACCGGCGCGCCCGACGACCCCGACCTGTGCGTCGACTTCGCCGCCACCGAACCGCTCACCCCGCGAGCGGCCCAGGCGATGGCCGAACTCCAGGACGCGTTCGACCGGACCTCCCTGAGCACCGTGCTCGCCCCCGGCGACCTGGCGATCGTCGACAACCGCATCACCACGCACGGCCGTTCGGCCTTCATCCCGCGCTACGACGGCAAGGACCGCTGGCTGCAGCGCACCTTCGTCCTCAACGACCTGCGCCGCTCCCGCGGCCTGCGGGTGCAGGACGGCTACGTCCTCGACTGAGCAGCCGCCCGGCACCGCCCGCCGCCTGCCGCCCGCCGCGAGCGGCAGGCGGCGGGCGGCCGGCGTGAACCACTACGGAAAGAACCAGGACCTCATGACTCCTGCCATCCTGATCGAGGATCTGGCCAAGAGCTACGGCGGCAAGCCGGTGGTCAGGGGGGTGAGCCTCGAGGTGCCCGCCGGCCATGTGCTCGGACTGCTCGGCCCCAATGGTGCGGGCAAGACCACCACGGTCAAAATGGTCTCCACCCTGATCAAGCCCGACAGCGGGCGGGCCCTGGTGTGCGGCCACGATGTGGTGCGCCAGGCCCGCGAGGTCCGCGCGCTGATCGGGCTCACCGGCCAGTACGCCTCGGTGGACGAGGACATCTCCGGCCGGGAGAACCTCTACGTCATCTCCCGGCTGTTCAACCTCCCCCGCCGCACCGCCAGGGCGCGGGCCGACGAGATGCTGGAGCGCTTCGGCCTCACCGAGGCCGGCACGCGGCCCGTCGGCGGCTACTCCGGCGGCATGCGCCGCCGCCTCGACCTGGCCGCCAGCTTGGTGGGCGACCCCCGGGTGCTGTGCCTGGACGAGCCGACCACCGGACTCGACCCGCACAGCCGCAACGCCCTGTGGGCCGAGGTACGCCGGCTGGCCGGCCAGGGCACCACGGTGCTGCTCACCACCCAGTACATGGAGGAGGCCGAGGCGCTGGCCGACTCGCTGGTCGTCATCGACCGCGGCCAGGTCATCGCCCGCGGCCGGACCGAGGAGCTGCGCTCGCGCCTGGGCGGCCAGGTGCTGTGCGTCCGGCCCGAGCAGGTGGGGGACGCGGCCGCGCTGCGGCGGGCCCTGGAGATCCAGGGGCACCCCACCGCCGCGCCCGACGAGGAGACCGGGCAGATCCGGCTGCCGCTGTCCGGCGACGGCGCCCAGCTGAGCGAGGTCGTCAAGGCGGTGGGGCAGACCGGTATCCCGCTCTCCGGGCTGACGGTGCACATGCCCAGCCTGGACGAGGTATTCCTGACGCTGACCGGGGCCGGCCGGGCCCCGCGGGCGCAGGCCGGAGCACTGGCGGCGAGGAGCGCGGCATGAGTTCACCGACCATCGCCCGGGGCATCGCGACACGGGCCGCCCAGGGGCGGGGAATGCGCCCGCTGGTACGCCACTCACTGGCGCTCGCCCGCCGCAACCTGCGCAAGGCGGCGGCCAGTCCGGGCCAGATCATCGACGCCACCCTGATGCCGGTGACGCTGTCGCTGGTCTTCATCTACGGCTTCGGCGGCGCGATCGCCGGAGACAGCGCGCAGTACCGTCAGTACCTGATGCCCGGCATCATGGCGCTGACCCTCACCACCACCTGCCGTACCTCGGGCATCGCCCTGAACATGGACTTCGCCAGCGGGGTGATGGACCGCTACCGGTCGATGCCGGTGGCCCGCTCGGCGGTGCTCATCGGCCGTATCCTCGCCGACGCGGTCCGCGTCCTGGCCGGCCTGCTGATGGTCCTGGCCTTCGGCTTCCTGATCGGCTTCCGGGTGCACACCTCCGTCGCCGCCACGGTCGCCGCGGTCGGTGTGCTGCTGCTGTACGGGGTCGCCCTGTGCCTGCTGCAGGCGTTCATCGGCCTGGCCGCACGGGGGATGGAGACCGTGCAGAGCGTGAGCACGCTGGCGATGGTGCCGCTGCAGTTCGGCAGTTCCATCTTCGTCGCCCCGGACACCATGCCGTCCTGGCTCCGGGTCTTCGTCGAGAACAACCCGATGACCATGGTCGTGGACGCCGCCCGCAATCTGCTGGTCGGCGGCCCGGTCGCCCACTCGGCGACGATGGCCGTGGCGTGGAGCGCCGGATTCATCGCGGTCTTCACACCGCTGTGCGTGGCGAAGTACCGGACGCGCGCCTGACGGTGACGTGCTGCCAAGGGCCGGTGGAAGGGGCATCAGCCGCCTTCCACCGGCCCTTGCCGGATGCGGCTCAGACGGCCTGGACGCTGCGGATGTAGAAGAGCATCCCCCAGCTCTCGCTGGCCCGGTACGTCGCGCCCGGCTCGACCACGGCGTCCGCCGTCCCCTGGCAGTCGGTGCCGACGAAGACCTTGACCTTGCGGTCGGTCTTGTTGGTGACCAGGAGCCGGCCGTCGTTGTACCCGTTGGAGACGTTGTAGCACTTGCCGTTCTCCGGGTTGGAGACGTTCCGTTCGCCCTTGTACATATGGACGTCTATGACGCCGGTCGCCGCCTGCGCGGCGCCGCTGCCCGCGAGCAGCGCGGCCGCGGACAGGGCGGCAAGGACGGGAGCGCGGAAGAGATTCTTGCGCATGGGTTTTCCTTCGGCTGATCGGTCGGCTTGAGCACTCGGGAATCCGAGACCGCTCGCCACCGTAGTCAGCACCGTTATTTCCACGTTATTTCGCGATTGTCGCCAAGTCGCCCCATTGGTAGGTGAGTTGGCATGACGCAGTGGGGGAGGCGGGGCGGGGAGAGCCCGGTCGGGCCCGGGGGAGGAGACCCGTTCCGGGGAAGGGGCTACTGCCGCCACCGGCCCCTGAGGAAAGCCCCCGTCATACCTGAGAGCTACCCGTGCAGTGAGCTCTTGAGGGTGACGCGCGAAGAGGGCGCGCGAAATACCGTCTTGACCGTCAACGAAGTGAGCAGGAAGGCGGGTCTCGTGCGAGCATCCGTGGTGCGCCGCGCGTTCGCGGTGTGCGTCGCCGCCGGCGCGATGGTCTTCTCCGTCGCCGCTGCCTCCGGCTCGGCGGCCGGCGGTATGCCCGCCCCGCCGCGGCTGCCCGCCGTCCGGGCGGACACCCTGGCCGCGCGGTACCAGGCGAACCACGACTTCATCGAGCGGTCCGAGCGCGCCGCGCGCCGGATGGGCGACAGCTCCAGGGCCGGGCATCTGGCTCAACTCGCCGCGCACGGACGGACGTTCCTCTCCTTCGCCACCCGCGACGACGGCCTGGCCGTGGAGGTGCTGGGCGACCTGGCGCATGCGGACCGGGTGGTCGTGGTGGTGCCCGGTTCGGACACCACCATCGACACCTTCGATGAGCTGGGCACCCGCCAGGCCGCGCTGGCCGGCGGGGCCCGTGCGGTGCGGGCGGAGATGCGACGGCTCGCGCCGGACACCGATGTCGCCGTGGTGGGCTGGCTCGGCTACCACGCCCCGCGCACCCTCAGCCGGGATGTGGTCACCACCGCCCGCGCCCGGGCGGGCGGCAGCCAACTGCGCGCGTTCCTCGGGGAATTGAAGAAGGTCAACCCAGCCGCGCCGGTCACCCTCCTGTGCCACTCCTACGGCTCGGCGGTCTGCGGCAGTGCCGTCGCGAGCCCGGCGAACGCGGCCGCCCCGATGGACAACCTCGCCGGGATCGCCGTCGTCGGCAGCCCCGGTACGGGCCTTCGGTCCGTCTCCGACCTGGCCGTGCGGGTGCCGGTGTGGGCGGGCCGGGGCGCGCAGGACTGGATCGCCGGTGTGCCGCACACCAGCGTCAGCGTCCCCGGCGCGACGATCGGGTTCGGTACGGACCCGGTCAGCCGCACCTTCGGGGCCCGTGCCTTCGACGCGGGCCCAGGCGGCCACAGCGACTACTTCAAGCCCGGCGGTCTCGCCGTGCGCAACCTCGCGATGATCGGTCTCGGCCGCGGTGCGGAGGTGTCCCATGGCTGACCTCCGGACGCGCGCCACGGTGCGACCGGCTCCACGGACGCAGCCGGCCACCGACGCCAAACCGGCCACCGACGCCAAACCGGCCACCGACGCCAAACCGGCCACCGTCACCAAACCGGCCACCGCCCCCGCCCGTACGTCCCCGGCCCGCACGGCCCTCGACCGGCTGCACGCGGCGGTCCTGCGGATCGACGCGGCCACCCCGGACGGGCGGGACCGGGCCCTCGACGTGCTGCGGGTCCTGGCGGTCACCGGTGTGGTGCTGGGGCACTGGCTGGTCAGCGCGGTGGCACTGCGCGCGGACGGCCATCTGCTGGGCGACAGCCCGCTGGCCCATATGCCCGGGCTGACCCCGCTGTCGTGGGTACTCCAGCCGCTGGCGGTCTTCTTCCTCGTCGGCGGGCGGGTCGCGGCCCAGGGCTACGACTCCGCGCGGGCGCGCGGTGTCGGCTACGGTGCCTGGCTGCGGCAGCGGCTGCGCCGGCTGGCCGGACCGGTGGGCGCCCTGCTGGGGATGTGGCTGCTGGTGCTGGCCGGACTGGTTGTGGCCGATACCGCCCACGAGACGATCCACACCCTCCTCAACCTCGTGCTCTCCCCGCTCTGGTTCCTGCTGGTCTTCGCCCTGCTGACGGCCCTCACCCCGCTGGTGCGCCGGGCGGGCGCGACGGCGGCGGTCCTGGGCGGCGGCTATGTGGCGGCGACGGACGGCGCCCGGATGGCGTTCGGCGACGTCGGCTGGGTCGACGCGGCCCGTCAAGGCAACGTCCTCGCGGGCTGGTTGGTCCCCTTCGCCCTGGGCGCGGCCTGGGCCGCGGGCGGCTTCGCCCGGCGCCGGTCCGCCGTCGTGCTGCTGGCCGCCGGTGCCGTGAGCACGGCAGGGCTGGTCCTGTGGTGCGGCTACCCCGCGAGCATGGTCGGCGTCCCCGGTTCGCAGATCTCCAACCTCAACCCCCTCACCCTGGCCGCCGTCACCTTCGGTCTGGCCCAGTGCGGTGCCGCGATGCTGCTGTGCGGTCCGCTGCGGCGTCTGGTGGGAAGGCCCTCACCCCTGGCCTCGCCCGCGGTGCCGGGGAAGGAACTGCGGGCCCGTCCGGGGCAATTCGCCTGGGCAGGAGTGACCGTGATAAACCTTTCGGCGATCACGATCTTTCTCTGGCATCAGACGGCCATGCTCACGGTCACGGTGACCTCCCTCGCAACGGGGCGGCCGTTGTTCGGATTGCACACCAATCCCGATCACCCGCTGTGGGCGCTGGCCCGCATCGGCTGGGTACCGGTATTCGCGATCGTGCTCGTGGTGCTGTGCATCGCTTTCCGGGAGACGGAGAACACGTCCCGGACCGGGCGCGGGCGTACCGCTCGCACGCCATCGGGCCGGCCCGTCTGAACGTCACGGAAGCGGCCGGAGTGGCCCTTCCGGTATCCCTTGGAGGAGCAATGGAAGCACTCTCTCTCGATTCGCTGCGCACCCTGTACACCAAGTACGAGGCCGACTTGCGGAAGGTCAAGGACGCCCAGCGCAGTCTCCTGAGGGAGCGCGGCAAGGCCATGAAGGCTCAGCTGGACGACGTGGAGGCGGAGATCTCCTACATGCGGCTGCGGGAGCTGCGGCCCGCGAAGGTGGTGGAGATCGGCACCTTCTACGGCTGGTCCACCATCTGGCAGCTGAGCGCGCTGCGCGACAACGGCACCGGCCATCTGTACTCGTTCGACATCGTGGACCACGTGGTGCGCAACGTGCCGGGTGAACTGACCGGCCAGTGGACCTTCACCAAGGGCGATGTCCGCGAGAACCTGGACAGCGTTCCGCAGGATGTCGACTACCTCTTCATCGACGCCGACCACGGTGCGCGCTTCGCCCGCTGGTACATAGAGAACCTGTTCCCGGCCGTGCCCGGCGGCACGCCCACCAGCGTGCACGACGTCTACCACGGGCGCCGTCCCAAGCCGTTCAGCGAGGGCTCCGTCATCGTCAAGTGGCTGGCGGAGAACAACGTGGAGTTCTTCACGCCGTCCCCGGCCAAGTCCCCGGCGGAGTACGCGGAGATAGCCGAGATCAAGAAGGGCCTCGGGCTGGACGAGCCGGTGCGCGACAGCCGGCACAACCCCATGATCTTCTTCGACCTGCCCAGCCTGTAACCCCCTGGTCCACCTCCCTGCGGCGCCCATCCCCCGCGCCCCGCGCCGCCCGTGCGGCGCGGGGCGGGGCGCCGCCCTCCCGGAGGCGCACAGAGGTTTCCGGCCACTACGGCCGTACCGAGGGACGGAGACGTCAAGAAAGAGTCAACCTCCGGTCAGATCCGGACAGATCTGCCGCGCGCCACAACCATCCCATACCGGGCCCCGGCGTCGACCGGCGACGATTCGCGTGGTGACGACCACTGTGTACCTGGCGGAATGTGTGTTCCGTTTTACCCGCCTAAAGGTGGGATCAGCGAAACATTTCGGCCACTCCCGCGATCTTGGCGCAGATTCTGCTCTAAGGTGACTCGGCCGTACGTTCGGTGCGGCTGGAGGCATGGGGGGTATGCCGTGGGGGAGCGGTCACAGGCTGACTGGGTTGCATTTACCTTGCTGGGGTCGCTGTCGGCGAGAGTCGGCGACCAGGCCGTCGCCATCGGAGGGCCCCGGCAGCGGGTCATCGTGGCCGCACTGGCCCTGGCCTGGGGACGAGTGGTATCCGTCGACGCGCTGATCGACGCGGTCTGGGGCGATGAGCCGCCGGCCTCGGCACGCACCCAAGTGGCCATCTGCGTGGGCGCCCTGCGCAAGGCGTTCAGGGCCGCCGGGCATCAGGCCCCGGTGATCGTGACCGCCCACCCCGGATACCGCCTGAACACCGAGTGCAGCTCCCTCGACGTCCGCGAGTTCGAGAAGCTGGTGGCCGAAGGGGGCGACAGGGTCCGCAAAGGCGCTCTGGAGGACGCCAGCCGGCTCTACCAGCAGGCCCTGGACCTCTGGAGCGGCCGGCCGCTGATCGGTGTGGGCGGGCAGCTCGCCGAGGACGCGGAGACGCGCCTGGAGGCCAAGCGGCTGGCGGCGTACGAGGCATGGACCGGCGTCGAACTCGAACTCGGCCGTCACCAAGAACTCATCCCGGTGCTGTCCGCCGTGGTGAACGACTACCCCCAGCACGAACAGTTCCGGCACAACCTGATGCTGGCCCAGTTCCGGTCCGGGCGGCGGGTCGAGGCCGCCGAGGGCTTCCGCGTCTGGCGGAACGAGCTCGTCGAGGAGCTGGGCCTGGAGCCGAGCCTGTCGATCCAGCAGCTGCACCACGCCATCCTGCGCGACGAGCCGGGACCGGACCGTCCCGAGGAGACCGAGCGCCCGGCGGCGGCACCGGCCGCCCGGACCGTACCGGCCGAACTCCCGCCGGACGTGCCCGCCTTCACCGGCCGGGAGGCGGAGCTGCGGCGGCTGGACGCCCTGCTGGCCGACGACGCGCCCGGGACGGCGCCGGCCACCGGCTTCGTCACGGGTATGGCCGGTGCCGGCAAGACCAGCCTCGTGGTGCACTGGGCGCACCGCGTCGCCGCGCGCTTCCCCGACGGGCAGCTCCATGTGGACGTCTCCGCACACGAGCGGGGGCCGGGTCCCGCCACCGCGCACGCCGTGCTCGGGCGCCTGCTGCGGTCCCTGGGCCTGCCCGGCGAACAGATCCCCGACGACCCCGGGGAACGGATCTCGCTCCACCGCACGCTGCTCGCCGAGCGCCGCGTCCTGGTGCTGCTGGACAACGTCCGCACCGTCGACCAGGTCCAGTCGCTGCTGCCCGGCAGCGGCCGCAGCCGTGTCGTGGTGACCAGCAGGGAGCAGCAGGAGCACATGGCGGCGCTCCACGGCATGCTCCACATCCCCCTCGGCCTGATGCCCGCCCAGGAGGCGTCCGCGCTGGTCCGCCGGATCGCGGGCGAGGCGCGCGGGGCCGCCGACCTCGCGGCCGTGGACACCCTGTGCGCCCTGTGCGACGGCCTGCCCCTGGCGCTGCGGATCGCCGCCACCCGCCTGGCCGCCAAGCCGCACTGGTCCGTCCGCCACCTGGTCGACCGCCTCGCCGAGGAGCCGCGGCGGCTGGACGAACTCAGCGCGGGCGGCCTGGAGATGCGCTCCGTCTTCGCCGCCACCTACCGCGCCCTGCCCGTGGACCTGGCCCGGATGTTCCGCAGGCTGTCCCTGCTGGACGTGCCGGACTTCGCCGCCTGGGTCGGTGGCGCCCTGCTCGACCTGCCCACCACCGAGGCCGAAAAGCTCATCGAGCAGCTGGTAGATATCAACCTGCTCACCGTCGTCGGTATCGACGACGCCGGCGCCGTCCGCTACGGCTTCCACAGCCTGCTGAAGCTGTACGCGCGGGAGCGGGCGCGGGCGGAGGAGCCGGAGCGGGAGCGGCGGGCGGCCCGTGAGCGTGCCTGGCAGGGCTGGCTCACCCTCGCCGACGAGGCGCACCGGCGGGAGTTCGGCGACGGCTTCACCGTGCTGGTCGGTACCACCCCGCGCCGCCCCCTCGAACCGGCCCTGGCCAGGGGGCTGCTGGAGTCCCCGCTCGCCTGGTTCGACGCCGAGCGGGCCTCGGTGGTCGCCGTGGTACGGCAGCTCTCCCGGCTCGGCGCGGACGAACTCGCCTGGGAACTGGTGATGTCCACCGCGGCACTCTTCGAGGCCCGGAACGCCTGCGACGACTGGCGGGCGGTCACCGAGAGCGCGCTGGTGGCCGTGCGGCGGGCCGGGAACCGCCGCGGTGAGGCGGCCATGACCCTGGAGCTGGCCTCGGTGGAGATGCGCCGGCACCGCTACGATCGCGCCAAGAACCTGCTCAGGACCGCGTTCCGCCTCTTCACCGACCTCGGCGAGACCTACGGCCGGGCGCTGGCCCTGTGCGGGATGGCCGCGCTCGACCGGGTCGGGGACGACCTGCTCCCCGCAGTGGGCCGCCCCGGGCAGCCGCCTGCCGCGCTCGGCACGGGGGAGGCCCGTGGGGCCGCCGGGCTGGTCGACAGTGCTTCCGCCCTGCTGCTCCAGTCCCTGGCGATCGCCTGACGGGCCGGCGCCGTCGCACCGTTCGCCCACGGGGGCGGCCCGTCGTGGGGCCGCCCCCTGCCACGCCCCGGTGACCTCAAGCGAGCGAGGAAACCGCACCGGCCGCTCCTCCGGTGCGCGCGGCGGCCCCCGGCGCCCGTCCGATCCGCGGCGCGACAATCCGCGCGATCTGCTCGGCGGGGCCCGGATCCATCATCTGGGCGTGCTCGCAGTCCACCTCGACGATCTCCATCCGGCCCGCCAGGAACTCCTCCCACGCCTCGGGGACCACGGCCTCCAGGCGCTTGCGGGTGGCAAGCACCAGCAGCAGGTCCGCGCGCAGCACATCCGGCCGCCGCTCCGCCGCCAGGTAGGCGTTGTTGATGCTGATCTCCAGTGCGGCGGCCCGGTGTCCGGGGCCCAGGTAGCGCAGCTCGCTGCTGCCCTCCCCGTACCACTCGACGATCTGGGCACGCATGTGGTCCGCGGTCGGCTCCTCGGGTGCACCCTCCGGAACGCCGTAGATCTTGCCGTACCCCTCGTACATCTGGGCGAGGATCTCCTCGCGCGTCCCGGTCCCCTGGCTGCCGGGCTCGGGCGGCGAGGTGTCCAGCACCGCCAGCAGCCCGATCTCCTGCCCGTCCGCCTCCAGCGCGGTGGCCACGGCCTGCGCCATGATGCCTCCCAGCGACCAGCCCAGCAGGTGGTACGGGCCCTCGGGCTGTACCGCGCGGATCTGCCGGGCGTAGTCCGCGGCCAGCTCGTCCATGGAAGCGGGCAGCGGCTCCGTCCCGTCCAGGCCCCTGGCCTGCACCGCGTACACCGGGTGATCGGCGCTGAGGGCGCTCAGCAGCGTCGAGTAGCGCCAGCTGAGGCCGGCGATGGGGTGGACGCAGAACAGCGGGGCCGCGCTGCCGGAGGTGCGCAGCGGCAGGATCACCTCGAAGGCGCCGCCGCCGTCACCGTCGAGCTGTTCGCACAGCCGGGCCGGTGTGGGCGCGGCGAAGATGTCCCGCAGTTCCAGCGGGCGGCCCAGGGCCTGCCCGAGCCGGTGCGTCAGCCGGGTGGCGAGCAGGGAGTGCCCACCGAGCTCGAAGAAGCTGTCGTCCACGCCGACCCGCTCCACGCCGAGCACGTCGCCGAACAGCCGGCAGACCAGCTCCTCCTGCGGTGTGCGCGGCGGCCGGTACGCGCCGGTGGCGGGCTGCGCGGGCGCGGGCAGCGCCCGGTGGTCCAGCTTGGCGTTGGGGGTCAGCGGCCACTCGTCCACGATGACGAAGGCGCCCGGCACCATATAGGCGGGCAGCTGCTCGGCGACCTCGGAGCGCAGCGCGCGCACCGCCAACTCCCCTTGCTCACGAGCGGGTTCGACGTAGGCCACGAGCCGCTGGTCGCCGGGACGGTCCTCGCGGACCATCACCACGGCCCGCTCGACCCCGGCGCAGGCCGCGACCACGGCCTCCACCTCGCCCAGCTCCACACGGAATCCGCGGACCTTGACCTGGGTGTCGGCGCGGCCGCGGAACTGCAGCTGCCCGTCGGCGTTCCATGCCGCCAGGTCGCCGGTGCGGTACATCCGGGCGCCCGGCGCGCCGTACGGATCGGCGACGAAGCGCTCCGCGGTCATGCCGGGACGGTCCAGGTAGCCGCGCGCCAGCCCGCCGCCGGAGAGGTACAACTCGCCCTCGACGCCCGCCGGTACCGGCCGCAGCGCCTTGTCCAGGACGTACATCCGGTTGCCGTCGATGGGCCGGCCGATGACCGACGCCGCGGCCGCGTCGGGGACCAGACGCCGCGCGAAGCTCACGTCACAGGTGCCCTCGGTGGGGCCGTACGCGTTGACCAGCAGCCGGTCGCGGCCCCAGAACCCGGCCAGCTCGGGGGAGAGCGGTTCCGCGCCGGTGATCACGGTGTGCAGCTCGGGAAGCTCGGTCCGCGGCACCTGCGCCAGCGCCGAGGGGACGATGAGCAGGTGGGTGACCCGCCGCTCGGCGAGGAACGCGGCGAGCCGCGGTCCGGCCGGGGTGTCGGCGGGGACGACCAGGCACGCGCCGGACAGCAGGGCCAGGCAGAACTCCGCCACCGACACATCGAAGCTGGGCGAGGCGCACTGCAGCACCCGGCTCTCGGGCCGCACCCCGTAGTGGGCCAGCTGATGGGCGGCCAGCGCGCCGATCCCGGTATGGCTGACCACCACGCCCTTGGGGCGGCCGGTGGAGCCCGAGGTGAAGATGACATAGGCGGGGTGGGCGACCCGCAGCGGGGCCCGGCGGTCGGCGTCCTCCAGGTCCGCCCCGGGCAGCGCGGCCCGTTCGGCGGCGGTGGCCGCCTCGTCGACCAGCAGCACGTCGAGGCCCCCGGGCTGCGGCAGCCGGCCCGCCAGCTCCGTGGTGGTCAGCAGCAGCGCGGGCGCACTGTCCGCCAGCATCGCCGCCAGCCGCTCGGCCGGATAGTCCGGGTCCAGCGGCAGATAGCCCGCCCCGGCCTTCATGACGGCGAGCATGCCCTCCAGCATCTGTGCCGAGCGGGGCAGCGCCACCGCGACATAGCTCTCGGGGCCGGCGCCCCGGGCGACCAGCTGCCGGGCCAGGCGGTTGGCCCGCTCGTTGAGCTCGGCGTAGGTCACGGTGGTGTCCGCGGACTCCACCGCGGGCCGCCCGGGGGTGCGCCGCACCTGCGCCTCGAAGAGCTCGGGGAAGGTGCCCACCGGTGCCGTCGCGCCCGCGGCGGGCCCGTCGCTCTGCAGCAGCGCCCGCCGCTCGCCGGCGGAGAGGATCTCCAGCGCGGAGACCGGGGTGCCGGGGTCGGCGGTGGCGCTCTCCAGCAGCCTGCACAGCCGGTCGGCCAGCAGCTGTACGGTGTGCGGCTCGAACAGCTCGGCGGCGTACTCCACGAGGCCGTCGATGCCGGCCGGCGCGCCCTCCCCGGTGTGGTTCTCGCCCATGTTGAAGGCGAGGTCCACCCGGGCGTTGCCGGTCGCCTCGCCCTCGAAGGAGACCCGCACCCCGGGCAGGTCCAGCGAGCCGCGCTCGTTGTTCTGGAAGACCAGGGTGACCTGGGTGAGCGGGGCGTGCGAGAGGGAGCGCCCGGGGTTCACGGCCTCCACGATCCGCTCGAAGGGCAGGTCCTGGTGGGCGTAGGCGCCCAGGTCCGTCTCCCGCACCCGGGCGAGCAGTTCGCGGAAGGCCGGGTCGCCGGACACGTCCGTACGCAGGACCAGGGTGTTGACGAAGAACCCGATGAGGTCGTCCAGCGCCTCGTCGGTGCGCCCCGCCAGCACCGCGCCGATCGGGATGTCGCTGCCCGCGCCCAGCCGCGTCAGCAGCGCGGCCAGCGCCGCCTGGACGACCATGAACACGGTGACGTCCGACTGCCGGGCCAGCTCGGTGATCCGGGTGTGCAGGGCGGCGTCCAGGGTGAAGCGCACGGTGGCACCGCGCCGGCCGGCCACCGCCGGACGCGGGTGGTCCAGGGGCAGCTGGAGAAGTTCCGGCACACCCGACAACTTCTCGGTCCAGTAGCCGAGTTGGCGCGCGGCCACGCTGTCGGGGACCGACTCGGCGCCCAGCAGTTCCCGCTGCCACAGCGCGTAGTCCGCGTACTGCACCGGCAGCGGCTCCCACCGCGGGGCCCGGCCTGCTGTACGGGACCGGTAGGCGGCGGACAGGTCGCGGACCAGGGGGGCCAGCGACCAGCCGTCGCTGGCGATGTGGTGGGTGAGCAGATACAGCACGTGCTCACGCTCGGACACCCGGAAGAGCGTGGCCCGCACAGGCGCCTCGGTGGCCAGATCGAAGGCATGGCCCGCCGCCCCGTCCAGCGCGTCCGGCAGGTCCCCCTCACCCGCCAGCTCGACGCACTCCAGCCGGATGTCCGCCTCCTGGGGGCTCATGACGACCTGGCACGGCCCGCCCGCGAACTCGGCGAAGCGGGTGCGCAGCACCTCGTGCCGCTCCACCAGGTCCGCGAGCGCGGCGGCCAGCGCGGCCCGGTCCAGATCGCCGGAGAGCCGCAGCGGCAGCGGGTTGTTGTACGTCACACCGGGCCCGCCCAGCCGGAAGGCGAACCACAGGCCGCGCTGGGCGTAGGACATCGGCACCAGCTCGGGACGCTCCACCGCCACCAGCGGCGGCCGGGCCGTACCCGCCTGCGCCAGCTGCGCGGCCAGCCCGGCCACCGTCGGCGCCTCGAAGACCGCACGCACCGACAGCTCCACCCCGAAGGCGGCCCGTACCTGGCTCAGCAGCCGGATCGCGGTGAGCGACTGGCCGCCCAGCGCGAAGAAGCTCTCGTCCACCGAGGGGCAGGGCTGCCCCAGCACCTTCTCGAACAGCCCGCAGAGGATTTCCTCCACCGGCGTCTGCGGGGCCCTGGCACCCGGCCCGGCCGGGGTGTGGTCCCCGGGGTCCGTCCCGTCGGCCGCTCCGGTGCCGTCCTCGGCGGCCGACGCGGTGGCACGACGGAACGACGACGGCAGGGTGAACTCCACATCCCCGGCGCTGCCGTCCGGAGCGGCCACGACGGCCTTCAGCACATCGGCGAGCGCGGTGAGCACCGCCTCCGCCTCGTCCTCGTCGATCAGGTCAGGCTGGTACTCCAGCTCGATCACCAGCCGCCGCCCGGCCAGCCCCGCGATGACCCGCAGCGGGTAGTGCGCGGCGTCGTGGCCGCCGGCCACCTCGACCCCGACCCCCGCGTAGGACGGGCGGGCCGCCTCGTCGTCCGGGTAGTTCTCGAACACCATGAAGGTGTCGAAGAGGTCGCCGTGCCCGGCCATCCGCTGCAGGCGGCCCAGCCCCAGGTGGTGGTGCGGCAGCAGCGCCGCCTGCTCGTGGCGCAGCCGGTCGATGTTCTTGAGCACCGACTCCGCGGGCTCCAGGCGCACCCGCACCGGAATGGTGTTGATGAACATCCCGACCATCGTCGCGATGCCGGGGATCTCCGGCGGGCGGCCGGAGACCAGGGTGCCGAACACCATGTCGTCCCGGCCGGTGAGCCGGCCCAGCACCATGGCCCAGGCACCCTGGACCAGATGATTGACGGTCAGCCCGCGGTCGCGCACCAGCGTTTCCAGGGCCGTGCCGAACTCGGCGGACAGCGAGGTCGTCACCCGCGCCGGCATGCCCGGCACCCGAGACGGGTCGGCGGGGAACACCAGCGTCGGCCCCGCCAGCCCTGCCAGGGAGTCCCGCCAGGCCCGCTCCGCCTCCGCGTCGTCCTTCTGCGCCAGCCAGCTGAAGTAGCTGCGGTGCGGTACGGGCCGGGGCAGCGCCGCGTCGTCGCCCCCGCCCTCGTACAGCGTGAACAGCTCACGGATCAGCACGGGGGTGGACCAGCCGTCCAGCAGCATGTGGTGGCTGGTCATCACCAGCCGGTGCCGCCCGGCGCCCAGCCGCACCAGGGTGAAGCGCATCAGCGGCGGCCGGCTGAGCGGGAAACGGCGCATCCGGTCGGCGGCGAGCAGTTCCGTCAGACGCGCCTCGGCCTCCGCGCCGTCAGTGCCCGAGAGGTCGGCCTCCTCCCACGCCAGCGGCACCTCGCGGTGGATGACCTGCATCGCCTGCCCGTTCTGCCGCTGCCGGAAGCCGGCGCGGAGGTTGGGGTGGCGGCGGATCAGGGCCGCGGCGGCGGTCTTGAGGACGTCCGGCCGCAGCGGGCCGTCCAGATCGAGGACCATCTGGGTGTTGTAGACGTCCACCGCGTCATCGTCGTAGAGGGAGTGAAAGAACATTCCCTCCTGGAGCGGGGTCAGCGGCAGCACGTCTTCGAGCGCGGGCCGGTTCATCAGAGCATCCTCAGTTCTGCTTCGAGTTCGTCGATCTCAGCCTGGGAAAGACCGAGGGAGAGATCGGAAGGGCTGTGGCCACCGGCACCGGCCCCCCGGGCATGGGCGGTCAGGGCGTCCAGGGCGGAGAACCACAGCTCGGCCAGCTCCCGGACGTCCTCCTCCGGCAGGAGGTGGCCGGCCCAGGTCCAGGTGGCCCGCAGCCGCGGGCCGTCGGCCAGGTCTTCGGTGAGCGCGTTGAGTTCGACGGGATGCGCCAGCGGCATCCCGCCGTCCCACGGCGCGGGGGAGGGCAGTCCGCTGACCATCGTCCACGGCCGGCCCTCACCGGCCGCCCCGTCCGTCGCCTCGAACCGCCCGAGGTAGTTGAACCCCAGCTGCGGAGCGGGATGCGCGGAGAGCACGGGGCCGAGGCGCGGATTGAGGTAGCGCAGCATGCCGTGGCCGACGCCGTTGCCGGGCAGCGCCCGCAGCTGCTCCTTGACCAGCTTGAGGGAGGCACCGACTGCCGGGCCGCCCGCCCGCACCTCGGCCCAGTCGGCTGCCGCCAGGGGCAGCCGCACCGGGTAGAGACTGGTGAACCAGCCCACCGTGCCCGACAGGTCGGCACCCGGCACGATGTCCTCGCGCCCGTGCCCCTCCAGGTCCACCAGCACCTCGTCCGCCGCCTCGCCGCGGCGCCCCCGCCATTCGCGCACCGCCAGGGCGAACGCGCTCAACAGCACATCGCCGACGTTTGCGTGGAACGCCGCCGGAACGTCCGTCAGCAGCGGCTCGGCGCGCTCGCGCGGCAGGCTCAGCTCCAGCATCCGCACCGTCTCCGCGGTGTCCCGACGGGGATCCAACTGCCGTGCGCCCAATGGCGCTTCGCACGCCGCGAAGCCGTCAGCGCCACCGGTGGCGGCCCGCGTCCACACGTCCAGCCCGGCCTCCCACGCAGGCTCCTGCGCGGCCTCGGCGAGCCGCCGCGCCCACGCCCGGAAGGAGGTGGCCACCGGCGCGAACGCCGGGGCGCGCCCGGCGGCCGCCGCCTCCCAGGCCTCGCCCAGATCCGGCACCAGGATGCGCCAGGACACCCCGTCCACGGCAAGGTGGTGCGCCACGATCTGCAGCAGCCCCGGCGCCCGGGACCCGGCGTCGTACCAGACCAGCTGGACCACCGAGCCGCCCTCCGGGGACAGCCGCAGCCGCGCCTGCTCGCCCTCGTCGGCCATGGCGGCGTCCCGCGCCCGCGGCGACAGCCCGGCGATGTCCACCCGGCGCAGCACCGCACCCGCGGCCACCGCTCCGCGCTCCGCCACGGCCGGCTGCCAGGAACCGTCCTCGGCGGTCGTCATGCGCAGCCGCAGGATGTCGTGGTGGTCCAGCCAGCTCTGCACCGAGGTGGTCAGCCGCTCCAGGTCCACACCGGCCGGAACACGCACCGTGGCCGACTGGTTGAAGCCCGCCACCGGGCCGTCCAGCTCACGCAGCCAGTGCATGATCGGAGTCATCGGGAAGGTGCCCACGCCGTCGTCCGCCGTGGCCCACGACCCGGTGACCTCGGTGGCCACGGCGGCCAGCTCGGCGACCGTACGGTGCTGGAAGACCTGCTGCACCGTCAGCGTCAGCCCCTCCTCCCGGGCCTGGGACACCACCCGCATCGAGCTGATGCTGTCTCCCCCCAGCTCGAAGAAGCTGTCGTCGATGGTGACCGCGTCGAGGCCGAGGACGGCGGCGTAGATACCGGTCAGGGCCTCTTCGCGGGGAGTGCGGGGAGCACGTCCGGCGGTGCCGGAGCCGGTGAAGGCGGGCGCGGGCAGCGCCTTGCGGTCGATCTTGCCGTTGGGGGTCAGGGGCCAGCGGTCGAGGACGACGATGGCGGCCGGGACCATGTAGTCCGGCAGGCTCGCGGCGAGGTGGGCGCGGAGGCCGGCGGGGTCGGGGGCGGGCGCGTCAGCGGTGACGTAACCGATCAGCCGCGCCCCGGCCGGACCGTCCTGACGCACCATCAGCAGAGCGTCGGTGACGCCGGTGGCCTGGGTCAGGGTGGTTTCGATTTCGCCGAGTTCGATGCGGAAGCCGCGGATTTTGACTTGGTTGTCGGTGCGGCCGAGGTATTCGAGGGTGTGGTGGGTGGT
>NZ_JBEYVM010000016.1:0-184915 GCF_040643995.1 Streptomyces sp. NPDC047049 | reverse complement strand
CGGTTACATTCCGAACCCGGAAGCTAAGCCTTTCAGCGCCGATGGTACTGCAGGGGGGACCCTGTGGGAGAGTAGGACGCCGCCGAACAAATTTTAAGAAAGCCCCGTGGGAACCAGCGTTCCCCCGGGGCTTTTCTGTTTTGTCGTGATCTGGGGCCCCGGGGGACGGCCAGGCCGGCGGGGCAGGTAAGGTCAGGGGGCATCGTTGGCACATTTCCCCCACAGGAGGCCCCCGCGTGGAGGTCCAGGAGACGCGGGTCCAGACGGATCGCGTCCTCACCATCCCGAATATCCTGAGCATGGCCCGCCTCGTTGGCGTGCCGGTGTTCCTGTGGCTGATCCTGTGGCCGGAATTCGGTGGCCCGAACGCTGACCTCTGGGCGCTCCTGATCCTCGCTCTGAGCGGCGTCAGCGACTACCTGGACGGCAAACTCGCCCGGCGCTGGAACCAGATCAGCAGCCTCGGGCGCATCCTCGACCCGGCGGCCGACCGCCTCTACATCCTGTCGACCCTCGTCGGCCTGACGTGGCGCGAGATCCTGCCACTCTGGCTGACCGCGGCCCTGCTGGCGCGCGAGCTGATGCTGCTCATCGCGGTCGGATTCCTCGGACGCCACCGTTACGGGCCTCCCCAGGTGAACTTCCTGGGCAAAGCGGCTACGTTCAACTTGATGTATGCCTTCCCGTTGCTCCTCCTGAGCGACCGGAGGGGCTGGCTTCACGAACTCGCCACTGTTTTCGGATGGGCGTTCGCAGGATGGGGTACGGCGCTCTACTGGTGGGCAGGGATCCTCTACGTGGTCCAGGTCCGTCGAATCATCAGGGCGGACGCCACGGCCGACTGAGCTTTCCGGACCGGCAGGTTGTGCCAGGGCCCGGTGCCCGTACGTAAAACAGGATCAGCGGGCGATTTGAACAAGTGAAGTCGGCAAGACCGTCGTCTCTTAGAGGAGGACGCTTCCGACATGAAGGCCGTTGTGATGGCCGGCGGCGAAGGAACACGCCTTCGCCCCATGACGTCCAGCATGCCCAAGCCCCTGCTTCCGGTCGCCAACCGGCCGATCATGGAGCATGTACTCAGGCTGCTGAAACGGCATGGTCTCAATGAGACCGTCGTAACCGTGCAATTCCTTGCCTCGCTCGTCAAGAACTATTTCGGCGACGGCGAAGAGCTCGGGATGGAGCTCACCTACGCCAATGAGGAAAAGCCACTCGGTACCGCAGGCAGCGTGAAGAACGCCGAGGAAGCTCTCAAGGACGACGCCTTCCTCGTCATCTCCGGTGATGCCCTCACCGATTTCGATCTCACCGATCTGATCAGGTTCCACAAGGAAAAGGGCGCCCTCGTCACTGTCTGTCTCACACGGGTGCCCAACCCGCTCGAGTTCGGCATCACCATCGTGGACGAGGCCGGCAAGGTCGAACGTTTCCTGGAAAAGCCGACCTGGGGCCAGGTCTTCTCGGACACCGTCAACACCGGTATCTACGTCATGGAGCCGGAGGTCTTCGACTACTTCGAGCCCGATGTGCCGGTCGACTGGTCGGGCGACGTCTTTCCGCAGCTCATGAAGGAAGGCAAGCCGATCTACGGCTATATCGCGGAAGGCTATTGGGAGGACGTCGGCACACATGAAAGCTATGTGAAGGCACAGGCTGATGTGCTCGAAGGCAAGGTCGACGTCGAGATCGACGGCTTCGAGATCTCGCCGGGCGTCTGGGTCGCCGAGGGCGCCGATGTCCACCCCGACGCGGTGCTCCGCGGGCCGTTGTACATCGGCGACTACGCCAAGATCGAAGCGGATGCGGAGCTCCGGGAGCACACCGTCGTCGGCTCGAATGTCGTCGTCAAGAGCGGTGCTTTCCTGCACCGTGCCGTGGTGCACGACAACGTCTACATCGGGCAGCAGAGCAATCTGCGCGGCTGTGTGATCGGCAAGAACACCGACATCATGCGGGCCGCCCGTATCGAGGACGGCGCCGTCATCGGCGATGAATGCCTCATCGGTGAAGAATCGATCGTGCAGGGCAATGTACGGGTCTATCCGTTCAAGACCATCGAGGCCGGCGCATTCGTCAATACGTCGGTGATCTGGGAGTCCCGCGGCCAGGCGCATCTGTTCGGCGCCCGCGGTGTGTCCGGGATCCTCAACGTCGAGATCACCCCCGAACTCGCCGTGCGGCTCGCGGGCGCCTATGCCACCACGCTCAAGAAGGGCTCCACGGTCACCACCGCGCGCGACCACTCCCGTGGTGCCCGGGCGCTCAAGCGCGCGGTGATCTCCGCACTCCAGGCCAGCGCCATCGACGTACGCGACCTGGAGAACGTCCCGCTGCCCGTCGCCCGCCAGCAGACCGCCCGCGGCAGCGCCGGCGGCATCATGGTGCGTACGACGCCCGGTGTGCCGGACTCCGTCGACATCATGTTCTTCGACGAGCGGGGCGCGGATCTCTCGCAGGCCGGGCAGCGCAAGCTCGACCGGGTCTTCGCCCGCCAGGAGTACCGCCGCGCCTTCCCCGGCGAGATCGGCGATCTGATGTTCCCGGCCAGCGTCTTCGACTCCTACACCGGGTCCCTGCTGCGGGCCGTGGACATCACGGGCATCAGCGAGTCCGGGCTGAAGGTCGTCGTGGACGCCTCGAACGGCAGCGCGGGCCTGGTTCTGCCCAGCCTGCTGGGACGGCTCGGCGTGGACTCCCTGACGATCAACCCCGGGCTCGACGAGTCCCGGCCGACGGAGACACCTGACGCACGGCGCTCGGGGCTCGTCCGGCTCGGCGAGATCGTGGCCTCGGCCCGGGCCGCCTTCGGCGTGCGTTTCGACCCCGTGGGCGAACGGCTCTCGCTCGTGGACGAGCGTGGCCGGATCATCGAGGACGACCGCGCGCTCCTGGTGATGCTGGATCTGGTGGCGGCCGAGCGGCGCGCCGGGCGGGTGGCGCTGCCGGTCACCACGACCCGGATCGCCGAGCAGGTGGCGGCGTACCACGGGACGCAGGTGGAGTGGACGACGACCTCGCCCGACGATCTGACGCGAGTGGGGCGCGAGGACGGCACCGTCTTCGGCGGGGACGGCAGGGGCGGATTCCTCATCCCCGAGTTCAGCAGCGTCTTCGACGGCACTGCCGCGTTCGTCCGGCTGATCGGCCTGGTGGCCCGCACCCAGCTCACGCTGAGCCAGATCGACGCACGGATCCCGCGGGCGCACGTCCAGCGCCGTGACCTGGCCACCCCCTGGGCGGTCAAGGGGCTCGTCATGCGGCATGTCGTCGAGGCGGCCGGTGACCGGGACGTGGACACCACCGACGGCGTACGGGTCGTGGAGTCCGACGGCCGCTGGGTCCTGGTGCTGCCCGACCCCGCAGAGGCGGTCACCCACCTGTGGGCGGAAGGGCCGGACGACGCCTCCGCCCAGCAGCTGCTGGACGAATGGTCCGCAGTGGTGGACAGCGCAGGACGCTGACCCTGACCCCACCGGCGGCCCGTGCCTCGGCACGCCGGTGGGGCCATTGGGAGACCACCCGGCCGACGTGCGACGATGTGCGGCATGTCGCAGCAGCGCCCCGATCGGAGCAACCCGAACACCCCGGCCGCGCGCCCCGATGCGTCCATGTCGCTGCTGACCAATGTGATGGATCACAGTCTCGACGACGGATACGCCGAGGCGGCCGCCCGGAAGTCCGAGGCCGGGGTGCGCGGTCTGCCGCGGACGCTGCGGGCGAAGTTGGGCCTCGCGGCCGGTCTGGTGCTCGCCGCGCTGGTGGTGACGGTGGGTGCGGCGCAGGCGCGGATATCCGCACCGACGCTCGCCAAGGAGCGCGAGGAGCTGATCAACCGCATCCAGAAGGGCACCGGCGAGGCGGACCGGCAGCAGCAGCGGGTCGATGCCCTCCGGGACGACGTCAGCAGGATGCAGCGCGAGGCGTTGAAGCAGCACGGCAGCGACAAGGCCGAACTGCTGGGGCTGCTGTCCGGTTCGACCCAGGTCTCCGGGCCCGGCGTGAAACTCGTCGTGGACGATGCCAAGGACGCGGAGTCCAGCGGCGGCGGACCGCGCGAGAGCAGCGGATTTTCGGACACGGGGCGGGTGCGCGACAGAGACATGCAGCGCGTCGTCAACGGGCTGTGGGCGTCCGGTGCGGAGGCCATCTCCGTCAATGGACAGCGGCTTACGTCACTCTCGGCGATCAGAGCCGCGGGAGACGCCATACTGGTCGACAACAAGCCACTGGTGCCGCCTTATACGGTGTTGGCGGTGGGGGACGGGCAACGGCTGAGCACCGCTTTCCAGGACAGCGCCGACGGTCAGTACCTTCATGTGCTGCAGGAGAACTATGGGGTCCGCACCAGGATTTCCGTGGAGAACGAGGTCCGGCTGCCGCCCGCGCCCAGTTTGATCGTACGTACCGCAAAGCCGCAGGCCGGTGCCGCCAAGGCGGACGGCACCGACACAGGGAAGGGCACATCGTGATCGCCGTATTGGGCCTCATCGTGGGAGTCGTGGTCGGGCTTGTCGTCCGACCCGTGGTGCCGACGGTGGTCGAGCCCTACTTGCCGATCGCTGTCGTCGCGGCGCTGGATGCCGTGTTCGGCGGTCTGCGCGCGATGCTGGACGGCATCTTCGACGACAAGGTCTTCGTGGTCTCCTTCCTGTCGAACGTCGTCGTCGCCGCGCTGATCGTCTTCCTCGGTGACAAGTTGGGCGTCGGTGCCCAACTCTCCACCGGCGTCGTCGTGGTGCTGGGTATCCGGATCTTCTCCAACGCCGCCGCGATTCGCCGGCACGTCTTCCGGGCGTGAGGCCGATGTCGACGGACGAGATCCCGGAGCCGGAGAAGAAGCCGGAGCAGTCGGAGCAGTCGGCGCGGGCGGATCAGGTGGAGCAGCCGGAGCCCGAGAAGACGCCGGTGCCGGAGCAGGAGCCGGAGCAGCCGGAGCCCGAGAAGAAGAACGAGCCGGAGAAGAAGACCGAGCCGGAGAAGCAGCCGGAGCGGGACCGGGACAGCGGCCCGGCCGCCCGGTGGCCGATGCCGCCCGAGAGCTGGACCACCCCGGGGCGGGCGGAGACCGAGGAAGATACCGAAGCTCCGGAACCGGACAGTGCTGGACACAAGGCCGACAAAGGGGCAGACTCCTCGACTCCGGAGGCGGTTGCCGATAACGGGAGTGCGGAGCGCCCGAAGAGCGGTCGGGAGCGGCTGGTGGCGAGCCTGTGGCCGCCGCGGCTGACCCGGGCTCAACTGATCGTTGCGTTGCTCCTGTTCATTCTCGGCCTCGGCCTGGCGATTCAGGTACGTTCCACAAGTGACAGCAGTGCGCTGCGGGGTGCGCGTCAGGAGGACTTGGTGCGCATTCTGGACGAGCTGGACAATCGCTCCCAGCGGTTGACCGACGAACAGCGGCGCCTGGAAGGGCAGAAGACCGAGCTGGCGAACAGCTCGGACCAGGCCGAGGAGGCCCGTAAGCAGACCGTGGAGAAGGAACAGCAGCTGGGTGTGCTGGCCGGGACCGTCGCGGCGCAAGGGCCCGGCATCAACCTGACCATCGACGACCCGACGCACTCCGTCGAGGCGGACAAGCTGCTGGACACCATCCAGGAGCTGCGAGCGGCCGGCGCCGAGGCCATCCAGGTCAATGACGTCCGCGTCGTCGCCAACACCTCTCTCTCGGATCTCCGGGGTGGCGTGGAGATCGACGGCAAGCGTGTCGTGCAGCCGTACCGCTTCAAGGTCATCGGTAAGCCGCAGGACCTGGAACCGGCGCTGAACATTCCCGGCGGAGTGGTCCAGACGCTGGAAAAGGAGCAGGCCAAGGTGTCTGTGACCCGTGAGGAGAAGATCATTGTGGACGCCTTGCGAGAGGCGAAGCGGCCTGACTACGCTCGGTCGTCATCGCAGTGAGGCGTACACGTATGTCGAGTGCCCGGCGAGGGCATGAGGTAACGGGGGGTCGACGCACCGTGCGTGTGGTGTGTGGTGGAAACTGTCTGAAGGCCACGGACGTTCACAGGATGTCCGGATCGGCCGGTGTGTGCATCGAGGGTTCGTCCTGCCCCACGGGCGGGTCTATGTCGTTCAAGGGGAATCGCCCGTGAAGTTGTTTGGAAAGCTGTTCGGCAAGAGCGCCCGCCAGGACGGCGGCAGCGGCTCCGCGCGGCACCGTGCGTCGGGCCGGCCCGACGAGAGTGGCGCGGCGGAGGATCGTCCGCTCTTCCGTGACGAGGTCGGCGGTCCGTCCGGGGGGCACGGCGCGGGTTCTGTTGACCCCTCCGGTGCCGGCCGCATAGGTTCCCAGGAACCATCAGCCGCACGCACGGGTGGAGGGTCGGCCTTGCCGGTTTGTACGAGGTGTGGGAACCGCAACGCCGAGGCGAGCCGGTTCTGCTCCAACTGTGGTGCGCCGCTCCGCCCGGGCGCCCAGCCCGAGCGGGCATCCGAGACGACCTCCACCATCTCCATTTCGGGGCTGGAGGCCTACGACTCGGAGGCGACGGGCCAGAATCTGTCGCCGTCGCTGTCCCCCGAGGCGCAGGCGGCCGTCGACGCGCTTCCGTTGGGATCGGCGCTGCTGGTCGTCCGCCGGGGTCCGAATTCGGGCAGCCGCTTCCTTCTGGACAGTGAGCTGACGACGGCGGGCCGGCATCCGCAGGGCGACATCTTCCTCGACGATGTGACGGTCTCGCGCCGTCACGTGGAATTCCGCCGGGGTCCGGACGGGCTCTTCACGGTCGCCGACGTCGGCAGCCTGAACGGCACCTACGTCAACCGCGAGCGGATCGACTCCGTCACCCTCGCCAACGGCGACGAGGTCCAGATCGGCAAGTTCCGCCTGGTCTTCTACGCCAGCCAGCGAGGCGCCGGTATCTGACCGGCCGGGGAAGGCATATGCGCGATACACCGAAGGGCGGCGCCGGCTTTGCCGGCGCCGCCTCCTCGGACGGTAAGCCGGTGAGCATCGGCACGGTGCTCACCCTGCTGCGCGAGGAGTTTCCCGAGGTCACCATCTCCAAGATCCGCTTCCTGGAGGCCGAGGGGCTGGTCGAGCCGAAGCGGACGCCTTCCGGATACCGCAAATTCACGGCGGCGGACGTCGAGCGGCTGGCCGCCGTCCTGCGGATGCAGCGGGACCACTATCTGCCGCTCAAGGTCATCCGGGAGCATCTGGACGCCCTGGAGCGCGGTGAGCGGGTGCAGCTGCCCGCTCCGGCCACACCCTCCCGCGACCTCGTCGAAGGCGTGCACGAGCCGGGTGAGGAGCGCCCCACGGCTGCCCGCATCGGCCGGGCGGAGCTGCTGGCCGCCGCGGAGGTGGACGAGGCGGCCCTCGCCGACTGGGAGTCCTACGGACTCATCGTCCCTCATGCGGAGGGCGGATACGACATCGAGGCCGTCACGGTGGCCAAGCTCGTTGCGGACCTGGGCCGTTTCGGTCTGGAACCGCGGCATCTGCGTGCCGTGAAGGCGGCCGCCGAGCGCGAGGCGGGCCTTGTCGAGCAGGTCGTTGCACCCCTTCGGCGGCACCGTAATCCGCAGACCAGGGCGCATGCCGAAGCCACCGCCAGAGAGCTGGCAACGCTGTCCGTACGGCTGCATGCGGCACTGGTGCAGAGCGCTTTGCGGGTCCGGCTGTAGTGAGCAAACGAGTGCCCGACTACCCAAACCGGCCGGGCACGTCCTAGGGTTGCTGTGTGAACGAGCTCGACGTCGTGGGTGTCCGGGTGGAAATGCCTTCCAGCCAACCGATCGTGCTCCTGCGGGAGGTGGGAGGCGACCGATACTTGCCCATTTGGATCGGGCCAGGGGAGGCCACCGCCATCGCCTTTGCCCAGCAGGGCATGGTCCCTGCCAGGCCGCTGACGCATGACCTTTTCAAGGACGTGCTCGAAGCGGTGGGCCAGGAACTGACGCAGGTCCGCATCACGGATCTGCGCGAGGGGGTTTTCTATGCCGAACTTGTCTTCGCGAGCGGGGTCGAGGTCAGCGCGCGTCCGTCCGACGCCATAGCGCTGGCATTGCGCACCGGAACGCCGATCTTCGGTACCGACGGTGTGCTGGACGACGCGGGCATCGCCATCCCGGACGAGCAGGAGGACGAGGTGGAGAAGTTCCGCGAGTTCCTCGACCAGATCTCGCCCGAGGACTTCGGGACCAACAGCCAGTAATACCGGCCAGGTCGACCGCCTGTTTCCGGCCAAACCTCTAGCTGTTCCCCGTGTGGGGTCACGAGAAACCACTCGTAGGGTGATTATCACTCGGCGTGGCGAGCGCGGCGATCGTTGACGCACCCCGAGTGACTGCATACCGTCGATGTGGCAGGTCCCGTCCGGGACGTGGAGGACGGAGGGCGGCGTGGCAATCACCGGCGACGGTATGGCGGCGGAAGGGGCGTTGCCGCTCCACTCGGGCGCAGCAGCGAACCCTGCCCCGGCACCCGCCGCGGCGGTGTCGGGGGACTGCGAGGCTCAGAACATCGGCTATCGCGGCCCGACCGCCTGTGCGGCAGCGGGCATCACCTATCGACAGCTCGACTACTGGGCGCGTACGGGCCTGGTGGAGCCGAGTATCCGGCCGGCGTACGGCTCCGGCACCCAGCGGCTCTACAGCTTCCGGGACGTCGTGGTCCTGAAGATCGTCAAGCGGCTGCTGGACACCGGGGTGTCGCTGCAGAACATCCGCACCGCGGTCCAGCATCTGCGGGCGCGCGGGCTGGCGGATCTGACGCGGATGACGCTGATGAGCGACGGCGCGACGGTCTACGAGTGCACCTCGCCCGACCAGGTCGTGGATCTGCTCCAGGGCGGCCAGGGCGTCTTCGGCATCGCCGTGGGCGTGGTGTGGCGGGACGTGGAGGGCGTGCTGTCACAGCTCCACGGGGAGCGGGTGGACACCGGCGAGACCCTGATCGGGAAGAACCCGCACGACGAGCTGGCGCGGCGGCGCAACCGGGCGGGCTGAGTCCCTGACCGCGCCACCGGCCCGGCACAGGGCCGATTGTCAGTGGCATGGGGCAGCATCGGAGATGTGAGACCCGCGCCGACGATCCTGCATCTCGACATGGATGCGTTCTTCGCGGCCGCCGAACAGGCGGCCAAGCCGAGCCTTCGCGGCAAGCCCGTGGTGGTCGGCGGGATCGGCGTGCGCGGGGTGGTCTCCACGGCGTCGTACGAAGCCCGGGTGTTCGGGGTGCGCTCCGCGATGCCCACGGCCCAGGCGCGGCGGCTGTGCCCCAACGCCGCTTATCTCACCCCGCGCTTCTCGCTGTACCGCCAGGTGAGTGAAACGGTGATGGAGCTGCTGCACGCGCTGTCGCCGCTGGTGGAGCCGCTGAGCCTGGACGAGGCCTTCGTCGACCTGGAAGCGGGAGGGGTGCCGCCGCGGACGGCCGCGGCGCGGGTCGTGGGGGAGCGACTGCGCCGCGAGATCCGGGCCGCCACGGGCCTGACCGGCTCGGTGGGGCTCGCCGGCGCCAAGATGCTGGCGAAGATCGCGTCCGAGACGGCCAAGCCGGACGGTCTGGTGGTGATCGAGCCCGGCACCGAGCGCGAGCTGCTGGGCCCGATGACGGTGCGGACGCTGCCCGGGGTGGGGCCCGCGACGGCCGAGACGCTGCGCCGGGCCGGGATCCACACCGTCGCGGAGACCGCGGAGGCCGGTGAGGCCGAGCTGGTGCGGCTGCTCGGCAAGGCGCACGGTGCCGGGCTGTACGCCATGGCGCTGGGCCGGGACGACCGGCCGGTGGTGGCCGAGCGGGACGCGAAGTCCATCTCCGTCGAGGACACCTTCGAGGTCGACCTGACCGACCGGACGCGGGTACGGAGCGAGGTGCTGCGGCTGGCCGACCGCTGCGTGGAGCGGCTGCGGGCCGCCGGGCGCTCCGGGCGGACGGTGGTCATCAAGGTGCGCAACTACGACTTCTCGACGCTGACCCGCTCCGAGACGCTCCGTGGGCCCACCGACGACCCCGCGGTGATAAGGGAGGCCGCCGTGCGGCTGCTGGAGATGGTGGACACCACGGGCGGGGTCCGGCTGCTGGGCGTGGGGGTCAGCGGCCTGGCCGACTTCACACAGGAGGATCTGTTCGCCCAGTTCGCGACGGAGCGGGAGGCGGCGGAGGCGGAGAAGGCCGCGAGAGCGGCGGCGGAGCTGTCCGGTGGCGCGGCGGCGGCGCGGGAGGCCGAGGAGGAGCGGCCGCGGCGCTGGCATCCCGGACTGGACGTGGTGCACGACGAGTACGGCGCGGGCTGGGTGCAGGGCAGTGGGGTGGGGAGGGTGACCGTGCGCTTCGAAACGCCGTGGTCCGCACCGGGGAGGGTGCGGACCTTTGCTGTGGAGGATCCGGCGCTGCGGCCGGGGGAGCCTCTGCCGCTGGTGGGCGGGGGACCGGCGGACGGTCAGTCGTCCGAGCCGGCGATCCTGCCGAAGTCCTTGTCACCGGAGCCGGGCGAGGACACCGGGTCGGATGTCGGGGAGGAGATATCCAGTCGGTAGTGGTGGTAGAGCTGAAGTTCCTGCTCAGGGGAGAGATGGCGGCCGACGCCGAAGTCCGGCGCGTCCTTGATCAGCTTGCGGTCGTAAGGAATGTGCAGTCCCTCACCGACCATCTTGCTGGGTTCGAGGGGGACGAACGCGTCCCGGCTGAAGAGTCCGGTGCGCACGGCCGCCCACTCCGGTTCCCCCGTCGCGTCGTCGAGATATACCTCGTCGATCGTGCCTATTTTGGCGCCGTTACGGTCGAACGCTTTGCGGCCGATCAGGCTCCGGGGATCGATATCGGTTTGCACGGTCCCTCCAATTGGTCGCAACTGCCCTCTGACAACAACCAAACGGCACATTTCATGCCCCGGCCACTCGAAGGATCCTTCGAGTGCCGCGCTGGTAGGCTGGCCAATGGCCGCAGACCCCGTGCGGGAGAGTCCTTTGTCGTTCGCGGCGAGGGCGCCGAAGGAGCAAATCCTCCCCGGAATCTCTCAGGCACACGTACCGCGTGGGCGAGGTCACTCTGGAAAGCAGGGCGGGCCACGGAAGGCACAGCTCCGGGACCCCTCCTCACCGACGGTGAAAGCCGGGCCGCCTCGCGCGGGCCGGTGAAGCTCTCAGGTTGAGATGACAGAGGGGGAGGCCGTCCGGGCACCCGCGCCGTGGTGCCCCTCGTAGGTCGTACGACCAGGAGGCCCCCGCAGATGACCACCAATCGCATCTCCTTGACCGAGCTGGAACGCGGCACTCCCTTCGAGCACCGGCACATCGGTCCCGACCACGAGGCGCAGGCCAAGATGCTCGCGCACATCGGGTTCGGATCGCTGGACGAGCTCACCGCCACCGCCGTGCCCGACGTGATCAAGAGCGCGGAGGCGCTCGGCCTGCCGCAGGCCCGTACCGAGGCCGAGGTGCTGCAGGAGCTGCACGGCCTCGCGGACCGTAACCAGGTGCTGGCGTCCATGATCGGACTCGGCTACTACGGCACGTTCACCCCGCCGGTGATCCTGCGCAATGTCATGGAGAACCCGGCCTGGTACACGGCCTACACCCCCTACCAGCCGGAGATCTCGCAGGGCCGCCTCGAGGCGCTGCTCAACTTCCAGACCATGGTCGCCGACCTGACCGGTCTGCCCACCTCCGGCTCCTCGCTGCTGGACGAGGGCACCGCGGCCGCCGAGGCGATGGCGCTCTCCCGCCGGGTCGGCAAGGTCAAGCAGGGCGTCTTCCTGATCGACGCCGACTGTCTGCCGCAGACCATCGCCGTGATCCAGACCCGCGCGGAGCCCACCGGCGTCGAGGTCGTGGTCGCCGACCTGTCCGAGGGCATCCCGGCCGACGTCGCCGAGCGCGGTGTGTTCGGTGTGCTGCTGCAGTACCCCGGTGCCTCCGGTGCGGTCCGTGACCCGCGCGCCGTCATCGAGCAGGCCCACGAGCTGGGCGCGGTCGTCACCGTCGCCGCCGATCTGCTCGCCCTGACACTGCTGACCTCTCCCGGTGAGCTCGGCGCGGACATCGCCGTCGGCACCACCCAGCGCTTCGGCGTCCCGATGGGCTTCGGCGGGCCGCACGCCGGCTTCATGGCCGTCCGAGAACAGTTCGCCCGCAGCCTGCCGGGCCGCCTGGTGGGCGTCTCCGTCGACGCCGACGGCAACAAGGCCTACCGCCTCGCGCTGCAGACCCGCGAGCAGCACATCCGCCGCGAGAAGGCCACCAGCAACATCTGCACCGCACAGGTGCTGCTCGCCGTCATGGCCGGTATGTACGCGGTCTACCACGGCCCCGAGGGGCTGCGGACGATCGCCCGGCGCACCCACCGCTACGCCGCGGTCCTCGCCGAGGGCCTGCGGGCCGGCGGGGTGGAGATCGTGCACGGCGCGTACTTCGACACGCTGACCGCGCGGGTGCCCGGCCGGGCCGCCGAGGTCGTCGCCGCCGCCCGCGAGGCCGGTGTCAACCTCCGGCAGGTCGACGCCGACCTCGTCGGTATCGCGTGCGACGAGACCACCGGACGTGCGCAGCTGGCCGGCGTCTGGGGCGCCTTCGGGGTGCACGGCGACGTCGAGCAGCTGGACGCGGCCGCCGCCGAAACGCTGCCGCAGGACCTGCTGCGCGGCGATGACTACCTCGCCCACCCGGTCTTCCACCAGTACCGCTCCGAGACCGCGATGCTGCGCTACCTGCGCACCCTCGCGGACAAGGACTACGCACTGGACCGCGGCATGATTCCGCTCGGCTCCTGCACCATGAAGCTGAACGCGACCACCGAGATGGAGCCGGTCACCTGGCCCGCCTTCGGGCAGCTGCACCCCTTCGCGCCGGCCGCCCAGGCCCAGGGCTACCTCACCCTGATCCAGGAGCTGGAGGAGCGGCTGGCCACCGTCACCGGCTATGACAAGGTCTCCATCCAGCCGAACGCCGGATCGCAGGGCGAGCTGGCCGGTCTGCTGGCGGTGCGTGCCTACCACCGTGCCAACGGTGACGAGCAGCGCACCGTCTGCCTGATCCCGTCCTCCGCGCACGGCACCAACGCCGCCAGCGCGGTGATGGCCGGGATGAAGGTCGTCGTCGTCAAGACCGGCGAGGACGGCGAGGTCGACGCCGACGATCTCCACGCCAAGATCGAGAAGCACCGTGACGAGCTCGCGGTCCTGATGGTCACCTACCCCTCCACCCACGGCGTGTTCGAGGAGCACATCACCCAGATCTGCGCCACGGTGCACGAGGCCGGCGGCCAGGTCTACGTCGACGGCGCCAACCTCAATGCGCTGGTCGGCCTCGCCGAGCCCGGCAAGTTCGGCGGCGATGTCTCGCACCTCAACCTGCACAAGACGTTCTGCATCCCGCACGGCGGCGGTGGCCCGGGCGTCGGTCCGGTCGGCGTACGCGCCCACCTGGCGCCGTACCTGCCCAACCACCCGCTGCAGCCCGGCGCGGGCCCTGAGACGGGCGTGGGACCGATCTCCGCGGCGCCCTGGGGCTCGGCCGGCATCCTGCCGATCTCCTGGGCGTACGTCCGGCTGATGGGCGGCGAGGGCCTCAAGCGCGCCACCCAGGTGGCGGTGCTGAGCGCCAACTACATCGCCAAGCGCCTGGAGCCGCACTACCCGGTGCTCTACACCGGGCCCGGCGGACTGGTCGCGCACGAGTGCATCATCGACGTGCGGCCGCTGACCAAGGCGACCGGTGTGAGCATCGACGACGTCGCCAAGCGGCTGATCGACTACGGCTTCCACGCGCCGACGATGTCGTTCCCGGTGGCCGGCACGCTGATGATCGAGCCGACCGAGAGCGAGGACCTCGGCGAGCTGGACCGGTTCTGCGACGCGATGATCGCCATCCGTGCGGAGATCGAGAAGGTCGGCACGGGGGAGTGGGACAAGGACGACAACCCGCTGCGCAACGCCCCGCACACCGCGGGCGCGCTCGGTGGCGACTGGTCACACCCGTACACCCGTGAGGAGGCCGTCTTCCCGGCCGGTGTCGAGGCCGCGGAGAAGTACTGGCCGCCGGTGCGCCGCATCGACGGTGCCTTCGGCGACCGCAACCTCGTCTGCTCCTGCCCGCCGCTGGACGCGTACGACAACTGAGTCACGGCAACGGACTCGCCGCAGGGGATGCGCCGCGGCGGGTTCAGCGCCACATTCAAGGGCCCTCGGCAGATCTGCCGGGGGCCCTGTGGTGCGTGCCGTGCTCGCGGGTCAGGCGGCGGCGGTGGCGCGAGTGCGGTGCGGGGCGATGACCTGCCCGTTCGGCAGCAGCTCACCGGTGTCCTCGAAGAGCAGGACGCCGTTGCAGAGCAGGCTCCAGCCCTGTTCCGGGTGGTGCGCCACAAGGTGTGCGGCCTCCCGGTCGGTGGAGTCGGCTGACGGGCAGGGCGGTTGGTGCTGGCACATGGAAGTTGTCTTTCGCTGCGGTGTGGTGAACGTCGTCGTGCGGCTCGATGAGGTGTGCATGGCCGCTCCCCCGTTTCCATCGGTCGGTCCCAGTGTTGCCCCACGGGCGGGATTCCGCAGGGATTTCGCAGCAGCGGTACTCACTCGGTAGGGACGCGTCACCCATGCGGGCGGTTGCTCCCAATTGCACTCCTCCCCAAGCGGGTTGGGAGTGGTAGCCACGGACTAGCCCGCCCGGGTGAGCGCGACAGAGCGCCCCGTGGCCCGAAGGGGCCGCGGGGCATGCTCATGCCGGGTGAGCGGCGCCGGTGTCCGCTGCGGAGAACCGGGGCGGCGGGTGGACTCAGGCGGGTTCGGCCAGGAGTGGGGTGGCCGGGGTGAGGCGCAGGGTGAGCCGGGGGAGCAGGTCGGCGATGCGCTGCGGACGGTGCGCGGCGATCCCCGGCGGGGCGGGCGCCAGCGGCACCAGCAGGTCGCCGGGCGCGGCCGGTCCTTCGCTGCCGTCCGAGGCGGTGTCGTGGTGCAGCCACAGGGTGAGCATGTAGAGCTCGGGTACGGACAGCAGTCGCGGCTGGTACGGGGTGGCGAGCGATTCGGCCTGTGCCAGTGCCTGCTCGGTCGCGGCGACATAGGGGCCGCCGCAGAACCGTGCGAAGGTCCAGCCGTCCGCGGTGAGCACCGCTTCGGCGGTCGCCACGGCCCGCTCCCCGCCGCGGACCAGGAAACGCCAGCCGGCCAGGCGGGTCCGAGGCATTCCGCCGGTCCGGCTGACGTCCTCCCAGACGTGAACGGGCAGCGGGTGGTCGGGGCTGAGCGGGCCCTGATGGGCGCGCAGCGCGGAGACCGGGGCCTCGCGGACAGCGGTGGGGGAGCCGAGGGCGGCGAGAACGCAACGCAGGGCAGGCGTGGGGGCAGGGGGGAGGTGCAGCGGCATGGTGGGTCGCCTCTCACTCAGGAGACACGGTGGAGCCTGGCAGGGTGCAAACGACGCTGTCTGCGTGCGGGGTCAGAGCGTGGCCGGCCGGGGCTGCGGCCCGGCGAGGTCATTCGCTGTGCCCCCGTGCCGGTGGGAACACCGGGACGCTGGGCGCCAAGTCTCTGCCTCGTAAGCGGAGTTTATACGACGTATGTTCTGAAAGTGTTTCGACTACCGGCCTTGCGGATTTCGGGCAAGGGGAAATCCAGACCCCCGTGTGAGGCGCTTCATTCCGCTTTGTGCCTTGCTTTTACGGCGCCACCTCGTATTCCTTCGGCGGCGCGGTAGGCCGGATCTCGCCGGTATTTCTCGCGACGGAAATGCGGAAGGCGATCGCCACCGAGATATGCCTGAGGGAGGTGCCGGAGGCCGGTCCGATTCGAGCCTATCGGTACCGGCGTGCCGCCGCGGCGTTATCGATCAGATTGCCGGGGCATCATCGACCGTAGCGTGAGCCCCGCCGTAGCCGGGGAAGGCCCCAAGCGGTCCGTGGTCGCGGGCCGTTCACTCGAGGAGGGACCCTTCGATGGGGGAGAAGGTCGCCGCGGACGGGATCGACCTGGCGGACCGGGAGCGTTATCGAAGAAAGCTCCACGACTGTCTTGCGGGATTGCGCAGGCTCCTGGAGGAGGGGAGGTTCGACCGGCCCAGGAATCTCATGGGCCTGGAGATCGAACTCAATCTGGCGGGCGCCGACGGGCTGCCCCGGATGATGAACTCTCAAGTTCTTGAGCGCATCGCCAGCTGTGATTTCCAGACCGAACTCGCCCAGTGCAATCTCGAGGTCAACATCCTGCCGCACCGATTGAGCGGCCGGGTACTGGACCAGCTCGCCGAAGAACTCCGTACGGGACTCGCCTATGCCGAAAGGAAGGCACGCGAGGTCGCCGCCCGGATCGTGATGATCGGCATCCTGCCCACCCTGCACGCCACCGACCTCACGGCCGCCAGTCTCTCCGAGAACGACCGCTATGCCCTGCTCAACGACCAGATGCGGGCGGCCCGCGGCGAGGACTTCGCACTCGACATCCGGGGCGTCGAGCATCTGGTCTCCCGTTCGCCCTCCATCGCACCGGAGGCCGCCTGCACCTCGGTCCAGCTGCACCTCCAGGTGACACCGGGCCGCTTCGCCGCGGTCTGGAACGCGGCACAGGCCATCGCCGCCGTGCAGGTGGCCGTCGGCGCCAACTCACCGTTCCTCTTCGGCCGTGAGCTGTGGCGCGAATCCCGGCCGCCGGTCTTCCAGCAGGCCACCGATACCCGGGCGCCCGAGCTGCAGGCCCAGGGGGTACGCCCCCGCACCTGGTTCGGCGAGCGCTGGATCGACTCCGCATACGACCTCTTCGAGGAGAACCTGCGCTATTTCCAGCCGCTGCTGCCGTTGTGCGGACCGCAGGAGCCGCTGCGGGTCCTCGACGAGGGCGGGGCCCCCGACCTGGCCGAACTGGTGCTGCACAACGGCACGATCTACCGCTGGAACCGCCCCGTCTACGCGGTCGCCGACGGCGTCGCGCATCTCAGGGTCGAGAACCGGGTGCTGCCGGCCGGCCCCACCGTCGCCGACGTCATCGCCAACACCGCCTTCTACTACGGACTGGTACGGGCGCTGGCCGAGGAGCCGCGCCCCCTCTGGTCGCGGCTCCCGTTCGCCGCCGCGTCCCGTAACTTCGACGCCGCCTGCCGGTACGGCATCGACGCCACCCTTGCCTGGCCCCGCCCCGGACGGGCCGGGGGGATCGCCGAGATCCCGGCCGTACGGCTGGTGCGCCGGGAACTGCTGCCCCTGGCGGCCCGCGGGCTCGACGCCTGGGGGGTGGAGCCGGCCGACCGTGACCACTACCTCGGCATCATCGAGGAGCGTTGCCGGCGCCGGGTCAACGGCGCGTCCTGGCAGGCCGCGGCCTGCCGGCACGCCCGGCGCCAGGGCCTGGACCGGGAGGCCGCGCTCGCCGCTATGACCCGGCGCTACAGCGAGCTGATGCACACCGGGGAGCCGGTGCACACCTGGCCGGTCGCCTGGGCGGTCGGCCGGCGGCCCGCCGTACGGGAGCCACAGGAGGCGGCGACCGAGGGGATGTAGCGGGCGGCGGGGCGTGCCCGGTGGTGCCGGTGCGGCGGACGGTTCCCGCCCGTCGCGCGCGGTGGTCAGCGCGGCCCCTTGCCGCCCGCCGTCATCAGGGCCTTGAGGAGCACCTGATGGAGCTGCGACGGGTCGCCGACCCGGTGGACCGATCCGCCGGTCGGCGCCACGACACGGTCCAGGGCCGCGGTGTCGGCCGCCGGGCCGATCGCGAGGGCGATCACCGGCACCGGTCTCTTCGGGTCGGCGAGCTCCTTGACCTTGTCCACCAGGGCGTCGAGGCCGAGGCCGGTGTCGCCGTTGGCCCCGTCGGTGACGATGACCAGGGAGTTGAGCTTCCCGCTCGTATACGTGGCGCAGGCTTCCCGGTACGCGGCGAGCGTGGTGTCGTACAGGCCGCCGGCCGCACGAGGCGCCGGGGCCAGCGACTCGACAGCGGCGGTGAGGGCGTCGCGGTGGGTGCCGCCGGCCGGGGCCCGGTCGCCGAGGCGGCCGGTGGGGGACAGCTCCACATAGTCCTTGTCGCCGTCCAGGTAGGTGGCGAACTTCCACAGCCCGACCTCGTCCTCGGGCGTGAAGGTGGCCAGCGCCTGGAGCAGGGAATGTTTGGTGAGAGCCATCCGGGACCGGCCGTCGCCGCCCGGGACAGGGCTGCCCATCGACGCCGTGGCGTCCACGACCGCGGTGAGGCGGCTGTTCTGGACGGTGACCGTCCACCTGCCCATCACCGCCTGGAGTGCCTTGACGGTCGGCGGATCGGCGGGGGCGGCCGCGTACGGCTGCGGGGCGCGCCCGCCGGCCGCGGTAACCACCTTCGGGTCCGCCTCGCCGTTGCCGGCCCGGAAGCCGTGCCGGCGCAGCGTGCGCTGTCCGCCGGCCTCGCCCAGCAGCGTCATGAAACGGCTGGCGGCGCGGGTCTGCTCGGGGCTCATCTCCACGTCGTCGACCAGGGTGTACGGGTAGTCCAGCCGGGCCGTGCCGTCCTGGGGATAGAACAGGTCGAGCCGGGGACCGCCGCCCGCTGCGGCGTTGTGGGCGTACGCGGCCTGTTCCGACAGCAGCAGTGCCTGATTGCGGCGCGGATTGCCCTGCTCCGCACCGGAGTCGTCCCGCGGCAGGGTGGCCAGGGCCTGTCCGTCGCCGTCCGCGATCCGCTGGTGGAGAAGCTTGGCCGTCGCGGCGGTGCGAGTGCCCGCCTCGCCGCTGTCCTGGGTGTCCTTGGCGTGGGCGGCGCTGATCCGGTCGAGCGCGAGCAGCCCGGTGGCACTGCGCGCCGGGTCGGCGACGCCCAGGCGCGGCGCGTCGCCGGAGGTCGCGGTCCGGATCAGCTCTGTCCAGGTGTAGGTCTTCCCGGGCCAGCCCAGCGAGCCGGCGGTCCGGGGGACGGCGCCCAGCGCGATCGGGGACGAGGCGATGGTGCTCGCGGCGGTCAGCGGAGTGCCGCGCTCCGCGTCGACCCGGTCCACCCACAGGCTCGAATCCGGTATCCATACTTGGAATTCGGGGTTGACCGGCCGCTGCCCGAACGCGTCGGCGACGTCGCCCGCGGCGCGCGCGGTGATCCTGACGTCCAGACATCTGCCGTCGGTGCGTGTCGCGTCTTCGCGGGCAGTCTTGGCCACCGCTTCGAGCGCCGGGGCGATATCGGGCGAGGCGGCCACGTCGAGCCGCGCCGACTCGCCGTCACACGGGCCCCCGAACGGGAGCAGACCGCTGCCCAGCGCCACCACCGAGCCCGCGACGACGGCCAGTACGAGGGCTGTGGAGAGGACGAGGGTGCGCCGGCGGGTACCTGAGCGGGCCCCCGTGCGCTCCGGTGCGGAGCCGTCGGGCAAGCTGTGTCGTCCCATTGCGGTAGCGCCTCTCCTTCTCGGAGCTCGATCGGGATTCGATGGGGAGAGGGGAAGCGCGCCACGTGGATGGCGCCCGTCCCCGGCCTGTCGCGCGCGATCTTCGTACCTGCTGCCGAGACCCTAGCGGGGCGGTGGTGGCGAAGAGGCGGTAATGCGGAAGTGGAGGAAGCGTGCAGTCGGATACAAGTCCCGTGGCTGATGCGGACGTTCCCGGTAAAGGGCCCGGTACGGGGCCGGGAACGGGAGTGGCCGAGGAGCCGTCCCGGAGCATCCTGCGGAGCGAGACGCTGATCGTCCTGGCCCTTTCGCTGGGTGCCAGCGGGGTGTCGGCGCTGATCAGCTTCATCGGATCGCTGACGAAGCCCGGCGGTCTCAAGCACCAGGCGGCGACGCTCAACGGCTCGCATGCGCCGGGGCGGCCATGGCTGGATCTTGCCTGGCAGCTGTTCGGTATCGCGACCGCCCTCGTCCCCGTGGTGCTGGTGGCGCATTTCCTGCTGCGCGAACGGGCCGGGGGGCTGCGGGCGGTCGGCTTCGACCGGCGGCGGCCCGGCTTCGACCTGAGCCGCGGGGCCGGGCTGGCCGCCGTCATCGGCGGCAGCGGACTGCTGCTCTATCTGGGCGCGCGGGCGGCCGGATTCAATCTGACGGTGGTCCCCGAGGCACTGCCCGCGGTGTGGTGGAAGATCCCGGTGCTGACCGCCTCCGCGGTGCAGAACGCCGTCCTGGAGGAGGTCATCGTCGTCGGGTATCTGCTGCGCAGGCTGGGGCAGTTGGGCTGGTCCCCGATGGCGGCGCTCGCGGCCAGTTCCCTGCTGCGCGGTTCCTACCACCTCTACCAGGGCATCGGCGGCTTCGTCGGCAACATGGTGATGGGCGTGATCTTCGTCCTGCTCTACCGGCGATGGGGGAGGGTCGGGCCGCTGGTCGCCGCGCATGCCCTGATCGACACCGTGGCATTCGTCGGCTATGCGGTGCTCGCCGGGCATGTGAGGTGGCTGCCGACGGCGTGAGACGGACGTGGCGCGGGGCACCGCCGGTGCCGGCCGCGCACCCTGAGGGCTGTCCCGTCACCCCTGCGCCCGCCAGGGATGACGGGACAGCCCTCAATGACTGCTGCTGCCCGGTCCGGCTCAGCCGGTGACCAGCAGCTCGCCGTCGATGACCGTGACCGCCGAGCCGGTCAGCAGCGTACGGTCGCCGCGCAGCTCGGTGCGTACGAAGCCGGTGCGGGCGGCACCCTGCAGGCCGACGAGCGCGTCACGGCCCAGGCGCGGAGACCAGAACGGGGCGAGCGCGGTGTGCGCGCTGCCCGTCACCGGGTCCTCGTCGATACCCACCCCGGGGAAGAAGCAGCGCGAGAAGAAGTCATAGCCGCCGCCGGGGTCTTCGGCGCGCGCCGTGGTGATCACGCCGCGGCCGCCGTGTCCGGCCAGCGCCCTGAGATCCGGGGCGAGCGCCCGTACGGACTTCTCGTCGGCCAGCTCCACCAGCAGATCCCCGACGCCGGGGCCGGTGTCGTACGCCGAGCGGATCTCGGTGCCCAGGGCGTCCGCGACCAGCGGCGGGACCTCGACGGGTGTGAGCGGGGCGGTCGGGAAGTCCATGGTGATCGCTCCGTCGGTGCCGGCCGTAGTGGTCAGCACCCCGCTCCGGGTGCGGAAGCGGACCGTCCCGGTGGCCGTCCCGGTGGTGTGCAGCACGTGTGCGGTGGCCAGTGTGGCGTGCCCGCACATGTTCACCTCGGCGGCCGGGGTGAGCCAGCGCAGCGCCCAGTCGGCGTCCTCGCCCTCGGGCAGCGGGTGCGCAAAGGCGGTCTCGGAGAGGTTGACCTCGGTGGCGACCTGCTGCAGCCAGGCCGTATCGGGGAAGGCGGCGGAGTCGAGGAGCACGACTCCCGCGGGGTTTCCGGCGAACGGACGCGCACTGAAGGCGTCGACGATACGAATCCTCATGGCCGCGAGCGTAGAGGTGCCGCAAAGCCGCAGGCCAAGGCCAATTCGAGGGAATTGGCCACGGGAAGCGGGGCCGGTCATGGCGGCCCGTGGCGCCCCGCTTGCACGGGACGCACCTCCGCCGACTTCACTCGGATCCTTGCTTCGGCGAACAGTCCCGATATATCGTTGAGGTATCGCGATCGATCAACGAGAGGAATGGAGGGCGCATCATGCGTTCCCACGGACACGAGCACGGACATGAGCGCTGCGGTCCCGGCCGGCATGGCGGCCGGGGTGACTTCCCGGGCGGCGAGCGGAGGCGTTCCCCCTTCGGCCCGTTCGGCCCGCCGTTCGGGGGCCCGCCCTTCGGTGGGCCGCCCATGGGCGGACGGGGGCGCGGCGGACCGCGCGGCCGGGCGCGGCGCGGCGATGTGCGCGCCTCGATACTGGCGCTGCTCAAGGACCGCCCGATGCACGGCTACGAGATGATCCAGGAGATCGCCGAGCGCAGCGGCGGGGCGTGGAAGCCCAGCCCCGGCTCGGTCTACCCGACGCTGCAGCTCCTCGAGGACGAGGGGTTGATCACCAGCGCGAGCGAGGGCGGCAAGAAGCTGTTCTCGCTGACCGACGAGGGGCGTTCCGAGGCCGACAGCGGCTCGGACGCTCCCTGGGAGGAGGCCGGCCGCGGCGTCGACTGGGAGGCGATGAACGAGATCCGCAAGGCCGGCAGTGGCCTGGTCGAGGCCTTCCGTCAGGTGTGGGCCACGGGCAGCCCCGCCCAGCGGGAGAAGGCGATGGCGGTGGTCAACAGGGCGCGCAAGGAGCTGTACCTGATCCTCGCCGAGGAGGACTGAGCTGAGGAGGACTGAGTCGAAGAGGGCTGAGCGGCGTGTGGCACGGGTGGAAGTCTTCGGGGGCCGGAGTGTGGGGGCGGCTCCCGGAGGGTCAGGTGACCAGGCCGGCGAGCCTGCGCAGTGACTCGTTCAGTGCGGCGCCCGCCGAATCCCTGAGTTTGCCGGCCATCAGCGAGACCGCGGCGCCGGTGAACGCCCCGTCGATCCGCACGGCCGTCGCCCCGCCGTCCGGAATGAGCTCGTAGCGCATCCCCAGGCTGACACCCATCGGGCCCTTGCCCTGGATGTCGAGGAGTCGGCCGGGCTCCAGTTCCCGCACGGTCCAGACGACCTCGGCGGGGAAGCCCATCAGCTTCATGTGCTCCTCGTAGCCCGCGCCGACCGCGAGCGATTCCGGCCCGCCCGTGGGGAAGGCGGTGTGGGTGGCGTTCCACTCCCCGTACGAGTCGAAGTCGGTGAGCCGGTCCCAGAGCTTCTCGGCCGGCGCTTCGATACGGGCCTGCGCGGTCACTTCGGCCATGCGATCACCCCTTCGGTGACGGTCCCTGGCTGGTGCCGCGGAAGGTAACCGCACGGGGGTGAAGGTTCAATACCGATGACGCCTCCTGCTGATGGGACGTCAGGAGAGCTGCCAAGGCTCGCCCGGGGCGGCCGCGAGACACCGGCGGCCACCCCGGGCTTTGCCTGTCCGGCCTCCACGATTCCCCCGCATCTCCTCCGTAAGGATGAGATGGTGTGCGGCCGTGCCCAACCTTCGTGGGATGCGCAAATGCTTCCCGCCGGGGATGTTCCGGCGCTCGTGGGCTGGTGGGGTGGGTGGTGTGCAAAACCGTACTGCGTACAGTGGTGGCGACGGGCCCGCCCAGGAGGAGCTCGACTGCCTGCTCACCGTCGAGCTCGCGACGGTCGTCTCCGCCGCCCGCAGGCGGGCCACCCGCGACGGCGACCGGCAGGTCGACACCGCGCATCTGCTGCACGGCCTCCTGGAATCGGACCCCGCCGTACGCGACGCCTTCGACGGCGCCCCGCAGATCGCCCGGCTGCTGGGCTACCTCGTCCAGCGCAGCATCGGCTACGGACTCCAGTGGCACGGCACCATCGAGGACTCCGGCGCGGTCCCCATGGTCGCCGAGGGCGGGGTCCCCGGCTGGTCACCGGCCGCGGCCGCTGCCATGGACGGCGCCCTGGACCGCGCCCATGCCCGCTACGCCACCCGCGCGGGCTGCCTCGACCTGCTCGCCGCGTTGGTGGACGATCCCGAGTCCCGGGCTGTCGAAGTGCTGCGCCGCGCCTCCGTCGACACCGGCCGGCTCGCCGCCCGCCTGGACGGGGAACGCGCCGGCTGCGACTGAGGGGAGCACCCCGGCGGGCAAGACGGGCTGGGCGGGTAAGACGGGCTGGGCGGGCAAGACGGGTAAGGACAGGGGCATCGGGGGGTGTCACCGCTGACGGTGGCTGCCATGATGACCCGATGCACGCGTCATCGGGGAGCCCGGCAGGTTCATCGGCCGGTCCGGGCCAGGGAATGTCCGGGTCCTGGGAGACCCCTTCGTCACCCGCCACTCTCGGGGCGAGCCGTGCCGCAGCGTCCCGAGGGCGCGGCGCCGGCCTCGGGATCGCCTTGCTGTCCGCCCTGGCCTTCGGCGGTTCCGGCGTCGCCGCCAAGCCCCTGATATCCGCCGGTCTCGAACCGCTGCACGTCACCTGGCTGCGGGTCGCCGGCGCCGCGCTGGTCATGCTGCCCCTCGCCTGGCGCCACCGGGACCTGCCGCGCCGCCGCCCCGCACTGCTCGCGGGCTACGGACTGCTCGCCGTCGCGGGGGTGCAGGCCTGTTACTTCGCCGCGCTCTCCCGTATCCCCGTCGGGGTGGCGCTGCTCATCGAATACCTGGCGCCCGCCCTGGTGCTGGGCTGGGTGCGGTTCGTCCAGAAGCGGCCGGTCACCCGCGCCGCCGCGGTCGGCGTGGTGCTGGCCGTCGGCGGACTGGCCTGTGTCGTCGAGGTCTGGTCCGGGCTGAGCTTCGACGCCCTCGGGCTCGCTCTCGCGCTCGGCGCGGCCTGCTGCCAGGTCGGCTACTTCGTGCTCTCCGATCACGGCACCGAGGGCGACGACACGGTGGACCCGCTCGGCGTGATCGCGTACGGCCTGCTGATCGGCGCCGTCGTCCTCACCGCGATCGCCCGGCCCTGGGACATGGACTGGTCGTTGCTCGGCGGCGGTGCGGAGATGAACGGCACCCGGGTGCCCGCCGCCCTGCTGCTCGCCTGGATCGTGCTGATCGCGACGGTGGCCGCGTACCTCACCGGAGTGGTCTCGATCCGCCGGCTCTCGCCGCAGGTGGCCGGGGTGGTCGCCTGCCTGGAGGCGGTCATCGCGACGGTCCTCGCCTGGGTCCTGCTCGGCGAGCACCTCTCCGCGCCGCAGATCGTCGGTGGAGTGGTGGTGCTGGCCGGCGCCTTCATCGCACAGTCGGCCAAGCCGAAGACGACGGAGACCGTGCGGGTGGCGGGCGCCGGTGCCGGGCCGGCCGCGGGCGCGGAGGACGGGGCGGAGGCCGGCGTGCCGGGAAGCGGTGGCTCCCCGGCATCCCCGACCTCGGCGTCTTCGGCTTCGTAGGGGCTGTCGCGCGGCGGGCCAGGGGCGCCGTTCAGGACGGAGGCGGGCCGGTGGGCGTGCCGGCTGCTGCCAGCCGGCGCTGCTGGTGGGTACGGGCCGCCGCGTCCCGGGGGCCGTCCCGTTCGGCGAGGCGTTCCGAGATGCGCTGCTGGACGGCCTCGCTCCGCTTGCCTCCGTACTTGAACTTGGCGCGGACCTCGTGCACTTCCAGGCGCAGACCGCGGATGCCGGACAGCATCCGCCCGTACGGAGCCGCGCCGGCGGTGACCGGGGCCGAGCCGCCGTCCGGCTGGAAGTGGCTCGTCTGCCGCTGCAGCAGCTCGGCCTTCTCCTCCGGGTCGTCCACCACATGGGCGGTGCAGGTCAGCTGGACCGCTGCGTAGAAGCTGGTGGGGACGCCGTGCTCGGGTGGCTGGTCCTCGGCCGCCTGCCAGGGGCCGGGGATGAAGGTGTAGTCGTCCACCACGCTCAGCAGCACCGTCGGCCGGTCCTCCAGCGCGTCCCAGAGGGGGTTGGGGCGGGCGAGATGGGTGAGGACCTCACAGCGGGCGGGGTCGTAGGCGAAGTGCAGCGGTTGCACCATCGGAGGCTCACCGGGCCGTCCGTTGGCGGCCAGCTGGCCGAAGTCGTGTACTGCGAGCCACTGTTGCCACTCGGCGTCTTCGGTGGGGGCGTCCCAGGGATGGATCAGCACGGTCGCTCCTCAGCGGGCGGAGAGGTACGCGGGCTCGGGCGTGCCGGGCGCGAGATCGTCGGAGGGTATGGGCGCGCCGTACACCGGTGCCACGGGGAGGACACCGCTCCAGTACGGCAGCGCCAGGTCCTCCGGCTCGTCGTGGGGGCCGCCGGTGCGGATCTTGGCGGAGACCTCGCGCAGGTCGAGACGGAGCACGGCGGTCGCCGCCAGCTCCCTGGCGTTGCCCGGCCGGGAGTCCGCGGCACGGCCCGGCACCACATGGTCGACGAGCGCGTCGAGGGCGGCCTTCTTCTCCTCGGGGTCGGTGACCTGGTGGGCGGTGCCGTGGACCACCACGCAGCGGTAGTTGACGGAGTGGTGGAACGCGGACCTGGCCAGCACCAGGCCGTCGACGTGGGTGACCGTGACACACACCTCCAGACCGGGGTCCCGTGCTTCACCTGCCGCTTCGCCTGCCATCCGCAGCGGGCGCGAACCGGACGATCCGTGCAGGTAGAGGCGGTCGCCGACGCGGCCGTAGAGCGTCGGCAGGACGACGGGGGAGCCGTCGCGGACGAAGCCCAGATGGCAGACGTATCCCGCGTCGAGGATGGCGTGCACCGTGTCGTGGTCGTAGGCCGCGCGGTCACGGGCTCGGGTGGGGGTCGTGCGGCTGGTGGGTTCGTACGCCTCGCCTCGGGGCATTGCCAACTCCATTGCACTAGTGCATAATCATGTTTGTGCTAGGAGAGTATCGGATCGCAGGGCGGCGTGCATCGGAGATTGCCGCCAGTGTCGAGCGAGCCGTCGGTGCCGGTGAGCTCCAACCGGGCGAAGTCCTGCCCCCGCTGCGGGAGTTGGCCGTCTATCTCGAAGTCAATCCGAATACGGTCGCGGCCGCGTATCGCACGCTTCGCGACCGCGGGGTGATCGAAACCGCGGGCCGGCGGGGCAGCCGGGTGCGCCCCCGTCCGGCGAGCACGCCCCGGGAGGCGCTGCGGGTGGAGGTCCCGCCCGGCGTCCGCGACGCCTCCGACGGAAACCCCGATCCGGCCCTGCTGCCCCCGCTCGAACGGGCGCTGGCGCAGGCCGCGGCGCGCAGCGCGCGGCGCCCCGTGCTCTATGGCACCCCTGCGATCGACGACGACCTCGCGGCCCTCGCCCGTGCGGCCTTCGACGGCGACGGCGTGCCGGCCGGCCCCGTGGCCGTCACCAGCGGTGCGCTGGACGCCATCGAGCGGGTGCTGGCCGCCCATCTGCGGCCCGGTGACACCGTGGCGGTGGAGGACCCCGGGTGGGGCAGCCTGCTGGATCTCGTCCCGGCGCTCGGGCTGCGGCCCGTCCCGGTCGGGGTGGACGACGAAGGCCCGCTGCCGGAGCAGCTGGCGCGTGCACTCCAGGACGGCGCCCGTGCCGTCGTCGTCACCGACCGGGCGCAGAATCCGACCGGAGCCGCGGTCAGCCGCGCCCGCGCGACCGAACTCCGCACCCTCCTGGCCGCCCACCCGGGCGTCCTGCTCATCGAGGACGACCATGGTCACGGCATCGTCGAACTCCCGCTTCATCCGCTCTCCGGCGTCACCGACCACTGGGTCCTGGTCCGCTCGACGGCCAAGGCGTACGGCCCGGATCTGCGCCTGGCGGTGCTCACCGGTGACGCGCTGACCGTCGACCGGGTGCGGGGCCGCCAGGGCCTCGGTCCGGGCTGGGTCAGCCATCTGCTCCAGGACGTGGTCGTCCACCTCTGGCGGACGTCCGCGGTCGACCCGAAGGAGGTGGCCGGAGCGTACGGACGGCGGCGGGATGCGCTGATACGGGCCCTGGCGGAGCGCGGAGTCCTCGCCCGGGGACGCAGCGGAATGAACGTGTGGGTACCGGTCCCGGATGAGACCGGTGCGGTGGCCCGGCTCCTGCACTCCGGCTGGGCGGTGGCCCCCGGTGCCCGCTTCCGGCTGCACTCCCCGCCCGGCATCCGCATCACCGTCTCCGCCCTGACGGATGACGACATCGTTCCCGTGGCGGACGCCGTTGCCGCGACGCGGGGCGTGGGGGAGGCGCGGCGGTACGAGTGAGGAGGTCCGGCCGGGGCAGGAGGCCACGTCCTCGTGTGAAGTGCGGGAGGCCTCGCGCGGAGAGGTGGGAGGCCTCGTCAGGAGGTGCCGGAGCCCCCGCGCCGGGTGCGGGGGCTGGGGCTGGGGCGCGAGAGCTGGGGACCCAAGGGTTGGAGGCGGAAGTACGGGAGATCGGGAGCCCGGGCTCGATGCCCGGACGGTGCCGTCAGCGGGTGGTGGAACCGGGACGGGGGAGTGAGCGGGTGCCCGGGCGGGGCTTGCTCTGTGTGAGGGCGGCGCCGGCCAGGACGACAAGGGCGCCGACGGGTGTGTTCCAGCTCAGCTGTTCGTGCAGGAGGGTCACTCCGGCCGCGGTGGCGATCACGGGGATGAAGTAAGTGACCATCTGTGCGGTGGTGGGACCGATCTCGGCGACCAGTCCGTACTGGATGAGGAAGGCGAGGCCGGTGCCCAGGGCGCCGAGGGCGATGACGGCGAACAGCGGGATGACCGGGAAGCCGGCCGGTGCGGTGGTGAACAGGGGTGTCACCACTGCCAGCTGGACGGTTGCCAGCAGCAGCTGAGCACTGGACATCGACAGGTGGGAGTGCGGGACGCCCGCCAGGGTGCGGCGAACGTAGATCCAGCCGATGGCGTAGCTGAGCGAGGCGCCCAGTGCCATCGCGGTGCCCGTCAGGTCCGTACCGGCGAAGCCCTGCCAGGCGCCGAGCACGGTGAGTACACCCAGGAATCCGAGGCCGAGCCCCGCGACCCGCCGCCGGCTGGGGCGGTCCTCGGCGAGCGCGACGACCGACAGCGCCATGCCCCACAGCGGCGAGGTGGCGTTGCAGATGCCGGCCAGTGTGGAGGGGATGGTCAGCTCGGAGTAGGCGAAGAGGGAGAACGGTAGTGCGTTGAGGAAGAACGCGGCGACGGTGAGGTGGGCCCAGACGCGGGGGGAGCGGGGGAGCCGTTCCCGCTTGAGCGCCACGACGATCAGCAGCACCAGCGCCCCGAACGCCACCCGGCCCAGCGTGACCTGCAGCGGGGCGAAGCCCTGGGTGCCCACCTTGATGAAGAGGAAGCTGAAGCCCCAGACCAGACAGAGCACGGCGAAGCGGAGCGGCCAGCCGAAGGCCCGGCCGGGGGACTTCGGGGCCGTGGCGCCGGTGCGGGGCGAGCCGCCGGAGCCGGCTGAGGCCGTCGCGGTTGCCGTGGTGCACGCGTCGGCAGTGGGGGGCGCCGTCGTGGTCGTGATCGTCGTCGAAGGGTTCGTGGTGGCGGAGGAGGCGGTGGCTGCGCCGGTGGCGGTGCTCATGACGACCACGATGCGGCGTACAACTTCGTAGCACAAGCGAGTATTCGTGGCAGGTATCGCTTAGCATTGCTTATATGTTGAACCTTGATCGCCTGCGGACGCTGAGTGCGGTCGCCCGGCACGGCTCGGTGAGCGCGGCCGCCGACGGACTGCATGTGACGACCTCTGCCGTCTCGCAGCAGATCGCCAAACTCGAGCGGGAGACCGGACAGCAACTGCTGGCGAAGAACGGGCGCGGCGTCCGGCTGACCGACGCCGGACGGCTGCTCGCCGACCACGCGACGCGCATCCTCTCCCAGGTCGAGCTGGCCCAGGCGGAACTGGAGGCGCACCGCGGCCAGGCGGTGGGTGACCTGCGGCTGGGCGCGTTTCCCACCGCGGCCCGGGGGCTCTTCCCCGCCGCGCTGGTCGCGCTCCGGGCCGAACACCCGCAGCTACGGGCGCGGCTGACGGAAATGGAACCGGACGAAGCGGTACGCGGCGTGGTGCGCGGCGATATTGACCTGGCCGTCGTCCTCGACTGGTACAACCGGCCGCTGTCGCTGCCCGAAGGGCTGGCGAAGGCCCCGCTCCTGGACGATCCGGCCGATGTGGCGATGCCGTCCACCCACCCGCTCGCCGGACGGCGGTCCGTGGAACTGGAGGAATTCGCGGACGATGAGTGGATCTCCTGGCCGCAGGGGGAGTTCTGCAATGAATGGCTGATGTTCACGCTGCGCAGCAAGGGCATCGAACCGCGTATCGCGCACATGGCCGAGGAGCACCACACCCAGCTGGCCTTGATCGCGTCCGGGCTGGGTGTCGCGGTGGCTCCCCGCCTCGGCCGTGGGCCGGTGCCGGAGGGGGTGAGTGTGGTGCCCGTCCGTCATACGATGCGCCGTCATGTCTACGCCATCTGGCGCGCCGACGCTGACCGCAGGCCCTCGATCCGTGCTGCCGTGGGGGCGCTCCGCGCGGCCGGGAAGGACGTGGAGGCCCGCTGAGACGGAGCCTGCCGACGGCCGTCTGCCGTCTGTCGTCTGCTGCCGCCTGCCGTCGGTCGCCTCCTGCCTCCTGCCCCATGCCTCCTGGCTCCCGCCGCTTCCCGCTCAGGGTGGTGGGACGATGCCTTGGATGACACGCAGTTCCAGCAAGTCCTGGGGGCGGATGCGGAGTTGGTCAGCGGTCTCGTGGATCTGCGTTGCGTCGCGTTTGAGGATGGCCGCGGCCAGCTCCGGGGTGATCACGGAGAAGTAGCTGTCCGGGGTCGCCCACAGCCGGCCCGGTGCGGCAAGGGCCAGGGCGCCGCCCGAACCACCCTCGCCGATGAGCAGGGAGGTGACCGGCACCTCGGCCGTGGCGAGCGCCGCGAAGGCCTCGGCGATGGCCGCGCCGGCACCGGCCCGCTCGGCCGCGGCATCGTTGGCGGCGCCCGGGGTGTCCACGAGGGTGAGGACCGGGATGCCCAGTCGGTCGGCGAGCCGGATCAGACGCGCGGCGGTACGGAAACCGGCCGGGCGGGTGGCCGTGCCGCATTGGGCGGCGAAGGCGATCGTGCGCCCCTCGCGACGGCCGAAACCGCACCGTATCCCGGGGTCGGCGCCGCCGCAGCGGTCGCCGCTGATCTCCTTCCGGTCGTCGAAGTACGCGTCCAGATACGCCTCGGCACGCGGCCGCCCGGGCTCGCGGGCGCGGACCACCGCACCCCAGCCGGTCTCCGGCAGCCCGGGAGCCCCGAGTGCGTACGGTGCGGGCGCGGGCTCCACGGGGCCCGTGCGGGACCGAGGGGGCGGCCACAGCAGGTGCATCCACTGCTGGAGCGTGCCCCGCAGCTGGTCGGGCGGCACGACGGCATCGATCTGACCGGAGGCGAGCTGCCCCTCGGCGGAGTAGGCGTACGGGTCGGCGTCCGGGGGGCGCACCCGCGAGCCCGCGAAGCCGACCTGCGCCCCGGGAAGCGCGAGGATCACATCGGCAGCCGCGCCGAGGGTGGCCCAGCCGCCGCCGGTCGTCGGATCGCGCAGTACGGCGATCTGCGGCAGCCCCGCGGCGCGGTTCAGCGCCGACTGCCGGGCCACCCGCTGGAGTTGGGTCAGTGCGCGCATCCCCTCCTGCATGCGGCTGCCGCCTGTGGCGATCAGCGAAACGACCGGCAGACCGCGTGCGCGGGCGAGCGCGTAGGCGGCCTCCAGACGGTCGCCGGTGCGCTCGCCCAGGGAGCCGCCCAGATAGCGGAACTCGAAGGAGAGCACGACGCTTTCCCTGCCGCCTATCGTGGCCAGGGCGGTGACTACCGACTCCTCCTCGCCGGTCCGTGCGCGCGCACGGGCCCGGGCGTCGTCGTAACCACGCCAGCCGAGCGGCCCGTCCGGTGAGGCTGATGCCGCCGGCGGCGTTTCGCGGTCGGCAGGAGCGGTGGTCGCGGTCGTCTCGGTGTACGTATCCGCCACCGCCGCTATGGCTTGACGCGCCGTCAGCCGGGCGCATGGCTTCGTGGTGGGAGTCGTGGGAGTCGTGGGAGCGGTGGGAGTGCTTGGAGTGGCGGTGGCCGGAGTCCGGCTGTCGTCCGCGGCCGCGTGGCCCGCGGCCGCATCCGCGCCCGCGCTCCTCGTGCCCCGGTCGTCGTCCGCGCCGCGGCGTCCGTCTCCGGCCCCGGCCCCGTCCCGTCCGCCGTTACGCACGGAGCTCACGCTTCAGGATCTTGCCCATGTCGTTGCGCGGCAGGGCGTCCAGGAAGTGCACGGTGCGTGGGCGCTTGTGCGGCGCGAGCTGGCGGGCGACATGATCGGCGAGCTCCTGGCCCGAGGGCGCCGGGCCCGCGTCCGGCCCGGTCTCCGCCACGACCCAGGCGACGATCCGCTCGCCGAGGTCTTCGTCCGGCGCGCCGGTGACGGCGGCCTCGGCGACCCCGGGGTGTGCCAGCAGCGCATTCTCGATCTCGCCCGCGCCGATTTTGTAGCCGCCGCTTTTGATCAGGTCGGTGGCCTTGCGGCCCACGATGCGGTAGTTGCCCGCGCGGTCCCGGATGGCCATGTCGCCGGTGCGGAACCATCCTCCGTCGAACGCGGCGGCGGTGGCATCGGGGCGATTGAGGTATTCGACAAAGAGGTTCGGGCCACGGACCTGGATCTCGCCCACCGATTCGTCGTCGTTCTCGTCGATGGCCCGGCCCGCGTCGTCGACGAGCCGGACATACACCCCCGGCAGCGGCACGCCCACCGTGCCCGTGGCATCGGGGCCGTCCGCCCGCACACTGGTGTTCATGAGCGTTTCCGTCATGCCGTAGCGCTCGATCACCCGTCGGCCGGAGGCCGCCGCGATCCGCTCATGATCGGTCAGCGGCAGTGCGGCCGAGCCGGAGACCAGCAGCCGGGCACGGGAGAGCGCCTTGGCGAGTGCGGGGTCGCGGCCGGCCTCGGCGGCCAGGCGGTGATACATCGTCGGCACGCCGAACAGCATGGTGGCGTCCGCGGAGAGCTCACGGGCCACCGCGTCGGTGCTGAAACGCCCCAGGTGGTGGACGCAGCCACCGCGGCGCAGCGGTCCGAGGATGCCGAGAATCAGGCCGTGGACATGGAAGAGCGGCAGGGCGTGGACGAGAACGTCGTCGGCGGTCCACTGCCAGGCGTCCTCCAGGGCATCGAGGGTGTGCGCAATGGCGCGCCGGGGGAGGACCACGCCCTTGGGCGGGCCGGTCGTCCCGGAGGTGTAGACGATCAGGGCCGGTGCCTCGTCGCCCGGTTCGTTCGGCAGCGGGCCCGGTTCGGCGTCCTCCGGCGGCTCGGCTGTCTCGATGTCGACACGGGGCAGCGCGGCGAGCGGGCCCGGCAGATCGGCGCCAGGCTCGGCGAGGACCAGCGACGGCGCGCTGTCCGTCACGATATGCGTCAGCTCGTATTCGCCGACCTTCGGATTCAGCGGCACCACGGCCACTCCGGCGAGCAGCGCGCCTACCACACCGACCGAGGTCTCCAGCGTCGGCGTCGCCCATACGGCGATACGGGTCTCGCCGGCGATCCGCTCGGCGACCTTGCCCGCCACCGACGCCAATTGCCGATAGCTGAGGGCGCGGTCACCGAAGCGCAGCGCGGGTGTGGGCGAAGCGTCGCGCAGCGCGGGGAAAAGCACGTTCACCGGATCTCCTTCGTCCTCGTCGGCACCCGGCCCGTCGCGGCCGGACCGTCCCGCTCCCGCACCTGCCGGTACCGAAGCGGGCTGACCCCTACCACTCTCGCAGAGACCACTGACAACGCGATCAGATCCCGGGGCCGATTCCCTCCGTACCCGGTGATCGGCCCCACGCCGCCCCGCACCACCGCCCCGCACCACCGCCCCGTACCGCCCACCTCCGTACTGCCCCACCTCGGTACTGCCCCACTCCCGCCCTCACCGGCTCACTCCGGGATCTTGCGGAAGTCCCACGACGCGACCGACTCCGGTGTCAGGCGCAGCCATGCATGGCGGCCGTCGTGCGGCATCGCGGACATCCCGAAGTACTTCCTGGCGAAGAGCCGTTCCGGGGTGTCGAGCCCGGGGCACGGCTCGCCGGTGCGCGGCGCTTCGCCGACGAAGTCCGCTCGGCCCGTCAGCTCGGCCCCACGCAGTTCGCCGTACTCGTGCCCGTCGTCGACGACCACAGCGAGCCGCGGGTCCCTGCGCAGTTGTGCCCACCGTTTGCTCCGGGTGATCGAATACAGCCACAGCGCCGTACCGTCCCAGACGAACCAGAGCGCTCCGACGTGCGGCGCGCCGTCGCCACCGACCGTCGCCACCCGGCAGGTGCGCTGCGCCGCGAGGAAGGCGTCGAGCTCGCCCCGCGTCATCATGATCCGGCGCCCGCGCCGCTGTGTGTCGGCCATGCTTCATCGCCCTCCGTCGTGTGCCCCCCTCCCGGGGCGGCACTGAACTGGCTGTTCCGCTTGCCTGGCACCTGCCTCATTGAAACCTGACGAGGCGTCAGTAACTGTGTCAGGAAGCATGCGGGCTCTTCCTGACGTGCGCAATGCCCGGTACCTCGCCCGGCCCGGCCCGGGTGAGTGAGGGGCCGGGCTCGCCGCCAGGCCGGCAGGGAGTCACGTCCGTCAGAGGGAAATGCGATCAGAGGGGAACGCGATGTCTTCGGGCGCTGCACGGCTCATCGAGCAACTGGACCCGGCCTCGACGGTGCTGCTCACCGTGGAGTGCCAGCGTGGCGTGGTCGGCCCGGACGGCGCGCTGCCCGAACTGGCGGACGCGGCCCGTGAATCGGGAGCGCTGGCGCGGGTGGCCCGGCTGGTGGCGGCCGCCCACGACACCGGCGTCCAGGTGCTGCACGCCGTGGCCGAACGACGTCCCGACGGCCGCGGTGCCAGCCACAACGCCCGCCTCTTCCGGGCGGCCGAGCGGCTGCCCGTCCAGCAGCTCACCGGATCCACCGCGGTACGCATCGCCGACCCGATCCCCGTCTCGGAGGACGATCTGGTGGTGCGCAGACTGCACGGCCTTTCGCCGGTCGCCGGCACCGAAGTGGATGCGTTACTGCGTAACTTCGGATGCCGGACGCTCGTCGTCACCGGGGTGTCGGCGAATGTGGCGATCCCCAATGCCGTGTTCGATGCGGTCAATCTTGGCTACACGGCCGTGGTGCCCGCGGACGCCATCGCGGGGGTGCCCGCCGACTACACCACCGCGATGGTCCGCAACACCCTCGCTCTGGTCGCCACCGTCACCACCACCGATGACGTGCTGGCCATATGGCGACGACTGCGGGATGGTCGTTGACCCGCTGGCCCGCTGGCCCGCTGGCCCGCTGGCCCGCTGGCCCGCTGGCCCGCTGGCCCGTTGACCTGCTGGCCTGCGGACCAGCTGTAACGGGCCCGGGGCGCACGGCAGGGAAGGCCACAACTGGCACCGGAGCGTCAGAGCCGAAGCCGGAGCCGGCCCCATGGCGTCATGACCGACACCGGGATCTCAGGGCCGGTACGCCTGGCGCAGGGCACACGTCCAGACGACGGCACGGGAAGTCGACGCGGCGTCGGCCGCGGAACCGCCGACGCGCTGGTCGTCGCTGACGGCGTACGCCTGGGAGGCACCCTCCGGGGAGAGCCGGGGCAGCGCCAGCAGGGGGCCGGTGCCCGGCCATATCTGGGCCTGTTCCGGGGGAGCCGTCTCCGGCGGGAACGGACCGACTATGTGGCTGTCCATAGCGGTGCCCACGCTCACATTGGTCGTGGGGCTGATGGCCTCGAAGGTGCCACTGGTGCGCTCCCCGAGCAGCCCCGGTTCGTTCTCGGTCGCGTACGGCGGAAGCCACTGGGTGGGGGCCCGGGTGTCCAGTCGTGTGACGTCGTGGGTGCCCACGATCCGGCCGGCGCGGTCGATGTCGCGGGGGTACCAGTAGTCGTAGGGGACTCCCGAGGGCCAGTACCGCTGGAGCGGTACGGCCGCGGCGTCGCGCCGGGCGGGCCAGAAGAGGCCCGCCGACCACGACTCCTCGTCCTTGAATGCCTCGCCCGAACCGGCGATCTGCCCGGCGTTGTTGATGGCGGTCACCGATCTGAGCGCGTACCCGGCCGGCGGTGTGAGCCGGCGGTGGATCCGGGCGCCCTCCCATTCGAGGCCGATGAGGGCGCCATTCTTGACCGCGCCGCCGACGATCAGACCCCGGTCGTTGACGTCCGCCGCGTGGGTCCCTTCGGGCAGCAGGGTCACCGTGCGGGCTCCGGAGCGGAAGCTGAAGGCGGCGTTACGGCCCGGCCCGTTCACGGTTCCGACCATCAGCCCCTGCGCGTTGACGGCCGCGACCTCACCGCTGGTGAATCCGGCGGGCAGCGGTACGCGGTGGACCCGGGTACCGGTCCAGTACACCGGCAGGCCGCGCGATGCCCCCACCGCCAGGGCCTTCGGCCCGAGTCCCTTGACCTGGCTGCCTCCTGAACCGGGCAGGGAGGCCAGGACCTGGAGGGCGGGCCGGCAGGCCGCTGACCTGGCGGCGCCGTCGGCGGGCCGGGCCGACGCTGCGGACGCGGCCGGAGCCGGACTCGCCGTCAGCAGGGGCGTGAGGAATGCGGCCGTGACAACTGCCACCGCGGCACGGATATGTCTTCGCATCATGGTCTCCGTTTCGAGAACGCTGGAATGTCCCCCGTCAGCACTGGAATGTGCCGTGAACATCTGAAACGTGAACACGTGAAACGAGCAGTGAGCGCTTGAACTTCCGTCGCTTGAATTTCCGTGCACCTGCCGTCAATTCCCGTGACTTCCTGGAACATCTCTGGATTCCAGGAGACCCCCGTGGTCCGGATGAACTTTCAGGAGCCGGCGCGGGAGGGCAGGTAACGGACGAGTTCCACGGACCGGTACCTTTCCTACCGCACCCGGGGTAATGTGGGGCGTTTCCGCCGCCCGATGGCCGGAATTCGTCCGGGAGTGTCCGGGTCCGTTCCGGGCGAGCGCCGGTGGCGCCCGGCCGATCCCGGAACCGCCGCGATCAAGCATCCAGGCGGCCAAACACCTGAGCACCTAAGTGGTCAACGCTCGAAATACTTCGGGGGTTGACCTCGGAGCAGACTTGTGGCGAGACCAGTCCGGGATTCTCGGTTGCAGAGCGAGGCTGCTGACAAGGTAGGCCCGCCGTGTCAGCGCCCCCGCTACTGCTACCGGCCCAGTCGCTGACCGCCCAGTAAGGGGTGTCGTTGGGGGTGATCAACAGTCCGTGGCAGGCCCCGGGTTCAGCCTGGTACCGCTCCTGCCGTCCACCTACCGGTTCCGGTGGGCGTGGATGCAGGACGGCCGTTCGCGCCGTGGCTACTGCTGCTTCCACTGCTCCTTGGTGATCTCGTACCGTACGCCTCCATGCTCGGAGCCCTCGATCATCTCCATGTCGGAGGGAGTGGGGATGGTGTCCGCGAGCGTCATTTCGAGCTTCTCCATGATGTTGCGCGAACCCTGGTTCACGGACATCGTCGCAGCCCAGACCATGCGTACACCGAGCTCCGTGAACGCCTTGCCCAGCAAGGCCCGGGAGCCCTCGGTGGCATAACCCTTGCCCCAAGCCGCCTGCCGCAGCCGGTAGCCGAGTTCGGCCTCGTCCAACGGGCCCTCCGGCTCGGGCCGCAGGTGGAACCAGCCGATGAACGCGCCACCGTCCTTCTCGTACGCGGCGAATAGTCCGAGGTCGCCGCCCCACTTCTCGTAGCCGGCGAGAATTCTCGGCAGGTAGCACTCGCGGACCACCTCCGGCGCGGTCGGATTGCCGCCGGTCAGGTAGCGCATCACGGCCGGGTCGCTGTCCAGCTCGATCAGCAGGTCCGCATCATCTGCAGTGAAGCGGCGCAGGGCCAGGCGCTCGGTCTCCAGGTAGGTGTCCACGAGTCGATCATGCCTGAAGCAAGTCGGGCAGCCCAACGGCTTTCCCCGGCAGCTCGGGGGCGTTGCCATGACGTCGCAGGATATAGAGACGGGTGCGGCCTGGTGCCGACCCCTTCCCCGTTGCCCCGAAGGATCGGTCGCTTTCCTCCTGTGCCCCTCGCCTCCGCCGTGCTCGTCGTACTGACCGCCTCCGAGCGCCATCGGCTGAAGAAGATGGCTTACGGCCACAAGACCCCGCGTCAGGCCCGGCAACGGGCAACCATCGTGCTATTGGCGGCCCGAGGGCGTCCCAATGCCCGAATAGCCGTGCAGACGCGGCTGCACGTGGACACGGTGCGCACCTGGCGGGGCCGCTTCGCCGCTGGAGGACTGCCTGCCCTGCCCGACCGCAAGCGGTCGGGCAGGCCGGTCTCGTTCACCGCGCTGCAGGTTGCCGAGGTCAAGGCGCTGGCCTGTCAGTTACCCGCCGGGACCGGCGCGCCGCTGTCGCGCTGGTCGTGTCCGGAGCTGGCCCGGGAGGTGGTCGCCCAGTCCATCGCCGGGGCGATCTCCGATTCCACCGTGCGGCGCTGGCTCAAACAGGACGCGCTCAAGCCCTGGCAGTACCAGTCCTGGATCTCCGTGCGCGACCCCGCCTTCCGGCCCAAGGCCGCACGGTGCTGGATCTGTACGCCCGCACCTTCGATGGCGTCCGCTGGGCGAGGACGAGTACGTGATCTCCGCGGACGAGAAGACTTCCATCCAGGCGCGTTGCCGCTGCCACCCGACACTGGCACCAGGGCAGGCCCGGGCGATGCGCGTCAACCACGAATACGACCGCGGCGGCGCGCTGGCCTACCTGGCCGCCTACGACGTCCATCGCGCCCGTGTCTTTGGCCGCTGCGAACCCAGAACGGGCATCAGGCCCTTTGTGAATCTGGCCACCCAGGTCATGACCACCGAGCCCTACGCCAGTGCCAGACACGTCTTCTGGATCGTCGACAACGGCTCCTCCCACCGAGGGAAGAAGGCCGTAAATCGCCTGACCAGGGCGTTTCCGAACGCTGTCATGGTCCACACCCCGTGCACGCCTCCTGGACGAACCAGGTCGAGATCTTCTTCTCTGTCATCCAGCGCAAGGTTGTCTCGCCCAACGACTTCACGGACCTCAGCGAGGTCCGGGGCCGGCTCCGAGCATTCGAAGACCGCTACGACGCCACGGCACAGCCATTCCAGTGGAGGTTTACCACCTCCGACCTGGACGATCTGCTGGCTAGGCTCGACCAGCACACACTCGATCGGCAGGAAGAATCCTCCGCCCGACTCACCGCATGATCAACCCCGAAGGACTTCGAGCGCCAAATACCTAAGCGCCCAGGTGCCCAAGCGCCCAAGCGGCCAGGCGACCAACCCTCCGCTCAGAAGTAGGGGCTCCACCGGCCAAAACGTGCCATCAGCTTCCGCGCCCCGTCCTCGTTGAGGCCGAGGGCGGCGGCGGCCTGCTCGGTGGTCGCGTCCTGCCGGGCATCGTGGGCCGGCCAGTACCCGACCCGTACAGCGGTCACCTCCAGCCGACGGGCTGCCCGGACGGCCGCCAGCGGTGAGGACTTCGCCAGTTTCTCGATCTCCTCCTCCAGCCGGGTCAGCAGACCGGTGACCGTATCCGGCAGAGAAATAGCCGATTTCTCCACTTCAACGGTGTGCTCATCCCAGTCCTGCAGGCACACGTCCGCTGTGGACGCGCCCGCCTCGGCCAGCTCCTGTTCGCCGATCTCGTCCCAGTCCAGCCGGTGCTCCGTGCCGGTCCAGCCGCAGGAACACACCGCGCGCAGCGCTACCGCCCGCGGTACGTACGCGAAGTGGCCGTCGTAGACACTCCACTGCGAGACCGACGGCCCGCCTCCACCGGAGTTCATGGGGAAGAAGACCGGGCCCGGAACGGTGCCGTCGGCCAGGAGGACACCGACCGCGCCCTCGTGCGAGGCACCGAACTCCTCCGTCGTCCATGTCTCCCGCTCACTCATGGCGCCCCTCCGATTGCTTCGCGTTCACCCGAGCGCGCCCGGGAGGGGCGCCGGGAGACGACGATGCCGCAGCCAGGGCGGGCGGACTACCGGATTCCCAAAGAGGTGAGGCGCGTCCCTCTCGTGGAAGGTTCCAGGTGGGCCCCAGAGGGAAGGTCTCGCGTCTGCGGTACGGGCTGGGTCCGGCGTCGGAGTGCCATTGTTCACAAGCCGCAGCCTGGTGTGACCTGCCTCCGTGGGCTCAGGGGGTGGGCAGGCCGCCCGGGCGGGCAGGGCGGCCGAAGCGGACCGGCACTCCGGGGGAGTACAGCACGCTCACCGGCGGGCCGGCCGGCGACGGCAGCCCGGCGGCGGTCACCAAATCGTCCTCGCAGTGCAGGAGTTCGGCCCGGTGCAGTGGCCAGCGTGGGTGGGTATTGGGCAGATACACCGGCCGGCCGAAGAAGGCGTTGTGCATGCCCCAGCGGGCGGTCAGGAAGTGTTCGAGGGCGGTCGGCTCCTCGATCCGCTCGCCGATGCGTACCGCGATCCGGCAGCGCGCCCCGCGCGGTCCCGGCCAGCGTCGGCTGCTGGTGTAGCTGATGGTGTCCGCGTCGCGGTGGATCGCCATCCTGGCCCATACGTAGGGCAGCCGGAAGACGCTGCGGGCGACGGCCACCGGCAGCAGCCGCGAGGCTTCCAACGAGAGGAACACCACGCCGCGTCGGCCGTGCCGGTCCACCGAATAGAGCCGCACGTTGGTCTCAGGGAAGGTGCCGAGGTAGGGGATACCCGGCATCCTGAACCAGCCCACCCGATGCATCCGGAACGCCACCAGGCCGATGTAGGTGAGCCCGTCGTGGGTGTCCGGCACGGTCCCTGTCGGCAGCAGCGGCGCCACGTCCGCAGGATCGGCGGCCCAGTGGAGGAACGCCAGGTCGAGCCAGGACTGCGTGAGCAGCGTGTCCGGAAACTCGCGCACGGGGTCGGGCGTTATCGGCTCCGCGGGGGCAGAGGAGAACGGCATCACGTCAGCCTCGCACACCTCTGCGATCGCTGCCCCGGGCACTCCTCGTTGGAGTCCAACCAGCCAAGCGAGGGGTTGGAGATGCCTCCTTGAACAGGGGACGACAATCCTCGTGCCACCCGCCCGCCGGGCTACAGCCCCGGCGGGCGGGTGGCACGGCCGCGCCGTCAGCCGAGTGCGACCGAGCCGCCCTTGACGTTCACCTTGGCCGGTGCCAGCCCCTTGGTGGCGGGGCCCTTCTTCACGCTGCCGTCGGTGATGTCGAACTTGCTGCCGTGGCACATGCAGTTGATGGTGCCGCCGGAGACCTCGCCGACGACGCAGCCCGCGTGGGTGCAGATCGCGGAGAACGCCTTGATGTCGCCGTCCTGGGGCTGAGTGACGACGACCTTGTCGGCTTTGAAGATCTTGCCGCCGCCCTTGGGGATCTCTGATGTCTTGGCGAGGATGGTGCCGCCGCCCCCACCGGCGGCGTCACCACCGCTCGCCCCCGAGCTGCCGGCCTGACCGCCGCCCTCGGCCTTGGAATCGCCGCTCCCCGCGTCCTCCATGCCGCCTCCGCAGGCCGCGAGCGCCGCCGTCAGCCCGGCCGCGCCGACCGCCGCGACGACGGTTCGCCGCGCCGCCCCGCGACCTGCCGTCGCCTGCCCGGTCTCCTCCGTCGCGGTCATCGCTTCGGTCTCCGTCTGCTGCGACGCTGCCTGTCGAGCCATCGTGTGCCTCCGGTTCATGGTGGTGCCTGTGGTGCGCGTGGTACTCCGTGCTCCATGGACGTTGCACCAGGTCCATACGGAGGGGCCGCCCGGCGTGTTCAATGCGGGACGCTCCCTTTGCGAAAGCGCGGTGCCGAGGGGGGAGACGGAGGCCGGACGAGGGCCAGGGGAGGCCCGAAGGTCCCGTACCTGGGGGAGCCGCCGAGCCGAACCCCGCCGGCCGAGCGACCACGGAGCCGAGCTCGCAAGGGCCCCCTCAGCCCGCGTCCACGCCCGCCGCCAGCGCGTCCAGCAAGAAGTCCCGCTGGAAGAGCAGCAGCCGTGCGTTGACCGTGTCGTCGGCCGGCAGATGGGTGGCGCCGGGGAGCGGGAGCACACTGTGCGGTTTGCCCGCCGCGAGCAGTTCCGCCGAGAAGCGCAGGGTGTGCGCGGCGGCCACATTGTCGTCCGCGAGCCCGTGAATCAGCAGGAGGCGGCGGCGCAACAGATGGCCGTGGCCGGCCAGCGAGGAGCGCACATAGTTCTCCGGGTGTTCCTCCGGGTCGCCCAGGTACCGTTCCTTCCAGTGGGTGTCGTACAGGCGCTGGTCGGTGGGCGGGGCGCCGGCCACCGCCGCGTGGAAGACCTCGGGGTGATGCAGCACCGCGGCCGCGGCGAGGAACCCGCCGAACGACCAGCCGCGGATCGCCACCCGTGTCAGGTCCAGGTCGTCGAAGCGCGCCCCGGCCGCCCGCAGCGCGTCCACCTGGTCCTCCAGCGCGGGCGTGAGCTGGTCGCCGAGGACGGCCTTCTCCCAGGCCGGGCCGCGGTTCGGTGTCCCGCGCCCGTCGACCACCAGCACCGCGAACCCCTGCTCGGCGAACCACTGCGAAACGCAGCTGGGCCACTCGCGGTCCCGTCCCACTTGCTGCCCGCCCGGGCCCCCGTACGGGTCGAGGAGCACCGGCAGCTTCCCGGCGCCCTCCTCGTGCCACGACGGCAGGAAGAGCGCGCCACGCAACTGCCGTTCGCCGAGGAGGAGATGGCGGGGGCGCGGGGTGACCAAGGGCTCCTCGGCGAGCGAGGCGATGACCTCCGGACAGGGCGAGGACGCGTCGTCGTGTATCCCCGTCCCAGTCCCTGAGTCCGCCCCCGTACCCGTCCCCGTGTCCGACTCCGGTCCCGACTCCGGTCCCGACGCCGTCCCTGCGGCCGCCCCTCTCCCCGTCCCCCGCAGCACACCGACTTCGTTGCCCCGCGGCGTCACTCCCGAAAGGACGACCGTGCCACCACGCGCCACACCGGTGTACCGGCCGGGGCCGCGGCTCAGCCGGCGGCAGCCGTGGCCAGGGTCATGGCGCCACACATGGGTCTCCAACGGGTCCTCGCTCCCCGTGAACAGCACCCGCTCGCCCTCGACCCCGAGGACCGCGCACAACTGCAGGCCCTCCGGGGTGACCCGGCGGCCGCCGACGGTCAGATACCGGGTGTCGCCGTCGTCCTCGGGGAGCACCAGGGCACCCGATGCCGTACGGGCCGGGGTGCCGGCAACGAGTTCCACCCATGCCGGATCGGTCCGCTCATGCAGCACTGCGGTGGCCCCGGTCGCCGGATCGACCGACAGCGTGCGCACGACCCGCTGGTCGCGGCTCTGGACGGCGAGGTACGGACCGTGTGCGTCCCAGCCGGCGTCCACGAGGTACTCGTACGCCGTGCGGTCCCACTCCACGTCGACCCGTTGCCCCGCCAGGGAGAGGATCTGCAGGGTGACCTCGGCATTGGGCGTACCGGCCGCCGGATACGGAATCGCCCGCGGCGGCTTCGTCGGATCAGCCGGATCGCCGATGTAACGCCGCTCCACGGGGCCGGTGTCGGCCCTGGCCACCAGGACGTGCCGGCTGTCCGGCGCCCACCAGTAGCCGCGCATCCGGTGCATGGACTCGGCGGCCACGTATTCGGCGAGTCCGTAGGAGACGTCCGGGCCTTCCGCGGCGGCCAGCCGGTGGTCGGTACCGCTCAGATCGACGACGTGGAAACAGCGGCGGCTCACATAGGCGATGTGCCGCCCGTCGGGGGAGGGGCGCGGGTCGACCACCGGGCCTGCCGCCGGGACGGAGAACGGTGCGCCACCGTCGGTGCGCACCGCCCACAGCGCTCCGGACAGCGCGAACGCCACGAGACGGGCGGCGCTGTCGGTCGCGTAGGACACCACGCCCACGGACCGCTCACGGGCGCGCTCCCGGCGCAGCCGCTCCTCCTCGGGGACCGCCCCGCTGCCGGCTCCGACCAGGAGCGCCGGATCCGCCAGCAGCCGTTCCGTCCCGCCCTCGTACTGCCACAGTCGGCCGACGGGATCGGTGCCCGAGACCGTACGGACGAAGAGCACCCGGCTGCCGTCGGGGGAGAGCGTGAAATGCCGCGGCACTCCGAGAGAGAAGCGGCGGCTGCGGGCGAACTGGTAGGGGAAATCCGCGGAGTCGGTGGAGTTTATGGCCTGTGTGGAGTTTATGGGCTGAGTGGAACTCGTGGTGTGTGCGGATTTCACGGCTGGTGTGGAGTTCGCTGTGTGTGCGGGGCCGGTGGCCTGCGTGGAGTTCACGGTGGTGTTGCTGTGCAAGGCGCGGTCCTCCTGGAGGGATGCTGAGGTGGCGGGTATGGCCGGTCCGCGGTATCCGGTATCCGGTATCCGGTATCCGGTGTGCGATGGTCGGGGTGCGACGCTCCCCCCGGAGGGAACATAGGCAGGTCCGCGATCCACGCAAAAGGCCTGGCCGCGACAAGTTTTTTGCCGTACTGAGCGGCCGGTCCAAGGCATTGCCTACGGGGTCAGAGCATCACCCGCTCGGCCAGGGGGCCCAAGAGTGACGCCATCGCCGCGCTGGTACGTCAACGGGCCGCCGTGGAACGGGACGACCCGGAAGAGGCCGCGGAGTACGCCGGCGCTGACCTGCTCAGGACCGGGTCACGGCACCAGATAGGGCGGGCCGGGATCCTTGAGGGGTTCGGGCAGCCGGATCACCGGTACCGGTTTGTTGTGCGGCCAGCCGTCGGAGGCGTCGTCGAAGCTGAGCTCCCCGCCGGCCGCGGGAACGGTGCTCGCGTCATGCAGATTGGTGATCTCGTTGTACACGTCCTGCACGTCGGGCGCTTCCTTGCCGGTCTGGCCGGTGACATTGCGGGTGGCCCAGATCGCGGTCAGCACGGCGTCGTGGTGCATGATCGCGTATCCGTCGTCCATCACCGAGTCGGGGAACCGCAGGTCCCGCAGGGCTTGGTGGAACGGCTTGAAACCGGACGGGGCATGGACGCCACGGATCCACTGGGCCGGACTCGTCGCCGAGACGTTCAGGATGGTGATCTTGTTGTCCCTGAGCAGGCTCCGTACCTGCTGCCCCTGCGCGAACGCCCCGGTGGCCCCGGTCATCACCGTGATCGGCGCGTCGTGACCGCACTGGCTGCGGGTGGACAGGGCACGGATGAGGTCGGCGAGATCGCGGTCCCGGCCGGCGTAGAAGATCACTTGCGCCTTGGTCAGACAGATGTTGTTGACGGCGTTGTAGAAGAGCCGGGGGATGCCCGCGGGGTTGTGGCCGGTCGTGCCGACGAAGGAGGCACGTCGCCGGCCGATGTAGTCGCTGAACTCGTCGTCGAACGCCTTGCGCATGGTCTTGACGTAGTTGTCGTCCCGGCTGTCGAAGACGAGGTAGCCGCGGTGCCCCGCCAGCGGAGAGTGGTCCAGATACCGGCGGAGCGCCTTGGCGTAGTCGACGTTGGAGGGCGACACCTTGAACAGGCGGGGTGAGTTGAGGTCGGTGGCCGTCAGCACCGCACCGATCGCGGGGATCTTCAGCCGGCTGAGTTCGGTGGCCGCTGCCTGGGTCTCCGGGATGCTGACGCCCATGCCGGTGACGGCGACCAGCGGATGCTCGTCGCCGACCAGGCCGGCCAACTGCCGTACGACCGGCTTCCAGTGCGTCTCGTTACGTCCCTCATGGGCCAGCACGAGCTGGATCAGTGGTGTCTTGCCCTGGATGCCGGTGGAGCTGGTCGTGGACAGATCGGGGCAGGCGTTCGCCCGGCACTGCGCGATGAAGGCGCCCTCCAGGCTGGTGCGGATCTCCGCGAGGGGCAGCGCGCTGGTGTCGCTCTCCGTCATCGGCATCAGGACGCCGACCCTGACGTAGGGCAGCCGGCTCTTTCCGGAGGCGGGATGCTCCCACTGGGCGCGGACGCGTCGGTTCTCCTGGGCGATCCGGTCGGTGATCCCCTTGAGACCGGGGTCGAAAGCGAAGGCCTTCTCGTCCGTGATGCCGACGCACTCCCGCTGCGGGCCGGTGCCGTCCCAGTGCAGCCCCGGCTGGTCCGCCGCGCAGCTGGTGTCCTCCTTCACCGGCCACAGGAACCAGAGCCCGCCGGCTATCAGCGCCAGCGCGAGTACGAGGGCGGCGATTCCTCGCCACCCCTTCCACCACGGGGGGAGTGCGTCGGCGGGTTGCGGGGGCAGATGCATGGTGCCGGCTCCTAGGGGAGGGGTGCTGCAGGGTGCTCACACGTACTTCGCGGCCTCGTGCATGAGCCCGATCCGGCGGGGGACGGAGCGCATGGCAAGGTCCTGGAGCATCGCGTTGACGGTCCGGTTGAGCTCGGGATTCGTACCGGGCAGCCGGTTGCGGGGGTCGGACGCCAGCCACAGCCCGACCACCAGCAGGGTCAGGGGCGTGTGCGCGGCGAACGAGCGGGGCGCGAGGTCGGCGGCCAGCTGCTCCAGACGCAGCGTGGCGGGCTGTTCCGGCCGCACCGGTTCCCGAAGTGGTGCGGCGGTGATCGTGTACAGCTCGTACAACCAGACGTCCGTGTCGGAGAGTTCGACCAGACGCCGGGCGAGATGCTCGACGACGTCATCCACCTCGTGCAGCGCGAGGGAGTGGTACAGCACTTCCAGCGGGTGGCCGTGGTCGGCGTGCCAGGTGCGCAGCTGTCCGTGGACGGCGATCCAGCGGTCCGGGCGGGCGGCCAGCTCCTGCAACAGCAGCAGGCGCAGCCACGGATGCAGGACGGAGCTGCCGCGCAACGGGTGCGGATGGATGCCTTCCAGATATCCGCTGCCCCGGCCACCTCGGGCCTCGGCATCCTGGGGGACCGGGTCGGTCAGCCATAGTCTGGTCGCGACCACCCGGGCCAGCGAATCGCGGGTGTGCAACTGGAAGCGGTCGAGGAGTCCCGCGTCGCAGGCGGCGTCGAACTCGCGGGCGGCACAGCACTCGACGAGTGCACGGTGCTGGTCGTCGGTCAGATCGCGCAGCAGGTACTGCCGCGCCTCCTCTTCCAGCCGCGGCCCCTCGTCGCCGCTTTCCGCGGACGGCGCGGTGCCGGAGAGCACCGCGCGCAGCAGCCTCTCCGGGTCCTCGCGGCCCACGAGCCGTGCCGAGGCGGTGAGCAGCTGACGGACGCTCCACGGATGGCCGTCGGTCAACCGGTGGGCGAGCAGCGGTGCCTCCGGCAGCCGCGCGGCGATGTTCGTGCCGAGCTGGGCGGTCTCGCCGGCGGTCAGGCCGCGCAGCTGGACGCAGTACCAGCGCCAGGAGCGGTCCGGCGGCGGGTCCGGGACGGCCGCTTCCCAGTCGGCGTAGCAGGCCTGCTCGGGGGTGCGGATCCGTACCCCCGCAGGGCCGGTCGCGAACATCGCCGGCACCCGGCCGACGTTCGACGCCGCGGCCACGGCCAGGAGCGGATCCGGTTGCCCGCCGGCGTCCCGGAGCTCCATGAGCAGGTCCAGGAATTCGCGTCCGCCGGGAGCATCGATGTTGTCCAGCAGGACGACGCAGTTGCGGTCGCGCCGGCGGCGCGCGTACTCGCCGCGCAGATCGGCCAGGAACGCCTCGCACAGCCGCCGGTCCACCGCGGCCCGGTCCGCCGGTTCCTCGCTCTTGCTCAGCTGGTTGAGTTCGACGAGCGCGTCCAGGGCGGCCAGCGGACCGGCGTACCAGGCGAATCCGGTGTGCCGGGTCACCCGCAGCGGCATGCTGGGCGGCTGCCGGATGAGGCTGGCCAGCAGGCTGACGCCGGGGATCCGGACCAGGTTGAGGTCCTGCAGCAGCCCGGCCACCGCGGCGACCCGGTCGCCTGCGGCGTTGGGCTCCTGGGGCCCGCGCAGCGCCTGGCGCAACTGCTTCTTGGCCCGCTCGGGATCCGTCGCGTCCAGCGACAGCTCGGGGGCCACCACGGCCAGCCCCAGCGTCAGCCGCGGGAAGACCAGGGGGGTCTGCCGGGGAAAGCGGTGCGACAGCCCGTACGCCAGACGGCCGGCGACCTCATGGGGCCTGCGGGGCGTGGCGGAGCCGAAGTCGAAGTACGCATGCGGGCGCCGTGATCCGAGGTAGCCGAGCCAGTTCAGAGTGGCGGTCTTGCCGCTGCCCCGCGGTCCGACGAGGACGACGGTGGGAAGCCCGCGCCCGCCGGCAGCGGTTCTGCCGTCCTGCAGCCGGCTGCGGCACTCCTCGTACAGGGCCTCGATGCCCTGTATCCCCAACGGACGTTCCTTCACGCTGTTCGGCCCCCCGTGACGACAGCGACGGTGCAGACAGCGGATCTGCAGGCGGCGACTGTGCACCCGGCGACTGGGATGACAGTCGCTGTGACGCCGGCGACGGCCACGGCAGCCGCCGACTGATTACAGAAGGTTGGCACGCGTACGCACAACGTGCCACCCGTTCGTGCAAGGTACCGAAAAGCGGTCCGCCGGACGGACGACGGCGGCCGGCACCCATGACGGCCCGCCGCGCGCCGCGCGCCCTCGCCCCGGCGCGCCTACCGTGAAACGAAAGGAGCCAGACCGCTTGTCGTCAGGAGTGGGGAGCTCTCGATGCCCTTCCCGCCGCGCCCAGCGCGCTCACCGCGACCGCGTCCGATGGCCGGCGCGCGGCGTCCGCACGCGCTGCACGGACGCACCGCGGTGGTGACCGGAGCCGCACGCGGCCTGGGGAAGGAAATCGCCCGCGAGCTGGCCCGGCGAGGGGCCCGGGTGGCACTGCTGGGGCGGGAGGAAGCGGCCCTGCGCAAAGTGGCCTCGTCCCTTCCGGCAGCATCGGGCTGCTGGGCGGTCGATGTCACCGACGATGACGCCATGCGACAGGTGGCGCAGGAGGTCCGCGACCGCCTGGGGCCGGCGTCCGTCGTCGTGGCGAACGCCGGGATCGCCGAAGGCGGGCCCTTCGCCGAGTCCGATCCGGCAACCTGGCGCCGGGTGATCGAGGTCAATCTGACCGGCAGTGCGATCACCGCGCGCTCCTTCCTGCCGGACCTGCTCGCCACACACGGATACCTCCTGCAGATCGCCTCGACGGCCTCCATCGGAGCCGCTCCCCTGATGAGCGCCTACTGCGCTTCCAAGGCCGGGGTGGAATCCCTCGCGCACTCGCTGCGTGCCGAACTCGCCCCTCAGCGCGTGGGCGTCGGAATCGCCTATCTGAACTGGACCGACACCGACATGATCCGGGACGCGGACCGGCACCCCGTACTGCGTGAACTCCGCGCCCACATGCCCCCGCCCGCGAGAAGGGTCTATCCGGCCGGGTGGGTCGCCGCCCGGCTGGTCACCGCCGTGGAACGCCGTGCCGCCGCCGTCTACGTACCGGCCTGGCTCCGTGCGGCACAGGCGGTACGTGCCGCCCTGCCCGCAGTCGTCACCCGGCTCGCCCGGCGGGAGCTTCCCCGGCTGGCTGCCCGCACCCCCTTCGAGGCGACCGGTCTCCTGGGTGCCGGTGGCCGCGCCGACGACGCAGCACACCGCCGTCCGTGAGGACCGCGGACGTGAGATCAACAGGCCCGCGCAGGGCTGGCATCCGTGCCCGGCCGCCGCCCGCGCAGGGCCGCCAAGGCGGCGTGCACAGCAGGTCTGCGGTCGGCCTGGGAGCGCCAGACGGCCGACAGCCGGCGGGAGGGCGCGGGATCCATCGGGACGACACGGACGGTGGACGGCAGGGTGCCGCGGCCGAGCCGGGGCAGCATGGCGACGCCCAACCCCGCCGCCAGTAAGGCTATTTGGGACTCGAACTCCTGGACCTTGTAGGCGAGGTCCGGTTCGATGCCGAGATCGGAGAAGGAACGCACCAGCCACTCATGGCACATGGCACCGGGGCCGTGTCCGATCCAGCGCTCCCCTCGCAGGTCGTACGGGGTCACCAGGTCCCGGTCGGCGAGCGGGTGCCCGGCGGGAAGGATCATGTCGGCGATGTCCTCACCGAGTTCGGTGACGGACAGCGAGGCGGGAAGTGTCAGCGGGGTGTTGTGCCAGTCGTGCACGACGGCGACATCCGCCTCACCCCGTACGACAAGGCTGATGGCGAGGTGGGGGTCGCACTCCACCAGCCGGCAGTCCAGGGCGCGGTGGCGCCCGGCGAGGTCGGCGAGCGAGGCGGCGACGAAACCCCGGCAGGCAGTGGGGAACGTGGCGAGCACCAACTGCCCGGTGGGCTGGTCACGCTGTTCCTCCAGCCGCGAACGGGTCCGCTCCAGCACGGCGGTGACCTCGTCGGTCGCCTCCGCGAGCAGCCAGGCCGCGGGGGTGAGTCCGACCTTGCCGCCCTGCCGGTCGAGCAGTGCGGAGCCGGTCTCGCGCTCCAGCTTGGCGATCTGCTGGGAGACGGCGGACGGCGTGTAGCCCAGCGCGGCCGCGGCACGCGTCACCGAGCCGTGGGTGGCCACGGCACGCAGCGCACGCAGACGATTGAGGTCGAACATGAAGCGATGCTAATACCCCACCTTCAGAAACCTTCGCTGGCCCTTTCGTACGTCGGCTGTTGTGATGGGACACCCCGAAGAAGCGCGTCCCCAGGAGCAATTGGCATGAAGCCCGTACACGTCGCATTGGCGGTGGCAGTCGCTGCCGGATGGGGTGCGAACATGCGGGACTGCCCCCAGAACCGCCCTCCCTGGTCCTCCAGGGCCAGGCGGTGTTCACCGTGCTGTTCGCCGCCGCGTTGTTGAAGGAGCGCGCCCGGCGGGTGCAGGTCGTCGGCACGGCCGTTGCCTCGGGCGGATTTAAAACGCGCCGGCCGTTGCCCCTTTCTCGTTGCTCGTCCCGGTATTCGGCCTGGCATCCGCCTGGTTATTCCAGGGTGAGCCCATGACCCCCGGTGACATTCTGCGCCGCAGCTCTTGTCGTCGTCGGAATCGCGGTCGGAATGCTGCGCCGTAAGAAGAAGCCGATGCCACCCGAAGGAATCCGATGCCACCCGAAACCGAGCGAACGGCCCCTCTCGCCGCGCCTCGCACAAAGCGACCCCGGAAGGACACCCTCGTGAGCCGGCAGACGGGAACAACGGCAGCGGACGGCGGGGCCGGCTCCGCGGGCGGGCCGGACGGGCGCGCGGTCGCCGCGGCCCTGGTCACCGTGCTGCTGTGGGCCTCGGCGTTCATCGTGATCCGCAACTCCGCCGCGTACTTCGGGCCGGGGGCCCTGGCCCTGGGCAGACTGCTGGTGGCGTCCGTCGTGCTGAGCGCCCTCCTGCTGGTCCGGGGCGGTGGATTCCCGCCGCGCGATGCCTGGCCCGGCATCGTCAGCTCGGGAGTCCTGTGGTTCGGCGCGTACATGGTGGCGTTGAACGCGGGCGAGCAGCGGGTGGATGCCGGAACGGCTGCCTTGATCATCAACGTCGGGCCGATCCTGATGGCGCTGTTGGGCGGGTGGCTGCTCAAGGAGGGCTTCCCGCGCAAACTGATGGCGGGCATGGCGGTGTCGTTCACCGGGGCCGTGGTGGTCGGACTGTCCCTGTCCGGCGGAGGACAGTCGTCTCTCATCGGCGTACTGCTGTGCTTGTGCGCGGCGCTGGCGAACGCGGTGGGTGTGGTGCTGCAGAAGCCGACGCTGCGGCACGCCACACCGATGCAGGTGACGACGTTCGGTGCGCTCTCCGGAGCGGTGGCCTGCCTGCCGTTCGCCGGGCAGTTGGTGTCGCAGGTGGGCCGGGCTCCCGCGGCGGCCACGCTGCAGATCGTGTACCTGGGCGTCTTCCCGACGGCCCTTGCGTTCACCACATGGGCCTATGCGGTGTCGCGGACGACCGTCGGGAAGATGGGCACCACGACCTACGCGGTGCCGGTGCTCGTCGTCTTCCTGTCGTGGCTGTTCCTCGGCGAGGTCCCCGGCCTGCTGACGCTCTGCGGCGGCCTCCTGTGCCTGTCCGGCGTCGCGGTGTCGCGGTTGCGGGGGCGGGCGCCGTCCCCGGCCCCGGAAGCCGCGCCACGGGGCCGAGTGCCCGCGCGGCCCGTCGCCGCGGCGGAGTCCGAAAGGTAGGCGGCCGTGGCCGGCTCAGCCGGTGCCGGGCCCCGCGGTCCTGGCCCGGTACGTGAGCCGGAGCGCCATGAGGGCGGCGACGGACTCCAGCCACCGGGCGACGTCCTGGTCGCCCTCCACGGTACGCACCACGGAAGCGGCCGACTGCAGCCAGCCACGCACCAGTTGCGCTGCGGCGTCGCCCGGCACCGGCTCGGGGAGCGCCGCTGCGTAGCCGGTCCCGCCGGTGCGGACGACTTGGGCGAGGAAGGCGACCGCACGCGGAAGGACCCCCTGCCGGTCGAGTACGACGGCGGCGCCCACCGCACCGTCCCCGAAGAGCGCGGTGCGGTGCGAGCCGCCGAATCCGATGCCGTAGCGCAGCAGCGCCGTGACATCGAGCGTGGCGAGTTCGTCGTCGGTCTTGCCTGGGGGAGGGGTGGGATGCATACCTGTCTCGCGGTCGGTCACTTCACGGTGACGGTGTAGGTGTGGTAAGTCGGCCGGACGGGGGCCGGTGCGACCGTGGAGCCGGGGGGCGGTGAGGGCGGCGGGGACGCCGTGGCCGAGTCCTCGCCCTTGTCGATGCAGGCGTGCACGGGGCAGTGGATCAGCCGGATCTTGGTGCTGCCCCGCCCGACGGCCTTGAAGCGGAAGAGCTGACTGCCGCCGTCCGCCCCGTCCGCGTCGCTCCCCGAGTTCTCCTGGTCCTCGCCTGCCGCACGCACCACACCGGCGGCGGGCTTCGGCTCGGCCACGTACCAGCGTTCGCCGAGGGAGGCGTTGGAGGGCACGGACAGGGTGAACTCCTCGCCGGGGTCGGCCTCGATGGCGGTCTCGTCCCGGTCATAGGTGGCGGGGCCGAAGAGACCGCATCCGGTGAGCGCGGCGAGGGCGGTGAGCGTGGTGAGGGCCGGTACGAGTACCCGGCGCGGGGCGGCGTTCGGGAGGTGTGTGCGCATCATGGGTCGCTTCAGTCGGCGGGCAGGTGGACGGCGTAGGCGTCGGGCATGCGGTTGTCGGAGGCCTTGTCCATGTGGCCGTTGACGAAGTCGTCCTCACTGACCCAGGTGGTGGTGCCCCAGGGGTTGTAGACCTGGAGCTTGTCGCCCTCCTGGCCGATGATCATCATCGCGTGGCCGGTGCGGTCGCCGTCCTTGTACCCCTCGACGCCGATCGGTACCGGCTTGCCGTCGGCCACGGACTTCTCGATGTCGGGCAGCACATCGCGCCGGGCATCGGCGCTCCTGGTCTCCTGGTAGTCGTACGACGCACCGGTGTGCGGGCTGATCTCCTTGTTGACCACGGTGGTCTTGCCGTCGCTGTCCATCCCGTCCGGGTGCCGGGAGAACGGGAAGTCGTAGTCGTAGTCCCCGTCGCCCTCGTCGTGCACCCGCTGCTGTTCGGCGCCCAAACGGTCGCGGAAGGCGTCGGGGTCGTCCTCCTGCCCGGAGGGGCCGCCGGTCAGCTCCAGGGCGTAGACGGGGTCGACCATGGCCCGGGCGCTCACCGTGGAGGACGGCACGCAGGTGTTCCCGTCCTGCGACCACCGTTCGTCGCCGAAGGCCTGGTCGTCGGTGTTGTTGTTCCTGCCGTCCTTGGCACGGCCCTCGTCGTTCATGCTGTCGCCGGCGGTCGACACCGGTGTGAGGTGCCGCTGGAGCCATCCCGGGTCCTTGCCGTGGATCTTCTCCCGGAAGTCCGACACGGCGTCCAGGTCGTAGCCCGCGGCCAGCGCCTTCACCAAGTAGGCGCGCTCCTGCGGTGACTTGGACTGGGCGAGCATCTTGTCGAACTCGGCGCGGTCCTTGGCGTTCATCTTCTCCATGTACCGGCCCGAGCGCTCCAGGTCGTTCGCGCTGAGCAGTTCGTTCATCTCCGCCGGCCCGTAGACGCCCGCGGTGTCGGCGAGAACGAGCTTGTCGGCGGCGGAGAGGCCGCTGGTGTGCATCTTGCCCGACCGCGCCTCGGAGGCGAACTTGTTGAGGTCGCGGGCGGCCGCTCGGGCCGCGTCGTCGACGGACCGGGCCGCGGAGCGCATCTTCTCGACACCGGCGGTGGCCACCGTGCCGGCCCGCCAGATCGCGTCCTCCTCCTCGTCGGTGTCCACCATGCTGTCGAAGAATCCGTCCTCGGAACCGAGGATGGACAACGCCTCCTGCAGCTGGCCCCGGCCGGTCTCGTCCAGTTTCTGGGCGTCCCCGACCGCGTCGCTCAGGGTCAGCAGGGCATTGCCGCCCTTCTGCAGGGCCTCGGCCATCTGCGCGGCCGCCCGGGCGGCGGCCTGGACGACCTCGGTCGCCCCCACACTCGCCTTGCCCACCCAGACCTCCGGCAGGCCGGATGTCGCCACCTGGTTGACCTTGTGGGCGACCTCGTCGGCGTTCTTGGACTGGGTGCGGTAGCGCTTGCCCAGCAGCTCCAGCGTGCCGGCGGAGCCGACCGGGGCCGGGACCGCGAGGGCGGAGTTGATCAGGTTGATCATCTCGTTCTTGTCGTCGCAGTCGAGGAGCTGCTTGTAGCACGCCTCCAGCGCGGCGCGGCGCTCGGTGGTGGATCCCTGCTCAGCCATCGGGAATGAAAAGACCTTCGTGTGCGGTGTCGTCGGGCGGAAGGGTGCGGACCGGGCGGACCGTCGCGGCCCCGGCTCAGCCGAAGGGGGACCGGTCGGTCACGGGGGCCGGCCTGGTCGTCCATGACGGGTTCCCCGAGCCCGCCGCTCCGCCGACCTGGGAGATGACCTCGTGATCGGCCTGGTCGTAGTTGCCCTTGGATGCCCGGACCTTGTCGGCGAGTTCGTGGAGCGCGCTCTCCAGGGTCTTCGCTTCCTGCTGCCAGGCGGTGGAGAATGACCGGTAGGCCGGGCCGGAATCGGAGCCGCCGAGCACGTCGTCGTCGAAGCAGACCGCGTCGGCTATGGCGCCCTTGATGTCGCCGGTATCGTCTCCCGCCGAGTCGAGCTTCTTCGCCTCGCCGTCCATGCCGCTCTGCTGGACGTGGTATCCGGAATGGCCGGCCATTGATCCCCCGTGTGTACGTTCCGCGCTGCCCGCCTTGACGTGGCACGCCGAAGGGGCGGCATGCCCCTGACATGGCGCCGCAGCGGAGATCATCGTAACCGTGAGACCGGACAGTCCGGTCAGCCGAGCCGCCGGCCGGTGAGGCATCCCCTTCCACCGTTGCTCCGCGGCCGAGACCCGGCTCCTCTGCAAGAGCGAAAAAAATCGCCCGGTGATGTCGAGAACGCGTGACCGGCTCCGTCCCCGCAGTGAACGCGACCACAATGGGCCGCACCCGCACCGAGGAGAAGCACGATGGCCAAGTACCTGATGCTCAAGCACTACCGAGGCGCCCCGGCCGCGGTCAACGACGTCCCCATGGCCCGGTGGACGCCGGAGGAGATCTCGGCGCACGTGCAGTACATGAACGACTTCGCGGCCCGGCTCGAGAAGACCGGCGAGTTCGTCGACGGTCAGGCGCTCGCCCCCGAGGGGACGTGGGTCCGGTACGACGGCGAGGGGCGCCCGCCGGTCACCGACGGACCCTTCGCCGAGACCAAGGACCTCATCGCCGGCTGGATGGTGATCGACGTCGACAGCTACGAGCGCGCCGTCGAGCTGGCAGGAGAGCTGTCGGCCGCCCCCGGGGCGGGCGGGAAGCCGATCCATGAGTGGCTCGAACTGCGCCCGTTCCTGACCGCGCCGCCCACCGTCACGGAGTGACCTCACCGATGGACGAGGCCCTGCTCCGGAGCCTCACACCGAGCGTGCTCGCCATCCTCGTCCGCCGCGGAGCCGACTTCGCGGCGGCCGAGGACGCCGTGCAGGACGCGCTGGTCGAGGCGGTCCGCGTCTGGCCGGCCGGCCCTCCCCGGGACCCGAAGGGCTGGCTGGTCACCGTGGCCTGGCGCCGGTTCCTCGACGCGACCCGCGCGGACGCGGCCCGCCGCCGGCGCGAGGACCGCGTCGACGAGGAACCGGCGCCCGGCCCCGCGCCCGCGGTGGACGACACACTCCAGCTCTACTTCCTCTGCGCCCATCCGTCACTGACGCCGTCATCCGCGGTGGCCCTCACCCTGCGCGCCGTCGGCGGACTGACCACCCGTCAGGTCGCCCGGGCCTACCTGGTGCCCGAGGCCACCATGGCGCAGCGCATCAGCCGGGCCAAGCGCACCGTCTCCCGCGTCCGGTTCGACCGGCCCGGCGACGTCGCCACCGTGCTCCGCGTCCTCTACCTGGTCTTCAACGAGGGCTACTCCGGCGACGTCGACCTCGCCGCCGAGGCCATCCGGCTCACCCGTCAGCTCGCGGCCCAGGTCGACCACCCCGAGGTGGCCGGGCTGCTCGCCCTCATGCTGCTCCACCACGCCCGGCGCGCCGCACGGACCGCGCCCGACGGCAGCCTGGTGCCGCTCGCCGAGCAGGACCGCGGCCGGTGGGACACCGGGCTGATCGCCGAGGGCATCGGGATCCTGCAGGCGGCCCTCGCCCGCGACCGGCTGGGCGAGTTCCAGGCCCAGGCCGCCATCGCGGCACTCCACGCCGACGCACCCACCGCGGAGGAGACCGACTGGGTGCAGATCGTCGAGTGGTACGACGAGCTCGCGCGCCTGACCGACAGCCCGGTCGTCCGGCTCAACCGAGCGGTGGCCGTCGGCGAGGCCGACGGACCGCGCGCCGGCCTGGCGGCGCTCGCGGAGCTGGACGACTCCGCCCCAAGCTCCCCGGGCAGGGGAGACCCCGTGCCCCGTTACGACGCGGTGGCGGCGTACCTCCACGAGCGCGACGGCGACCTGGAGACGGCGGCACGGCTGTACGCCGAGGCGGCCCGCAAGGCACCCAGCCTCGCCGAGCGCGACCACCTGACGCGCCAGGCCGCCCGGCTCAACGCCGGCCGGCACCGCTGACGGCTCGCGCCCGCCCCACCGGGACAGCCCGCCCCACCGGGACAGCCGTCCGCAGCGTGGCGGTTGCCCATACGGCCGCCGTGGACACCGACTTGACCACCCGTCCGGCAATACGGGGCGAAGGCCGCCCGGAGGTGCGGCGCGTTGGAGAAGTGGCCGGATGTCACCGTTCAGCGGCCGCGCCTCCCTGACACGGGAGCGCGGTTTCCGTGTGATTTAGACAACTTGGGCGTGGGGAACTGGCACCCGGTACTACCCGCCGGTAGAAGGGGGCCCGCAGGTCCGAGCCGCAAAGCGGGCGGCCAGTATGGCGCGGCGGGGTGAACTGGCGGCCCTCGGTGCCCGATTCGGGGCGTCGCTGACGGCGGCCGAGAGGCAGGGGGGACGGTGTGTGCCGGTGGGCCCGGCTAATGTGATGCCTTACCTCCAGCCCATGGGGCTTCAGCTCGCGGCTCCCGCGGGGCTGCGACAGTCCGGCCCTGGATTGGAGGTGGTGGCCGATGGGCGCTTGCCCGGATGGTTGCTGCTGCAGGCGCTGCACGTGGGAAGGCTATTTTCGGAAGGCTCGCTGGTTCGGTCCGCTCTTCGCGGCACTGAAGTTCCTGCGGGAAGCCTTTCAGCATCTCCACTGAGCAGTGTGGCCTCGGCTGGTGAGCCGAGGCCGCTGCAGCCGGGTCCTGTCTCCGCCGGGTTGGCGCCTGGGAGGCAGGGCCCTTCTTGGTTTTCGCTCCACCCGAGAGCGCAAGCACTCCGGGCATTTAGTGATCTACGTCACCGACCGAGCGGTCAATGTCTCCATCTTGCCCTGGCGGACGGGGTATTTCGAGCGGCACGCTAAGTCGATCGCCGTGAAGGATTGAGTACGCGCAGTGATATTCCCTGTTCACGAACTGACCGGGGTGGCGATGTGGCTCAAGTCACTCATCGAAAGTGGCATAGACCACAAGGGGGTTCGAATGGAGTTCGTGCAATCGCTCATGCAAAGACAACATCCAGCGGAAGCCTCTTATGCGTAGACCCAAAAAGGATGCTCGCCTTTGGTTCCAAGCCACAAGATCACTTACGGCGGTCTCGCGGCAGCCCCCATATGAGGGTGATGCGGCTCGCTCTCGCCCGTCGCGCAGGCAAAGACCCTCACCATCGGAGAGGGAAAGGGTGGTCTTCCCCCTTTTGCGGTATTCGAGTGCGGCTGCGCGCCCCACCGGCCCGTGACGGCAGGGGCGCCCCACGCCCGTTCAACACCCCCGGCATGCGCAGCCTTCGCTCGTCCGCAGGGCGGTCTGCCGCCGTGCGCCGGTCCACCGGGGACAACGGCACAGCCCTTAGGGTTTTGTCGCATGGCGAATGAATCCGTACGCGCCGCACGGCTGCTGGAAGCCCAGGCCAAGGCCGAGGCGCTGTTCCACGAGATCGCCGCCCGCGGCCTGGTGGCGCCCGGCGAGAGCGAGCGCGCGGTCAGCGACCGCGTCCGTGACCTGGCAAACGAGATGTTCGGCACCACTCGCTTCTGGCACAAACGGATCATCCGCTCCGGACCCCACACCCTCCAGCCGTACCGGGAGAACCCACCGGACCGCACCATCGGCGCCGACGACATCGCCTTCGCCGACTTCGGCCCGATCTTCGAGGAGTACGAAGCCGACTTCGGCCGCACCTACGTCCTGGGCGACGACCCCGTCAAACACCGCCTGCGGGACGACCTGCCCAAGATCTTCGCGGCCGGACGCCAGGCCTTCGAGGCGATCCCGGACATCACCGGTAAGCAGCTGTACGCCCACGTCCAGGACCTTGCCGTCGAAGCCGGCTGGGCCCTCGGAGGATGGCATGCGGGCCACCTGGTCGGAGAATTCCCGCACGAGAAGATCGACGGTGCCGACACCGAGTCCTACATCACCCCGGCCAACGACACCCCGATGCGGCGCACCGACAAGTCCGGCCGGCGCTGCCACTGGATCCTGGAGATCCACCTCATCGACACGGAACGGGAAATCGGCGGCTTCTACGAGCAGTTGCTGGATCTCGGCTGACGCACCCTCTGCGGGGCGAGCACCGGCGGACGCCCCGCTCGCCCCCAGCCGCACCCTTGCTCCCGAGGCCGCTCATGCTAGTGCCACCTTTGGTAGGCGGCGGAGGCGTTGCAGGCAGTCGTCTGCGGCTGGGTACCGTCGGCCACGCTGCTGGTCGTCATGCACAGTCCGTTGGACACGTTCTGCCACACCTTGAACAGGCCTCTGGGCTCCTCGTAGAAGACACGCCACTTCTGGGTGTCGGGGAGGAGGTTGCACTCGTCCATCCAGAGACCCGGGTGCGCGGCGGTCGGCCCGGTAATGCACCGTCCGGTGTTCTGATTGACGAAGCGGTACATGCTGCCCGGGAGGAACTCCGCGAGCCACTTCTGCTCAGGCCCGCCAGTGCACCTCCACATCTGAAGCTTCGCGGCGTTCTCGGTGGCATTGTCGAGGCAGTGGCTCGAGTTCCAGATACTCATCGTGCTGAAGCCCGCGGCCTGCGCCGGTGCGCCGGCCAGAGCGATGACCGGCACCGTCAGCGCGGCGGTGACGAGCGCGAGCAGAGCGCGTCGTTGGAACATGGGTCAACTCCACTTTCCACTTGACGATGAAGAGGGTCTTGCGCGCTGCCGGTCGGGCGGCACGCAACCAACCCGGCTGCTGTGGCCGGGGCGCCCCCACGCACGGACGGCGCGGAACCGCTCCCGGCTCACAAGCCCTTGAGTGGAACGTCCAGTTCTGATGGGTCCAGCCGCTGCGCGCCCACAACCCAGCGCGGCAGAGCAGGCAGCAGAGTAGACCTCATGCCGGCATATTGGCACGGACACGTACAAAAGAGGCCGGAAGTTACCGTCCCCTGAACCGGCACCGGAAGCAGCTGACCGAGGTCGTAGTCCGCGCGACGCAGGGTCGGAGACCGGCCGATGCCGCCCCGTCCACGACTGCGGCAGCTGCCGGGCTCAAGCGGCCGGGGAGCGCGGAGGCTTGACGTGGGGCGGCATCCACACCGCGGCGGCGAGGGAGGCGAGGAGGGCCGGCGCCGCGGCCACCGTGAAGGCCAGCGCGAAGCCGGAGGCTCCACCGCGGGCCTCGGCGAGGGTGGTGAGCGCGGCGATGCCGAGTGCCGTGGCCACCTGCCGGGTCGTGTTGAGCAGGCCCGAGGCGAGGCCGGTCATCGAGGGGTCGATGCCGCTGGTGGCCGCCACGGTGATGGGCGTGAATGCCAGGCCGGCGCCGAGGCCGAACACCCACGCGGGCAGCGCGATGTCCAGCACGAACGCACTGTGGGCTCCGATCCCCGACAGCCAGAGGAAGCCGGCGGCCGAGACGGCTGTCCCCACCGCCGCGGTGCGGCGGGTGCCCCAGCGCGGGGTCAGGCGTCCGGCCAGGTGGGCGCCGATCATCACGGCGAAGGCGGTCGGCAGGAAGCCGAACCCCGCGCGAGTGGGGCTGTAGTGGAGCACCTGTTGCAGATAGAGCGCGAGCAGTACGGGACTGGCGAGGTAGGCGACGCCCAGACCGAAGACGACGGCGTTGGCGCTGCTGACCGAGCGGTGGGTGAAGATGCGCAGCGGTACGAGCGGTTCGCGGGCCCAGCGGCCCTGATGGACGAGGAAGAGTGCGAGCAGCGTCACGGCGCCGGCCAGGGCCGCCCATGCCGCACCGCGCGTGCCGGGTGTGCGTACCGTCACGACGCCGTAGATGAGGGCGGCGAGACCGGCCGTCACCAGGAGCGCCCCGAGCACGTCGACGTGACGGCGCACTCCATCCGGTTCGGTGGACGCTGCCCGGCGGGGCAGTACCAGCCATCCGGCCACGGCGATGGCCAGACCGAGGGGCACCTTGACCCAGAACACCGAGCGCCAGCCGAGCGCGTCGGTGAGAGCCCCGCCCCACACCGTTCCGGCGGCGGCGCCGACCGCGCCGCCCATGCTCCACAGGCTCAGCGCGCGGGCACGCCGTACGGGGTCGCGGTACGCCTGGTGCACGACGGTCAGCGTCGCGGGCATCAGCAGCGCCCCGCCGATGCCCTGCACGGCGCGGGCGGCCACCAACTGCGCCGGGCCGCCTGCGAGGCCGGACCAGGCATTGCCGAGGGTGAAGATCACAAGGCCCGTCACCAGCAGCAGACGGGTGCCGAAGAGGTCGGCTAACCGCCCGCCGAGCAGCAGGAAACCGGCGAAGGTCAGCGTGTAGGCGTTCACCACCCAGCCCAGTCCCGCACCGCCGAAGTCGAGTTCGGAGCCGACCGCGGGCAGGGCGACGGAGACGATCGTGGCGTCGAGAACGACCAGGAACATCGCGCCGCAGGCGAGTACCAGGAGCAGTCCGGGGGGTGCGGCGGTTCTGGCGGGGCGCCTGGTCGTTTCCCGGCGGGGGCGCGCGTCTTTTTCCGTGCGTACGGACACGGCACTCCCTCCTTTCGGTACCTGGACAGTCTGCTGCGGGGTCTGCCGGTGCGGGAGAACCCTGAGTGCGGCACCCGGCCGTCCGCCTTTGACGAGTAGGGCGGCGTCGCGCGTCGTCCGGGGTGTCGTATGCCGTCCGGGGGATTCCTCTCACGGGGGGGCGGCGGCCAAGTGCCTGGCGGGCGAGAGCTGGGCGTGCGGCCACTCTCCCTTGCTCGGCGCAGGCGCCCGCTCTCCATCGCCCGGCGCAGGTGCCCGCGCTGCCGCCCTGCCTTTCCCTGCACCGCCCATGCCCGTACCGCGGACAGCCGCGCCACCACCATCTTGCTCGGGTGAGCAAACCCCGCTACCTTCTTGCTCATGCAAGCAAGAAATAGCGCATCCAAGCAAAATGTGGCACGCAAGCCCAGGCCTTCCTTCACCGAGACGGGCCGCCGCGCTCAGATCGTCGCCGCGGCGATCGATGTCATCGCCGAAGTCGGGTACCACCGGGCCTCGTTCGCGAAGATCGCGGAGCGCGCCGGGCTGAGCAGCACGGGGATGATCTCCTACCACTTCGACGGGCGGGACGACCTGATGCGCGAGGTCGTCGCCGAGGTGATGCGGCTCGCGGAGGGGTACATCCGCCCCCGCATCGAGGCCCACGAGAGCTATGCGGCCCGCCTGCGCGCCTCGATCGAAGGCAACCTCGACCTGTTCGCCGAGTACCCGAACCACCTCGCGGCGATCGTCGAGATCCTTGCCAACCTCCGCGGCGGCGACCCCGGCATGGTCGCTTTCCTCGACTCGACGGAGGCGAACCTCGCCGTCCAGGTGGAGCAGATCCGCAAGGCGCAACGCGCGGGCGAGTTCTGCGACTTCGACCCGTGGGTGATGATGCGGGCGATCCGCGCCGCCATCGACGACGTGGTGCGCCGCGCCACCCACGATCCCGATCTCGATGTGCGGGCCGCCGGCCGCGAGCTGGCGGACCTGTTCGACCGCGCCACCAGAAACACGTCATGACCACAGCGGACACGGGGGCAGACACCATGGCAACGCACCAGGCACCGCAGACCGGCACGGACGCGTCCGCCGCGGCGACCGCCCGAGGCCGTACGGCGGCGCTGCGCCGGCGGCTCGCCGCGCAACTCTTCTTCGAGCTCGCCCTCCCGCTCGGTTCCTACTACGGGCTGCGGGCGGCAGGCGCGGGCCAGTGGCTCTCGATGGTCGTCGGCGGTGTGCTGCTCCTGCCGTGGATCGGCTACGGCATCGTGCGGCAGCGGCGCGTCGAGGCGATGGCGGTGTTCACGCTGAGCCTGGTGGTGGCCGGAACGCTGCTGTCGCTGATCACCGGCAGTCCGCGGGTGCTGATGATCCGGGACAGCTGGCTGACCGCCGCGATCGGGCTCTGGGTGCTCGGCACGCTGCTCACCCGGCGCCCGTTCATCATGACGGCCTCGCGCGGCATCGTCATCGCGAAGGTGGGCGAGGCCGGACTGGCCGCCTGGGAGGCGCGATGGGACGACGAGCCGGCGTTCCGTCACCACCTGCGACTGATCACGGCGGTGTGGGGGGCGGTCTTCCTGCTCGACGCGCTGCTGCGGGTGGTGCTGGTGTACACGATCCCGCTGGACGCCTTCCCGCTCACCAGCACCGTGCTCTGGCTGGTGATGCTCGGCGGGCTGTTCACGTTCCACAACTGGTACCTCACCCGGCACGGCCTGAAGCTGTAGGGGAGCCGTGGACGCCGCCCCACCACTGCGACCGCGCCGAGGCCGCAACGTGCCCCCAACGACCCAGCAGCGGAAGTCGCTCGACGGCAGAAGAGCCCTGATGGGCGGCTGGAAACCGAACTTCTTGCCAGGGTTCAGCCGGTGCTTGCTGCCCTTGTAGCCAGGCTTGGTCCAAAGGCACCAGTAGTCGCTGGTGTGATTCCACGCGGACCAGCCGCCCTTGGGGAGATTCTGCAGTGCCGTGCGCACCCGGCACTGCCCCTCGCGGTGATGGAGCGGATGCTCCAGTGGTGCCGGCCCCCAACCCCGGTCGGAAGACGGGACTTTGACGGCCGCCCCTAGAATGTCCCGATGCCGCTTGTGGAAGTGACCTATGCGCCGGGTGTCGCCGAATCGGAGCTCCGAGAGCTGGGGGCGGTGCTGCCGCACCTGGTGTCCGAGGCCGTGGAGTGTCCCGAGGAACCGTACGACGGGGACTTGCAGCCCGGCGATGTGGAGATCCGCTTCCGGAGTCTGGGGCCATGGGACCGGAGCGGTCTGGACGTGGTGATCGAGGTGAGGTCCAAGTGGTTCGAGAGCCGGGCCGCCAACCGCCAAGAGCGCGTGGACAGGCTTCACCAGGACATCAGGACTGCGACCGGACTCCAGGACTTCGGCGTTTACTTGTCACTCCCGTCAGCTGCGTGGTCACAGGGAGACTGAAGCAGACCTCCGCCTCCGGCCAAGACGGCTGTTGGCCGGAGCAAGACGGCCCTTGTTCGATAGCGCGAGCCGGTTCACAGGATGGCGGCACCCGTTCACCAATCGGTGGCCTCCTTGGCCTTCTCGGCCTCCTTGGCCTCCTTGGCCTTCTCGGCCTTCCCGGTCTTGTTGAGGTCCCGTGCGACGACGCCCTCCATATGACGCGCGAAGACGGTCGCGGCCTCGGGGTTCATGCGGCTCAGCGCCACCATCCCGGTGACGATGACATCGCAGACCTCGGCCTCGACGTCCTCCCAGGTGTGTGAGTGACCCTTCCGAGGGTTCTGTCCCATGGCCCCGATCACCGCCTCGGCGACCTCGCCGGCCTCCTCCTGGATCTTCAGCAGTTGCAGCAGGATCCGCTGTTCGCGAGGGAGCGTGGAGTGCTCCTCCAGGCGGTCGGCAAGGTGGGCGATCTGCTGCCAGGTCTCGGTCATCCGTGTCTCGATTCCTCTCGTACGGTCGGAGTGCGGCCGGCCAGGGAGCGTGAGCGGCCTCGCCGGCCGTGAGTTGCGGCCCCCGGCATGCGGTGGCGCAAGCCGGGGCCGATGATGCCTACCGGTCCTTGGCCAGGGCTACCAGTTCGGCGAACAGGCCGCCGGCATGGAGCAGGTCGTCGTAGGTGCCGTCCTCGATGACGCGGCCGTGCTCCATGACGATGATCCGGTCGGCGAGACGTGTGTTCTCGAGCTGGTGGGTCACGACGATCGTCATGCACGCGGCGGCCAACCGCTTGATCTCCAGGAAGATCTGGTGCTCACCGCGGGCGTCCATCTGTGAGGTCGGCTCGTCCAGGATCAGCAGCGGAGTCTGCCGGTACAGCGCGCGGGCGCACACCAGACGCTGCCACTGCCCGCCCGAGAGTTCCACGCCTCCGTACAGCTCCCGGGCCAGGAGGGAGTCGAGCCGGTTCGGCAGTTCCTCGATGGTGTCACGCATGCCGACGGCGTCGACGGCCTTCCACACCAGGTCGTCGTCCCATGTCTTGGGCTGGCCGAGCGTGATGTTCTCGCGGACCCGCAGCGGCCAGGTGGCGAAGTTCTGCGGTACGAGCGCGGTCCGCTTCCACACGGCGTCGGCATCGGCCCGGGCCAGGTCGGTGCCGTCCCACAGGACGCGGCCTTTGTCGGCGAGGAGGATGCCGGTGATGAGCTTGGTGAGCGTGGACTTGCCGGAGCCGTTCTCTCCGACGACGGCCAGGATCTCGCCCCGTCGCAGACGCAGGGAGACGCCGTCGACGGCGGGCTGTTCCTTGCCCGGGTACCGGTAGACGACGTCGTCGAGCCGGATCTCGTGCACCTCCTCCGGGATCGTCAGCGCACCCCGCGCGAGGGCGCGCTCGGTGGCGATGGTGAGGAAGGCGCGCATGTCGGAGAGGTAGAGCGAGGTGTGGAACATGGCGGCGCCCTGGATGACGACCTGGGAGAGCGCGGCGAGGGCGGTCTGGACGGCGACGAGGGCGGTGGCGGCGACCGGAAGGGGGACGCGGCCGGTGGCGGCCAGCCAGGCGAGGGTGGCCCAGGTGCCCATCAGGAAGACGCCGCCGAGGGCACCGGCGGTCAGGTCGATGCGGAGCCGTCGTGGGGCGGAGCCCAGGGTGCGCTGGTCGATGCGCTCGGACAGGGCCCGGTACCAGTACAGGAGGTAGCCGGTCATGCCGTTGGCGCGGACCTCGTCGCCGTGCCGGGGCAGGGTGGCCCACCAGCGCATCATGCCGCGTACGTTGCGGTCGCCGATGTTCAGGTAGTGCGTCTCGTAGTCCACGCGGGCCCGCAGGATCGCGCCGGTCCCGGCCGGGAGCACGGCGAGCAGGAGGACCGGGAGCATCATCCAGTGCAGCACGGTGATGACGCCGCCCGCGGCGACCATCCGGACGACGGCAGCCATGAGCCGCTGCGCGTCGTCGACCATGGTGGCGGTGCGGACGGTGCCGATCTCGGCGGCTTCCTGCCGGTCGGAGAATCCGTCCTCGCTGTAGGCCGCGGCCTCGACCCGGCAGGTGGCGGCGACCAGCGCCACATCGGCCTCGGTCATCAGCCGGGGGGTGATGCGGCTGGAGGCGTAGGAGGCGAGGGCTGAGCTGATGCGTCCCGTGCCGGCCGCGAGGGCCAGCACGATCAGAGCGGGCAGGGCGTCGTGCAGGCGTGCGGAGACGGGGGCGGCTGCGAGCAGATGCGTCATGGCCTTCGCGGTGAAGGCGAGCAGGACGGCGGCCGCGGCGCCGGTGAGGATCTGGCAGAGCACGAGGAGCAGGACGGCGGCCCGGTCCACGGCCCAGGCCATCCGTACGGTGGCGCCGAGAACGGCGGGAAGGCGGCTGCCCATCTTGAGGAAACCGGCCTCCGCCAGCGGGTTCTTGCCGAACTCGCCCTCGAACTCGATGGCCGCCGGGGGTGGCGGGGGAGGCGTCTCCTCGTGGGCGGTCAAGGCGTCGGTCACAGTCACCTGCGTCCCTCCTGGGGCCGGTGCCGCACCTGGATGGTTCGGCAGTGCACGGCCTAACGACGCCCACGGAGAATCGAACGCGCGCGATTCCGGACGCGTGCGAGCCCTGGCGCGGCAAGGGCTCGAACGCGTGGGCGCCTTGCTGGGGCGGCCCTCAGGTGGTGGGGCTTGGCCGAATCGCCGCTGTCCGTAACGCATGGGGCGCGTGAGGATTGCGACGCCGGGGGCCGGCGGGGGCCGGCGGCGGCCGCCGGGGTCGACCTGGGCCAGGCGGGCCCGTGCATGCGCTTAACGGGTTCGGTTCCGGACGCCATGCCTCACCCGGAACCGCTCGTGGTCGTTCCAAGGGCAGTACGAGAAGTGTGGGGTGTACCGGCCGGATCGGCCCCTCGCCGCGGTCACCCGGCGGACCGCGGCGCGCACGGTCCGCCCGGACCGTGGCCGGTACGCCACCCCGGCTACAGCCCCAACGCCTCGGCCACGCGGCCCGTGTGATGGTCGGCGTCGCCGAACGCCAGGGCCGACGCCGTGGCGTGGCGGGTGAAGAAGGGGAGGTCGTGTTCGGCCGTGAAGCCGATCGCTCCATGGACCTGGTGGGCCAGTGCGCACACCCGCTCGTAGCCCTCGCTGCCCCATGCCTTGGCCTGTGAGACCTCGAGCGCGGCAGGGAGTTCCCGGGTGAGCCGCCAAGCGGCCTCGTACGCGCTCACGCGTGCGCCGAGGACGTCCACGGCCATGTCCGCGCAGTGCTGCTGGATCGCCTGGAAGCTGCCGATGGGGCGGCCGAACTGCTCGCGGGTCTTGGCGTACGTCACCGTCATGTCGAGCACGCCCTGTGCTCCGCCGGCCATCTCGGCGCAGGTCGCCACGGTGCCCAGCGCGGCGGCCGTTTCGGCCACGGCGCCGCCGCCTCCCACCGCGCCGACCACCCGGGCCGCGGGGACGACGGCACCGGTGAAGTCCACGCGGTATTCAGGGGTGTTGCCGACGACCGCGAGACGGTGCCGGCGCAGGCCCGGGGTGGCCGCCTCCACCAGCAGCGCCGTCAGTTCTGTGTGGTCGCCGGTCTGCGCCATGACCAGCATCGCGTCGGCGGTTTCGGCGTACGGGACGAACAGAGCGGTCCCGTCGAGGCGGAACCCCTCCCGGCCCGCCGGGGTCGCGCGAAGAGTCGAGCCGGCCGTGCCCCAGCGGCCGTGCGGGGCCGCGCGGGCGTACGTCAGCGTGCGGCCCTCCACCACCGCGCCCAGCCACTCGGCGCACAGCTCCGCGCCGGCGTGCCGGGCGAGCGGAAGCGCCGCGCAGGCCACGGTGGGCAGGAGGGGGCTGGGTATCTGGTGCCGGCCGAGCTCCTCGCACAGCAGGCAGAGGCCGATGACGCCGGCGCCCAGGCCGCCGTGTTCCTCGGGCAGTGCGAGCGCGGGCCAGCCGAGTTCGGTCATCTCCTTCCACAGTGCCGTCGAGTGGCCTTCGGGCTCCTCGCGCACCGCCCGCGCACCGGCCGTCATACGCCGGGCGGTCAGCAGCTCGGCTGCCGCCGTCCGGATGTGCCGCTGGTCCTCGGTGAACGGCAGGTCCATCGATGGGTCCATCGCTTCTCCGATGTCAGGGGGTCAGGGGTGGGTGGTGGGGGCGTGATGGCCGTGATGGGGTGTCAGGGATACGCGCCCGGTGCGGGTGCGGGAGTCGAAGCCGGTGGCTGTGCCGGTGCGGGCCGGGTCAGGAGCGGGGCAGGCCCAGCCCGCGGGTCGCGATGACTCTTCGCTGGATCTCCGTGGTACCGCCGAGCAGCGTGGCGGCCACCGCGTCGAAGCGCATATGGGCGAACGCGGCGTCCATCGGCGCCCCGTCGCGCTGCCACAGTTGCGCGTACGGACCGAAGGCCTTCGCGCCGGTGCGGGCGAGCCGTTGGTGCAGTTCGGCGCCCAGCAACTGGCTGACCGATGCCTCGTAGCCGGGGACGGCGCCGGCGGCCTGGCGGGAGACGGTCAGGCGCGCCACCGCGTACTGGACGCGCAGCTCGATATGGCGTCGGGCGATCTCGTGGCGCAGGACGGCGGTGTCCGCGCGGCGGACGTCCTGTCCCTGCTCCGAGCGCAGGCAGTCGATCAGCCCCTGCAGCACCCGCTCGAACTTGACGGTGGCGCCGATGCCCGCGCGTTCGAAGCCGAGCGCCGCCATCGCCACGTACCAGCCCCGGTTCTCCGCGCCGACCCGGTTGGCCACCGGTACGCGCACGTCGTCGAAGTAGATCTCGGCAAAGGGAGCGGCACCCCGCATGTCGCGGAGCGGGCGGATGGTGACGCCGGGGCTGGCCGCGTCGATGAGCAGGAAGCTGATGCCCGTGTGCCGGGGCGCGTGCGGGTCGGTACGGACCAGGACGAACAGCCAGTCGGCGTGCTGGGCCGACGAGGCCCACACCTTCTGCCCGTTGACGCGGTACACCTCGGCGTCGGCCCCCTCGCCCCCATCGGCCGGCTCGCGGACCGCAGTCGTCCGCAGCGCCGCCAGGTCGGAGCCGGCGTCGGGCTCCGAGAAGCCCTGGGCCCACACCGTCTCGCCGCGCGCGATGCCGGGCAGGTGCGCGTCCAGCTGTTCCTCGGTGCCGTATTCCACGAGCGTCGGACCGAGCAGCATCGCCCCGATGCCGTTCACGGTGGGGACTTCGGCGCGCATCATCTCCTCCCGGAGGATGAACTCCTGCATCGGGGCCAACCCGGCACCGCCGTACGCGACGGGCAGGTGCGGGGCGATCCAGCCACGTTCGGCGAGGGCGGCCGCCCAGGCGCGGGCGCCGGTGCGACGTTCGGGGTCCCCGGAGCGCCGGTCGGCCGGCCAGTCGTACCCCCAGACGTCCTCGGGCTCCAGACTGTGTTCGGCCTCCGGGTCCGGCCGGTAGCCGGCGGGGAAACGGTCCCGGATGAAGGCGCGTACCTCCTGCCGGAATTCCCGTTCCCGGGCGGTCTCCTCCCAGTTCACTGCGCAACCCCCTCCCGGAGCAGGTGTTTGGCGACCTTGTCGGTGGGGGTGCGCGGCAGTTCGTCCAGGAACTCCACGTAGCGGGGCACCATGTGCCGGGGGAGCTGCTTGCGGCAGAACTCCACGAGTTCGTCGGCGTCCAGGCCGGAGCCGGCCCGCTCGACGACGAACAGCTTCACGTCCTCCTCCTCCAGCTCCGACGGCACGCCGACGGCCGCGCACTCGAGTACGGCCGGATGCAGATTGACCTCGCACTCCAGGTCGAAGGCGGAGATGTTCTCGCCGCGGCGGCGGATGGCGTCCTTCATCCGGTCCAGGAAGTAGAAGTAGCCGTCGCTGTCGCGCCACACCCGGTCACCGGTGTGGAACCACATGTTGCGGAACGTGTGGGCGGTGGCGTCCGGATCGCCGTAGTACCCGCTGGTGATGATGGACGGCTGCTTGGGGCGCAGGACCAGTTCGCCCGGCTCTCCGGGGCCGACCTGCCGGTCCAGTTCGTCCACGACGCCGGCCTCGAAGCGCTCGTGGTGCGCCTGCCCGCAGGAGCCGAGGCGCCACTGGCCGTACGGGCTGCCGGTCGCGATGCCCGCCTCGGTGCTGGTGTAGCACTCGGCGGAACGGACCCCGAACCTGTCGTGGAGCGGTTTGTCGAGCGCCGATTTCCCCATGTAGAAGACTTCCAGCGGATGGTTCTTGTCGTGCTCGGTCGGCTCCTGGTTGAGCAGCATGGGGATCATGGAGAAGACGCTCAGTGCCACCTGCGCGTCGAAGTGCCGTACGTCGTCCCAGAACCGCGACACGTGGAACCGGTCGGCGATGGCGAGGATGCTTCCGGAGAGCAGTGCGGACAGGGCCCCGTCCCACAGGCCCGCGGCGTGGAAGAGGGGCAGCGGGCAGTAGGCCGTCTTGCCCCAGCGGTCCAGAAAGTCCAGCGAGTCCAGGGCACAGGTCAGGGCGAGCGAGTGGGAGACCATGGCGCCCTTGGACGGGCCCGTGGTCCCCGAGGTGTACATGATCGCCTGGAGGTCGCAGAACGCCACATCGGCGCGCGGGGTGTCGGCACCGTAGGACAGCAGACCGGACAGGGCGACCGCCGGCTTGCCCAGCGCGGCGGACGGTGCCAGGGAGGCGTCGTGGGTCCGCACGATGACATGGGCCAGACTGGGCAGGCAGGGTGTGAGCGCGGGCAGTTCCTCGGCGTACCGGGCGTCGATGACGAGGTAGCGGGAGCGGGAACCGGCGAGGGCGCGGCGCAGGAGGTTGCCGCACAGGGCCGTGTTCACCGGGACCGCCACCGCGCCGAGTCTGCTCAACGCGAAGACGGTGTAGAGGAGTTCGGGGCAGTTGGGCAGCATCACCGCGACATGGTCGCCGCGGCTGACACCGAGCGCCGCGAGGCCCTGGGCCACCCGGTTGGTCATGTGGTGCACGTGCCCGAAGCTGAGGTCGCCCTCGCGGAATCTCAGAAACGTCTCGTCGCGGTGGCTCTCGGCCCGCAGGCTGAGAACGTCCCCGACAGTCATCGACTCCAGTGCGATGTCACGCATCCGTGCCTCCGTCGTGCCCGCAGGCGGTGAGGGTGTAGCCGCGTCCCCAGGCGGTGCGGATCTCGAGCCGTAAGGGGGTGATCCGGCGGCGGATTCTCATGATGTGGAGATCGAGGGCGTTGCGGCTGGCGTGGGGGTTGCCTTGGCACAGCCGCTTCCGGAGGGATTCGCGCGGCACCACCTCGCCGAAGTTGACGGTCAGCAGCCGGACCAGTTCCGCCTCGGTCGGTGAGACGGTCACGGTGCGGGAACCGTGGCGGACGACGCCGTTGGGATCGACCTGCGGAGCGCAGTAACCGAGGTTGCGGGCCTGGAGCGCGGCGATCCGTGCCTGGATGTCCTCGTTCCTGGTGGGCAGCCGTATCCAGTCCTCACGGACGTCGGCACACACGGGGGCCTCGGTGCCGTCGTCGATGACCAGCAGTCTCAGGTGGCCGGATTCCCGCCACCACTCCCGTTTGTGCGCTTCCCGTGGCCAGCGGATGATCTTTACGCAGGGTTGGCAGCCGGCATTGTTCAACATCGCTCTCCCTCGGCCTGCTGCGCGTGTCCGGGACCGGCGCGGTGGCCCTCGGGCACCGCGGTGCAAAGCGTCGTCACCGGCTTGTCCGTCGCCGTCATGCGGCTACACCACCCTGCGCAAAGAGGCGCGGAAGCGCTGCGCGGACTTGACGTAGTCCTCGACGATGTCCGCGACGGTCTCCATGGGGAACATCGTGTTCTCGCGGTTCTTCGCCGGCACGCCGAGGGCGATCCGGCCCGTCGGCACATGGCCGTCGAAGGTGATGACCGCACCCGCCGCGACCATCGCGCCCGACTCGATCACGGACGAGTTGAGGACGATCGCGCCGGAGGCGATGAGACACCCGTCGCCGATCCATGCGCCCTCGATGTGCACACAGTGCCCGACGACCGTGCCCGCGCCGATGACGGCGGGCGTCTCCGGGGCGGCGTGGATGACGCTGCCGTCCTGGATGTTGGTCCGCGCACCCACTTCGACGTGACCGTCGTCGCCGCGCAGTACCGCTTGCGGCCATACGGACGCGTGGGCGCCCACGCGCACATCGCCGATCACCGTCGCGTCGGGATGGACATAGGCATCGGGATGGATCCGGGGCTCGACATCGCCCAGGGCATAAATGGGCATGCTTGAACGCTCCTTTCTGTCCGGGGACGAGAGAGGGAGGAGGAACGAACGGAGGAGTGGAGGAGGAAGAGTGGGGGGTGGGGGAGTGGGGGAGGAGGAGTGGGAGGGTGCGGTGAGGCGCCGGGTGGCGGCGCGTCAGCCGTAGATCCGGTACACGATCTCCGCGACACACGCCGGTTTGGGCTCGCCCTCGACTTCGACGGTGGCGCTCACCAGCATCTCCATGGCCCCGCCGCGGACCTCGGTCACCGTGCCGACCTCGGCGTGCAGCCGCACCAGCGCGCCGACCGGCACCGGGCTCGGCAGCCGGACCCGGTTCACGCCGTAGATCACATTCATCCGGATCTCCTGGAACTCCAGCAGCCGGTCGACGAGCGTGCCCACCAGACCCAGGGTGTGGAACCCGTCCGCGACGGGTCCGCCCAGCGGGGGGCCGGAGCCCTCCTCGTCGGCGTGGTCGGCGTGTGTGTGCCCGTGGGTGGCGTGGGCGAAGGCCGACGCATGCTCCTGGTGGACCGGCACCCAGGGCGTGCGGCCCAGGTCCGATCCCGCGAGCTCGGCCACCTCGGCGAGACCGCGCACCGTGGTCGTCATCGGGTCTCCTGTGCTTCGTGTCGAGATGACGGAGAGGCAGAAGGCGCTGTGTAGCTGCGCGTGGGCAGGGAGGTGGCGGTGCGGGGTTCGGGCAGACGCCAGGCCAGGGCGGCCGGCACGAGGAGGATGCCGATCAGCGTGGCGAGCACGGCGCGGATGCCCCAGGCGTCGGCGAGCATGCCGAACACCGGCGACAGGAGCCCGCCCGCCGAGAGGGTGACGCCCAGCGTCAGTCCGCTCGCCGTGCCGATGCGGGTGGGCAGGTAGTCCTGTGCCAGCGTGACCTGTGCGGCGAACGGCACGAACAGGACCGTGCCGTAGAGGAAGGCGCAGACGAGCACCCCGGCGATCTGCGGCATGAGCACCACGCCGGCGACGGCGAGGGCGGAGATGAGATAGCCGTAGCGCAGGGCGGCCAGGCGGCCCCAGCGCTCGGCGCTCCACCCGCCTGCCAGCGTGCCGACGACGCCGCCCGCGGTGAACGCGGTGAGGGTCGCCGAGCCGGTGGCCGCAGAGACGCCGAATCGGCTGATCACGTACAGCGCGGCGAGCGACCCCATGACGACGTAGGGAATCGACCAGAACACCGAGATGACGGAGAGCGTGCCGAAGGCCCGCCAGTTGTCCGAGTGGCCGGCCTGCGCCGCCTTGCCGTCAACACCCTTTGTGCGCGATGGCGTTGTGGTGGTGACCTGCCAGGAGCGCCGGGCCACCAGGCAGACCGCGCCCATCACGACGGCGGGCACGGTGAGCAGCCAGGTGCTGGAGACACCCCCGCCGTTGATCACCACGGACACGAAGAGCGGAGCGAGGGCGACGCCGATATTGCCGCCGACGGCGAAGACGCTCATCGACCGTGCGTCGCCGCCGCCGAGGGTGCGTGCCGCCATCGCGCCCGCCGGGTGGAAGGCGGCCAGCCCGATGCCGGCGAGCGCGACCGCGATCCACGTCCACACATACGCGTTGCCCAGGCCGGACAGGCCCACCCCGACTCCCGCGGTGACCATTCCGGCCGGCACCAGCCAGCCCATCGGCCGACGGTCGGCCAGCAGCCCGACCAGTGGCTGTATCAGGCTGGACAGTCCGGTGGCGGCCAGCGTGATCCCGGTGATCAGGGTGTAGCTGTAACCACGTCCGGCCTGGAGGAACGGCAGCAACGCGGGGATCGCGCCCTGGTACATGTCGTTGACCCCATGGGCCACGGTGAGCAGCCCCAGGTCTCTCTTGTTCTTCATACGTCCCCCGTTGGGTGGTGGATGGTTCTCCGGGGCTCCGGTCCCGGATCGACGCCGCGTCAGGACCGCCCCTCCCGGGGCCCCGCGCGGCGTACGGTTCGCCTCTCTGGTCACGACGAGGCGACGGCGGCTCTCCTCGTCACGACGAGGCGTACGGCTCGCCTCTGGCCAGGACGAGGCGTACGGCGCGCAGGGCCGACAGGTCGGCGCGCGGATCCCCGTCCACGATCACGAGGTCGGCGTCGAGTCCCGGTGCGATGCGCCCGGTGATGCCGGACAGGCCCAGGGCCCGCGCGGAGCCGACGGTGGCCAGCTCGATCACGCGCTCGGCCGGGAAGCCGAGCCAGGCATAGAGCTCCAGCATGCTGAGGTAGTCGTGGAACGCGGCCTGCGGGATGCCCGCGTCGGTGCCGGTGATCAGCGGCACACCGAGGCTGTCGAGCCAGCTGAGCCGGTCGTAGAAGGCACGGGTGGCGGCCTCCCCGTCCCGCTCCAGTTTGGTCCGCCAGTCGTAGCCGCACAGGGAACCGCAGACCGCGATCCCCTGTGCGGCCATGGTTTCGGCGACCTCGGTGCGGCGGTCAACCCCGTCGGGGCCGTCCAGCCACAGGCAGTGTTCGACGGTGTGCACACCGGCGGCCACGGCCGAGGCGATGGCGGCCGCACCGTGTGCATGGGCGGCGACCGGGAGTCCGTAGCGGCGCGCCTCCTCGACGGCCACGGAGAGCTGTTCGGTGGAGAACTGGGATTCCCACATCGCCGCGCCGCCTTCGGTGATGTGTCCGCCGCTGGCCATCACCTTGATCACATCGGCTCCGGCCTCGGCGTTGCGCCGTACCATCGCCCGCAGTTGGGCCTCGTCCGCGACCTCGCCACCGAGGAACCAGCAATGGCCGCCCGGCGGGGTCAGCGGGGAACCCGCGGCGAGAATCCGTGGGCCGCGTACCCGGCCCACGGTGATGGCCTCACGCAGCCGCACCGCGGCGGCCCCACGGTCCCCGAGGTCCCGGACCGTGGTCACACCGCAGCCCAGCAGTTGCCCGGCCCGCTCGGCCATGGCGTCCAGGAGCGTCGGCCCGTCGCTCTCCAGCAGTGCCGTGAACGGTTCGGGGCCGGCGTCGAAGCTCAGGTGCACATGGCCGTCGATCATGCCCGGCAGCAGCGTCGCGCCGGGGAAGTCCTGCCGTGCCACGTCCGGCGGGGCCTGGGCCTCGACGGCTGGGCGCGGACCGGCCGCGGCGATCTTCCCGTCCCTGACCAGTACGGCCGCGTCCGTGGTGCGTTCGCCCACCGGGCCGTGCAGCAACTCGCCCACCGTGATCAGCATGCGAGCTCCTCGGACACGGCGCCGGATACGACGCTCCCGCGAGGACCGCCGGGTAAGTGCGGGGCAGCCGGTAAGTGCGCACGAGTGGGTAGGTGCGCGGCAGCGGGCAGGCGCGGCAGGGCGGGTAAGGGCGGAACGGTCCCTGCGTCGGCTTCCGCGCAGCGCACCAGGCGCTCGAGAAGCTGATCGAGCACGGGCCCGGACGTGGCGAAGTTGAGGCGTACGAAGCCGTCGCCGCCCGGACCGAAACCGGGCCCGGGGCTGAGGTCGATGTCACCGCGCGCGCGGAAACGGGCCGCCGGGTCCTCGCCCCACCCCAGCGCACGGCAGTCGAGCCAGGCGAGGTAGGAGCCCTCGGGCGGATGGTGGCCGATCTGGGGCAGCCGGCCGGCCAGTGTGGCGGCGAGCCGGTCGCGGACGACGGCCAGATGCTGCCGTACGGCCGTCAGCCAGGCGTCTCCCTCCGTCCAGGCCAGCAACGAGGCATGGACGCCCAGGGCGTTGAGGGCGCCGTACAACTCGACGGGCTGTTCGTCCACCGCCGCGCGCAGCCGGGCCGGGCCCAGGTGGCCCACCGCACAGCGGGCCCCGGCGAGGTTGAAGGCCTTGGTCGCGGAGGTGAGCGTGACCGTGCGGCGCTCGATCTCGGGCCCCAGGGAGGCGAACGGGATGTGGCGGTGCGGGGCGTGGGTCAGATCGGCGTGGATCTCATCGGAGATGACGAGCAGATCGTGACGCTCGGCGAGTTCGGCCAGTTCCGTCAGCTCGGACCGGCGGAAGACCCGGCCCGTGGGGTTGTGCGGGTTGACCAGCACCAGGGCACGGCAACCGCTCTCCACCACGGCCCGCACGAGCATGTCGGGGTCCCAGCCCCAGCCTTGGAGACTCTCGCGCAGGGGAATCGGGACCAGCCGCCGCCCCATCCGGGCGAGGCCGTCGCGGAACGGCCCGTAGAGGGGAGTGTGCACGGCCACCGCGTCACCGGGCTCGGTGCCCAGGTGGAGCGCGAGGTGGACGCCCTGCGTGACGGTCGCGAACTCCCTGACCGCTTCGGGCCGCGGACGCCAGCCGTAACGCTTCGCCATACGCTCGGCGAAGGCCTCCCGCAGGGGACTGCCGTCCGGCCAATACGGATAGCCGAGCATCCCCTCGGCAAGAAAACGCCGCAGCCCTTCCCGTATCGGCTCCGCCACCGGGAAGTCCATCTCGGCCAGTCCGGCGGGCAGGACACCCGCGGCCACCTGCCGCCACTTCTTCAGCCCGGAACCGGAGCGGAGTACTCCCGGGTCCACCTCGTTGAAATCGGCCAACCGGGATAATCCGGCCTCCGGCGCATCGGACACACCGGCCTTGCTCGCTTTCATGGCTCCCTCCCCCGTCCGTGCCTGTGCGCACGGCCTTGCCCTCCGGCGCGTGACCGCGCCGAATATGCGATGGCCCCTTCAGACCCTTGGTTGAATTCTGTATAGATGAATTGAGCTTCAGGAATTTCGCGTACGCCGGTCGTCTTCGCGTACCTCGGTCGCCGCAGACGCTAATCGAATGCCGAGGGTCAACACTGGGAATCTTGCAGGAATCTGTCAAGGGCAAACAGAACTTTCACCCCTGACACCGCCGGTCGCGGGCGCGGGCGTCTGGGCCGGCCCGGACGGCGCGTCGCCGGGCCCGCCGCGGCACGCTGGGCCAGGACGCCGGCCATTTTGGGCGGGTGAAATCACGATGAACCGCGGTGAATCGAAGAACGTACCCTGAGGAATTGAGAGATGGCGATATGAAGTAGGTCGAAGACGGCAAATTCCGGGGAACTCCGGAAAGTGGGAAGTGTCTGAAACGCGACGGAGGGCACGACTGCGCTCGCCTCGACCCGGCCGAAACGGGCCCGCCGTCGTGCCAGGGATGGCCGGATCCTTACCCGCCCCGGTGGCGGTGGCAGGAGGAATTGCCGGCCGGTCGGGACTCCCCAGGTTCTCCCCGACGCTCAGGGCGGCCGGCTCCATGGGTGGGGGCGTGGGTGTGAGCACGGGTATGCCTGCCCGGCGGCGTGCGGTGCGGGTGAGCGCGGGACGAGTAGGGGGTCAAGCATCTGACGCCTACCCGGACACCACCGCACCCCAGTGACGCCACCGCACCACCAGTGAGGACAAGGACCGAGAACCGATGGCAGCCCGCACCACCCCCGCGCCGCTGACCGCCGATGCGGATCTCGCCGCCGCGTTCGAGGTTCTCGGCCAGAAGTGGAACGGCATCACCCTCCACACCCTGGCCACTCGCCCCGCCCGCTTCGGTGAACTGCGCACCGCCATCGGCCGCACAGCGTGAAGATGCTCGCCGGCCGGATCGACGTCCGTGACGACCTCGCCGCTCTACGCGCCCCCACCCTGGTCATCTCCACCATCGCCGACCACTTGGCACCGCCCGCCCTGCACCGGCACCTCGCCGACACCATTTCCGGCGCCCAGTTCGTGGAGATCCCCACCGGCCACCTGCCCATGGTGGAACGCCCCGAGGAATGGCAGAAGCTCATCACCGACTTCCTCGAGCAGCACCGCGCCTGAGACTCACCGCTGGTGGGGGCCGTGCCGAGGGCGAGGATGCCCCGCCGGCGGTGCCAGGCAGGTCCGCAGCACGCTCACCACCGCCGCCCGGCGCCCCTTCCCGCGCGCACGCCGGCGGCACCCGGCCGGCCAGGGCCCGCGGCGAGCCCCGCCCGGCAGTGGCGGCGTGCCGCCTCCAGGCTCCCGAAGGGCTACTCCCTGGCCGGGTCGGCGCCCGGCCGCTTGACGATCCGATCGTTGACCTCGATCGACTTCCAGAGCCGGCGGCCGATCCGGACCTTCATGGATGCGCCGTCCGCAAGGCGGACTTCGACGAAGTGGTACATGTTCGAGCCGTCGGGCATGCCCCGGGACTTATGGGTGACGACGCCTTCCCAGTGGTCGTCTCGTCCGACTTTGTGAGATGTGAACATGCCGTGAGCCTACGAGCGACGGCAGCCGGTCCTGTAGATCCTTGAGTCATCTCCTGGGGATGACATATGTCCTGCCGGGCCACCGCAGCCGTTCCCTTGCCGCGGCCGCCTCACCCGGGCGAGAACGCAGAGCGGGTACGGCAGGGCAGCTTCACCGACGCCGCCGGCCTCGCGCACGCCTTCGAGGGTGCCTCGCAGGTGCTCATCGTCTCCGTCGACACAATGGGCGAAGAATGCGTCAGACAGCACCGCACCGCGATCGAGGCGGCCGTCGCCGCGGGCGCCCGTCGCATCCTCTACACCAGTCATATGGGGGCAAGCGCCACGTCGCACTTCCAGGCCTGCCGCGACCATGCCGCCACGGAGGAGGCACTGCGCGCCTGTGGTGTGCCCTTCACCTCGCTGCGCAACGGCTTCTACACCACCAGCGCGCTGCACTTCCTCGGCAACGCGGTGGAGTCCGGCCGGTTCGCGCTCCCCGAGGACGGGCCGGTCGCCTGGACCGCGCACGCCGACCTCGCCGACGCAACCGCCGCCATCCTGGCCGACGAAGGCCGCTTCGACGGCCCTACGCCGCCGCTCACGGGGGGACAGTCGCTCTCCTTCGACGACATCGCCGCCCTCGCCACCGAACTCGCGGGCCGCACCATGACGCGAACCACCGTCCCCGACGACCAGTTCCGGGAGCAGCTGGTGAGCCAAGGCGTCCCCAGCGAGGTGGCGGACCAGTTGCTCGGCATCTTCGCCGCCGGCCGGGCCGGCGAGTTCGCCACCGTCGACCCGACCTGGCCTCCCTGCTCGGCCGCGAACCCCTCACCCTGGGCACGGTGTTGCGCGAGCAACTGTCCGCAGGCTGATCCACGGAGGGGCAGCGCCGGATGTCGCTACCGCCAGTCGTCGCCATGCCGTCCGCCGGGCCAGGGCCAAGCCGACCGCCGGACAGCGCTCTGCCCGCGAGCGGAGGTGAGCTGAGGGGCGGCCGGCTCCGCCCGGGCCCGTATCCCCTTCCGCGGCGCCGCGCCCTCTCAGTCCTCCGCTCGGCGTTTTCTCCGGCGTGCGCCGAGGCCGACCAGCGCTGCGGCGGTGCCTGTCACAAGGACGCCCAACGCCAGTGCGACCAGGTGCTTGGGGTCCGGGGCAGCGTGTTTGCCGTCCGGCGTGCTCGTGGGGTCGTTCCTTGGCGTGTCGGCTGTCGGTGCTCCCGGCGAGGGGGACGGGGAACGGGGCGGCACGGACCCGGTCGTGCTGGGTGACGGACTCGGTGTGGTGGTCGTATGCGATGTCGAACGGGCGGTCCCCGCTCCCGCCCGCGTGCCCGCGGCGGATCCGCCGGAGGTCCCGGAACCGCTCCCGTCGGCCCCCGTCCCTCTCCCCGGCCCTGGCCCTGTCCCCGTCCCTCTCCCCGGCCCCGTCCCTCTCCCCGGCCCGGGCCCCGGCCCCGTCTCTCGCCCCGGCCCCGGTCCCGTCACCGTCCCCGTCGGCTTCACCGCCTTCGTGACGACGAGCGAGTGCAGGACCGTGTTCTGTCCGGGGTTCACCGTGCAGGCCGCGTTCATCGTGCCCACCTGCGTGAGGTTGCCGTGCGCGTCCCTCGGGGCGAGGTGCAGGCCGAGGTCGCCGACGGTGACCTTCGCGTTGCCCGGCCGGGTGAAAGTGACGGCGGGCGCGGTGCCCTTGGCGGACATGTCGAACGCGCCGGAGGCCGGGATGGAGGTCCGGGGGATCGTCATGGGCACGGACAGGCGCCTGTCGCCCTGCGGCGCGGACACGCCGGCGGTCCCGTCCACGGAGCCCTCCAGGGTTCTGGCGCCGACGAGCGGAGCCAGCCCGGTGAAGCTCGCGTCCACCGTCGCCACGCCGTTCACGGCGGCTCTCGGGCTGGAGTCGCCGGCTTCGAGCGAACCCGGGAGGTCCGTGCTGACCCTCATCGTCACCGGCACGGTGCCGATGCCTGTGAACGCACAGGTGTAGCTCAGCTCGATCGACGCCGGTTGCGCGGAGGCGGGCGCGGTGCCCCAGGTCGCCGCGACGCCCAGTGCGGCCGTCATCGCTCCGGCGGCTCCCAGGGCCGCCGCTCCGATGCCGTACGTCCGCGTGCCGTACGTCCGCGTGCCGCCGCGGGCGGTGCCGTGCCCGGCGCTCACCGGCTCCCGCCTTCCTTCGGCTGTTCGTGTCGCCGGTGGGCCTCGGCGAGACGGTCCCGCAGCCGGGCGTGGCGGAACTGGTAGACCGCGCCGGCCTGGCGCAGTACGCCTCGGGCGCGGGCGTCGTCCAGGAAGGCGTTCACCCGCCAGGGGAGGCGTCCTGACAGGGGCAGCCAGAGGCGGACCAGGACCACCCACCGGCCCCACGCGGTCAGCGTGCCGACCCCGACCGCGGCCGCGAGTCCGGCGCCGATCCCGGAGGGGAGGCCGAGGGCGAAGCCGTTGAAATGCGTGACAACGGCTCCGTATCCGAGCCCGAGGACCAGCCCCACCACGCCCACTTGGACGAGCACGATGGTGCGGTTGGTGCGCAAAAGGTCCGTCGCGCTGACTGATTCCTCCGGCTTGGCGTCCGTCTCGAGCCACGCCACCAGCGCGACGAGGACCCCGGCCGCCAGTCCGAGCAGGGGCCCGGCCACGAGCCAGTTCCCGAAGAGCAGGGCGGCCACGGTCCAGGGACAGGACAGGAGCATCGCGTGGACCGCGAATCCGCCACCCAGGACGATCCCGAAAATCAGTCCGCCGGCCAGCCCGACACCGACTCTGGGGAGGAAGCTCTCCCGTACTCTCCTCGACCTCACCTTCCTCGACTCGCCGCGGACCCGGATCTGCATGCGGGACGGCTTGAATGCCCCGCCGACCTTGAGTCTCGACGCGAATCCGTGCACGAGCCCGAAGGCCAGCCCGATTGCCGGCATGTTCGGAAACATGGCCAGGAGCGTCGCCGGGGGATTGCCCGTGAGGGCAAAGGCGAGTGCCACCGCGGTCCCCGACACGAGCCCGCACAGGACCCCGGAGACGGCCATGCGGGCGGGCAGGCTCATGGTCGTGCCCAGCTGCCACCACTCGATGTCCTGCGCGCCGATGTGGGTGTCGGGCTGCTGCGCGTCCGTCTTCTGTTTCATCAGGTGCGTGGCGAGATAGCCGAGCCAGTGGCCTGCGCGTTCGGCGCTCCACCGTCGGCGCTTCGGGACGGACAGGTTGAGGAGGGAGTCGTACGTCCTGGGGACGAAGGAGTCCAGGAGGCGCCTCTCCAGCGCGTCCTGGGAGCTGGACTCCGCGAGTTTCAGCAAGCATTGAGGATCGCCGCCGGAGGCGTGGAAGGCCTCGGCCATGGTGAGCATCAGGGGAGTGGCCAGTACGGAGGCGAGCCGGGCCGCTGCCGGTCCGCCGGTGTGGCTGCTCAACCGGTCCAGGACGGGCGCCCATCCGGCCGAGGCGTCGAGGCGGGCGGAGCAGTCGTCGAAGGTGAGGTCCGTCAGTTCGATCCCCGGAAAGAGCCCTTCGCCCGGCTTGATGCCGCCGAGCGCTTCGTGACGGCTCGTCAGCAGCAGCGGCAGTTTGCAGGCCTCGAGTTGCCGCAGCGCGGGTTGGTAATGGTCCTCCGCCATCTCGTCGAACCCGTCGAGGATCGCCAGCACGTGGCCCATGACGATCAGTTGCGTGGACCATGTCCGTCCATGGGGAACCCGCCTGGCCAGGAAGGGGTGATCCCGCTCCAGGCGGTCGATCAGCCAGTCCCGCAGGGACACGGCGGTGGGGTCCCATGATCCAGGACTGAAGATCACCGGCACTGGTGCCTTGTCGGTCCAGTCGGCGTCCTCCAGCCAGGCCTGCGCGAAGCGCCGGACCAGGATGGTCTTCCCCGAACCGGCCCGGCCCACCACCAGCAGTCGGCGGCGCCTTTCCTCCTTGTAGACAGCCGCGAGGTGCCTCAGCGGACCCGCCAGATCCAGCGGGGAAGCGTCCGCCAGCGCCGCCGAGGTCTCCCGGGCGCCGTTCCTCCGGCCGGTCAGCTCCTCGGGTGCCGCTCGGCAGTGCACGGGCAGCGGATGCCCGCTCCGCAACTGCTGCTGAACCTGGTCCTGCCCCAGGTCGGTGAGGACCCTCTGCCTGAGGGCGTGCAGGTTCTCGGCCGGCGTGACCGGGCGACGGCCCGACCCGGAGACGACCGTTACGCCGTCCCCTGTGAAGATGTTCGCATGGTTGTCCCCTGCCACGGCGACGGAGCGCGCGCCGTCCGCTCGCGCACCGGGCCGGTCACTCACCCTAGGGGGGCGCCCCCCGCGCCGTCGCCGGTGGAGATACGCCCCGAGTTATCCCCGCCCACGGCAACGGAGCGCTCGCCCTCGGCGTGGACGACGCGGGGAGGCGGAGTGGCGGGGAGCAGAGCCGAGAGTTCCGCGGCGAGGTCCGGTGCCTCCGTGAGTGCCGTGCGCAGCGCGATCCTCAGCTCCGCGCGGTGCAGGGCGAGCATGTCCGGGTCGGCGCCCGCCTCCGCGAGGCGTACGACCGCGGTGCGCACGGGGGCGGGGTCGGGGGCCGTGTCGGCGTCATGGTTCAGGAGCCTGTGGATGAGGCGCTGCCCCAGCTGTACGGTCGCGTCGGCGGCCGCATCCCGGGTTCTGGTCAGCACGCTCACGCCGTAGGCGGCGGCCGCGGCTTCGGCGGCCGGCACGATCTGGTCGAGCAGTGCAGTGGTGTCCAGCACAGGTCATCCTCTTGCCGCGCAAGCGAGTTCGGGCCTTGATGCTAGCCATGCGAGCGCCCCTTGGGGGCGGTTCGGCCGTGGACGTCCGAAAACATGCCTGACTCGCTCTCTTTTTGAGCGTCAGGATCGAATTCGCCCGTCATGTGATCGCTTTCAGAAGTCCGGTCGGCCGTCGTGTCCCCGTTGGAGCCAACACCGCGGACCGGCCCGCCGATTCGGGTGTTACCCGTGCGTAGGGCCGGCAGTGGCGTGAGTGAGAATAGGGACACCGACGAGGGGCTGACGGGGCTTCAGCCCGGCCCCTCTCTCCCTGAACGCAACGAGGAGTACCTGTGAACCGCACCTGCACCGCCCGCATACGACGTGTCGCGCTCACCGCGGCTGCCGGTGTAGCGCTCGCGGTGACCGTCACCGCCTGCGGCAAGGACGGCGGTAGCGGGTCGGCCTCGGCCGGCGACGCCGCGGCATCCGCCAAGGCCACCGCGGAATCGTCGAGCGGTGCGTCCCAGGAGGGCTCGGGCAGCGGCAAGAAGGCCGGTTCTTCTTCGAACGGGGGCACGTCGTCGAAGGACGGTTCGTCCTCGTCGGGCTCCAAGCCGGGCCCGTCCGGTGACAAGAAGGGCTACGGGCAGTCCTGCGGGGCCAACGATCTGAAGTTCTCGGCGCGCTCCGAGACTCAGGCGGGCGGCTACATCCTGCTGTCCGCCCGCGCCAAGCCCGGCATCACCTGCACGATCCCCAGCGGGCTGCCCTCGGTCTCCTTCGGCTCCAAGGGCATCGAGGCGCAACCCGCCGAGCAGGCGGTCGGCCCGGCGATCACGCTCAGCGGCTCCAAGACCGCCTACGCCGGGGTCAACCCCAAGACCACCAACAACAATGACGGCGTCGAGTTCACGTTCCTCATCGCCGCCATCGGCACCTCCGACCCGAACCCGGCGAGCGTCTCCACCGGCTCCGTCACGGTCGACAGGCCCATCGTCACCAACTGGCACACCACCCCCGCCGACGCGGTCCCCGGCGACGGCACGGACAACTGACGCCTCACACCGCACGGCCCCGATCCGGACGCCGGAGTCGGGGCCGCAGTGCGTTCGCGGGGACGGGAACAACCACTGGGGACGGGAACAACCCCTGGGGAACTGGTATGCGTAAAGCCAGTCAGGGCCCTCAGGTCAGATTCAGCCCGCCATCCATCACGATGACCTCGCCGGTGAGATAGGTGCTGTCGATCACCGAGGCCACCAGGTCGGCCACGTCGGCGGGCTGTGCCGGACGCCGCATGGGCGCGCGGTCCCGCCACAGTTCGTGCGCGTGCGCCCAGTCCTTCGTCATCGGCGTGTCCACCAGCCCCGGAGCCACCGCGTTGACCCGCACTTCGGGCCCGAGCGCGGCCGCGAGCAGCCGCGTCACGTGATTGAGCGCGGCCTTGCTCGCCGCGTACGGCACCGACGAGCCCTTGGGGCGCACCCCCGCGTGGCTGGTGATGTTCACTATGCTGCCGCCCGCAGGGGAGGTACGCAGCGCCGGAAGTGCCGCCGTGCACAGCACCCATGGCGCGATCAAATTGACTTCCAGCAGCTGCCGCCAGTCTGCCGGCGTCGCCGCGGCCAGGTCGTCGTGCGGGATCGGCCAGCTGATGCCCGCGTTGTTCACCAGCACGTCCAGCCGCCCGTACCGGCCGAGCGCCGCCTCGACCAGCCCGCGGGCCTCCTCCTCCACCGCCAGGTCGGCCTGCACGTACGCACCGCCGAGCTCCGCCGCCAGAGCCTGACCGGCCTCCGCACTCCGCCGCGAGTGCACGACGACCCGCATCCCGTCCCTGGCCAGCCGCCGCGCGACGGCCTCCCCGATCCCCGACGTGGACCCGCTGACCAGGGCGACGGGCCGATCCGCCTGTTCTGTCCTCATGCCGCCTGATCCTGCCACGGCAGGAGCTGAACTCTGATCGCTCATCACAAGCAGCAACTCGGCTGCAGTCACCGGGCCCAGGGGCCCGACGTCACCGTGGAGCAAACTCTCCAGAATCTCCCCAAAGCTGAGCGTGGCCGGCTCCGGGCGTGTGCGTCATAGGGGGCGGTGCGAATGGAAAGGCCGAGCACTCCTGCAGTCCTATAGCCTGGCAAAATGCTGACCGAAGTCATGGCGACCCGCTATGTCACGCCGTTGCGTGAAGGCGGATCGCTTCCGGGGATCGTCGAGGCCGACGACCTCGGTACCTACGTGATGAAGTTCACCGGTGCCGGGCAGGGGCGGAAGACGCTCGTTGCCGAGGTGATCTGCGGAGAGCTGGGCCGGCGGCTCGGGCTGCGGGTGCCGGAGCTGGTGCGGATGCAGCTCGATCCCGTCATCGGGCTGGGGGAGCCGGACCAGGAGGTCCAGGAGCTGCTGAAGGCCAGCGGGGGGCTCAACCTGGGGATGGACTTCCTCCCCGGGGCGCTGGGCTTCGATCCGCTCGCCTTCGAGGTGAGTGCGCGCGAGGCGGGCCGGGTGGTGTGGTTCGACGCCCTGATCAACAACGTCGACCGGTCCTGGCGCAATCCCAATCTGCTGGTCTGGCACGGCGAACTGTGGCTGATCGACCATGGCGCGGCGATGATCTGGCACCACAACTGGCCGAGTGCGCACAAGGCTTCGGCCCGGCCGTACAACGCTTCCGACCATGTGCTGGCCACCTTCGGGCCGGATATCGCGGCGGCTGCCGAGGAGTTCGTTCCGCTGATCACCGAGGAGCTGCTGACCGGGATCGCGGCCGAGGTGCCGGACGAATGGCTGGGCGGCGAGCCCGGCTTCGATTCCCCGGACGCGTTGCGCCAGGCATATGTGAGCACGCTGCTGGCCCGCGCCGGGACGATCAGCGAACGGATCACCCTCGGGGAGCCCACCGAGGACAAGCCCTCGCAGGCACCGGAATGGCTGGCCGCACGGCTGGTACGGAGGGCAGTGAAGTGACCGGTCTGCACAACGGGCGCGATGTCTTCGAGTACGCGCTGCTGAAGGTCGTACCCAGGGTCGAGCGTGGCGAGATGATCAATGCCGGTGTGGTCGTGTACTGCCACGCCCGGCGCTTCGTCGAGGCCAGGACCCATCTGGACGAGGCCCGGCTGCTGGCCCTGGACCCCACGACCGACGTGGCCGGGGTGCGGGCCGCGCTCGGTGCCGTCGAGGGCATCTGCCGGGGCGGCGAGCGGGCCGGACAGGCGGCGGGGGACGACGCGGGACGCCGTTTCCGCTGGCTGATGGCGCCGCGCAGCACCATCGTCCAGCCGGGCCCGGTGCATACCGGCCTGACCGCAGATCCCGCTGCCGAGGTCGAGCGGCTGATGGAGCTGTTGGTGCGCTGAGGGTGCGCTGAGGTCTTGCGGGTCCGCCGGTCAGGGCGCCCGGTTCCGTCTCCGGTGCGGAACCGGGCGCCCTTTCGCGTGGCGCGGTCGGGTGACGTGATCGCGCCAGGCTCCGGCCTGCCTTGCAGGTGAGGTGTGCAACGGCGCGGTGGTGGGGCGTTGACAGCGGGTTGCCGGGCTTCTAGCGTCAGCCCTGCTCAGGGTACTAAGCGGTTGCTCACCCACGGGATCGGTGGGGCGGACCGCTTGTCGAGGTTTCGAGGGTGAGGAGAACCCGCATGTCCACCACCGAGCAGCGCGTTGCCATCGTGACGGGCGCGGCCCGCGGTATCGGCGCGGCCACCGCCGTCCGCCTGGCCGCCGAGGGGCGCGCGGTCGCCGTACTGGACCTCGACGAGGCGGCGTGCAAGGACACCGTCGAGACGATCACCAAGGCCGGCGGCAAGGCCATCGCGGTCGGCTGTGACGTCTCCGACGCCGAGCAGGTCGACGCGGCGGTCGCCCGTGTCGCGTCCGAGCTCGGCGCCCCGACGGTCCTCGTCAACAACGCCGGTGTGCTCCGCGACAACCTGCTGTTCAAGATGAGTGAGACCGACTGGGACACGGTCATGAACGTGCACCTGCGCGGTGCCTTCCTGATGTCCCGCGCCTGCCAGAAGCACATGGTGGACGCCAAGTTCGGCCGGATCGTGAACCTCTCCTCCAGCTCGGCGCTCGGCAACCGCGGCCAGGTCAACTACTCCGCGGCCAAGGCCGGTCTGCAGGGATTCACCAAGACCCTCGCCATCGAACTCGGCAAGTTCGGCGTCACCGCCAATGCCGTCGCCCCCGGTTTCATCGTCACCGACATGACCGCCGCCACCGCCGAGCGCGTCGGCATGGGCTTCGAGGAGTTCCAGGCCGCGGCCGCCACCCAGATCCCGGTGCAGCGCGTCGGCCGCCCCGAGGACATCGCCAACGCCATCGCCTTCTTCACCGGTGAGGCGGCCGGCTTCGTGTCCGGCCAGGTCATGTACGTCGCCGGCGGCCCGCTCAACTGACCGCCCCACCGACTCCAGGAGTACAGGACATGACCGAGCAGGACAGCGGGCTCCCCGAGCTCACCGGCAAGGTGGCGCTGGTCACCGGCGGCAGCCGCGGCATCGGCTACGGCATCGCCGAGGCACTGGTGGCCCGCGGTGACCGGGTCGTCATCACCGGCCGCAACGAGGACTCCCTCAAGGAGGCCGCCGAGAAGCTGGGCGCGGACCGGGTGATCGGCGTCGCCGGCAAGGCGCATGACGAGGCCCACCAGGCCGTCACCGTCGAGCGCGCGATGGAGACCTTCGGCCGCGTCGACTACCTCGTCAACAACGCCGGTACGAACCCGGTGTTCGGCCCTGTCGCCGACCTCGACCTGGGCGTCGCGCGCAAGGTGTTCGAGACCAATGTCGTCTCGGCACTGGGCTTCGCGCAGCGCACCTGGCACGCCTGGCAGAAGGACAACGGCGGCGCGATCGTCAACATCGCCTCGATCGCCGGCCTCAATGCCTCGCCCTTCGTCGGTGCGTACGGGATCAGCAAGGCCGCCATGATCAACCTGACGCTGCAGCTCGGCCACGAGTTCGCCCCCGGGGTGCGGGTCAACGCGATCGCGCCGGCGGTGGTCAAGACGAAGTTCGCGGCGGCGCTGTACGAGAACCGTGAGGAGGAGGCGGCGGCCGGCTACCCGATGGGGCGGCTCGGTGTCCCGGAGGACATCGGCGGGGCCGCGGCCTTCCTGCTGTCCGACGCCGCCGGCTGGATCACCGGCCAGACCCTGGTCGTGGACGGCGGACTGTTCCTGAACGTCGGCGTCTGACGGCACCGGGCGGGCCCGGAGGCCCTGCCGTGGTGTGCGCTCCAGGAGACAGCGTCCGTGGTGCCGGTCCCCGTCGGGAGCCGGCACCACGTTCGTTCGCCGGCGGACCTGCCGGGGAGATGGCCGGGGGACCGGCTGGGCACAGCGGCCGGTACCGGGGCGGCCGGTACCGTGGCCACCGGCCCTCGGACGGCATTGTCAGTGGTCGCCGGTAGGTTCTGGGAGTGAGAACGCAATGCACACCGGAGGTTGTTGACGTGGTGACCGACATGCTGCCCGAATCCTGGCGCGGGGTCCTCGGCGAGGAGTTGGAGAAGCCCTATTTCAAGGAGCTCACCGACTTCGTCGAGCAGGAGCGGGCCGCCGGTCCCGTCTACCCGCCCCGCGAGCAGGTCTTCGCGGCGCTGGAGGCGACGCCCTACGACCAGGTGAAGGTGCTCATCCTGGGACAGGACCCGTACCACGGCGCCGGCCAGGGGCACGGACTGTGTTTCTCCGTGCAGCCCGGCGTCAAGACACCGCCGTCGCTGCGCAACATCTACAAGGAGATGAAGGAGGAACTGGGCCACCCGGTTCCGGACAACGGATATCTGATGCCCTGGGCCCAGCAGGGAGTGCTGCTGCTGAACGCCGTCCTCACGGTCCGCGAGGCCGAGCCCAATTCGCACAAGGGCAAGGGATGGGAGAAGGTCACCGACGCGGTCATCCGTGCCGTGGCCTCCCGGCCCGACCCGGCGGTCTTCGTGCTCTGGGGGAATTACGCCAAGAAGAAGCTGCCGCTGATCGACGAGGAGCGGCATGCCGTGGTGCAGGGTGCGCACCCCTCCCCGCTGTCGGCGAAGAAGTTCTTCGGCTCCCGCCCCTTCACCCAGATCGATGCGGCGGTCGCCGCACAGGGGCACACCCCGATCGACTGGCGGATCCCTGACCTGGGCTGAGCCGTCCGGCCCGTCCGGCCGATCATGGCGGGGGAGTCCACCACCCGGTGCGTCGCGCACACCGCGCGCAGGTCCCCTCCGGCGGTTAGCGTCGGGGGAACGGCAGTGACCGTGGTGAGCGGATACGGAGTGCACGGTGGTGGACAAGCGGCGGGAGGCGACGCCCGAGGACGGGATGCTGACCCGGATCGGCCAGGCGATCATGTTGCATCGCGCGGGCGACCGGGAAGAGGCACGCAACCGTCTCTCGGCGCTGTGGCACGAGATCGGGCCGCACGGAGACGCCTTCCACCGCTGCACTCTCGCCCACTACATGGCCGACACCCAGGACGACCCCAGGGACGAGCTCGACTGGGACCTCAGGGCCCTGGAAGCGGCCGAGGGCTTTGTCACCGAACGGCCCGGGAACACCGACGCGCCGGAAGCGCCGAAGGTGGCCGACGGCCCCGGCCCCCGCCACCCCCTCGTCGCCCTCCGGGCATTCTTCCCCTCGCTGCACCTCAATATCGCGGCCGACTACGCCGCCCTGGACCGGCCTGCCGATGCGCGGGCGCAGCTGCGGCGCGCCCGGGCCTCGGTCAACGCCCTCGCCGACGGCGAATACCGCCAGGGCTTGCGGGACGCCATCGACCGGCTCCAGCTACGGCTCGACGGCACCGCGCGCCACACCCCGTAGAACCGTGGTCTACGCCCGGTGAGGCGGCGTGCTCGGCGCCGCCGGATGGGGCGGGCGGCTTCTCGCAGGACGATGCGGGCGACGCCGTAGGGGCCATGGCCGGCACGTATGCTTCCGGCACGCGAGGCACCAGGGCCGCGGCGCAACCCAAGGAGCACGAGTGAAGGTCGGCTGCATCGGACTCGGCGACATCGCCCAGAAGGCGTACCTCCCCGTGCTGAGTACCCAACCCGGGCTCGAACTGCATCTGCACACCCGCACCCCGGCCACCCTCGAACGCGTCGGCGCCGCTCACCGGCTGCCCGGGGCACGGCTCCACGGCGACCTGGACTCGCTGCTCGCCACCGGTCTGGACGCGGCCTTCGTGCACGCCGCCACCGCCGCCCACCCCGAGATCGTGAACCGGCTGATCGAAGCAGGTGTGCCGACCTATGTCGACAAGCCGCTCTCCTACGAACTCGCCACCTCCCAGCGCCTCGTCGCGCTCGCCGAAGCCCGTGGAGTGGGGCTCACCGTCGGCTTCAACCGCCGATTCGCTCCCGCTTACGCCCAGTGCCGCGAGCACGCCCGCGATCTGATCCTGATGCAGAAGAACCGGATCGGACTGCCCGAGGACCCGCGCACGCTCGTGCTGGACGACTTCATCCACGTCGTGGACACCCTGCGGTTCCTCGTCCCCGGCGAGATCGACCACATCGATGTGCGGGCCCGGATCCGTGACGGGCTGATGCAGCATGTGGTGCTGCAGCTCTCCGGTGACGGCTTCACCGCTCTCGGCACCATGAACCGCCTGAGCGGATCCACCGAGGAGATCCTGGACGTTTCCGGACAGGACACCAAGCGCCAGGTCGTCAATCTCGCCGAGGTCATCGACCACAAGGGGCAGCCGAGCATCCGGCGCCGCGGCGACTGGGTGCCGGTCGCCCGGCAGCGCGGCATCGAGCAGATCGTCCTGGCGTTCCTGGACGACGTCCGGGCCGGCCGGCAGGCGTCCGCCGAGGACGCCCTGCGCACCCATGAGCTGTGCGAACGGGTGATCACCGACGCGCTCGCGCAGTCCGCCTGCTGAACGCCCGCAGCCCCACGTACCCGCCGGCGAGCACCAGCGCACCCATCGCCCCGTACACCGCCCAGTCACCGAACCGGGTGTACGGGCTGGTGCCCGCGGCCAGCGGCAGATCGTAGACGGCCGCCGCACTGCGGTCGGTGCCCAGGCGTTCGCCGATCTGCTCACCCCGGGGGCCGTACACCGCACTGATGCCGGTGAGCGTGGCGTGCACCATGGGCCGCCAGGTCTCCGCGGCCCGCAGCGCGGCCAGTGACGCATGCTGGGCGGGCGCCCAGCTGTCCTGGAAGGTCGAGGTCGAGGACTGGGCGACCAGCACACGGGCGCCGTCGCGCGCCAGATGGCGGCTCATGTCGGGAAAGGCGGTCTCGAAGCACACCAGTGGCCCGATGCGCAGCCCGCCCGCGGCGGCGACCGGCATCACCACCTCGCCGGTGCCGCGCAGCCGGTCGCTGGGGGCCGCCTTGCCGACCCGCGTCGCCCAGCCCAGTACGGACCGGAACGGTATGTACTCGCCGAAGGGCACCAGCCGCATCTTGGCGTAGCGGTCCCCGGTGGGTCCGTCCGGGCCGATCAGGACCGCGCTCTTGGAGATGCCCGGCCGTTCGGCGTGCGCGGAGTCGGCGTTGATCAGCAGCTCGGCGCCGGTCCGCCGGGAGAGGGCGGCGAGGCGGGCGGCGAGCGCCGGGTGGTCCGCCGGGTCCGTGTAGAGGCTGCTCTCGCCCCAGACGACCAGGCGCACCCCGCGGCCCGCCAGCGACCGGGTCAGGGCCTCGCTGCGGTCCAGGCGGGCCGCGGGGGTGCCGGTCCGGTTCGGCTGGACGACCGCGACCCGCACCGTGCCGGTGATGCGGGGGACCGGCGCCCAGAACCAGGCCACGGTGGCCGCCAGCGCGCACACCAGCAGCCCGGCGACGGCGGGCAGCCGTGCCGCCGGGCGGGCGATCAGCTCGGCCACCGCCGTGTTCACCGCCACCACCAGCAGGCTCACCAGCCACACCCCGCCGACCGACGCCAGCCGCAGCGCGGGCGGCACCTGCCACTGACTGGCGCCCAGCAGCCCCCAGGGGCCGCCCAAGTACTCCCAGGAACGGACCAGTTCCACCATCAGCCAGCCCGAGGGCACCAGCACCAGCGCGGCGGTGCACCGTGCGCCCGTCGCCAGCCGCCCTGCCGCAGAGGCTTCCCCGGACCTCGTCCGCGCGGGCCCCCCGCGCGCCGCCCCGCCCGCCGCCGGCGCGTCCCCCAGCAGCACGCGCACCAGCACTCCCCAGGGGGCCCAGAACGCACCGAGCAGCAGGGCGAGCACGAGGATGAAGATGTGCAGGCTGGGCAGCAGCCAATGGTGGACGGCCAGGATGAAGCCGGTGCCGCCCAGCCAGCCGTCCAGCGCCGCCCGCCGGCGGGTCGGTGCCGACCGCACCAGCAGCAGCCAGGGCACCAGCGCGACATACGCCAGCCACCACCACGACGGCGCGGGGAAGGTGAGGGCCGGCACCGCACCGGCGAGCGCGGCGGCCACGCCCCGGGTCCAGGGGGAGCCGAGCCACCGCGCCGGACGGCCTGACGGTGTGTCCATGCGGCCTCCCTGGATGCGGCCGGCCCGCTTCCGGTCCTGCCCGGTCGGACGGCCAGTGTGCGCGGCGGGGCCGACCGGGGAAAGAGCGGCCGCCGCAACGGCCGGACCGGGGGACTCCCGGCGGGGGCGGTCACTCACCGTCGACCCATACCTCACGCCACTTCTCGTGGACGACGACGCCGGTCAGCCGCCAGCCGTCGGCGGTGCGCCGGGCGGTGAACTCGTAGCGGCCGGCGCAGGTGTAATTGGGGGCGGTCGGGCCGCCCCCGCCCTCCGTGGCGGGCCCGGCGAGCCGCATCGGGTTGAAGTAGTCGGCCTGGACGGTGGCGGAGTCCCCGGAGGCACCGTCCCGGCGGGCGAGGGTGATGCGGCGGTTGACGATCAGATGCTGCCGGATGGCGAAGTGCTGCAGCATCTCGCCGAGCCAGACGGCGATCTCGTCCACGCCGCCCTCGATGCCGCCCGCGGAGCGGTAGTCGGCCCGGCCGTCCGGGGTGAACAGGGCCCGGTAGCCGGGCCAGTCGCCGTCGTCCACGGCGATGGCGTACCCGGTGATCAGATCATCGAGGGCGAGGCGGTCCATGACAGTGGAGTGTTCCGCGCGCTGCGTCATCATCTCAGTTTTCGGCATCCGCGAGGCCCCCGCCAAGAGGCGGGGGCCGTCCGGCGCGGCGTCAGTTCACCAGCGCCGATTCCGGCACGGCATCCGGACCGGAATCCGCCCGCCGGGCCTCCCCGGCGGCCTCCCGCCGCTCCTCCGAGTCGGTGAACTGCGTCCGGTACAGCTCCGCATAGCGCCCGTCCGCGGCCAGCAGCGTCTCGTGCGTGCCGCGCTCGACGATCCGTCCGCCCTCGACGACCAGGATCAGATCCGCGGCCCGTACGGTCGACAGCCGGTGGGCGATGACCAGTGCGGTACGGCCGTCAAGGGCCTCGGTGAGTGCTTCCTGCACCGCCGCCTCGGAGGTGTTGTCCAGATGGGCGGTGGCCTCGTCCAGGATCACCACCCGGGGGTGGGCGAGCAGCAGCCGGGCGATGGTCAGCCGCTGCCGTTCGCCGCCCGAGAGGCGGTAGCCCCGCTCGCCGACGACGGTGTCCAGCCCGTCCGGGAGTCCGGCGATCAAGTCCTCCAGACGCGCCCGGCGCAGCGCGTCCCACAGCTCCTCCTCGGCCGCCTCCGGCCTGGCCAGCAGCAGGTTCGCGCGGATCGTGTCGTGGAAGAGATGCCCGTCCTGGGTGACCATACCCAGGACGTCGCGCAGCGAGGCGGCGGTCAGTTCGCGGACGTCCACGCCGGACAGCCGGACCGCGCCGGAGTCGGTGTCGTACAGCCGGGGCAGCAACTGGGCCACGGTCGACTTGCCGGCGCCCGAGGAGCCGACCAGGGCGACCATCTGGCCGGGCTCCGCACGGAAGGAGATGCCGTGCAGGACCTCCTCGCCGCCCCGGGTGTCGAGGGTGGCGACCTCCTCCAGGGAGGCCAGCGAGACCTTGTCGGCGGACGGGTAGCCGAAGCGGACGGAGTCGAACTCCACGGACACCGGGCCCTCGGGGACCGCGCGGGCATCCGGCTTCTCGGAGATCAGCGGCTTGAGGTCCAGCACCTCGAAGACCCGCTCGAAGCTGACCAGCGCGCTCATCACCTCGATATGGGCGCCGGACAGCGCGGTCAGCGGGGCGTAGAGCCGGGTGAGCAGCAGGGCCAGGGAGACGATCGCGCCGGGCTCCAGTTGTCCGCGCAGCGCGAGGTACCCGCCCAGGCCGTAGACGACGGCGAGTGCCAGGGCGGAGACCAGGGTGAGCGCGGTGACGAAGTACGTCTGGACCATGGCCGAACGGACCCCGATGTCGCGCACCCGGCGGGCCCGGGTGGCGAATTCGGCGGACTCCCGGTCCGGGCGGCCCATCAGCTTGACGAGGGTGGCGCCCGGCGCGGAGAACCGCTCCGTCATCTGGGTGCCCATCGCCGCATTGTGGTCGGCGCCCTCCCGGCGCAGAGCCGCCAGCCGCCGGCCGACCCGGCGGGCGGGCAGCACGAACACCGGCAGCAGCACCAGCGCGATGAGGGTGATCTGCCAGGACAGACCGAGCATCACCACGAGGGTGAGCAGCAGCGTCACGATATTGCTGACGACCCCGGACAGGGTGTCGCTGAAGGCCCGCTGGGCGCCGATCACATCGTTGTTCAGGCGGCTGACCAGCGCTCCGGTGCGGGTGCGGGTGAAGAAGGCGATGGGCATCCGCTGGACGTGGTCGTACACGGTCGTCCGCAGGTCCAGGATCAGCCCCTCTCCGATGCTCGCCGACAGCCAGCGGGTCACCAGCCCCAGACCGGCCTCGGCGACCGCGATCGCGGCGATCAGCCCGGACAGCCCGAGGACGAGGGACGCCGAGTCGCCGCCCACGATCGCGTCCACCACCCGGCCGGCCAGCAGCGGGGTGGCCACCGCGAGCATCGCGGTCACCGTGCTCAGGACCAGGAACCACAGCAGACGGCGGCGGTGCGGCCGGGCGAAGGCCGTGATGCGGCGCAGGGTGCCGCGGGAGAAGCGGCGTCTGCCCTGCTGCGCGGCCATCGTGCTGTGCAGCGCATGCCAGGCGGTGACTTCCATGTCCATGGGTGGCCTCCGGTGTGCCGGGTCGTCACGGGATCGCCGTGCGTGACCGGCGATATACGAGGAACGTATGACCTCAACCAATGTTGAGGTCAAGCGATTCCGGTGGTTTCACCCGCCGGGCGCGCCGTACAGGGGGCCGGGGGCGGCTCAGGCGTCGCACCCGCCGCGGAGCGGGCGCTCCCAGATCAGGGGCCGGCCGGCGCCGTCCGGGCCGGTCACCGTCAGCCGGATGCCCGGCCGGCCGTCGGGGAGCGAGGCGGTGACGTCCACGGCGATCTCCACCCGGGCCGGCGCCCGTGACGGGGCCGGGGCCGGGGCCGGGGCCGTCACGTCCGCCAGCGCCTCGCGGAGTGCCGCCAGCAGCTCACGGGCGCCCTTGCCGTCGACCCGGGTGTCGACCGGACCGGTGAACCGGACCGACGGCCGGGTGCCGAGCGCCGCGGTGGCCGCGCCGGCCTCCCGCAGCACGCGGGTGCGCAGGCCGGGCGGCGCCTCGGGCGGCCCCTGCTGCAGCGCGACGATGGCCGTTCTGATCTCCTGGATCGTGGCTTCCAGTTCGTCGACCGCCCGGCCCACCCCCTCCCGTACCTCCGGCACCAGCGCCTTGCGCCGGGCGGTCTCCAGCAGCATCCCGGTGGCGAACAGCCGCTGGATGACCAGATCGTGCAGATCGCGGGCGATGCGGTCGCGGTCCTCGAAGACGGCCAGCCGCTCGCGGTCCCGGTGCCGGTCGGCCAGCACGAGCGCCACCGCGGCCTGCGCGGCGAACTGCGTGCCCAGGGTCCGTTCGGTGTGGCTGAAGCGTCGGTCGCCGGACATCCGGCACAGTGCGAGGGCGCCCAGTACCCGCCCGCTGCTGCGCAGTGGCAGCAGCATCGTCGGGCCGTAGTGCCGCGATATCGGGGAGATCGAGCGCGGGTCGTCGGCGAGGTCGTCGGAGAAGACCGCGAGCCCGGCGCGTATCTGGTGCACGACCGGACTCCGTGGCGGAATCCTGCCGCGGTACGCCTCGGTCCGTACGGCCTCGGACAGCGCGGTGGAGATCGCCACGACCTCCATACCGCCCTCGGCGTGCGGCAGCAGGACCGCTCCGGTCGCCGCCTCGGCCAGCTCCCGGCCCTTCTCCGCGACGACCGTGAGGGCGTTGGCGGTCGTCGAGCCGGTCTCGGGCCCGGCCAGCAGGGCCGTGGTGATGGATGCCGCGCCGTCGATCCAGCGCCGGCGCTGCCGGGCGGCGGAGTGCAGCCGGGCATTGCTCAGGGCGATACCGGCCTCGGTGGCCAGTATCCGCACCAGGTGCCGATCCGCGTCGCTGAACTGCCCGCCGTCGCCCTTCCCCGCGACGGACAGCGTGCCGAACAGCTCGCCCTGTACCTGGACGGGCACCTCCAGAAAGCCTCCGGCGGGCGGCTCGCCTTCGGGGGGTGTGCCGTGGGTGACCGGCTCGCCGGGCCCGTCGCCGTCCTCGTCGCGGAGGCTGACGGCGGCGTGGCGCGCACCCGTGAGGGAGGCGGCGGTCTCGGCGATGCGGCCCAGAGCGCGGCCGAGGTCGTGGTCGGAGCCGACGGCCGCCATCGCCTCCAGCAGCTGCGGAAGCCGGGAGGCCGGCCCACCGGCGAGCTCGCGCAGGCTTTGCGCGGTGCGGTCGGGGAGATCTCCCGCGGGCTCCGGCGGCTTCAGGACACACCTCTCACTTTCCGGCGGTCCGGACAGTGTAATTCGCCCGAAAGAGTGCTATTGGGGGCTCCCGGGATGCGTGCCCGGGTGGGTGCCGGGAAGGCGGTCGGCGGGCCGGTCACCTGGGTGGCGGTGCAGGGAGTGCTCGGGATCCGGCGGCCCGCGCTGCCTGTCAGACCCCGCGGCCCGGCTCGTGGTCATCTATCTTGGCCACGCCCGCCGGGGGCGACTTTGAGACAACCTGAAGCTCAGGCGCACGCCGGGACTTTGAGGGCGCGGCCCGCGGGTAAGCCGTAGACAACTACGGGCACAGCAGCAGAAACACAGGGACTCAGACAACACACCGCCGCACCACCGACGACCCGGTAACGGGCCGAACCGCCCGGATCGCGCCGGGCGCCCCCCACACCTTCCGAACATCTCCGCCGCAGACGCGTGGCCATATCCCGCGCCTCGGCACGAAAGTGGGCCGGGCCGATGGATACAGGTCAGTACTACCCGAGACTCGTGGGACCCAGCAGCGCCGCGGGCGGCACGACCGTGCTGGAACTCCGTGGTGAGCTGGACATTCTCGCCGTGTCGGTGCTGTCCGACCGGCTGGACGAGATCACCGGTACGCAGGGCACCGACCTCGTGGTCGACGTCCGTGCGGTCACGTTCATCGACTGCGCCGGACTGTCCCTGCTGAGCCGCGCCCGCTACCGGACGCGGCAGCGCGGCGGCCGCCTGCGGCTGACCGGCGTCTTCGGCGGCGGCAGCGTCGCCCGGCTGCTGCGGATGACCGGGCTGACCGGCAGCTTCGAGATCCTGTCCGACGAGACCGGGGGCGACGACGGGGGCGGAGCCGCCGGACCCTCCGGATCGGCCGCGGTCACGGATACGGCCGCGATCCCGGACACGGCCACGGACGCCGCGGGCACGGCCGTCGCCTGACCCGCGCCTCGCCGCCCGGCCGCCGGACGCCATGCCGCCGCCGGGCCGTATGCCGCAGAGCGCCGACGGACCGCCCCCGCCCACGGCCCGGCGGCGCGGCACCGGAACTCAGGCCGGCAGGGCCGCCTCGATGGCGGTGACCAGTTCCTCCGCCTCCGGCTCGGTGCGCGGCCGGAAGCGGCCCGCGACCCGGCCCTGGGGATCGATCAGGAACTTCTCGAAGTTCCACTGGACGTCACCGGCCGCCCCTTCGGCGTCCTCGGTGCCGGTCAGCGCCGTGTACAGCGGGTGCCGGTCCGCGCCGTTGACGTCGGTCTTCTCGAACAGCGGAAAGCTCACGCCGTACGTCGCCGAGCAGAAGGTGGCGATCTCCTCGGCGGTGCCGGGCTCCTGGCCCGCGAACTGGTTGCTGGGGAAGCCCAGCACAGTGAAACCACGGTCGGCGTAGCGCTGCTGCAGCCGCTCCAGACCGGAGTACTGCGGGGTCAGCCCGCACTTGGACGCCACATTCACCACCAGCAGGGCCTTGCCCCGGTAGCCGGCGAGCGAAGCGGGCTCACCGGTCAGGGTGCGCAGGGGGATGTCGTACAGGCTCACGGGCATGCTCCTCGTCACGGGGCCGCGGATACGGACGGCCATCATCCGTGCCAACCACGCCGCCCGTCCCGGTCTTCCCCGGATCGTCGACCGGCCAGGACACGACCGGCCGGATCGCCCCCGCGCGCCACTCCTTGAGCAGCTGGTCGAAGATCGGTGTCTCCTCCGCGGCCGGGCGGCGCGCCTGCGGGGCGGGGGGCGGCAGGGCCGGCGGCGGCAGGGCCGGCGGCTGGTGGGGCAGGGAGATCCGCTGAAAGGGGTGTGCGGCGGGCTTCTTGGCGTCCATGTCCGGACTCAACCGGAAATCGGCCCCCGAGTTGCGGGACGCGGCCGGGGCGGTCCCGAGATGCCCCTGCGGTGGTGACGGGCAGAAGATACGTTCGCGCGTGACGGAGGGGCCGGTGGACGCTCCACCGGCCCCTCCGTCAACGACAGTCTTGTCCGTCGCCCCGCCCGGCCCTCGCTGTGGGTACGGGGCGGGGGTGCGCCGGGCGGATCAGCTCCGGCACAGCAGCGCGGCAAGAACCTCCCGCAGCGCCGCCTCGGGGTCGGCCACCCGCCCCTCGGCCCGCCACGCCACGAACCCGTCGGGGCGCACCAGCACCGCACCCTCGGGCGTCGTCCCGTGCTTCTCGGCCCAGTCGGCGCCGTCCTCGGGAGCCAGGTCGTCGTTCGGACCGGTGCCGATCAGGTAGCAGTCCAGCCCGAGGGAGAACTCCTCGTTGGCGCCCTTGGCCGCGGTGCGCCACATCTCGCCGTCGCTACCGGTCAGCAGGACGAAGGACTTCTCGTACAGATCGAGGGTCGAGCGCCGTTCGCCGCCGGCCCGCAGCCACATGTGCGGGGCGCGGGTGCCCGGTTCGCCCGTGAGCCGCATCTGGTCGGGTACCACCGGCAGCGCGGGGTCGGCGCCGACGACCGCGCCCTGCGGGTAGCAGTACCCCAGGGCGACGGTGAGCACCCCGCGCTGCCGGCCGCCGGCCGCACCGGGGGCCGGTGCGTACCCCGGGTGGCTGTGCTCGGCCGAGCGTGCCGAGGCGCGGGCGCTGGTCTCCCGCGCCACCGGCTGCCGCTCCGCCTCGTAGGTCGCCAGCAGCTCCGGGCCCGCCGCGCCGTTGAGCACGGCGGCGAGCTTCCAGGCCAGGTTGTGGGCGTCCTGGATGCCGGTGTTGGAGCCGAACGCGCCGGTGGGGGACATCTCGTGGGCCGAGTCGCCGGCGAGGAAGATCCGGCCGTCCGCGTACCGCTCGGCGACCCGCTCGGCAGCGTGCCAGGGGGCCTTCCCGGTGATCTCAACTGCCATGTCCGGTACGCCTGTTGCCCGGCGGATGTGGTCGATGCAGCGCTCGTCGGTGAAGTCCTCCAGGGTCTCGCCCGCGTCGGGGTGCCAGGGGGCGTGGAAGACCCAGTCCGCCTTGTTGTCGACCGGCAGCAGGGCGCCGTCGGCCTCGGGGTGGGTCAAGTAGCAGGCGATGAAGCGGCGGTCGCCCACGACCTCGGCGAGCTGCGGCGCGCGGAAGGTGATGCTCACGTTGTGGAACAGGTCGCCGGGCCCCGTCTGGCCGATGCCCAGCCGCTCGCGGACCGGACTGCGGGGCCCGTCGGCGGCGATCAGGTAGTCCGCGTGCACGGTGGACAGCTCGCCGGTCTCCCGGTTCCTCAGCGTCGCCCGCACCCCCTGCGCGTCCTGTTCGAAGGAGCTCAGCTCGGTGGAGAACCGCAGGTCACCACCGTGCTCGCGGGCACAGCGCACCAGTACGGGCTCCAGGTCGTTCTGGCTGCACAGGCACCAGGCGGACGGGCTGATGCGGGCCAGCCCGCCGCCCGGGTCGATCTCCTTGAAGAGCCACTCCTGGTCGTCGCCGGTGAGCGAACGGGCCTGCAGGATCCCGTGGTTGTCGGCCAGGACCGACGCGGCCTCGCGGATCCCCTGCTCCGCTCCGGCCACCCGGAACAGCTCCATGGTGCGGACGTTGTTGCCCCGCCCGCGCGGGTGGCGGGAGGTGTCCGCGTGCTTCTCGACCAGCAGATGTCTGATGCCCAGGCGTCCCAGGAACAGCGACGCGGACAGGCCGACCAGGGACCCGCCCACGACGAGTACCGGCACCCGGTCTTCGACGGTGGGATTCATTGCGTGCTCCAGCTCCAGGGACGCTTACGGCAGATGGAGCACGAATGCCCGGCTCAGAGCCTGTTCGATCACGGTTCACCTGCATGGCTCACAGATCTCGCGCCACCCGTGGGTCGCGGCGACGATCGAATCCGGGACGTCCCCCGGAACACCCGGAAAGGGCCGCCCCCACCACCGGCTCAGTCCCCCGGATCGCACCGGAACTGACGACGCACCACTGGGGCCATCGGGCCCCGAAGGAGATGCGTAGACGATGACAACGCTGTCGGAACGAATATCCCAGTCGGCCTTCGACGGCTCCCGGCTGAGGGTCGTGCTGCTTCTGGACCTCCACGACGGAGCCCAGCAGGACTTCCTCGAAGCCTACGAGCACCTGCGCAACCAGGTCGCGTCCGTCCCCGGACACATCACCGACCAGCTGTGCCAGTCCATCGAGAACCCCTCCCAGTGGCTCATCACCAGTGAATGGGAAAGCGCACCGCCCTTCCTGGCCTGGGTCAACAGCGAGGAACACGTCAAGATGGTCCAGCCGCTGCACGGCTGTGTCCGTGACACCCGGTCGCTGCGCTTCAGCGTCCTGCGCGAGACCTCGAACGTCGCCCGCCTCGCGCCCGAGCCTCCCAAGGGCCGCCTGCAGGCCAACCCCCGCGTCGGCGACGGCGTGGTCCGGCACGCGCTGACCTTCACCGTGAAGCCGGGCAGCGAATCGATGGTCGCGGACATCCTCGCCGGGTACACCTCCCCGGAGGCCCGGGTCGACGACACCACCCGGCTGCGCCGCACCTCTCTCTTCATGCACGGCAACCGCGTCGTGCGCGCCGTCGAGGTGCAGGGCGACCTGGTCGCGGCGCTGCGGCACATCTCCCAGCAGCCCGAGGTCCGGGCCGTCGAGGAGGCCATCAACCCCTATCTGGAGCAGGACCGCGACCTCAGCGATCCGAACTCCGCCCGGGTGTTCTTCACCCGTGCGGCCCTGCCCGCGGTGCACCACGTCGCCTCGGGCGGACAGCAGCCCGACGGCATCAAGCGGCATGCGCTGTTCTACCCCGCCAAGGAAGGCTGCGGTATGACGCTGGCCCAGATGCTCGCCCGCCAGGACGAGCTGGCAGCGGACGATGCGGCCTGCCCCATCGCCGGCAGCACCATCTTCCAGCGTGACGACGTGGTCGTCCGCCTCATCGATCTCCGGATCCCGATCGAGAGCGATCCCGTGCTGGCGCTCGGCGTGCGCGGTCCTCGTAAGACGGCCGTGCTGCGGCGTCTGCTGGACACCGAAGTGGCCGGCGGTCTGTCCAACGACCGGGAGCTCGCACATTTCCTGGAGCGCGCCGACATGGCCCTCATCACGGACCGCCGGGCACCCGGCGCCTGAACGGGCCCGGCCGCAGCAGGTCTCTCCCCTCAAACACCCCGGCCCCAGCCCCTGGAGGAAGCAGCCATGACCACGTACCGCCCACGCATCGTGGACCTCAGCGAGACCCAGCCCAACCGCCGGCGCGGAGGTGATCTGCGCGCCATGCTGACACCCAGCGCGGTGGGCGCCACGAGCGGCTTCATGGGCATGGCACTCGTGCAGCCCGGCGAGCGCATCGGCGAGCACTACCACCCCTATTCCGAGGAGTTCGTGTACGTCGTCCAGGGCTCGCTCGAAGTGGACCTCGACGGGGAACCGCACCCGCTCCGCCCTGACCAGGGGCTGCTGATCCCCCCGTACATGCGGCACCGCTTCCGCAATGTCGGAGACGTGGAGGCCCGGATGGTCTTCCATCTCGGCCCGCTGGCCCCGCGCCCGGAGCTCGGCCACGTCGACACCGAGGGCACGGAAGAGAGCACACCGGCCGCACCACCGGAACGCACGGAGCCGGTGTCATGACCCGCCGCGTGGCGGTCACCGGCGTCGGGATCGTCGCTCCGGGCGGCGTGGGTGTGCCCGCCTTCTGGGACCTGCTGTCCGCAGGCCGCACGGCGACCCGTGGCATCACCCTCTTCGACCCGGAGGGGTTCCGCTCGCGTATCGCCGCCGAGTGCGACTTCGACCCCGCGGCCCACGGGCTGAGCGAGGAGGAGGTGGCCCGCTCCGACCGGTACATCCAGTTCGCGATGGTCGCCGCGGACGAGGCGCTGCGCAGCGCCGGCCTGGACACGGAGACCGAGGACCCCTGGCGTATCGGGGTGTCCCTGGGCACCGCGGTCGGCGGTACCACGCGCCTGGAGCACGACTATGTCGCCGTCAGCAACCACGGTGCGCGGTGGGATGTCGACCACCGGCCGGCCGGCCGCTATCTGGAGCGGGCGTTCTCTCCCAGTTCGCTCGCCTCCGCGGTGGCGGAACGGATCGGGGCCCACGGCCCGGTGCAGACCGTCTCGACGGGCTGCACCTCCGGTCTCGACGCCATCGGGTACGCCTTCCACTCGATCGAGGAGGGCCGGGTCGATGTGTGCATCGCCGGCGCGTCCGACTCACCGATCTCCCCGATCACCGTGGCCTGCTTCGACGCGATCAAGGCGACGTCCGCGAACAACGACGATCCCGCCCACGCCTCCAAGCCGTTCGACGCCCACCGCGACGGATTCGTGATGGGGGAGGGCGGCGCCGTCCTCGTCCTGGAGGAACTGGAACACGCCCGCGCCCGCGGTGCGACGATCCACTGTGAGATCCGTGGCTACGCCACCTTCGGCAACGCGTACCACATGACCGGTCTCACCCAGGAAGGCCTGGAAATGGCCGAGGCGATCAACCGGGCCCTGGGCGACGCCCGGATCGACGCCACCCAGGTCGACTACGTCAACGCGCACGGCTCGGGCACCCAGCAGAACGACCGGCACGAGACGGCCGCGGTCAAGCGGTCGCTCGGCGCACACGCCCGCAACATCCCGATGAGTTCCATCAAATCCATGGTCGGCCACTCGCTCGGGGCCATCGGTGCGATCGAGATCGTGGCCTGTGTGCTGGCGCTCACCCATCAAGTGGTGCCGCCCACGGCCAACTACGAGACTCCGGACCCGGAGTGCGATCTCGACTACGTGCCCAGGACCGCACGGGAGCTGCCGCTGCGTTCGGTGCTCTCGGTCGGCAGCGGCTTCGGTGGATTCCAGTCAGCGGTGGTACTGACCCGACAGGGTGGGAGGGCATCATGAGCTCCCCGAAAACACGTCGTTCCGTCGTCACCGGCATCGGTGTCATCGCCCCCAACGGGGTGAGTACCGAGACCTTCTGGAAGGCGACGGTCGAGGGCATCAGCGTCCTCGACCGCGTGACCCGTGAGGGGTGCGAGCACCTTCCGCTCAAGGTTGCCGGTGAGGTCCGCGGGTTCGATCCGGCGGATCTGATCGAGGAGCGCTACCTCGTCCAGACCGACCGGTTCACCCACTTCGCCATGGCGGCGGCCAACCTCGCGCTGGACGACGCCCGGCTCGGCCGTGCCGACTACAACGACTCACCGTTCGCGGTGGGCGTCGTCACGGCCGCCGGATCCGGTGGCGGCGAGTTCGGCCAGCGGGAGCTGCAACGGCTCTGGGGCCAGGGCTCCCGCCACGTCGGCCCGTACCAGTCGATCGCCTGGTTCTACGCGGCGAGCACCGGACAGATCTCCATCCGCGGCGGCTTCAAGGGGCCGTGCGGAGTCGTGGCCAGCGACGAGGCGGGTGGTCTGGACGCCCTGGCGCACGCCGGCCGCACCATCCGGCGCGGCACCGATGCCGTCGTCGTGGGTGCCGCCGAGGCACCCCTGGCCCCCTACTCGGTCGTCTGCCAGCTCGGCTACGACGATCTGAGCAAGCTCGACGATCCGGCCCGGGCCTACCGCCCGTTCACCAGCGGTGCCTGCGGTTTCGTCCCCGCCGAGGGCGGCGCGATGCTGATCGTCGAGGAAGAGGCGGCGGCCGTGAGCCGTGGGGCGAGCGTCCGGGCCGTACTGGCCGGGCACGCCGCGACCTTCACCGGGGCCTCCCTGTGGGAGGAGTCCCGGGACGGGCTCGCGCATGCGATCCGTGGCGCACTGGCGGATGCGAGGTGCGCCCCGGAGGAGATCGATGTGGTCTTCGCGGACGCGCTCGGCGTGCCCGCGGCCGACCGGGCCGAGGCGCTGGCGATCGCGGACGCCCTGGGCCGGCACGCCTCGCAGGTCCCGGTGACCGCACCCAAGACCGGCACCGGGCGGGCGTACTGCGGCGCCCCCGTTCTGGACACCGCGGCCGCGGTGCTCTCCATGGAACAGGGCGTCGTGCCGCCCACCCCCAACGTCGTCGACGTCTGCCACGACCTCGACGTGGTGACCGGCCGGGCCCGTCCCGCCGAGTTGCGGACGGCGCTGGTGCTGAGCCGGGGGCTGATGGGCTCGAACGCGGCAATGGTGCTGCGGAAGGGCTCCCCGTCCCCCTCGTGAGAAGGAGAACCGCACATGAACGCTCAACTGACGCTCAATGAGCTGGCCGCGCTGATGAAGTCCGCCGCCGGGCTCACCGTCGACCCGAAGGAGCTGGCGAACCGGCCCGACGCGACGTTCAACGAGTTCGGCCTGGACTCGCTCGGCCTCCTGGGCATCGTCGGCGAGCTGGAGAACCGGCAGGGCCGGCCGATGCCGACCGACGCGGAGCGCTGCAAGACGCCGCGCGACTTCCTCGCCCTCGTCAACGCCGCTCAAACCGTCCCCACCGTCCATGAGAACGTGTCTACGACAGGAGCCTGACATGTCCGGCCACACCGAGAACGACATCACCATCGCGGCGCCGCTCGACCTCGTCTGGGACATCACCAACGACATCGAGAACTGGCCGCAGCTGTTCAGCGAGTACGCCTCGGTCGAGGTGCTGTCCAGGGAGGGTGACAAGACCACCTTCCGGCTGACGATGCACCCGGACGACAACGGCACGGTCTGGAGCTGGGTCTCCGAGCGCGTCATCGACCGGCAAAACCGCACCGTGCGTGCCCGCCGCGTGGAGACCGGCCCGTTCGCGCACATGGACATCCACTGGAAGTACGCCGAGATCCCCGGCGGCACCTCCATGCACTGGACCCAGGACTTCGCGATGAAGCCCGACGCCCCGGTCGACGACAAGGGCATGACCGAGCTCATCAACCGCAACTCCCGGATCCAGATGGAGCTCATCCGCGACCGCATCGAGCAGCGGGACCGCGAGCTCCGGTCCACCACCGTCAGCTGACGGCACGCCAGGCCGCGTGCGGACCGCCGCCCGGCGGCAATGAAGGGATCTTTTTGATGCACCACGCTCTGATCGTCGCTCGTATGGCGCCCGGTTCGGCTCCGGACATCGCCGAGGTCTTCCGGGCCTCCGACCGTACGGAACTGCCGCATCTGGTCGGCGTCTCGCGGCGTACCCTCTTCCAGTTCGGTGACGTGTATCTGCACCTCATCGAATCCGACCGGCCGCCCGGCCCCGAGATCGCCAAGGTGACGGAACACCCCGAGTTCCGCGCCGTCAGCGACAAGCTGTCCGCCTTCGTCAGCGCGTACGACCCCGAGACCTGGCGAAGCCCCAAGGACGCGATGGCCCAGCAGTTCTACAGCTGGCAGCGCGACGGCAGCGGCTGACGCGTACGCGGAGCCGAGGCGATCCCCCGGTTCCCGCGCCGTCCCGGACACGGGCAAGGCCGCCCGGTGAGGAGAGCGCTCCTCACCGGGCGGCCTGCCGTGCCGGGTCATGTTCATTCGGGGACGGTGCACTCGAACGCGTGCAGGTACGGATTGACCTCCCGGATCTCGCCGACCTTCAGGCCGGCCTCCGTCATCCGGCTGACCAGGCTCGCCTTGGTGTGCTTGGCGCCGCCGACGTTGAGCAGCAGCAGCAGGTCCATGGCGGTGGTGAACTTCATCGAGGGGCTGTCGTCGACAAGGTTCTCGATGATCACGACGCGGGCCCCGGGACGGGCGGCCGCGACGACGTTGTGCAGCGTCCGGCGGGTGCTCTCGTCGTCCCACTCCAGGATGTTCTTGATGATGTAGACATCGGCCCGGACCGGAATGTCCTCGCGGCAGTCGCCGGGCACGACCCGTACCCGCGGGGCGAGCGGGCCGCCGTCGCGCAGCCGGGGGTCCGGGTTCGCCACCACGGTGGGCAGGTCGAACAGGGTGCCTTCGAGAGCGGGGTACTTCTCCAGCAGACTGGCGAGCACATGCCCCTGGCCGCCGCCGATGTCCGCCACCGACGACGCACCGCTCAGGTCGAGCAGGTCCGCGAGGTCCTGCGCCGACTGCTTGCTGGACGTGGTCATCGCGCGGTTGAAGACCTCGGCCGAGTCGCCGGCGTCCTGGTGCAGGTACTCGAAGAAGCTCTTGCCGTACAGGTCGTCGAAGACGCTGCGGCCGGTGCGCACCGCGTCGTCGAGCCGCGGCCAGGCCGCCCAGGTCCACGGCTCGGTGCACCACAGCGAGATGTACCGCAGGCTGTTGGGGGAGTCCTCCCGCAGCAGCCGGGACATCTCGGTGTGGACGTACTTGCCGTCGTCGGTCTCCTCGAAGATCCCGTAGCACGACAGGGTGCGCAGCAGCCGGTCCAGCGGCCGCGGCTCGGTCTTGACCGCGGCGGCCAGTTCCTCCGCGGTGGTGGGCCGGTCGCCCAGTGCGTCGGCGACGCGGAGCTGCGCCGCCGCCCGTACGGCCGCCGCACAGGCGGCGCCGAAGACGAGCTCCCTGAGCCGCATGGCCGGCTGGGGGGTGGGACTTACGGTGGTCATTGCGCCTCTATTCTCCGATTGAAGAGGGCTGCGCCTCGTGCGCCTCGTGCCGTCGGCACAGACCGGGCGGCTGTGAGGTCCGGCAGATGTTGTCGATGAACCGGTTCCCCTTGCCCTTGGGGTCGCGGTCGGCGAGGTCCACCGGCTTGTTGTGCAGCACGAGGTTGTCGATGATGAGGTTGTGCTGGTTGGTCGCCTTCACGAAGCTGTGGAAGAGCACGATGCCGCCGGAGAGCGGGGACTTGCCGACGTTGTCGCGGACCAGGTTCCGCCGCACCAGCGTCTTCTCGGCGCCGGTGAGGACGATGCCGGACCCCTGGAGGAACGGCAGGCGGGGGTTGGCGGGGCAGTACTTGTTGTTCTTGACGACGGTGTTGTTCCGGACCGCCAGGGCTCCCGCCCGGGGCCGGGACTCGTCGCCGACGACGAAGACGCCGGCGCAGTTCCCGGTGATGGTGTTGTGCGCGACCACCAGGTTTCTGACGCGGCGTACCGTGATGCCGACCCGGTTCCTCGCGAGGTAGTTCTCGGTGACCGCGGCCCCCCGGGTGTCGGTGGCCCCGCCCTCCTCCTTGACCGTGTTGGCCAGGAAGATCCCGGAGTCGCCGTTGCCGGTGACGACGTTGTCCCGGAACAGTCCGCGGACGGACTTCTCCTGGGCGATGCCCCACACGCCGTTGTTCCGTGCGTACACGTGGCGCACGGCCAGCCGGTCGGTGCCGGAGGCCCAGACGCCGGTCTTCTTGAAGCCCTTGACGGTCAGCGAACGGATGCTGACGTCCCGCAGCGGCCGGCCCGCCGTGCCGATGACGCAGATGCCGTTGCCGGCCTTCGCGCACATGTTCCCGGCCCGCTTGCCGGTCGGGCCGATCACCGTCTTGGGGCCCGCACCGACCAGGCGCAGCCGCGACTTGCGGATGACCACGCTCTCCCGGTAGAGGCCGGGCCGGAGGATGACGGTGTCACCCGGCTTCGCTCTGTCCACCGCCCGTTGGATCGACTGACCGGGGTGGACGACGATTCGTTCCGTTGCGTCGCTCGGCGATGCCGCGCCCAGTCCGCCGACCAGCATCGCGGCGACGCAGCCCATGTATTTCATCTGTCGTAGCGCCATGAAGCGAAGCTATGGGCGATCACTTCCGCTCGCCACATGTGGTGACCCGATGATGACGGTGCGTGCAGAGGCCAGCTTTCGACACGCCGTCAAGTCCGCTGCCGGGCGCCGCACCGGAGGGCCGGTCAGGGCCGGTCAGGGCCGGTCAGCGGGTTTCTGGCGGTCCTCGTCGGCAGCATCGGACGCCCCGGCACCCGGCCGGCGGCCGGCCGGGGCATCACCTGACCGGGTATCGGACGGCGTGCCGGACGGGGCGTCGGGCCGGACGTCCGACGGGTCGTCAGCCGATCCGTCCGGCCATGCCTCGGTCAGGAAGGCCGCGAGGCTGGTCGGCAGAAACCATGGACGGACGCGGGAAAGGGTCACGGAAGACCAACGCGTCAGGCCCGCCCGACGACACCCGCTCAGGGCCGCCGGCGCGTTTGATCACCCCAACGGCCCCGGGAGATGGCGCCGAACGGGGGGGGGCGGCGGCCGCTCGGAGCCTGCCGGGGAGCACCGCGTCCGGGGCCGTCCGGGGCATCCCGGGCCTTGGGGGCCGCCGGAGTCAGCCCGCCCGCTCCGCCGCGCTGCGCTCCACACGGAACGTACGGGGCGGCGTCCGGAGGGTCCGGCCTCACGGACGGCGGCTTCCCGGACGTGCCGGCGGCGAGGGGGCCTGCCCGAGTGTGCGGTAACTTGCCTTGTGGGCAGTCGAGTTCGGCCGGTCCGGAGACTGACACCACGGTCCGGGCGGACGGCGGAACCCGCGGCCCGGCGCCGACGGGGACGGAGGGTGCCGGGGTGGCGTCGGCCCGGTGGAGCGGGCGGCGCCGGGGCGTCCGCGCCGTGCGTGCCCCCGGTTTGTCCGGTACACCCATTCAAGTTGCCCGACCCCGTCGTCTACAGTTGCAGAATTCCGCAATTCAACAGATGACGCGACGGCCGGTCGGCCTGAACGCGGAGGATATGCGTGGGCGGTTTCGCCGAACCGGTAGGGATACGGCTACGGATACGGGTGCGCGCGGCGCGGTCCGGGCCCGGCCCCGGAAGCGGGGCGCGGGCATGAACGGTGCCTGGGTTCCGCGCTGTCAGGCCAAGGCCGACTTCTTCCGGATGCTCGGTCATCCGGTCCGTATCCGGGTGCTGGAACTGCTCCAGAACGGGCCGATGCCGGTGCGGGGGCTGCTCTCCGCGATCGAGGTGGAGCCGTCCGCGCTCTCCCAGCAACTCGCTGTGCTGCGCCGCTCGGGCATGGTGACGGCCACCCGCAGCGGCTCCACCGTCGTCTACGAGCTGGCCGGAGGCGATGTCGCGGAGCTGCTGTGCGCCGCCCGTCGGGTCCTCACCGAGGTGCTTGCCGGGCAGCACGCGCTCCTCACCGAGCTGCGGCAGGCCGAGGCCGGCGCCCTGCCGGCGCCCGGCGGGGTGGGGGCGGTCTCGTGATCCGCCTCTTCCGGCTCCTCCTGCCGCTTCGGACCCCGCGCCCCGAGGACGGTGGCCGCCCGGGCAAGGTCCGCCCCTTCACCAGCGGAAAAGGGTGAAGCGGATGTCCGGATCACCACGGCGTAAGGGACCGCCGCCCTGGCGGGCGGTCCGCTCCCGTACCTGCATACCCACGCCCCTCGGGCCGGGGACCGTACGGCCCTGCCGGGGACGTCCCCCCGGACGGGGGCCGCTGCGCACCGCTCGCGGACACGGCCGGGCGTGCCCGGAGAGCGTCGCCCGCCACCGCCCCCCGCCGCGCTGCGGCGTCCGCCGGGCCCGTGCCACCGCGGTGCGCCCCGGGACACAGCTGGCGCGGCTGCCCGGTGCGGTACTGCTCGCCCACCGGGCTCCACGGCGCAGCCCGTGGCGGCAGGTGCTGCTCTCCATCGTCGTGACCCATCTGCTGCTGGTCTTCCTGGCACTGGTCATCTATCTGGGCCGGCACGCCGGGACGTGACACGGAGGCCGGCGAGCACAGGGCCGCCGATGCCCACCGCGGACGCCTCGCCCGCTCCGGTCCGCCACAGCCACGCCACATCGCGTCCGAAGGACCACACGAGGAGCCCCAGCGCCACGGCCACCGCACAGGCCGCCGAGGTCCGCGGCAGGATCCCCGTACCGGCCACGACCAGTACGACACCCTGCAGCGCCGCCACGGTCTTGCGGGCCATGCTGTGCGGCAGGTCACCGCGCAGCCACGGCAGCACCCAGGACGCCGCGACGAAGGCGTACCGCATGAGGCCGATGGCCAGTACCCAGGCGCCCAGCGGGATCGCGACATGGACACAGAGCACCAGGATCAAGAACGCGTCGACCTCCATGTCGAAGCGCGCCCCCAGTGGCGTCGCCGTTCCGGTGCGCCGGGCCACCTGTCCGTCGACGGCGTCCAGGACCAGCGCCACGGCGGCGAACACGATCAGCACGGTAACCGGTGTGTGCCGGGCGAAGGAGTCCGCCACCAGCGCGGTCACCCCGCCGACGAGGATGGTGCGGGCCAGCGTGACGCGGTTGGCAGGACCGAACGACGTGGTCCATGTCCGGCGCAGGGCGACGGTGAGCACGCCCCAGGTGGCCACGGCGAAGAGGCACCCCGTGAACCACCCCACGGTGCCCAGACCGCCCACCCGGCACAGGACTTCCAGAACCAGCAGTTGAACACCCATACCGGCCGTAATGTCCGGCCCGAACGGCCTTGTGTCGTAGAGCTCTTGTACGGCCACCCTGCCTCCCGGGATGTGTAGCGGAGTCGAAGGGCGCCGCGTAGGGTGACGGCGTCCTCATGATCCCCAGCATCGATGAACCATCGCCGTAGCGTCCAGGAGGATCCCGATGCCGCGTGCCGCTTGTGCTTTTTGGCTAAGCGCTCCAGGTCAGGGCGAGATCCGGACGGAAGCCCTTCCGGAGCCCGCCGCCGGCGAGGTCCTGGTGCGCTCGGTCTGCTCCGGAGTGAGCCGTGGAACGGAGACCCTGGTCTTCCGTGGCGGCGTGCCCGAGAGTCAGCACGCCGTGATGCGTGCGCCCTTCCAGGAAGGCGACTTCCCGGCACCGGTCAAGTACGGCTACCTCAACGTAGGCGTCGTCGAGGAGGGCCCGCAGGACCTGCTGGGCCGTACGGTCTTCTGCCTGTATCCGCACCAGACGCACTTCGTCGTCCCGGCGAGCGCCGTCACCCCGGTACCGGACACCGTCCCCGCCGCACGGGCCGTGCTGGCGGGCACGGTGGAGACCGCGGTGAACGCCCTGTGGGACGCCGCGCCGCTGGTCGGCGACCGGATCGCGGTGGTCGGCGCGGGCATGGTCGGCTGCAGCGTCGCCGCGGTCCTGGCCCGTTTCCCCGGGGTCCGGGTGCAGTTGGTCGACGCCGACCCCGCGCGCGCCGCCACCGCCCGGGCACTGGGGGTGGACTTCGCGCCGCCCGCGGACGCCCGCGGCGACTGTGACCTGGTCGTACACGCCAGCGCCACCGAACAGGGGCTGGCCCGCTCGCTCGAACTGCTCGCGCCGGAAGGCACCGTGATCGAGCTGAGCTGGTACGGAGACCGGCAGGTCAGCCTGCCGCTGGGGGAGGCCTTCCACTCCCGTCGGCTGGTCGTCCGCAGCAGCCAGGTGGGCACGGTCTCCCCGGCCCGGCCCCGCCGTACCTTCGCCGACCGCCTCGCGGTCGCCCTCGACCTGCTCGCCGACCCCGCCTTCGATGCGCTGATCACCGGTGAGTCGGCCTTCGAGGATCTGCCGCGGGTGCTGCCCGAGCTCTCCTCCGGCGACCTCCCGGCGCTCTGCCACCGCATCCGGTACGGGCCGGCGGACGGCTGACAACCGCCGGGAAACCGCCCGCAATCCGCTTCCCGACGACACCTCACTGAGACCGACATCACACCGGAGGAACGGCCTTGTTCAGCATCACCGTCCGCGATCACCTCATGGTCGCCCACAGCTTCCGTGGCGCGGTCTTCGGCCCCGCGCAGCGTCTGCACGGCGCGACCTTCATCGTGGACGCCACCTTCCGCCGCGCGGAGCTCGACGCCGACAACATCGTGGTCGACATCGGCCTGGCCACCCAGGAACTCGGCGCCGTGATCGGTGAGCTGAACTACCGCAACCTTGACGACGAGCCCGACTTCGCCGGCATCAACACCTCGACCGAGGCCCTGGCCAAGGTCATCGCCGACCGGCTCGCCGGCCGCATCGAGGCGGGCAACTTCGGTACGGGCGCCCGCGAACTGGCGGGGATATCGGTCACCCTGCACGAGTCGCACATCGCCTGGGCGACGTACGAGCGCACCCTGTGACCCCGACCGGCGCCACCGCAGCGGCGGAGCGTGTGGTGCATGCCGTCCTCCCCGGTGACGTCGACGATCCGGCGGTGCCCAGCGGCGGCAACACGTACGACCGCCGGGTGTGCCGCGACCTCCCGGCGGCGGGCTGGCAGGTCCGCCCGTACGCGGCGCCCGGCAGCTGGCCGCGGCCGGACGCCGCCGCCCGCGCGGGGCTCGTGCGGCACCTGGCGGCGCTGCCGGACGGTGCGGTGGTCCTCCTCGACGGCCTGGTCGCCTGTGGCGTCCCCGACATCCTGGAACCCGAGGCAGGACGGCTGCGGCTCGCCGTACTGGTCCATCTGCCGCTGGCCGACGAGACCGGACTCGACCCCGCCGTGGCGGCGGAGCTGGACGCCCTCGAACGCCGCACCCTGCACGCCGTGGGGGCCGTCGTGGCCACCAGCGAGTGGGCGGCCCGCAAGCTCGTCGCCCACCACGGGCTGTTGCCGGCCCGGGTCCGGGTCGCCAGGCCCGGAGCGGATGCCGCGCCCCTCGCGCCGGGCACCGACGACGGCACCGGGCTGCTGTGCGTCGCCGCGGTCACCCCGCGCAAGGGGCAGCACCTGCTGGTGGAGGCCCTTGCCACCGTCACCGGACTGCCCTGGCGCTGCGCCTGCGTCGGAGGACTCGACCGGGACCCCGCTTACGTCGCCCAACTGCGGCGCCGGATCACGGAGTCCGGCCTCGACGACCGGATCGCCCTCACCGGACCGCGGGCGGGCGCCGACCTGGAAGCCCGCTACGCCGCGGCCGACCTGCTGGTCCTCACCTCGTACGCGGAGACCTACGGCATGGTCGTCACCGAGGCGCTGGCCCGGGGGATTCCGGTGCTGGCGACGGAGGTTGACGGCGTACCGGAAGCGGTCGGGCGGGCGCCCGACGGCAGTGTGCCCGGTCTGCTCGTACCGGCCGGCCGGCCCGCGGCCGTCGCCGGGGCGCTGCGTGACTGGCTGGGCGATCCGCGCCTGCGGGATCGGCTGAAGACCGCGGCACGCGGACGTCGTGCCATGCTGGAGGGGTGGGAGATGACGTCGCACAGTCTGGCCGGAGCGCTGGAAATGCTTCGGGACGAGATCCGGAGCATACGGTGAACGCGCTCGAGAGGCCCCGATTCGCCCCGCGGTGGCTGGAGTTGCGCGAGCGCGCCGATGCCGCCGCCCGCGCACCCGAGCTGCTGCAGCCACTGCTGCAGTGGATGTCCGGGCGGCCCGCGGCCGCCGGCTCCGGGCGCACCGGCCCTCTGGTGATCCGCGATCTCGGCTGCGGCACCGGCTCGATGGGACGATGGCTCGCCGTCCGGCTGCCCGGCCCCCAGCACTGGATCCTGCACGATCTCGACCCGCTGCTGCTCACGCACGCCGGTGCGCGGTTGCCCGTCACCGCTGCCGACGGCACGCCCGTTGACACCACGACCCGGCGCGGCGACCTGGCCGACCTCACCGCCGACGATCTCGCCGGCACCTCGCTGGTGACCGCCTCCGCGCTGCTCGACCTGCTCACCCGCGAGGAGGTGGAGGCGCTTGCCGGGGCCTGTGTGGACGCGGGCTCCCCGGTGCTGCTGGCGCTCTCCGTCGCCGGACGGGTCGAGCTGACCCCCTCCGATCCGTTCGACGCCGAGATCGCCGAGGCCTTCAACGACCATCAGCGGCGCACGGACCAGGGCCGCGCCCTGCTCGGGCCGGACGCGATCGCGGCGGCGGTCACGGCGTTCGAGCGACGTGGCGCGACCGTGCTGGTGCGGCCCAGCCCCTGGCGGCTGGGCTGCGCGGAATCCGCGCTGACCGCGGAGTGGCTGCGCGGCTGGGTCGGCGCGGCGCACGCCCAGCGGCCGGAGCTGGCTCCTGAGGCGGTGGCCTATCTGCGCCGGCGTCTGGAGGAGTGCGCGGCGGGGGACCTGTCCGTCGTGGTCCACCACACGGATCTGCTGGCGCTGCCCGGGCCCGCTGCTGCCGGGAGCGCGGGGTGAACCGCTCCCGCTGGGCGGCATGGCTCAGGCTGCTCGCGGGGCTGGGCATCCTGGTGGCGCTGGTGTGGCATCTGGGCTCCGACGCCTTCCTGGACGGACTGCGCAGGATCGATGCCGCCACGCTGCTGGCCGCCCTTGCCATCGGCCTGCTCACCACGGTGTTCAGCGCCTGGCGGTGGTGCCTGGTGGCCCGCGGTCTCGGCCTGCGGCTGCCGCTCGGCGGCGCCGTCGCGGACTACTACCGGGCGCTGTTCCTGAACGCGGCGCTGCCCGGCGGCGTCCTGGGCGATGTGCACCGCGCCGTACGCCACGGCCGGCACTCCGGTGATCTCGGCCGGGGCGTGCGGGCGGTGGTCCTGGAGCGCACCGCAGGCCAGGTCGTGCTGCTGGTCGCCGGGGCGGTGGTGCTGCTCGCCCGGCCCTCGCCCGTGCTGGCGCCGGTCACCCGCTTCCTCACCTCACCCGCCGTCGCGCTGACCGCGGCAGCGGGGGGCGTGCTGCTGGTGGCGGCCGCCGCTCTGCTGCGCCGGCGGCGGGGCGCCTCGCGGGCCGAACGCGCCCTGCGCACCGTGCTGACCGAAGCGCGTCAGGGCCTGCTCGCCCGCGGTGTCTGGCCCGGCGTCCTGCTCTCCTCCGCGGCGGTCCTGGCGGGCTACCTCGGGATGTTCGTGCTGGCCGCCCGGGTCGCGGGAGCCGACGCACCGACCGCCGAACTGGTGCCGCTCGTGGTGCTGGCGCTGCTCGCGATGGCGCTGCCGCTGAACGTCGGCGGCTGGGGCCCGCGGGAGGGCGCCGCCGCCTGGGCGTTCGGCGCCGCCGGACTAGGCGCGGCGCAGGGGCTCACCACCGCTGTGATCTACGGTGTGCTCGCCTTCGTGGCGAGCCTCCCGGGCGCCGGGGTGCTGCTGGTCCGCCGGTCCGCCGTCCGGCGCACCGAACGCCCGCAGTTCGAGTTCGAAGAGCGTGTCCTCGCCGAGCAGGGCGCGTCGCAGCGGCGGGCGTAGCGCCTCCCGCATCACCGGGTTACCGGGAAACCGCAGACCGGGCACGCCGTCGCCGAGCAGAACCGGCGCGACGGTGACATACAGCCGGTGCAGCGCCCGCTCCTGCAGGAAACGCGACACGGTGACACCGCCCCCCTCGATCAGTACCCGGCCCAGACCACGCCGCGCCAGCGCCGACAGCACGCGCCGCGGGGCGAAGGCGTCCGTGTCCGGCAGGACCAGCACCTCGACACCGGTGCCGCGGGGCACGGCGGTGACCTCAGGACCCACCACCCACAGCGTCGGCGCGGCGCCGTCCGTGAACAGCCCGCTGTGCAGCGGCACCCGTCCCCGCGGATCGAGTACGACCCGCACCGGATTGTCCCCGGTACAGGCACGCACGGTCAGCCGCGGATCGTCCGCCTCCGCGGTGCCGGCCCCGACCACCACCGCATCGGCCAGCGCGCGCAGCCGGTGCAGATGACAGCGGTCCTCCGGGCCGGTGACATAGTCGGCGTCGCCGGTACGGGTGGCGATGAAGCCGTCCAGGCTCTGCCCGAGCTGCGCGAAAGCGACCCGGGGTCCGGCCAGGCACAACGGCAGGTAGCGCGTGGCGAGTTCCACCGCTTCGGGCGTGGCGGGCCGGTCCCAGCGCGGCCCGCCGTCCCCGTCGGCCACCCATCCGGCGGCCCGCGCCGCTTTTGCGGTACGGACCGCCCGCAGCCGCTCCCAGGCGGCCGCCGTGTCGAGTACCTCAGTCATGGTCTTCCGTTCCTGCGCCGAACAGCGCGGCATATTCGTCGAATGCCTCGACCAGGCCGGCCAGCAATTCCCGTCCCTTGTGGGCGGAGGCCAGCGACGGGCGCCCGATGACCCCGGATTCGGTATACGCCGGCATGCCGAGCGTGAGCAGGTGCTTCCGGTCATCGGCGACGCAATCCGCCGATTCGTAGCCTTCCTTGACCAATTCGGGATGGGCGTACAGCAGAATGGACGTCTCGGCCTCTCCGGCATGCATATCGGTGTGCCCGGAGGTCTGCACCCCGGCCCGGGTGCGCGCGGCGTCCCAGTCGGCCGATCCGGGGAAGAGCGCCATCCGCATGCCGCGCCCCGCGGATTCCTGAACGACATTGCGCAGCACGTAATTTCCACCGTGTCCGTTCACGAGAATCAACGTGCCGATACCGGACTTGCGGAGCGAATCAGCGATGTCCGTGACGACCGCATGCAGGGTGCGCGCCGAAATGCTCACCGTCCCCGGCCAGGCGGCGTGTTCGTGGGAACAGGACACCGTCAGCGGCGGCAGCAGCTGCACGGGACGGCCGGCGGCCACCTCCCGGGCGATGGTGCAGGCGATGACGGTATCGGTGGTCAACGGCAGGAAGTCACCGTGTTGTTCGAAGCTGCCGATGGGCAGCACGGCCATCGTCGGCCGCCGTGTCCGTACGTCCTGTGTGGTGTCCGCCGGCAACAGGCCGGGCGCCGGAGTCGGGTGTCCCGAAGCGGTCATCGTGTGCTGCGGCCTTTCGTCGCTGACCCACCGAGTCATGGTTCTCGCAGCATACTTGTTGTGTTCTGAGTGACTACCGTCGATCCATTCCCGCCGCGGGTACGATCGCGCCATGATGGACGCCGACAACGATGCCCGCCCCGACCTCCGTGTCGCAATCGATGATGCCCTCGGCCGCAAACCCGATGTGGAACAGGTGGTGACGGCCAGGCTGCCCACCACATATGGTGAATTCCTCGCCGTCGGCTATCTGGACCGCCGTACCGGGATCGAGCAAGTAGCTCTGGTCCACGGTGAGGTCGGGGGAGAGACGGTGCTGACCCGGGTGCATTCGGAATGCCTCACCGGTGATGTCTTCTCCTCCAGCCACTGTGAATGCGGCGATCAATTGGACGCCGCGCTACGGGCGATCGTGGCGGAAGGGCGCGGCATTCTGGTCTATCTCCAGGGCCACGAGGGCCGGGGGATCGGCCTGTTGGCCAAGCTCCGGGCGATGAAGCTGCAGGAGGGCGGGCTGGACACGGTCGAGGCGAACATCGCGCTCGGGCTGCCGGTCGACGCCCGTGACTACGCCGTCGCCGCGGAGATGCTGCTGGACCTCGGCGTCCGGTCGGTGCGGCTGCTGTCGAACAATCCGCGCAAGCGCGAGGCGCTGCTGCGGCACGGCATCGCCGTCGCCGAACAGGTCCCGCTGCTGATGACGCCCCGTGCGGAGAACATCCGCTACCTCCGCGCCAAACGGGAGCGCCTGGACCACGATCTGCCGCATCTGGACGGCATCCCCGGCCTGTCCTGAAGGTCCTCACGAGGCGCGGCGCCCCGTGCGTGCGGCCGCTTGAGGACACGCCCCGCACCACGGGAAACGCACCACAGGGAACCGCGCCACGGGAACCCGCACCACGGGAACCCCCACCACGGGAAAGGGCCCGCGACATCCGGCGTCGCGGGCCCTTCCTCGGTCACGCGGGATCAGGAGACGGCGGGTGCCGCCTCGGCCGCGGTGGCCCGGGACCGGGTCGGCACGACCCGCTCCGCGAGGTGGCCGAAGACCAGCCCGAAGGCGCTCCACAGCACCAGTTGAATGGTGATCGCCGACAGCCGGAACTGCCAGAGCAGCGTGGCCGAGAAGTCGTGCGGCACCTCGTTGACGGCCGGCAGGAACGCATAGGCGAGGCCGATGGCGACGACGAACGCGGCGCCGGCCGCGACCGCCGCGTACCAGTTGCCCAGCTGCGGAGCCAGCCGCCGGCCGAGGATCGTGGCGGCGACGGCCAGCAGGATGCCGAGCAGCATCATCAGGAAGTACAGGGCGGTGCGTTTGCCGATCGTGTCGGGGTCACCGACGGACGGCGGATTCGCCGGGTACTTCAGGAACGGGACGAGGTAGACGGCCAGCAGCGCCGCGCCGGAGAGCAGCGCGGCCGTGGCGCGGGCACCGAACCTGCCGATCCGCCCGAGGGCGAAGCAGAAGGCGAGTGCGGCGATGCCGCCCAGTGCCACGCCGTAGACCAGCACGCCGGTGGCCAGGCCCGCCGTGGACTGCACACCGCGGCTGACGACCTCCATCTCGTGTTCGTGGCTGTGTGCTTCCTCGAACGCGATGGCGGCGTCCACCTGCGGTTCGCCCAGCAGATAGGCGACGACGAGGGCCAGGACACCGGCGGCCAGACCGGCGAGCATCCCGCGCACCAGGAGGTTTCTGATGGTGACGGAGTTCATGGATGCGCCGTCCGATCAGTGGCAGGGGAAGCCGAGCAGGTGGCGCCCGTCGTGGACCCACTCGTGGACCTCCGTGCCGGAGAGCAGCGAGGTGGCGCCCTGCTCCGCGCCGATGAAGTACAGCAGAACGAGCATCAGGACGCCGAAGAACAGCGCCCAGGGGGCAATGGCTTTGAGGGGGAGCGGGGCCGGGGTGACGGCGCCGGTGGCCGGCGGTGCGATGGTCTGGGCCATGGCGGAACCTCCTGTGCGGGGAACTCGCGTCCCTGTTCGTGGAAGTGCGTAACGACATGCCGGGTCTGGCTCGCCCGGTTCCGGCCCTGTTGGGCTGGAAAAAACCGGACATACAGTGGCGCGACCGCGCCGGGATCCCACCGGCTTCCGTCATGTCGTCGTCAATATCATCGGGAACGTACCGCGAACCCGACCCCGGGCCAAGGCCGCGGAGGGGGCGGAGTGGTGCGGGGCGCGGCGCGTGGGCCGGGCAACTCCCTTGTGCGGGTACGGCGTTGCCGGTGCCGGTGAACAGCGAAAGAAGAGGTCATGACAACTCGGGTGATGTTGGTCTCACCGGCCGCGGGCGACGCCCAGCGCGAGGTGCGGTTCGACGACGACGGCCCGCTGAGCGAGGCCGGGCTGCGCCGCGTCCGGGAGGCGGCCGGAACGCTCGCCGCCGCCGGCCGGACCGTTGTCTCGCCCTCCGCCCGGTGCCGGAGCACGGCCGCGGAACTCGGTCTTCCGGTCCGTCCCGCGCCGGAGCTGGCGGGCTGTGCGATGGGTACCTGGCGCGGCCGCACCCTGGCGGAGGTCGCCGACGCCGAACCGCTCGCGGTGTCCGCCTGGCTGTCGGACCCGGACTTCGCGGGGCACGGCGGGGAGTCGCTGCGGCAGCTCTGCGACCGGGTCGGGGCCTGGCTGACGCGGATGGCGCCGGCCGCGGGCCGGGTGCTGGCCGTGGTCGAGCCGGATGTCGTCCGCGCGGCGGCGGTCTGCGCGCTCGGGGTTCCCGTGGAGGCGTTCTGGCGGCTGGATGTGCCGCCGCTGACCGTGACCGAGCTGAGCGGCCGCGGCGGGCGCTGGAATCTGGGTCTGGGGCGGGCGCCGGACCGCAGGTGACGGCGGTACGGCCGTTGTCCGGCAAAATTCGCTTGCCACTTCATCTACACATAAAGGCGACATAAGCGCAGAATAAAAAGTGCGAGGCCCGATGCCACGCGGAACGGCCAGACCGCGAGTGAAGGAGGCGAGTCGCATGGCCGACGTCTCACACCACAGGGGAGATCTCGCAGGTCACCCCGATGCTTCTGAGATGCAGGCTCGGTACGAGCGGGTGCTCGGCGGGCGTGACGTGGTACTCGTCGACGGGCCGGTGTTGCTGGTCGGTCTGTACTGCGCCGTCTCGCCCTGGATCCTCCACTTCACCGCCGCACAGCCGGCGCTCGTGACGCACAACCTCATCCTCGGTATCGCGATCGCCCTCCTGGCGGTCGGCTTCACGGTCACCCCGGAGCGGATGTACGGCCTGAGCGGCGCGATGTGCGCGATCGGTGTATGGATGATCATCTCGCCCTGGATCGTGGGCAGCAGCCCGGACGCCGGTGTCATCTGGAACAACGTCGTCATCGGTGCCCTGACGTTCCTGCTGGGTGCCATGTGTGTCGCCGCAGCGTCGAAGAGCCGTCGCGGCACGTGACGCGCCCTCCCCGAGGGCAGGCGACAGCCGCCGACCGCAGGCCCTTCACAGGGGCGAGCCGGTCGGCGGCCGACCGCTGCGCACCCCGCCGGGAAGCGATCTCTGCACACATGCGATAACCCGGCAAATTCGGTTAAATCGGTTGCATGGGTCCGCCGAATATGGCCCGCCGCCCCGGAGAGGGAGCGTTCCGTGACCGCTGCACCCGTGGATGACCACCAGGACTTCGCAGACGCCGACCGTGGCTTCATCGCCGCGCTCGACCCGCCCCAGGTCACCGCGGACGACGGCACGGTGATCTGGGACGCCGAGGCCTACGGGTTCCTGGCCGGGAACTGCCCCGAGACCGCGCACGAGAGCCTGTGGCGGCAGGGCCGGCTGGTGTGCCGGCAGGGCCTCTACGAGGTCACCGAGGGCATCTACCAGGCCCGCGGCCTGGACCTGTCCAACATGACGCTGGTCGAGGGCGACCACGGTGTCGTCGTCATCGATCCGCTGGTCTCCGCCGAGACCGCTGCCGCGGCCCTGGAGCTCTACCGCAAATACCGCGGCGACCGGCCGGTCACCGGCCTGATCTACACCCACTCACACGGCGAGCACTTCGGCGGCGGGCGGGGCGTCCTGCCGCACGACCACCACCCCGTCCCCGTCCTCGCACCGGCCGGCTTCCTCCGGCACGCGGTCCGCGAGGACGCCTACGCGGCGACCGCCCTGACCCGCCGTTCCGTCTACATGTACGGAACACGGCTGCCCAAGGGCCCCGACGGCCAGATCGGCTGCGGTCTGGGCACCACCCGCTCCACCGGCACCATGACGTTCATCCCGCCGACCGTGGACATCACCCGCACCGGCCAGGAGGAGATCGTCGACGGCGTACGCACCGTCTTCCAGCTCACTCCCGGCACCGAAGCACCCGCCGAGATGAACTTCTGCCTCCCGGCGCACGAGGCGCTGTGCCTGGCCGAGAACGCCACCCACACCCTGCACACCGTCCTGCCGCTGCGGGGCGGCGCCGTCCGTGACGCCCGGGCCTGGTCCCGCTACCTGGGCGAGGCGCTGGCCCTCTTCGGCGACGAGGCGGAGGTCGCCTTCGCCTCCCACCACTGGCCCACCTGGGGCAAGGAGCGCGTCAAGACCCTGCTGGCCCACCAGCGTGACCTGTACGCCTATCTGCACGACCAGACGGTGCGGCTGCTCAACGAAGGGCTCACCGGCGCCGAGATCGCCGAGGAGCTACGGCTGCCGCCGGCCCTGGAGGAGGACTGGTCCCTGCATGGCTACTACGGCGCGATCGGCCACAACGTCAAGGCGATCTACCAGCGCTACCTGGGCTGGTTCGACGGCAACCCCGCCCACCTGTGGGAACACCCGCCGGCCGAGCAGTCCAGACGCTATGTCGAGACCATGGGCGGCGTCGAGGCCACGGTGGACGCGGGCAAACGGTACGCCGCCGACGGCGATCTGCGGTTCGCGGCCACCCTGCTCAACCACGCGGTCTTCGCGGCCCCCCACAACCTCCGCGCCCGGCGCGAACTGGCCCTGGTGTACGAACGGCTGGGCCACGGCTGCGAGAACGGCACCTGGCGGAACTCCTACCTCACCGGTGCCATGGAACTGCGCGGCACCCTGGCCGAGGCCCGCCCGGACACCACCGACCCCGAGACCGCCCTGGCCCTGACCGTCGACCAGCTCCTCGACACGCTCGCCATCCGCATCGACGGCCCCCAGGCGTGGTCCACCGCGCTCACCCTCGACCTCTACCTCCCCGAAGAGGACCGGACCTGGCAGCTGACCCTCTCCCACGGAGCCCTCACCCACCTCAGCTCACCCGGCGCCCCCACACCGTCCGGCGGACGCACCCCGGACCTCACGCTCACCCTCACCAAGCCCCAGCTGCTCGACCTGCTCGCCGGCCGCGGTCCCGGCGACGCCGTACCCCACGGCGAGACCGGGGCGCTGGACCGGCTGCTGAGCCTGGTCCGTACGCCGGACCCCACCTTCCCGGTCGTCACGCCCTGACGAGGGCCGCCGTCCGGCCGGCGGCCGTCAACCTCGTGCCCCCGACCGCCGCACCGGACTCCGGCCGGCGCCGCGACTGGGGCAAACTGGCCCGGTGGCGAGCAACATTCCCGAGGAGCCGACCAGTTTCATCGGCCGGCGAGCCGAACTGCGCCGGATCGACGACGAGTTGACGGAGCACCGGCTGATCACTCTGACCGGCCCCGGCGGTGTGGGCAAGACCCGGATCGCGATGCGGGCCGCGCGCGCGGCGGCGGCGCGGTATCCCGACGGGGTCTGCTGGGCGGATCTGTGGCCCCTGCACGGCGCGGGGCGGCTGGTGGCCAGCGTCTGCGATGCCGTCGGGCTGGCCGACCACACGGCGCGGACGCCGGTGGCGGTGCTGTGCGAAGGGCTCGCCCGCAAACGGCTGCTGCTGGTGCTGGACTCCTGCGAACACCTCGTCGACGCCTGCCGCGACCTGCTCGCCGACCTGCTGACCGCCGCCCCCGGCGTGACCGTGCTGGCCACCAGCCGGCAGCCGCTGGGCCTCGTCGGCGAAGGAACCACCGAGATCGGCCCGCTGCCCTGCACGGGCGACAACGACGCACTGGCCCTGTTCACCGCACGCGCCACCGCCGCTGCCCCCGGACTGCGGCTGACCGCACCCCCGCACGCGACGGCCGCCGCCGTCATCTGCCGCCGCCTCGAAGGCATCCCGCTGGCCCTGGAGCTGGCCGGCGCCCAGCTGGCGAACAGCTCCGTCGAGCAGATCGCCGAGCGGCTCACCTCGCGCCTCGACACCCTCGACGGCGACGGTCCGGTGCGGCTGCCACGGCACCGGACGCTGCGCTGCGCCATCGGCTGGAGCCATGAACTGTGCGCACCGTTGGAACGGCTGCTGTGGGCCCGGCTGTCCGTCTTCCGTGGCACCTTCGACGAGGAGTCCGCGAGCGCCGTGTGCGCCGGCGGACCGCTCGCCGCCGCACAGGTGCGCAGCACACTGGAGACACTTGCCGCCAAGTCGGTGCTCACCCGCGAGGGTCCGCGCTACCGCATGCTCGACACGCTGCGCGAGTACGGCCGGATGTGGCTGGCCGAACTGGACGAGACGACGGCGCTGGCGGACCGGCACGCCGCGCACTTCGCCTCCTTCGGCCGCCGCGCCGAACGCGGCTGGCTGGGCCCCGAACAGGTCGGCTGGTACGGCAGGGTCGCCGAGGCCCATGTCGACCTGTGCACCGCACTGGACCACCTGCTGGCCACCGACCCGGAACGGGCCCAGGACCTCAGCGCGTCGATCGGCTTCTTCTGGAGCTGCTGCGGCCACCTCCACGAGGCCCGGGACTACGTGGCCCGCGCCCTGGCCGCCCACCAGGGGCCGGGCCCGGCACGCACCCGGGCGCTGTGGGCGCTCGGCGTGGCCGTACTGCTGCAGGGCGATCTGACGCTCGCCGACGACCTGGGCCTGCAGTGCGCACGCGCGGCACGGGCGGGTGACGATACGGAGGCGCAGCTCCAGGCGGGCTACCTCGCCGGTCTCACCCATCTGATGGCGGGCCGCCCGATGTCCGCGCACTCCGTCGCGGAACAGGCGCTCGGCCCCGCGCGGTGCACCCCCTTCGGCTCTCCCGGACGGCTGCGCTGCCACCTCGTACAGCTCTTCGCGCTGACCGGCCTGGGCAGGCTCACCGAGGCCCGGGCCGCGGCGGGCGCACTGCGCCGCGGGTGCGTGCAGCGCGGCGAATACTGGACCCGTTCCTATATCGACTACCAGCTCTCGCTGATCTCGCTGTTCCAGGGCCGGCCGGAGGAATCGGCGGAGCACGCCCGGTCGATGCTCGCGGCCAAAGCGGGCATCGGCGACAAGTTCGGTATCGCGCTCGGCCTGGACCTGCTCGCGGCCGCGGTGGCGGCCCAGGGCCACGGTGCGGCCGCCGCCCGGGTCTACGGCAGCGGCCAGGCCCTCTGGCGGACCGTCGGGCATCCGCAGCGCGGCACCCCCGAGCTGCGCGCGGTACGCGAGGAGTGCGAGCGGCGGGCCCGCGCGGCGATCGGCGACCAGGCGTACGCGGACCTCTTCCACCGGGCCAGCGAGGAGCGGCCCCAGGCCGCGCTCGCCCGGATCCTGGCGGGCGAGCTGTGACCGGCGGGCCGGGCGGGCACAGTGCGAGGACCCCTCAGGCGGAGTGATCTCCGGCCAGCGTGTACAGCAACTCGTAGGCGGTGCTGATCATCCCGCAGGTGCGGCCGCGGCGGGTGGCCAGTGCGACCAGCCCGGTGTGCGACGCCGGGTGATAGCCCAGGAACGCCTGCTGGCCGAAGGTGGCCCCGACGTGGAAGAGCAACGGCCCCTGGGGAGACGGATGCTGGTACCACGTCAGGGTGTGGGTGTGGCGCTTGCGCCAGCCGCGGCGCAGCAGCGGTACCTGGACGTCGCGCAGCGGCCCGGCCAGCGGCGTGCCGTCGGGGGAGAGGTGCGCTTCGAGGTAGGTGAGCAGGTCGCCGGGGGTGGCACGGACCGAACCGGCGGCGGCGAAGGCGCCCATGTCGGCGCTGCCCACCGGCGTCACCCCGTTCGTACGGTGACCGACGGCGTCGGTGCCGGTGGTGCCGGGGCCCAGCGTGGTGTCCGCCAGCCCGAGGGGGCGCAGCACCCGGTCGGCGAGCAGGGCGGGGTAACCGGCGCCCGCGGCACCGGACATGGCCGGACCCAGCAGCGCCGACCCGAAGTTGGAGTAGCGCCAGCGGGTGCCGGGACGGTGCCGCGGCCGGGTGCGGGCGAAGGTGCGCAGCAGCCGCTCGGTGTCGTAGCGGGCGTAGCCGTTGGCGTACGGGTGCACCAGCGCGCCGGCGATCAGGTCCGGGGGGATCCGGGGCAGCCCGGAGGTGTGGGTGGCCAGATGCCACAGGGTGATCCGGCGCGAGTGCGGGTGCGGCAGGGGCAGCTCGGGCAGACGGTCGACGAGCCGGTCGGCCGGGGACAGCACGCCGTCCCTGGCCAGCGCCGCGAGCAGCAGCACGGTGAACGTCTTGGACAGCGAACCCAGTTCGTAGCGCAGCGCATGGCGGGGGGTGGGCGGTGCCAGCGCCGAGCCGCCGGTCATCACGGTCCGGCGGCCGTGGCGGGTCACCGCCAGCACGACGTCCGGCGCGTCGATCTCGGTGACCGCGTCCGCGAGGCGGTCACCGAGCGCCGGTCCGGGGCTGGTGGCGGTCATCCGACGGCGGACAGGGCCCGGGAGGTGGCCATCGCCGAGGCGAACGCGGCCACCAGGGTGGGGTGATGGACCAGGTCGAAGACCCGCGCCGGGTCACCCTCCGGCATCCCGCGCTGGATGGGCATCGCGCCGGTGGGCGACTGGGCCGCCGCGTACCGCTCCCACAGGTCCGCGTCCAGGGTGGGACGCGGCAGGCAGGCGTCGACGACCAGGAGTTCGCCGAGCAGATCCCAGTGTTCGAGGTCCGCCCAGTCATCCGACCAGGCGGGCAGGTACCGCGCGAGGTAGTCGGCGAGGGCCGGCGGGATGCGCTCGGGCGCTTCGCCCCAGTTGGTGAGGTGGAAGACGGTGTGGGTGAGGTCGTAGGCGATGTGCAGCTGGACCGTCCACGGCTCGGGCAGCTGCCCCAGCCAGGTGCGGTCCACGGCCTGGCCGAAGTCGCTGCTGGGCGGCAGGCCGAGCTTGCGCTCCGCGTTGAGCACGCCGAGCCGCCGGTTGGGCATCATCTCCAGCGCCGTCCAGGTGGCGGTGTGCCGGCAGACCGCCAAGGCGGCCTCCAGCCCCGGGTGGCGGTGGCCGAGCTCGTGGAAGGTCGCATAGACCTCCAGCGGCACGGGGGACTGCGGCTCGTCGTGCTGCAGCCGGGCCAGCACATTGCCGCCGTCCAGCAGCTCCCGCCAGGCGAAGTCCAGCAGCTTCCCGGCCCGTTCCTTCTGCCGGGAGCCGGCCACACCCTCCCGGAACAGCACCTGCATATTGAGCGCCAGCTCCCCGATGGGCTTGAGCCGTTCGACGACCGCGCCGTTGCCGGCGAAGTCGTCGGGGGTCAGCCGGAAGTGCTCACGGTGATCGTCGAGCCAGGTCAGGGCCCGGTCGCCGACACCGTGCAGCAAGGCGGGGGATGCGGCCGTCACGGTCACGGGGCTGTCTCGCTTTCGCAGGAGGTCCGCCCGCCCGCCATCGCCGTATCCCCGGCCGGCGGCCCGGTCTCGGCCTCGTCGGAGGCGATACGGGCGAGGGTGGCGGCGAACGCGGTCACCAGGGTGGAGTGGTAGCAGGCCGTGAACGCCCCGGCCCGGTCGTCGGCGGGCGGCGCGGCGCCGATCTCGGGCACGCTGCCGTCGGCCGCCCGGGCGCCGGCCAGCCGCTGCCAGGCCTGTGCGGGGTACGGGGCCTGCGGCAGGCAGGCCGTCACGGCCAGCAACTCGCCGGCCAGGTCCCACAGCTCCTCCTCCAGCCAGTTCTCCAGCCAGGAGGGGAGCCACAGCCGCAGATAGCCGGCGAGCTCGGGGGAGAGCCGCTGCCGGTTGCGCCCCCAGTCGGTGAGGTGGAAGACGTCATGGGTCACGCCGTACGCCGCCTTGCGGTCCAGCGCCCAGGGCTCCGGCAGCCCGCCGAGGCCGGTCAGGGCCAGGACGGCGCCGAAGTCGGCGTGCTGGCGCAGCCCGATCCGCCGCTCCGCGTTGAGCACACCTAGCGTCCGGGTGTGATCCTCGCGGGCCACCCGCCAGCCCCGCAGCCGGGTCGTGAGGTCCACCAGCTTGTCGGCCTCGGCATGGCGCAGCCCGGCCTGGGCGAACACGCCGTACAGCTCGACCGGATAGGTGGCGAACGGCTCACCGCGGATCAGCTCGGCGAACAGCTCGCCGTCGCGGGTCTCGTTCCAGGCGAACGCGAACAGCCCGCGGGCGGTCTGCCGGATCTCGTCACACGGGTGCAACATGCCGATCAGCTGGGTCAGTTCGGCCAGCTCACCCAGGGGTTTGAGGGTCAGGTTGGGGTCGGCGTCCGTAGTGACGTTCGGGGGCAGCCGGAACTGGTCGCGAGCTCGGTCCAGCCACCCCAGGCTGCCGTGGACCAACCGGTCCAGCAGCCCGGGGTCGCCCCGGCCGCCGCTCACCAGCCCCGCCCGTAGAAACGCTGGGCGGCGACGATGTGCAGCGTCACGCGGGGGTCGGCACCACCCATGTGGCGGACGAACGCCAGCCCGCTGTCGAGTCCCAGGGTCTGCGGTACGTCGGGCAGCCGGGACAGCCAGCGGCCCAGACCGGCCGCCTGCAGCCAGTCGCGGCGGCGGACCGCCCGGACGAAGCCACGGGCCAGATCGTCGGTGCGTGCCGACAGCTGCTCGGCGAGACCGGGCGCCAGCCCGGGCAGCGCGAGCGCGGCGAGTTGTGACACGCGATGCGCAAGCTTCGGCCAAGGGTCGGCTTCGACCCAGCCGGCCGCGGCCTCGGGCGGCGGCGGCCAGTGCTGTGCGCTTGCGGACAGGAACGCGTGCGAGGCCTCGACCAGGCCCCGGTAGGTCCACACCGACACGTCCGAGGCATCGGTGCCCGGTGGATAGGCCGAGAGCGCCTGCCGCACGACCTCGGCGTCGTCGCCGCCGACGGGCGCCGCGGGATGCGCGGGATGGTCCATTGCGTATGGCGCGAGCGCATCGGCGCCGAGCACCCGGAGGGCGGCCGGAGCCAGCGCATCGCTCTGCCGCAGAACGGCCGACAACGCATAAGGGCCGCCCTCGCCTCGCAGGGCGAGGGCGACCCCGGTTGCGGCATCAGCGATCACAGCGCTCAGCGGGACTGCTCCCGGCGTCTGTTCAGCCAACGCTTTCCCCTCAGCCTCAGCGCACGTCGGTCTTGGGCCGGGGGGTGGGCGGCGAGATCAGGAGCAGCGCGGCCAGCAGCAGCGCACCCCCGCACTCGCGGGTATCGCGGAAGACACCGTCGGCCTCGGCGGGTTCAAGCAGTCCCTCGACCTCGGCGGCCAGGGCGGCCGTCTCGACCGGCGCTGTGCGATCCGTAACCATGCGATCAACTCCTTCGACGAATGGGATCCCAGATTCACATCGGCATATTTGCGTCGCAAGGGGAAAAATCTGACAAACGGCCACTCATCGGGTGATGGTGAATGCCTCGCGACCGGCCTCGTGATCCGCAACTGCCGTGTGATGCCCGGATGGTGGCGTTCCTGCCGACGCGGCAGGCGGGTGCGGCGGGCGAGGGCTCTTAGGGCGCGGGGGCCGCCCCGATGGGGGATCGGACTGCTCTGTTCGGATGCACGGCGCGGAGCGGGTGCCCGCCGTGGCGCTGCCGGGGGCCGCGGTGGTGCCGGGGCGGGCGGCGGAGCGCCGCCCGTGGGCGGCGATGAGGACTTCGCTCCGGCCGGGTCCGGGGCGCGCAAGGCCGAGGGGGTGTGACCCGTTCGGCGGACGTCGGCCCCCTTCAGGGCGGGCGTCGGTCCCCTTCGGTACGTGTGCGGAATATGGCAGCCCCAAGCTCCCCGGCCCGGCCCCGCCTCGCCGTCCACAGCGGTCCCCGGTGTGACAGGCCCCAGGTCTGCGCCCGCCCCGCACCGGGGGTCTTTGGGGTGTCGTCGGCAGAGGTGCCGGAATCGGCGGACCGCTCGGCCGGCGCGGCGGCCCAGTCTGTGCCGCGGCCTCAGGGGCGCCTGAGCGGCTTCAGAAGAGGGAACCGTCGACCAAGGGGCCGAAGTCCCCCGCGGCGCGGGGGACTTCGGCGGGGGCTGCGGTCAGACCGCGGCGAGCGCGACCTCGGTCGACTTGATCAGCGCGGTGACCTCGGCACCGGCGGCCAGGCCCAGGTCCTCGGCCGCGTCCCTGGTGATCGCGGCGGTCAGCTCCCCGCCCGCGACGGCGACCTTGACGCCCGCCATCGCGCCGCCGGTGGCGACATCGGTGACGGTGCCGGGGATCCGGTTACGGATGCTCAGACCGTCCACCGTGCCGGTCGCGAGCGCGACCTCGGTGGACTTGATCAGTGTGCGCACCGTGGAGCCCTCCTCGATGCCCAGCTCCTTCACCGCCTCCAGGGTGATCGCCGCGGTGATCTGCTGGCCACCGTCCAGACGCACCTTGACGGTCGCCATGACCTCGCCGGGGGTGACGGAGAGAACGGTGCCGGAAATCTGGTTACGGATGCTCAGGCTCATGGATGCCTCACCAGGGGAGTGGAAAGCGAAAGGTGGAATGTCGCGTTTTCCTGCTCTGACATCTGCACCCTAACCACACAACGCGCCGCGGTTCGGGCATACATGGCAGATGCCGGGCAGATATCCGCATGTGCCTGGCAAATGTCCGCAGGCGCCTGGCGGAACAGCGGAACGCGCGGAGAATCGCGCCGGTCGTCCGGGGCGCGCACCCAGCCGGCGGGCCGCCTTCGTTCCTTCCTCCAGCCGGCCTGGCATCTGCCATAGAGCTTTCCCCAAGGGATTGTAAATGCCATCCGGTACTGCATATCTTGTCGCACATGCAGTCCTACACGATCGGCCAGGCGGCGCGGCTGCTGGGCGTCAGCCCGGACACCACCCGCCGCTGGGCGGACGCCGGCAAGGTCGCGACCCATCGTGACGACAGCGGCCGCCGTCTCATCGAAGGCCGCGATCTGGCCGCCTTCTCCGTCGAGGTGGCGCAGACCGGCACCGGCGAGGACGAGGCCTCGTACACCTCCGCGCGCAACGCCTTCCCGGGCATCGTCACCGCCGTCAAGCTCGGCGATGTCGCCGCCCAGGTCGAGATCCAGGCCGGTCCGCACCGCCTGGTGTCCCTGCTGACCCGGGAAGCGGTGGAGGAACTGGGCCTGGAGGTCGGCATGCAGGCCACCGCCCGCGTGAAGTCCACCAGCGTGCACATCGACCGCACCTGACCCACCGCGGTAATCCAGCCGATCCGCAACCACCGTCCCCCACCGGCCGGCTGCGCACCCCAGCGGCGTCGCCCCATCCCGGCGCGGCTTTTCCCATCCGCTCGGACGACACCCGTCGTCCCGCGTTCCAAGGAGTCCCGCCCCATGTCCCAGCTCTTCACCGGACGCCGCGCCGCCGCCGCGCTCGTGACCGCCGCCCTCCTCGTTCCGCTCTCCGCCTGCGGTGGCAACGACGGCAAGAAGGACGAGGGCGCCGAGAAGTCCGGCGGCGGCGCCGCCCCGAAGGCGGACCTCACGGTGCTCGCCGCCTCCTCGCTGACCGATGTCTTCAAGAAGGCCGGTGCGGTGTACGAGAAGGAACACCCCGGCACCAAGGTGCACTTCTCCTTCGCCGGCTCCCAGGAACTGGCCGCCCAGGTCAGGGAGGGCGCCCCCGCCGACGCCGTGGTCACCGCCGACACCAAGACGATGGACGGGCTCAAGGCCGATGTCGCCGCGCCGACCGTCATCGCCAAGAACCGCCTGGTCATCGTGACCGGCGAGGGCAACCCGAAGAAGGTCGGCAACCTCAAGGCACTCACCGACAGCAAGCTGAAGGTCGTGCTCGCCGCCTCCGAGGTGCCGGTCGGCCGCTACGGCAAGCAGGTCCTGGACGCCCAGAAGCTGAAGGTCAAGCCGGTCTCGCAGGAGCCCAACGTCCGCGCGGTGCTCAGCAAGGTCGAGCTCGGCGAGGCCGATGCCGGCCTCGTCTACAAGACCGACGCCGCCACCGCACCCGAGAAGGTCGACGCCGTCGACATCCCCGATGCGCAGAACGCCGTCGCCTCCTACCCGGCCGCGACGGTGAAGGCCTCTCAGCACGCGGCCGCCGCAGCCGCGTTCGTCAAGTGGCTGAGCACGCCCGAGGTGCAGAAGCTCCTGCAGCAGGCCGGCTTCCAGAAGCCGTGATCCGGAGCGGCGCGCACGGACCGCCGGACCGGGGAAGCGGACCGGGCCCGTGCGCGCCGCCGTACCCCGGCCGGCCCGTGCGCGCCGCAGTAACCGGCCCGGCCCGCCCCGAATCCCAGGGACCTCGATGAGACGCCCCCGCACCCTCGCCCGGCCCCCGGCAGGCAGGCTCCGCGTGCCCGGCAGCCGTGCCCCCGTCGCGCTGGCCGTGCCCGCGCTGGTCGCCATCGCGTTCCTGCTGATGCCCCTGGCCGGCATCCTTGCCCGCACCACCTGGAGCGACCTCGGCACCCATCTGACCGGCCCGGACGTCCTCGAAGCGCTCCGGCTGTCGCTGCTGGTGTCCTTCTGCGCGCTGGGGCTCGCCCTGTTGCTCGGGGTGCCCCTGGCCTGGCTGCTGGCCCGGGTCAGCTTCCGCGGCAAGGCGCTGGTCCGCTCGCTGGTGCTGCTGCCGATGGTGCTGCCGCCGACCGTCGGCGGTGTCGCCCTGCTCATGGGCTTCGGCCGCCGCGGACTCCTCGGCCCCTGGCTGGAGGACACCTTCGGCATCGTGCTGCCGTTCCACACCTCCGGCGCCGTGGTCGCCGCCACCTTCGTCGCGATGCCGTTCCTCGTCATCAGCCTGGAGGGCACGCTCGCCGGACTGCGCACCAGCTACGAGGAGACCGCGGCCTCCCTCGGCGCCTCACCCGTACGGGTCTTCCGTACCGTCACCCTCCCCATGGTCGCGCCCGGCCTCGCCGCCGGCGCCGCACTGGCCTGGGCCCGCGCGCTCGGTGAATTCGGCGCCACGATCACCTTCGCGGGCAATCTGCCCGGCACCACGCAGACCCTGCCGCTCCAGGTCTACCTGCTGCTCCAGGGGTCCCCTGAGGCCGCCACCTCGGTCTCGCTGCTGCTGCTCGTCATCGCCATGGGCGTGCTGGTCGCGCTGCGCGGCCGCTGGACCGGCGCCACCACCGTCCGCACCGCCCGCACCGTCCCCACCAGCGACGACCCCGGCCTCGCGGCGCCGCCCGTGCCCCGCGCCGAGGAGCCCGCGACGACGCCGGCGGCGCCCCCGGAGAACTGGCCGCTGCACGCCGAGGTCACCGGCTTCAACCAGCTGACCCTGGACGCGGAACCGGGCACCACCCTCGCCGTCGTCGGCCCCAACGGCGCCGGCAAGACCACCCTGTTGCGCGCCTTGCTCGGGCTCACCCCGCGTGCCCGCGCCACGCTGCGCCTCGGCGGCACCGACGTCACCACGCTGCCCCCGCACCGCCGCGGCGTCGCCTGGGTCCCGCAGGACGGCGCCCTCTTCCCGCACCTGACGGCCCTGAGCAACACCGCCTACGGGCTGCGCGCCCGTGGCATCCCGCGCGCCGAGGCCCGCCGTACGGCACAGCGCTGGCTGGACCGGCTCGGCGTCGGCCCGCTCGCGCACCGCAAGCCCGCCCAGCTCTCCGGCGGGCAGGCGCAACGCGTCGCCCTCGCCAGGGCGTTGGCCGCCCGGCCCCGTCTGCTGCTGCTCGACGAACCGCTCGCCGCGCTCGACCAGACCACCCGCGCCCACGTCCGGCACACCCTGCGCGGCCATCTCGCGGGCTTCGGCGGCGTCTGCCTGCTGGTCACCCATGACCCCGTCGAGGCGGTCTCGCTCGCCGACCGCGTCCTCGTCCTGGAGGACGGCCGCGCCCTCCAGGACGCCCCGCCCGCCGAGGTCACCCGGCACCCGCGCTCGCCCTGGGTCGCCCGGATGCTCGGCCGCAATGCCTGGCCCGGAACCGCCACCGGCGACGGCCTGGCGCTCACCGGCGGCGGCCGCCTCGTCGCCGCCGACCCGCTCCCCGACGGCGCCCGGGCACTGGCGATCATCGCCCCCGAGGCCGTGTCCCTGCACCTCGACAAGCCCACGGGCAGTCCCCGCAACGTCTGGCCGGGCACCGTCCGGGAGATCACCTCGGCGGGCAGCCGCCTGCGGGTCCTCGTCACCTCGCACGAGGCCCCCGACCTGGTGGCCGAAATCACCCCCTCGGCCGCCCTCGAACTCGGCCTCGCGGACGGCGTGTCCGTGTGGACCAGCGTCAAGGCAACCGAGGTCTCCCTCGTGACGCTCTGAGCGTCACGAGGGACCCGGAATCAGTGCGCCGTGGCCGCCGGCTCCAGGACGAACACCGGGATCTGCCGGTCCGTTTTCTTCTGGTAGTCGGCGTAGTCGGGGTACGCCTCGACCGCGCGGCCCCACCACAGGGCCTTCTCCTCGCCGGTGACCTCACGGGCCGTCATGTCCTGCCGCACCGGGCCGTCCTGCAGCTCCACCCGGGGGTCCGCGACGACGTTGTGGTACCAGACCGGGTGCCGCGGCGCGCCGCCCATGGAGGCCACCACCGCATACGCCCCGTCGTGCTCCACCCGCATCAGCGGGCTCTTGCGGATCTTTCCGCTCTTCGCGCCCCGGGTGGTCAGGACCACGACGGGCAGCCCATGGATCGTGGTGCCTTTCGTGCCGCCGGAGCCCTCGTACTCCTCGACCTGATCGCGCACCCACTGCTCCGGGCTCGGCTCGTACTCACCCTGAAGAGGCAAACCGTCCATCCCCTCGACGACAACAAGCGTGGCGCCGACCGCCGTTGACCACCGCGACCGGCCTGACCTTTGGTCAACAACCGTAACGAGGGAGATCTTCCCGACCCCGCCGCCCGGCCGTACGGAGAGGTGACCGTACCGCCGGGCGGCCGGTCGTCAGGACACCAGCTCCACAGCCCGTCGGGTACGCCGGTGCTGCTCGGCCCAGTTCGTCAGCGCGGCACCGCAGGCGTGGTCGAGATGCCGCAGCCCGCTCAGATCGAGCTCCACCCCCCGCTCGGCAGGCAGCGCGTCGAGCTGATCGAGGATCTTGGGCAGCCGCAGGAACGTGGCGTTGCCGACGGCGCGGACCCGCACCGGCTCGTCCTCGTCCTCGGGGGTGTCGACCTCGAGGTGCACATGGGAGGTCTCCCACGCCGTCTTCGCGACCGCCAGCAGCAGACCGATGAGAACACCCTCGAACATGTTGACCGTCACGATCGCGAGGGCCGTGACCAGGAGCACCACCGCCTCACCGCGGTGTTCGCGCCACAGCGGCCGCAGCTCGCGCAGCGGTATGAGCTTGCAGCCCGCATGGACCAGCACACCCGCCAGCGCGGCCACCGGCACCACACCCAGCGCGGCCGGGAACGCCGCGGCGAACACCAGCAGCCAGACACCGTGCAGCACCCGCGAGGCCTTGGTCTTCGCGCCCGCCTGGACATTGGCCGCGCTGCGGACGATGACGGCGGTCATCGGCAGCGCACCGAGCAGCCCGCAGACGGTGTTGCCCGCGCCCTGGGCCATCAGCTCCTTGTCGTACTCGGTGCGCGGCCCGTCGTGCAGCCGGTCGACCGCGGCGGCGCTGAACAGGGACTCGGCGGACGCGATCAGCGCGAAGGCGAGGACCGTGCCCAGCACCCCGATATCGGTGAGCCGGCCGAGGTCGGTGAGGCCGGGCGGCTGGATCGCGTCCAGCAGCCCGCTGACCTCGACGCGTGCGACGGGCAGATCCAGCGCCCACACGGCGGTGGTGGCGAGCGCCACCGCGGCCAGCGGTGCGGGCAGGATCCGCGCGGCGCGCCGCCAGCGCGGCCACAGCACCAGGACGGCGATGGTGCCGGCGCCGATGGCGAGCGCGGACAGGGCCGTGGCCGACCCCGCGGTGGCGGTGACCAGGCCGGGCATGCCGCCGATATTGGCGAGTCCGCTGCCCGGCGCCTTGGCGTCCGCGAGGGCGTAGAGCTGTCCGGCGATCAGGACCAGGCCGATGCCGGCCAGCATGCCCTGGACCACGGCGACCGAGATCGCCCGGAACCAGCGGCCCAACTTCAGTGCGCCCATCGCCAGTTGCAGTACACCGGCCGCCAGTACCAGGGCGCCGAGCGTCCCGAGGCCGTACTCCTTGACGGCTTCGAAGACCAGCACCGTCAGACCGGCGGCGGGACCGCTGACCTGAAGGCTGCTGCCCGGGAGCAGACCGGTGAGCAGCCCGCCGACCACGCCGGTGACGAGCCCCAGCTCGGCCGGTACCCCGGAGGCGACGGCCACCCCGACACACAGCGGGACGGCCACGAGGAAGACGACGAGGGAGGCGGTGAAGTCCGCCCGGAAGGAGGTGAAGCGCTTCATGAGGTGCCCACCCGCCTTCACAGCGGGAGGAACAGGTCGGTGGACGGGTGATGCGCGGCCACCAGGCCGGTGTGCACTTCGTAGAACCACCCGTGCAGAGTCACCTCGCCGGCGTCCAGCCGCTCCTGGACACAGGGGTAGCCGCGCAGCCGGTCGAGCTGTTCGCGCACATGGTGCTGGACCGCGGCGGCGACCGTCGGCTCCTCGTCGGCGGGCAGGTGGTCGGACAGCTGCTGCGCCAGCCAGTCCCGTACGGCGGGCGCACCGGTCAGGTCCTCACCGCGGGCCTTGGCGCCGACCGCGCCGCAGTGCGAATGACCGCACACCACGATGTCGGCGACGCCCAGGACGCGCATCGCGTACTCGATGGTGGCCGCTTCCGCGCAGGCCGCCATGTCCTCGCGGTAGGCGGGCACGGCGTTGCCGGCGGTCCGCAGTTCGAAGAGTTCACCGGGCCGCGCCCCGGTGATCAGGGCCGGGACGACCCGCGAGTCGGAACAGGTGATGAACAGGGCGAGGGGGGACTGTCCGGCCGCGAGCCGGCCGTAGGTCTCCTGTTCCTCCCGCCGGTCGGCGATACGGGCCGTCAGGCCCCGGGCATGCTGAATGAAGGTCTCCACGAGGAGGTCTCCTGCTGATGAGTGGTGCCACTGTGGGGTGGTGGCGGAACGGTGCATGGTGCGGGGGTGGGGCAGGCCACCACGCCGCTCTCAGCAGCGGAAGACGCAGTGCAGAACGGTGAATCCGGCTCCTCGGGACGTGGCCTTGGTGGAGCTGCCGGCTGCCGGGGCACCGGAGGCCGTCGCGGCGACGGGAGCCTTGGCGCCCGCGCTGAACGGTGGCAGCGGCCGTCCGGTGTGCTGGGGAACGCCGATGGAGGTCCGGGCGGTGCGCCGGGGCTGGCCGCGCTCGGCCTCGCGCTTCGCCTTTTCCTCTTCGTTCTCGTAGCCGGGCTTGACGGCCGACGTGCTCGCGGACTTCGCGGCGGGCTTGGCGGAGAACGCGGTCTTCGCCGCACCGGGCGCCGCCGCACCACCACCGAGCAGGAAGGCCGCGACCACCAGCAGGGCGGTCAGCGACATACGGCACAGGCGCAGCACGGGTATGCCCGCTACGCAGGCGTCCTTCCGCATCATCGCCCCCCGTGGTTCGTCCGCACGGTTCCACTCTGCCGTCACAGTGCAGCATCCAGGTTTCGGCCGTGATAACGAGAAATGACGCCAAGTTTCCAGAATCCCCCGGAGAACAGCCGGGAACATCCGTCCGGCGAAAGGATGTTCATCCCTGTTCCGTTTCCGTAAGGGGAGCCGCGGGCGCGGTGACGGTGCGCGGCGGCCGGCCGGCCGCCCACGCGAGGACGGGCACGAGCGCCATCGCGAGGATGCCGCCGGCCAGTGCCAGCGTCGGGTAGCCGCCCAGCACGACGACCGGGCCCGAGAGCATCCCCCCGGTCGCACCCGCGAGGGCGATGCCGACGTCCACCAGCCCTTGTGCCGACGCACGACGGGCGGGCGGCAGCGCGTCGGTGACCAGGGCGGTGCCGCTGACCAGCCCGAAGTTCCAGCCGAGGCCGAGCAGGACCAGTGCCGTGGCGAGCGCGGGCACGGAGTCCGGTGCCGCGGCGGCCACCACACCGGCGGCCAGCAGGACCGGGCCGGCCGCGCCGGCGATCCACCGCCGGCCGAACCGGTCGACCAGCAGGCCGGTGAGCGGGGAGGGCAGGAACATCGCTCCGACATGAAGGGCGATGACCCAGCCGGCCGCCTGCGTGCCGTGGCCGTGTGCCTGCATGTGTACCGGCGTCATCGTCATGACGGCGATCATCACGAGCTGGGTGAGGATCATGATCCCGGTGCCGGTGACCACCCCGCGCCGCTCCGGCCGGGCATCCGGCCCGCTCCCGGCCTCGTCCGCGGGGCTCTCGGCCGCGATCCCGGCCTGCGCCGCGGCCAGTTTCTCGGCCAGCCGCAGCGGATCGGGCCGCAGCAGAACGGCCAGGACCACCGAGGCCGCCCCGAACGCCGCGACGGCCAGCAAGAACGGTCCGGCGAGCCGGGGGATGCCCCAGGAGTGTGCGACCTGCCCCGTCACCGTCACCAGGTTGGGGCCGATCACCGCACCGAGCGTGGTGGCGAAGAGCACGGTGCTCACGGCCCGTCCGCGCCGGGCGGGCGAGGCCAGATCCGCACCCGCGTAGCGCGCCATCAGATTTGTCGCGGTGCCGGCTCCGTAGACGAACAGGGACGTGAACAACAGCACCGCATTGCCGAGGGCGGCCGCCGCCACGACCCCGAGGCTGCCCAGTGCCCCGACGGCGTACCCGAGCGCGAGACCGGGACGCCGGCCGTGGCCCCGGCAGACCTGGCCGATGCCGACGGCGCCGAGCGCCGCTCCGGCGGTGAACAGCGCGCTGGGCACGCCCGCCAGACCGGTCGAGCCGAGCATCTCCTCGGCGAGCAGCGCGCCTACGGTGATCCCCGCGGCGAGACCTGCACCGCTGAGGATCTGGGAGAAGACCAGGACAGCCAGAATCCGCCGCTGTTGCGGTACTTCGGCCTCGGCGGGGTCAGCGTGGCGAGCCCTCATGATTCCCTTCGGTTCGCGGCGGACGGGGGAGGTGCAGACAGGCTTGACGGCGCTTCACGCCGTTGCCGTTGCCGGCTCCACCGGTTCCAGCGCCGCGATGTCGGCGAGCGACAGCCCCATGTGCTCGTGGAGGAAGCGCACCATGGTCCAGTGCGGCAGTGCCCCCTCGTCGAACGGCCCGAATTCCCGGCAGTACAGCGGAATCCAGCGCAGCGCCTCTTCGAGGGCCTGCTCGCGGCCCGGCTCCTGCTGGTAGTCCTCGTAGGCGATGCTGCGGTGCTCGATGAAGAAGCGTCCCGGCAGCCGCTCCTCGCACCACGCCCGGTATTCGCGGGTCTGCAGGATGAGGTAGTGCCAGATTTCGTCGATGTCCTGCTCGACGGGCAGGAACAGACCGCCGAGCCGGTCATGGTGCCGGGAGACGAGATAGAGGTAGCGCAGGCATTCGGTGACCTGGCGCTCCACGAACTCTCGCGGGGCGGCGCTCCTGCCGTCGAAATACGTCACCACTTCGGTGTGCAGCGCCTCGCCGAGCAGGTCTGCGAGAGCGTCGGGGGATATCCGCGGCGGGGTGGTCATGCTTCTCCTGTCCGGGTGAGGAAGACGTCCGGGAACGGAAGGTGCCGGGTGGGTCAGTGGCCGGTCGTGAGCCAGGCGTACTTTCCCGACTTTCCGATGGGGAGGTGCGGGCGGTGGTCGAGCCGGCAGCGCCGCCCGGTCAGTTCACCGATGGCTTCCTCCAGCGCCGCGGCCCGTTCGGGATCGACGGGTGCGCCGTCGAACGTCGTGTACACCAGCTGCGCCGTCCCCTCGCCGGTCAGCTGCAACCGGTACACGAAGACCCGTGGGGACGCCTCGCCGATGCACCGGTCGAGGTCGCCCTGTGCGACGGGGCCGTGCGAAGTGTCGAGCAATTCCTTTTCGCGCCCGCAGAATTGGGAGATCTTCTCCGGGTCCGGTGTGCCGTCCACGGTGCGTACACAGTCGCCCGAGCGGTACCGGACCAGCGGCATGAAGGGGTTGCGCACACTGGTGACGATGAGCTGGTGGATCGTGCTGCCCTCGGCGACCGGATGGAGTTCGACGCTCATTTTGTCGAGATGCGGCCGGTAGGTGCCGCGGCGGTCGCTGAAGTAGAGATACCCGAGCTCGGTGCTGCCGAACAGGTCGATGACCGGGCAGGCGAAGTGCTGGTGCAGAAAACGCCGCACGTTCACCGGGGTGTATTCGTAGGCGTGAATGATGCTTGCGGGCGGCGGGAAATCGTCCCACAGCCCCCATTCGGCGACCTTTCGCAGCAGATGCGCCAGGTGATATCCGGAGCAGTCGAGGTGGTACCAGCCGCGCGGATGCGCTCGCGCGGCGGCTCGGATTTCCCGCAGCATCCGCACCACGTCGTCGCGCTCCCACAACGCCGGATCGAGCCGCAGATTGAGGTAGCAGGTACGCGCGTCGAGCTGCCGGTCGGCGAGGGCGGGCACCGGGTCCGGCGGAGTACCGCGCCGTGCGGCATTGACCCGCGCCACATGCTCCGTGGCCAGCACCGTGGTCAGGGAGACCCGTCGGCAGCCCGATTCCCAGGTGTGGGCGATGTCGGGGTGTTCGCTCCACAGCCGGTAGTAGGAGTGCAGCAGGAAGTACGGGGGCCGGATGATCTGCATCCGGGGGTGGTGGGTGCCGGTGGAGAGGACGAACTCCGCCTCTCCGGACTCCAGGGCCGCGGCCAGCCGGGGGGTCATCCAGTTGTCGGGGAAGCCGCGCGCGATCTCCGGCTTGTCGAGCAGGGGGAAGTGGCCTTTCGCCAGCGACGCACGGTAGATCGGTATGTCGCGGATCTGCTCGATGACCTCGGCGGTCGGCTGACCATCCATGGATTCCTCGTCCTTGGTCGGGAGGCGGTGCCCACACGGGAAGGCAGGGGGCGGTGCCCGGAGCGGACCGGTGGCCGGGAAGGCGCGGAAGGGCCCGCTCCCGGTGGTCGCCGGCCCGCTCCGGGCACCTGAGGCGCGAGGGTCAGGAGATGCAGCCGGCCTTGGGCGCGGCGCTGATGCAGCCCGCCTTCGGCGCCGCGCTGATGCAGCCGTTCTTCGCCGCCTGCTGTGCGGAGTTGGCGGCCAGCCAGCTCTGCCAGACGTGGTCCTGGGCCATCTTCTTGATGAGCTGCTCCATGGGAACCTCCGGTGAGAATGCGGAAGACGAACCGGGCATACGGCCCTGACCTGCACCGATGCCGCACCACCGAAGGTAAAAGTATGACCAAGTGAATGTCAATTAACAGCAATGTCGCGGCCCGTGGAAGCGCGTGGAGTGCGCCAACTTTGGCGGGATTCCGTCCAGATGATCTATCGACGGAACTAGCTGACGACTCGTCAGGTGGTCTCCCGGGCGGACATTGGGCCGCACGGCGGCCGTCGATCGGGTGACCCCGGCGCGGCTCGGGCGGCGGACGGCCGCCCGTGGGGAACGATCACGGTCAATCACCCGCTGACCGGTTCCAGCTGCAGGGGAGTCCGCTGTGCGCATTCTGCTCATCGCCGGCGCGTTCAACAGCCTGACGCAGCGCGTCTACGCGGAACTCGGCGAGCGGGGGCACCACGTGGGCGTGGAGCTGGTGACGCGTGAGGCGCCGCTCCTCGCGGCCGTACGCCGGCACGCCCCCGAGCTGATCGTGGCACCGATGCTCAAGACGGCCGTGCCCCGCGAGGTGTGGTCGGCGTACACCTGCCTGATCGTGCACCCCGGTCCCGTCGGCGACCGCGGCCCGTCATCGGTGGACTGGGCGGTACACCTGGGCGCCACCAGGTGGGGAGTCACGGTGCTGCAGGCCAATGACGAGATGGACGCCGGCGACATCTGGGCCGCGGCCGACTTCCCCGTACCCGAGGCGGGCAAGAGCGACCTGTACCGCAACGAGATCGCCGATGGCGCGGTCGAGGCGGTCCTGACGGCCGTGGCCCGTGTGGCATCCGGGACCCACCGGCCGCAGCCGCAGGCCGCGCTGCCCGACGCCGCGCGGCCCGGTCGCCCCCGGCCGCCCTTCCGTCAGGAGCTGCGCCGTATCGACTGGCGGTCCGACCCCACCGACAGCGTCGTACGCACGCTGCGTGCCGCCGATTCGCAGCCCGGCGTCCGCGATGAACTCCTCGGCGAGAGCTGGTACTTGCACGGTGGCCACCCCGAGGGCACCCTGACCGGCCGCCCCGGTGAACTGCTCGCCACCCGGGGCGGCGCGATCTGCCGGGCGACGGCCGACGGCGCGGTATGGATCCCGGAACTGCGGGCGCCCCGTGCGCCGGGGCAGCCCCGCACCCCCAAGCTGCCCGCCACGCTGGCGCTGGGCGACCGCCTCCCGCGGCTCCCGGAGCTCCCGGCCCCGCTCGGCCCCGGCGAGGGCCCCCGTACCTGGAGCGACATCCGCTACCGCGAGGACGGTCCGGCCGGCTTCCTGGAGTTCTCCTTTCCCGGTGGCGCGATGAGCACCGGCCACTGCCGGCGCCTGCTCGCCGCCTACCGCCACGCCTGCGCCCGGCCGACCTCCGTGCTGGTCCTCGGTGGCCGCCGGGACTTCTTCTCCAACGGCATCCATCTCCATGTCATCGAGGCCGCCGCCGACCCCGCCGAGGAGTCCTGGGCCAATATCAACGCCATGGACGACCTGGTGCACGCCGTCCTGACCACCACCGACCGGCTGGTGGTCGCGGCGCTCGGCGGCAATGCCGCGGCGGGCGGGGCGATGCTGGCCCTCGCCGCCGACGAGGTGTGGTGCCGGCCGGCCGTGGTGCTCAACCCCCACTACCGGCTGATGGGACTCTACGGTTCGGAGTACTGGACCTATACGCTGCCCGGCCGGGCGGGCCCCGAGGTGGCCGGACAGCTGATGGCCCGCGCCCTGCCGATGACCGCGGCGGCCGGCGCACGGCTCGGCCTGGTCGACCGGATCCTCGACTGCACCGCGCAGGATTTCGCCGCACGGACCGCCCGCCTCGCCGTCCGGCTGGCCTCGGCGCCCGCGACCCAGGCCCGTATCGCCGCGAAGAAGGCGTCACGGGAACGCGACGAGGCCGAGCGGCCGCTCGCCGCCTACCGGGAGGAGGAACTGGCCCGTATGCACCGCACCTTCTTCGACCCGGACGCGCCGTATCACGCTCTGCGCCGGGCTTTCGTACGCAAGGAACCCGCGGCCGGAGCCCCCGCGCACCTGAACACCTCACCGGCCGGGGCCTGATCGGGCCTCCCCGGCCCGGTGGGGAGGAACGGCCGGGCCGATGGCCGAAATTCACCGGTCACCGGCCCGCTGCCTGCGTGCCCGGAGCAATGGTGGCGGGCTGGTGTCGGTTGCGCCGGTGCGTCAGCCGCAGCCGTCGGCCCGTGCGGCCGGCAGGTACTTGTAGCCGATGCCGAAGACGGTGCTGATGGAGTCGCGCAGGCCCGGCCCCAGACGCCGGCGCAGACGGGCGATGTGGACATCGACGGTGCGGGTGCTGGACTGGCAGTTGGGCCAGACGGCGTCCATCAGCTGTTCCCGGGTGAAGGCGCGCCGGGGGTGCAGCACCAGATGGGCGAGCAGGTCGAACTCCAGCCGTGGCAGGTCGAGTTGGCGCCCTCTGATGAAGACCGTGCGGGCCGCGGTGTCGATGTGGACCGGGTCGGGACGGGTGCGGCCGGCCGGAGGGTCCTCGGGTTGGGGCGGTTCCTCGCCCGGCGGCGCAAGGATGATGTGGACCTCGTCGGACGGCAGCCGGTGCACCGATACGGGTTCCAGGTCGTGCAGGGTCAATTGCCACTTTCCGTCGGGTAGCCGGTCGACCGCCAGGGGTGGCTCTTCGCCGGGCCCGGCTGTGAGCGGCCGGACGACGTCGGCGTCCGGACGCAACGCAAGCGGGGTCGTCGAGGAGTTCATAAACATGATCTGGGCCCATTCCTCTTGCAAAGCAGGCGTGTACGGACAGACATGGCGGTGCTCGACGTTCAGGGATGCTGAGGTGCTACGCAGCGATCGCGAGGCGGTCCGGTGGTCGTGCGGGGCGGCGGCCAGACACTTGTGGTGCAGGTGCGCCCATCGGGGGCGATCGCTCCGTTCGTACCGCAAGAACGCTCGCGCCCATGCCCGTACCCAGCCGTGACGTGCTGTGAAGTCACGGCCTCCGGTCCAGTCGAACGCTACATGTAATCGCGTGCTTCCGGAAAGTAGCGTCCGCTAATTCGGTTGCTCTTGAGCCGACTTCGTGTTGGGGCGGCGCCCGCCCGGGCGGCGGGCCGGCCCGTGGCTTCCGGGTGCCCGCTGTTCCGTCGCGCAAGCGCGTCAGAAGTTCATTGAATGTTGATGATTCGGGGCGTCCGTGGCGCGCGGTGCGGGCCCGGTGGTGGTCTGTGTGGTGACGGTGCGGGTGGGTACGGAGCGGGTCACGCCCCCCAGGGGGAGGGGTGCGCCCGCCGGGGCGGGGGCGTGGACGTCGGTCCCGGTCGCCGCGCCACCCCTGCCGGCATGGCTGGAAGCCCTCCGTGAACTGGCCGAGAGTCAGGGGGTGTGCTCGACATCCGGGGCAACGGCGGATACGGAGGGGTAACCGGCGGTGATGTCCGGTTGTGGAGGTGCTGTGGGTATGTGAATATGCCAAATAAATGCGCGGTGATGAACAGGGGCGCAAAACAAGGAGGTTCGGAAGGTTGGCCGAGAAGTTGTTTCCTTTTCAATCTCATCGAGACTAAAAGGTGCGGAACCAGATATTCCAGGCGGCTTGTTTTCGCAGGGAGTTGGGGTGAGTAAGGTGTGGCTCACTGTCACTTGACCGGTGGCAGGGTCCGGCTGAATTCGGCGCGGCCGGAATGTGGTGTGGGGGTGACGCCTTCGTGACCGGGAGGGGACCATGGCGGCCGGCTCTTTCGAGGGACAGTACGTGTGGAGTCCGGCTGCCAATGACCGGGCGCTGGCGGGCGCGTGTATGGATGTGCGGGCCGGACGGTACTTGAGTGCGCACGAAGTTCTGCGGGAAGCCCGCGAGGATTTCGAGGTGCGCGCCCACCGGTCCCTGGTGCTGGCGTCCGTGGCGGCCGACTCGGATCTGGCCGAGCGCTGGCTCGCCGAGGAGCCGGGACCGGAGGCGGCGCTGCTCTGGGCGCGGGTGGCGATGCTCCGTGCGCTGCGTATGGCCGACGCCGGTGACCGGCGGCAGGGCGCGCTGGCCCGGATAGCGCGGTCGGCGTGTGAGCGGGCCGCGAAGCTGCTGCCCGAGGACCCCACGCCCTGGGTGGCGCAACTGGCGCTGACGCGCCTCGACCGCCCGCAGGACCCGGCGCCGCAGGGGCTGCTGACCGCTCCGGCCGGGCCCTGGTACCTCTTCGCCCACATCCTCCGGCTGGACCCCTGGCACCGCGAGGCGCACCACCGCTTCCTGTCCTTCTTCTTCACCCGCTACGGCGGTTCGTCCAGCGCGAGCTGGGACGTTGCCGCGTTCCTGAGCCAGCGGGCGCCCGCGGCCTCGCCGCTGCGGCTGCTGCCGCTGGTGGCGCTGGTCGAGGACTACAACCCGTCCGAACTGCTCGCTGACCACACCTGGGAGCAGCCGCAGTGGGTCTCGGCGGCCATCGGTGTCCACCGGAACTGGTTCCCGCAGGTGGCCGGTTACCGCTTCACGCCGGTGCTGGATCTGGCCTATCTGGCCCACGCGCTGTACATGGCGAAACGCGAATTCGAGGCACGGGAAGTCTTTACGGCCATGGGGCCGTATGCCTCGCGCATGCCCTGGAGTGCATTTGGTGATCCCGAAGAGCAATTGACCAGGGCCAGACGCTCCTGCGGACTGCCCGTACCCCCATGACGGATGATTCCTGAGGAGGCCCGAGCCGTACGGAATGCGGCAACCGCAAAAGGACCGTTCCGCTTCACCCGTCCGGTCACATCGAACCGGCCCATTCTCCCTCCGCCCCTTCCCCCCATTCCCTCAGAAAGGTTGCGGTTGTGTCCGAGCGTACGTCCCCAGCTCGCTCGAAAACCCCCCACGCGGCAGATCCCCTCACCCTCGACGATGACGCCACGCTCCATGCCATGGGCTATCCGCGGAAACTCACCCGCCGATTCCGCGCGTTCGATAATTTCGCCATTTCCTTCACCATTATCAACATCATCTCCGGGATCTTCTCCTCCTTCGGCTTCGGCATGAACGCCGGCGGCCCGCGGATCCTGATCCTCGGCTGGGTCGGTGTGTCGGTCATGGTGCTGTTCGTCGGTGCCGCGATGGGCGAGATCGCCTCCGCCTACCCGACCAGCGGCGCGCTCTACTTCTCGGCCGGCAAGCTGGCCAAGCGGCATCAGGGCGCCTGGTCCTGGTACACGGGCTGGCTGAACTTCGTGGGCCAGGTCGGCGGCACCGCCGCCACCAACTTCGCCGCCGCCACCTTCATCCAGGCGTTCGTCTCCATGCAGTGGCCGTCCTACGAGCCGACACCCCAGCAGACGGTCGGTATCACCGCGGCCATCCTGCTCGTCCAGGCGCTGGCCAACACCTATACGGTGCGGCTGGTTGCCGTGGTGAACCGTATTTCCGTGTGGTGGCTGCTGATCGGCATGGTGGTGATCGTCGGTGCGCTGGCGCTGATCCCCGATCATCACCAACCTCCTTCGTTCGCCCTGCACTTCGTCAACAACACCGGCTTCACTCATGCGTTGTACGGCGGAATGCTGGGTCTGCTCGTCACCAGCTGGACCTTCACCGGGTTCGACGGCAGTTTCCACATGTCTGAAGAAACGGTGAAGGCCACCGTCAATGCTCCCCGGGGCATCATGCGGGCGATCAGTTACTCCGCGATCACCGGACTGATCCTCATGCTCGCCCTGGTGTACGCGATCCGTGACTACGGCCATGCCGCGAGTGCCGAGGCGCCGCCGGTACAGATTCTCGTCGATGCGCTCGGCCAAAGCACCGCCCAGTTCCTGCTGTTGATCGTTATCGGCGCCATGCTCTTCTGCGGTCTCGCCAACATGACCAGCAATACCCGGCAGATCTTTGCCTTCTCCCGGGACGGGGCGATGCCCGGCTCCCGTTGGTGGCATTCGGTGTCCGCGCGCACCCGTACGCCCGTGAAAGCCGTCTGGCTCGCCGCGGCCTGCCCCCTGGTGCTGGTGCTGCCCGGCTGGTGGTCCCACACCGCCTTCACCGCCGTGGTGAGCGTCAATGTCGTCGGCCTGTTCCTCGCCTACGCCGTCCCCATCTTCCTGCGGCTGCGGCTCGACGACTTCCAGGCCGGACCGTGGAACCTCGGCCGCTACGGCAAGCCCGTCGCGGCGGTCGCCGTGGCCTGGATCCTGATCAGCAACGTGCTGTTCATGCTGCCCCAGGCGTCCCCGATCACCCCTGCCTCGTTCAACTACGCGCCCATCGCCCTGGCGGTGGTCCTGGTCATCGCCACCGTCTGGTGGTTCGCCACCGCCCGGCGGCGCTTCCAGGGGCCGGTGAGCTACGGCCGTCCCGATGAAGTTGCCGCGATGGACCTGATCTAAGGCCTGGCCTAGGGACGGCGACCCCACCCCTGGAACATCAGGAAGCCCACCGCCACCGGTCACCGGTGGCGGTGGGCTTTCGCGGAGGGCTCCCTCAGGGGCCCTCAGACTGTCCTCAGGGGCCGACCGTGCCGTCGATGGCCTCGCGGAGGAAGTCCGCATGGCCGTTGTGGCGGGCGTATTCATGGATCAGGTGCAGCATCACCAGGCGCAGGGAGACGTGTTCGCCCCAACGGGGCTGGTAGCCCGTGACATCGAGCGATGCCGCCTCGCGCTCGATGCGGCGGGCGTGTGCCACCTCGGTCTGCCAGGCGTCGAAGGCCTCCTCGCGGGTGGCCGTGGTCGCGTCGTACGCCACCTGGTAGTCACCCTCGGCCGACCAGACGAGCGGTATGTCCTCACCGGCGATCACCCGGCGGAACCAGGTGCGCTCCACCTCTGCCATGTGCCGCACCAGGCCGAGCAGGGAGAGCGCGGACGGCGGGCTCGACCGGCGCCGGAGGTCTTCGTCGGAGAGGCCGTCGGTCTTCATGGCGAGCGTGGCGCGGTGGAAGTCGAGGTAGGACCGGAGGGTCTCCCGCTCGCCTGCGCGGACGGGCGGCGAGATGCGTTCGGTGGGCACGGTGGGGTTCCTTTCCGCGCCGAGTCCCCGAGGATTCGGCGGGTGGGCGGGCCGGCAGGGCTGTGCGGCCCCCAGGGCCGCGGTCGAGGGGATCTTCCCCAGCGCGGGGGGCCGCCGCAAGCGATTTGCCGGAAGGCGCGGTGGCAGAGGGCCGCGGCACCGCTCGCGGGGCGGGCCCACCTCCCTGCCCGGCCCGCTCGGTCAGCCGTCAGCCGTCAGCCGCCGGTCGCCGGCCGTGAGCCGTCAGCCGCAGCCCTCAGCCCTCACGGCAGATACCGCTCGATGGCGCCGGGCCCCTCCTCGGCGATCAGGCGCCTGGCCCATTCCAGGCTTGACGGGGTGGGTTCGCGCCCGGAGGCCTTCACCAGGTCCTCCGGGTCGTAGGGCCGCTCACTACCGGTGTACAGCTCGACCGGGGGCCGCTCGGCCGACGTGTCACTGCCATTGGTCGTCACAGGTCCTCCTCTGTCCGCGCCCGCCGAGTCGCCGGGACCTCGCTTGGTTCCATCATGGGACCGCCTCCGAACACCCGCACGCCATGCGCCCGGCCGATCCCTGCCGGACCTCCTCAGAGCCGTCCGCCGGCCGGGCGCGGGGCACCGGGATAGTCCGGCGGAAACGCCTGTTCCGTCCAGATCGTCTTGCCGTACGGCGTGTAGCGCGTGCCCCAGCGCTGCACCAGCTGCGCGACGATGAACAGCCCCCGCCCGCCCTCGTCGTCGCTGGCGCTGTGCCGCAGATGGGGCGAGGTGTGGCCGGTGTCCGACACCTCGGTCAGCAGGGTCCGGTCGCGCAGCAGCCGCAGGTGCAGCGGCCCCGACGCATGCCGTACGGCGTTGGTGACCAGCTCGCTGACCACAAGTTCCGTCGTGTAGGACAGTTCCGCCAGGCCCCACTCCAGCAGCTGTCCGGTGGCCCGCTCGCGTGCCTTGCCCACCGCGGCCGGCTCGGCGGGCAGTTCCCAGGCCGCCACCTGCCGGGCGTCCAGCTCACGGGTGCGCACCAGCAGCAGGGCCGAGTCATCGACGGCAGGGCCGTCCGGCAGCAGCTCCGCCAGTGTGTGGATGCACAGCTCGTCCAGCGGCCGGCGGTGATCGCTCAGCACCCGGCCCAGGATGGCCAGCCCCTCGTCGACGTCCCGGTCGCGGCCCTCGACCAGTCCGTTGGTGAACAGCGCGATCAGGCTGCCGACCGGCAGCTCGATCTCCAGGGATTCGAACGGCAGGCCCCCGAGGCCCAGCGGCGGACCGGCCGGCAGGTCCGGGAAGTACAGGCCGCCCTCCGCATCGACGACGGCCGGGGGCAGATGCCCGGCCCGCGCCATGGTGCACCGCCGCGACACCGGGTCGTAGACCGCGTAGAGGCAGGTCACGCCGGTGGCCACATCATCCGGGCCGGCGTCCGTGCCGACCGTGGCGGCCTGCTCCTCCGCGGTCTGTCCCACCAGGTCGTCCAGCCGGCTCAGCAGTTCGTCGGGGGACAGGTCCAGCCGGGCCAGGGCGCGTACGGTCGTCCGCAGCCGCCCCATCGTCACCGCCGCCTGGAGGCCGTGGCCGACCACGTCCCCGACGACCAGGCCGACCCGGGTGCCCGACAGGCCGATGACGTCGAACCAGTCGCCGCCGACTCCGGCCCGCTCGTCGCTCGGCAGGTAGCGGTAGGCGAGATCGACGGCGGACTGGGCCGGGAGGTGCTGCGGCAGCAGATTGCGCTGCAGGGTCAGCGCGGCGGTGTGCTCCCGGGTGAAGCGGCGGGCGTTGTCCAGGCACACCGCCGTCCGGATGACCAGCTCGTCGGCGAGTTCGATCTCCCCTTTGTCGAAGACCGACGGGTCGGCACGCAGGAAGGTGACCAGCCCCATCAGGGTGCCGCCGGCCCGCAGGGGCACGACCATGGTGCCCTCCTCGCGCACCGTGCCGCCGGAGGACAGGCTGCGGTACTGCAGCGAGCCGGGCGGGTACTCGATGCGGTGCGGGCCCTGCAGCGGACCGTCCGGGGCGTCATCGGCGGTGCGGGTGGCCACCCGCACCAGGGCCGGCAGGGTGCCGTCGACGGCGTCCGGCTCCCCGCCGTGCAGCACGGACCGCATCAGGTCGACGATGACCGTGGAGGCGAAGGCCGGCACCGCCACCTTGGTGATCTCACGTGCGGTGACGGTCATATCGAGCGTGGTGCCGATCCGGGCGCCGGCCTCCACCAGCAGGTTCAGCCGGCGCTGCGCCTGGTAGCGGCCGCTGATGTCGAAGGCGTCCTCGCACACCCCGAGCACCCGGCCCTGGGCGTCCTGCAGCCGGTAGTAGGAGCAGGACCAGACGTGATCGGACCCCGGGGCGGCGGGCTGCTGGCCGACGAAGTGCAGATCGAGGACCGGTTCGCCGGTGTCGAGGACCTGCCGCATCACCGCGTCGAGGGTGCGCGGATACCCCTCGGTCACAAACTCGCCGTCCGGGTACAGCTCATCGGCCCGGGCGCCGAGGAACTCGTCCACCGGCAGGCCGATCTCCCGGGTGTACGCGCCGTTCGCCCAGATCAGCCGCAGTTCGGTGTCATAGATGCCCAGGCCCACCGGAGACTGGGTGGCCAGACCGTGCAACATCGCCTGGCGGGACTCCCACATCCGGTGCTCGTCCAGCCCGGCCGCCACCAGGACACGGGCCGGCTGCGTACCGGCGGTCCCGGTCACCTCGGCGACCCCGCGGACGTCGGCGAGCGGGCAGCTCGTGACGGCCATCCGCAGCATCCGGCCGTCACGGTGCCGCAACGTGTGCGCCTGGCTGCCGCTCGGGGAGGCTTCGGACGCGGGGGAGGCCGGTGCCGGACCGGCCGGTCCCAGCGTCTCCACGGGGCGCCCGATGATCTCCTCCGGGGTGTACCCCAGGAGCCGCTGGGCCGCCGGGCTCCACCCGATGATGCGGTCCTGGGCGTCCAGAACCGCTGTGGCCGCCCTGGTGACGTCGAGGGGACCACGGAAATCGGCGCTCTCCGCCGCGTTCCATGCGTTCATGGCATCAACCCAGCCCGGTTCAGTATTTACAGCATCGAGCCTGATCAAGAGCGGCACAACTGCGCTGCCCGCCGGGGGACGCGCCCTTGGTGCGGCCCTGCCCCGTCGCTGGCAGAGTGGGAAGGGGCGCTGAGCAACAGGAGGCAGATGTCATGTCGGCCCATGGCCCGGCCACTCCGGTACGTGGCGCTCCGTGCTGGGTCAGTCTGATGGCGCGCGATCTGGAATCCGCGCAGGATTTCTACTCCGCCGTCCTGGGCTGGCGGTTCCGCCCGGCCAGCCTCGGTGAGGAGTTCTCCGTCGCGGTGGCCGACGGACAGCCGGTCGCCGGCATCGGTGCCCTCGCCCAGAGCTTTCAGGTCGCCGTGGCCTGGACCTCCTACTTCGCGGTGGAGAACGCCGACGACACCGCGGACCGGATCCGCGAGCGCGGGGCGACCGTCGCCGTCGGACCGCTCAAGCTCGGCCCCGGACGCGCCGCCCTCGCCGCCGACCCCGACGGCGCCACCTTCGGCTTCTGGGAGGGCCAGACCCTGGCGTGGTCGGTCGGCCGCGGCGCCGCCCCCGCCCTGCTCGAACTGCGCACCCGGGACGGCTTCGCGGCCGCCATCTTCTACGCGGAGGTCTTCGGCTGGGCCTCCGGGGAGCCGGGCGGCTGCGATGTGACCTACGAACACGACCAGGTCCTCGTCCGGGACGGTCAGCACACCGTCGCCACCCTGCGGGGCGGCGCCGTGGAGTCCGCCCCGGACCCGCGGGTGCGTCCCCGCTGGCACGTCCACTTTCCGGTCCGCGAGATCGAGAAGGTGACGGCCGCCGCGGTGGCCGCCGGCGGAACCGTCACCCCCGTGACGCCGACCCCGGACGGCAAGGGCCAACAGGCCGTCATCCGTGACCCGGACGGCGGTCTCTTCACCGTCGTCTCTTACTGAGGCCTGAGGCCCCGTTCTGGCCCGAGGCCCGTCCGGTTTACGGCTCGCACGCTCAACGGCCCCGCCCGCCTGCGCAGTTGCAGGGGACGGGGCCGAGGCACAGAGGGGATCCCGGGGCTCAGGGGATCAAGGGGCGCAAGGGCCCGGAGGTCAGTTCAGGCCGTCACCGCTGCCGCCGGCTCCCGGGTCCTGGGCGCCCGTACCGGGGTCCTGGGCACCGGCACCGGCGTCTCCCGCGCCCGCGCTTCCGGCGTCCCCGGCACCGGCGCTTCCGGCACCGGCGTCGCCGGCCCCGGCGCCACCCGCTGCCGCGTCGCTGCCACCGGCCGCTGCGTCACCGCCGCCTGCTGCCGCGTCACCGCCACCGGCCGCGGCACCGCCGCCGCCTGCTGCCGCGCCGCCCGCGGCCGCGTCACCGCCGCCCGCGCCGCCGCCCCCGGCGCCGATCTCGGCTCCCGTGGCCTTGAGCGCGTCGGTGACCGGCTGGAAGAAGGTCTCGCCGCCCGCGGTGCAGTCGCCGCTGCCGCCGGAGGTCAGCCCGACCGCCGAGTCGCCGGAGAACATCGCGCCGCCGCTGTCGCCGGGCTCCGCGCAGACATCGGTCTGTATGAGGCCGTTGACGATGTCGCCGTTGCCGTAGTTCACCGTCGCATCGAGGCCGGTGACCGTGCCGTCGTGCAGGCCGGTGGTGCTGCCCGAGCGCTGCACCTTCATCCCGACGGCGGCCTCCGCGGCCTTGGTGATCTCCTTGGTGCTGCCGTTCCCGAGGTCGACCGCGCTCTCCGGCTTCGCGCCGGCGTCGTCGTACTTGACCAGTGCGAAGTCGGTCTTCGGGAACTTGGAGTCGGCCACCGTGCCCAGCGGCTGGCTGCCGCCCTGGTCGGCCGTCCAGGTCTTGGAGTCGTTGCCGCAGTGACCGGCCGTCAGGAACGCCGGTGCGCCCTTGACCGTGACATTGAAACCCAGCGAGCAGCGTGCGTTGCCGCCGAAGATGGCGCTGCCGCCGACCGGCCCCGCGGCCTGCCCGCCACCGGCTCCACCGGCTCCACCGGCCCCGCCGTCACCTCCGGCACCGCCCGCGGCCTGACCGCCGCCGCCTGCCGCTCCGGCATTGCCGCCGCCCGCGGCGCCCGCGTTACCGCCGCCCGCCGCTCCGGCGTTACCGGCACCGCCCGCTGCCTGCCCGCTGCCGGCCGCGCTCCCCGCGTTCCCGCCGTCGTACCGCTTGAACTCGCCCTGAGACCGCTTGACGGTGACCATGCCTGCGCCCATGCCACTCGTGGCCTTGTTGAGCGTGGCCATCTTTGCGCCGGTAACGGTTCTGTCGGCGAGCACCACGATCTTGTTGGTCTTCGGGTCGATCGACCACGCGGTGCCGGGCACCGAGGCGGAGTCCCGCAGGGTCTTCGCGCCGGCCTTCAGCGCGGTCATGCTGTTGTGCACGACCTTGGCGACGGCTCCCTTGGCCGTGACGCTCTTGGCGTCGTCCTCCGACAGCACGTTCATGACCAGGTGGCCGTTCGCGCTGTCCAGGTACCAGCCGGCGCCCTTGTCGCCCAGGTCCGCCTTCAGGGACGCCGCCAGCTGCGTGGCGGAGTGGGCGCTGAGTGTCTTCGGGGCCGCCGGCTGGTCCGTGCTCGCGTTGGCGTTGGGGAGCAGGATCGCCGCGGCCGCAATGGCGGCCGCGGCGGCGCCGACGACCACGCCGGTCCGCTTGTTCACATGTCGGTGGCTCAATTCACTGACCTCCAGGGACGCACAGGAACGAGGCACACGGGCGACCGCGGTGCGTCGCGTCAGCACCCGTGTGTTGCTGCCACTCAGTCCTACGTAGCCCCGTGCATCCGGGTCTCACGGCCACTCAAGCTGTGATGAATTCCGACGCTTGCGGTGGCGAACGTTTACACTCCCGCACCGGTCGCGCGGCCCTCGGCACCCTCCCGGGCGAGCTGCCCGATCGCCTCACCCGGACCACCGGCACCGCCCCCGAGCTGCGCATTCGTCGGCGCGGCCGGCCTTGCGCGGTGCGTGACCGCCCTCACCTCCGCGGCTGTGCACCCCGGTGCCCATGGGGCGTAAAGGGCAACTGTGACCGTGCTTAAGAAATCCTCGATGGACCGGGCGGCCGTCGTAGGGAAGATTTCCTGACGAAGATCGGGTGGCCGGGGACGGCACCCGGCAGGGTCACACTCAGGTACGGGAGCCGTTGCGGTGAAGGCACTGGTCAAGCAGAAAGCGGAGCCGGGTCTCTGGCTCATGGACGTGCCGGAGCCGGCCGTCGGCCCGGGGGATGTCCTGATCAAGGTGCTGCGTACCGGCATCTGCGGCACCGATCTGCACATCCGCGCATGGGACGGCTGGGCCCAGCAGTCCATCGGCACCCCGCTGACGATCGGTCATGAATTCGTCGGTGAGGTGGTGGCGACCGGCCGCGATGTGGCCGAGGTCAAGACCGGCGATCTGGTGAGCGGCGAGGGCCACCTCGTCTGCGGCAAGTGCCGCAACTGTCTGGCCGGCCGCCGCCATCTGTGCCGCGCCACCGTCGGTCTCGGCGTCGGCCGGGACGGCGCGTTCGCCGAGTACGTGGCGCTGCCCGCCACCAATGTGTGGGTGCACCGCGTCCCCGTCGACCTCGATATCGCCGCCGTCTTCGACCCCTTCGGCAACGCCGTGCACACCGCGCTGTCGTTCCCGCTGGTCGGCGAGGACGTACTGATCACCGGCGCCGGGCCGATCGGCATCATGGCCGCCGCCGTCGCCCGGCATGCCGGCGCCCGCAATGTCATGATCACGGACGTCAGCGAGGCGCGCCTCGCACTGGCCCGCAAGGTCGGGGTCAGCCTCGCCCTCGATGTCGCCGAGTCGGCCATCGCCGACGGGCAGCGCGAACTCGGTCTGCGCGAGGGCTTCGACATCGGACTGGAGATGTCCGGCCGGCCCGAGGCGATGCAGGACATGATCGCCAACATGACGCACGGCGGCCGGATCGCCGTCCTCGGCCTGCCCGCCGAACAGTTCCCCGTGGACTGGTCGCGGATCGTCACCTCCATGATCACGATCAAGGGCATCTACGGCCGGGAGATGTTCGAGACCTGGTACGCGATGTCCGTACTGCTCGAAGGCGGTCTCGACCTCGCGCCGGTGATCACCGGCCGCTATGCGTACGAGGACTTCGACGCCGCCTTCGACGACGCCGCCAGCGGCCAGAGCGGCAAGATCATCCTCGACTGGACCACCTGAGCACTTCCCTCCGGCCTCCGCCCCGGCGCGCCCCTTCGCACCGCGCGCCCGCTTCCCCGACTCTTGGAGACACCCCTGATGTTCGACTCCGTACGCGATGAACTGCGCGGCACCCTCGACGAGATCCGCGCCGCCGGCCTGCACAAGCCCGAGCGGGTCATCGGTACCCCGCAGTCCGCCACCGTCGCGGTCACCGCGGGGGGCAACCCCGGCGAGGTCCTCAACTTCTGCGCCAACAACTACCTCGGCCTCGCCGACCACCCCGAGGTCGTCGCGGCCGCCCACGAAGCGCTCGACCGCTGGGGCTACGGCCTCGCCTCGGTCCGCTTCATCTGCGGCACCCAGGAGGTCCACAAGGAGCTGGAGCAGCGGATCTCCGGCTTCCTCGGCCAAGAGGACACCATCCTCTACTCCTCCTGCTTCGACGCCAACGGCGGTGTCTTCGAGACCCTGCTCGGCCCGGACGACGCGGTCATCTCCGACGCCCTCAACCACGCCTCCATCATCGACGGCATCCGCCTGTCCAAGGCCCGCCGCTTCCGCTACGCCAACCGCGACATGGCCGATCTGGAACGCCAGCTGAAGGAGGCCGGCAGCGACGGCCGCAAGCTTGTCGTCACCGACGGCGTGTTCTCCATGGACGGCTACGTGGCGCCGCTGCGCGAGATCTGCGACCTGGCCGACCGCTACGGCGCCATGGTGATGGTCGACGACTCGCACGCGGTCGGCTTCGTCGGCCCCGGCGGCCGCGGCACCCCCGAGCTCCATGACGTCATGGACCGGGTCGACATCATCACCGGCACCCTCGGCAAGGCCCTCGGCGGCGCCTCCGGCGGCTATGTCGCGGCCCGCGCCGAGATCGTCGCCCTGCTGCGCCAGCGCTCGCGCCCGTACCTCTTCTCCAACTCGCTCGCCCCGGTGATCGCCGCCGCCTCGCTGAAGGTGCTCGACCTGCTGGAGTCGGCCGGCGACCTGCGCGAGCAGCTGCACGCCAACACCGCCCTGTTCCGCTCGCGGATGACCGAGGAGGGCTTCGACGTTCTCCCGGGCGACCACGCCATCGCCCCCGTCATGATCGGCGACGCGGCCGAGGCGGCCCGGATGGCGGAGCTGCTGCTGGAGCGGGGCGTCTACGTCATCGGCTTCTCCTACCCGGTGGTCCCGCAGGGCCAGGCACGGATCCGCGTACAGCTGTCCGCCGCCCACTCCACCGCGGACGTCCACCGCGCGGTCGACGCCTTCGTCGACGCGCGGTCCGCGCTGGGCGCCTGACGCCCCGCACCGGCGGGGCCTGCGAAACTGGGAGCATGATCGAAGCACGACGGCTGCACATCCTCCGTGCGGTGGCCGACCACCGAACGGTCACCGCCGCGGCCGCCGCGCTCTACCTCACGCCCTCGGCGGTCTCCCAGCAGCTCGCCGCCCTGGAAACGGAGACCGGCCACCGACTGGTGGAACGCAGCGCCCGCGGCGTCCGGCTGACCGCCGCGGGCGACATCCTGCTCGCCCACGCCAATGCCGTCCTCGCCCAGCTGGAGCGCGCCGAGTCCGAGCTCGCCGCCTACGGCTCGGGTGAGGCCGGCACGGTCACCGTCGCGGCCTTCGCCACCGGCATCGGCCTGGTCGTCGCGCCCGCGCTCACCGCGCTCACCCGCACCGCCCCCGGCATCCGGGTCCGCGTCCAGGACGCCGAGGGCGACGCCAGCCTGCTGATGGTCCTGGACCGGCAGGTGGATGTGGCGGTCGCCGTCGAATACCGGGGCGCGCCCCGCGCCGACGACCCGCGGCTGACCCGGGTCCCGCTCTACGCCGAGCCGTTCGACGCCGTGCTGCCGCCCGGCCACCGCCTGGCCGGCCTGCCGCAGGTGGCCCTGGCCGATCTCGCCGAGGACCCCTGGATCGGCCCCTACCTCGGCAACCCCTGCCATGATGTGGTCGTCCTGGCCTGCGAATACGCCGGTTTCGAGCCCCGGCTGGAGCATTCCTCCGACGACTTCCGGGCCGTCGTCGCCCTCGCCTCGGCCGCCGCGGGGGTGGCCCTCGTCCCCCGCTCGGCCCTGCGCGACATGGACCTCACGGGCGTGGTGGTCCGCCCCGTCGACGATGTCGCCCCGACCCGCCGGGTCTTCGCCGCCGTACGCCGCGGTGCCGAGGAACACCCGTTGCTCCGCCCGGTGCTGGCCGCCCTCAAGGAGACCGCGGCGCCGCAGGGGTGAGGCCACTGCGCGGCCCGTTCACCCGGATGGCCATGCCCGCGAGGACGCGCCCGGCATGCCGTGGCGGACCGGCCGTGACAGGCTCGGCACGGCGGCGGCGAGGGAGGCGAGGCGATGTCAGCCGGCTCCACCGGCCCGGCGGGCGAGACGCCCGCCACCGTGTCCCGGGATCCCTACGCCCTGGTGCGCACCCGCGGCTATCTGAAGCTCCTGCTGGTGGCGGCGGTGGTCGGCTTCCCGGTCTGCGCCGTCGCGTTCGGCTTCCTCGCGCTGGTGCACGAGCTGGAACCACTGATCTACACGGACCTGCCGCGGGCGCTGGGCCTGGCCGGGACACCCCTGTGGTGGCCGGTCCCGATGCTCGTGGTCGCCGGCCTGCTGGTCGGCCTGGCCATCCGTCACCTGCCGGGCAGCGGCGGCCATGAACCGGCCGACGGGCTGGCGCTCAGCGGTGCGCCCCCGCTCTCCGCGCTCCCCGGCATCGTGTTCGCTGCGCTGGCCTCCCTCAGCTTCGGTGCGGTGCTCGGCCCCGAGGCGCCGCTCATCGCGCTCGGCGGCGGGCTGGCCGTGGGCGCCGCGCGGCTGCTGGGCCGGGGCCTGAACGCCCAGAGCGTCGCCGCGGTGGGCGCCGCGGGCAGCTTCGCGGCGGTGAGCGCACTGCTCGGCTCCCCGCTGCTGGGCGCGTTCCTCCTGATGGAGGTGGTGGGGCTGGGCGGCCCGATGCTGGGGATGCTGCTGGTGCCCGGCCTGCTGGCGTCGGGGATCGGTGCGCTGGTCTTCACCGGGCTGGGGGACTGGACCGGACTCGGTACGTACTCCCTCGCGCTGCACGATGTCCCCCGGGCCGCCCAGCCAACGGTGCCGGAGTTCGGCTGGGCCCTGGTCATCGGCGTGGCCGCGGCCTTGGCCGCGGCCGGCGTACGGCGGCTCTCGCTGTTCCTCAAGGGGCGGGTGGTCCGCCACCGGGTCCCGGCCACGATGGTGATGGGCCTGGTGGTGGGCGTGTTGGCGGTGGTGTTCGCCGCGGTCACCGGCAAGCCCGCCACCGAGCTGCTCTACTCGGGCCAGTCGGCGCTGGGGTCGCTGTTCCGGGACAGCGCGGGCTACTCGGTGGCGGCGCTGCTGCTGCTCATCGTGTGCAAGGGCCTGGCGTACTGCGCCTCGCTGAGCGCCTTCCGGGGCGGGCCCATCTTCCCCGCGCTGTTCCTCGGCGCGGCCGGCGGCGTCGTGCTGGCCCACCTGCCCGGCCTCTCGCTCACCCCGGCCTTCGCAATGGGCGTGGGCGCCATGTGTGTGGCGATGCTCCGGCTGCCGATGACGTCGGTGCTGCTGGCCACCCTGCTGCTGGGGAAGAGCGGGCTCACGGTGATGCCGCTGGTGATCGTCGCCGTGGTCGTCGCCTATGTCGTGGCGCTGCGGCTCACCCCCGCCACCGGCGCACAGGCCGGCGGCGCTCCGGCCACCGGCGCTCCTGCCCCCGCGCCGCACACCGCCTGACGGCCCGCTCAGGCCGGCCCGGAGGCACGTCGCGGCGTCCGGCCGGTCCGGGTCCAGGTGGCCAACTGGCGCTGCGTCCAGGTGTTGATGACCCGGTCGGCAGGTACGCCGCACTCCTCGGCGCGGGCGCAGCCGTAGATCTGCCAGTCCAGCTGGCCCGGCGCATGGGCGTCGCTGTCGATGGCGAAGAGCGTGCCCGCCGCGAGCGCCTGGCCAAGCAGCCGGCGCGGCGGATCGAGGCGGTCGGGACGGCAGTTGATCTCGACGGCCGTACGGTGCTCGGCGCAGGCCGCGAACACCTCGGCGGCGTCGAACTGCGACTCCGGACGCAGCTTGCCGGTGATCTGCCGTCCGGTGCAGTGGCCGAGCACGTCCACCAGCGGGTTGCGGACCGCGGCCAGCAGCCGACGGGTCATCGGCGCCTTGTCCATCCGCAGCTTGGAGTGCACCGAGGCGACCACCACGTCCAACCGGTCCAGCAGCTCCGGCTCCTGGTCGAGGGTGCCGTCGTCGAGGATGTCGCACTCGATGCCGGTCAGCAGCCGGAACGGCGCCAGCCGCTGGTTGACCTCCGCCACCAGCGACAGCTGCCGGCGCAGCCGGTCGGCGGTCAGTCCCCGGGCCACGGTGAGCCTGGGGGAGTGGTCGGTCAGCACACACCAGGCGTGCCCGAGGTCGCGGGCGGCGCGGGCCATGGCCTCGACCGGGCTGCCGCCGTCCGACCAGTCCGAGTGCAGATGGCAGTCACCGCGCAGCGCCCGCCGGAGCCGCTGCCCCAGCTCGCCCTCGACCAGCGGTCCGCCCGCTTCCTCCTCCAGCTGTGACAGGTAGACGGGCCGTACCCCGGCGAACGCTTCCTCGACCACCCGGGTGGTCTTCGGGCCCAGCCCCTTGACCTGCCCCAGCGAACCGTCCAGGGCGCGCTGCCGCGCCTCGTCGGGGGACAGCGCGCCGACCGCCGTCGCGGCCGTGCGGAACGCCTGGACGCGGTAACTCACCGCCCCCTGCCGCTCCAGCAGGAACGCGATCCGCTCCAGCGCCTCGACGGGGTCCACGCACGGCTCCTTCCCGGGGCGCCGGCCCCGCGGTGTCCTTTCACGGTGCCGTACGAGGCGGGCGGCTGCCACCGGGCTGTCGGCGGCGCCCTTCAAAATCGCCCATTACCGACGGTTCCGAAGGCGCGGCGATATGCGGGTATGTCCGTTCTCTGGTCACTCGATCCGTTTCCAGGGAATGGGGCAGGTATAGTTCCGATGATTCCGTTCCATGCGTGCAACTCACCCGATGCCGCCCATGAGTTCCGGGCGAATCGGGCACATTTCATGCCTCTGCAACATTCGGAGCGGCCCGCCCGGGGTGTGCTCCCGAGTTTCGTGACCGTGCTGTGCTCAGGTGCCGTAAAAATTGTCGGCCTTCAAGGAATCTGCACACCGAAAGCGCAGTCGGCACATGGTCTCCGGTGGCCAATCCCCACGCTGACCTGCGGATCAATGGTTTGGTGCGGGAATGTCCAGTTCGCCGAACGATCAGTTACCGATGAGTTGAAAGTGAAACTGGAGAACCTGTGAAGAAGCTGCCACCAAGTCATGGATGCGCGTGCACTTCCGGTAATTCAGTGGGGCGTTGGGGTCCGGATCAGCGGTTCTCCGATTAGCAGCGCAACGCGCCCGCGTGCTTTGATCCTTCGCACCGCGGGAGTCACACCATCGGTTCCCGATTTCGGGTACCCGACTGCCGCAGCCGCGGCCGGACCACCCCACCGGACGGTTCGGGCGCAGCATTTTTCGAGATATTCATCGAAGGGAAACACCATGAACTCCATCCCCCAGGTTCAGACCCAGGAAATCTCCGACGCCGACCTGGACAACGTGTCCGGTGGCCTCCTCAACGGCGTGGTCGGCACCGCCACCAACACCGTTGACTCCATCGCCCCGGTCTCGGGCGCCGTGGGCACCGCCACCGGCCTGGTCGACGGCGCCACCGGCGTCAACGCCTCGGGCATCGCCAACACCGCCACGGGCCTGGTCTCCGGTCTCTGAGCCGCTTCTGTGCCGCTGAGCGGCACAGTCGCCTTTGAACGGTGACAACGGCAGGTCGGCGCCCCCTCCTTGCCGACATGCCGGGCCGCGTGCCCCGGATCCCTGGCTGTGCCCGGGACCGGGGCGCACGGCCGCCGCCACCCGTCTGACAGACCATTGCAGTTGAGGGAAGAGTGTCGTGCAGTTCCGCCAACAGGCCCTTTCCAAGCTGCAGTCGCCCGAGGAAATCGATCTTCCGGTGCGCTTCGCCCGCCCCCAGGGCTGGCTCGTGCTCACCGTCACGGTCCTCTTCGTGATCGCCGCGTCCATATGGGCGGTGACCGGAACCGTGTCGTCCACCCTCGGCGCGCCCGGCATCCTCACCCACGGGCAGGGCAGTTACATCCTGCAGAGCCCCGTATCGGGCCAGGTCACCGCCGTGCTCGCCCAAGAGGGCAAGCGGGTGGCCGCCAACACCCCGGTGCTGAAGGTCCGCACCGCCCGGGGCACCACCGTCGTCCGCACGCTCGCCGCCGGCCGGCTGACCACGATGGTCGCCACGATCGGCTCCGTCGTCACCACCGGCGCCGATGTCGCCTCCGTGGAGCGCGTCGCCCATGCCCGCGACCCCCTGACGGCCACGCTGTACGTCCCGGCCCAGAGCGGCGCCTCCGTCCCCGTCGGCGCGTCCGTCGACCTCACCGTCCAGTCCGTGCCGAGCCAGCAGTACGGCGTCCTGCGCGGGCGGGTCAAGGCCGTCGGCAGGACCGCCCAGACCCGCCAGCGGATCGGCGCCTACCTGGGCAACAGCCAGCTCGGCGAGCAGTTCTCGCAGCACGGCCAGCCCCTCGCGGTCCTGGTACAGCTCGACGCCGCCCCGCACAACGCGTCCGGCTACGCCTGGTCGGCCTCCGGCGGCCCGCCGTACGCCCTCGACTCGATGACGCCCGCCACCGGCGCCGTCCACCTGGCCGCGCAGCACCCGATCGATTGGCTGCTGCCATGACCGCCCCCGAAGACTCCGCTGCCCCGCAGCAGCAGCTGCCGCCTCCCGGGCGCGGCCGGCACCGTCCCGAGCCCGCGCCCGGCGCCCGCCGCACCCGCCGTGCCGCGCCCGCCCCGAAGACCGGGAAGACGAAGACCGTACGCACTCCCACCGTCCTCCAGATGGAGGCCGTGGAGTGCGGCGCCGCCTCGCTGGCCATGGTGCTCGCCCACTTCGGGCGGCACGTACCGCTGGAGGAGCTGCGGATCGCCTGCGGCGTCTCCCGCGACGGCTCGCGCGCCAGCAATCTGCTCAAGGCCGCCCGCAGCTACGGCCTGCAGGCCAAGGGCATGCAGATGGAACCGTCCGCGCTCGCCGAGGTGCAGGCGCCGGCCATCCTGTTCTGGGAGTTCAACCACTACGTCGTCTACGACGGCACCAGCCGCCGCTTCGGCCGCCGGGGCGTCCGCATCAACGACCCCGACAAGGGCCGCCGCTTCGTGCCGACCGAGGACTTCGACACCAGCTTCACCGGTGTCGCCCTGGTCTTCGAGCCCGGCGAGGACTTCCGCAAGGGCGGCCGCAAGCCCGGCGTGCTCGGCGCCGTGCCCGCCCGGATGCGCGGCACCACCGGCACCCTGCTGGCCGCGCTGCTCGCCAGCCTGCTGCTGGTCGCGGTCGGCGCGGCGGTGCCCGCGCTGAGCCGTACGTACATCGACATGTTCCTGATCGGCAACCAGACCTCGCTGCTGGGGCCGCTCTTCGCGTCGATGGCCGCGATGGTCGCGCTGACCGCCGTCCTGACCGGCCTGCAACAGGCGAACCTGCTGCGCGGCCGCATCATCTCCTCCACCCTGACCAGCGCCCGCTTCCTGCGCCACCTGCTCAGACTCCCGGTCACCTTCTTCGCCCAGCGCAGCCCGGCCGACCTGGTCCAGCGGCTGCAGTCCAACGACGCGGTCGCCGAAACCCTGGCGCGCGACCTCGCCGCCGCGGGCGTGGACGGGATCGTGGTCATCCTCTACGCCTTCCTGCTGTGGACCTACGACCCCCAGCTGACGGTCATCGGCGTGGGCATCGCGCTGCTCAACGTGGTCGCCATGCGGATCGTGATCCGGCTGCGGGCCACCCACACGCAGAAGCTGCGCGCCGACACCGCCCGGCTGACCAACACCTCCTACACCGGTCTGCAGCTCATCGAGACGATGAAGGCCACCGGCGGGGAGAACGGCTACTTCCGCCGCTGGGCCGGCCAGCACGCCACCACGCTGGAGGTGCAGCAGCGCCTCGGGGTGCCGAGCGCCGCGCTGGCTGTCGTCGCGCCCACCCTGGCCACGCTCAACAGCGCCCTGATCCTGTGGATCGGCGGCCTGCGGGCGGTCGAGGGCCATATCTCCATCGGTCTGCTGGTCGCCTTCCAGGCGCTGGTGACCCGCTTCACCGCGCCCATCACCCGGCTCAACGGGGTCGCTGGCCGCATCCAGGACTTCGCCGCCGACGTGGCCCGCCTCAAGGACGTCGAGAGCTTCCCCGTCGACACCCTCTACTCGCGCCCCGAGCCGGACGCCGACACCCGCCGCCTCAAGGGCCATGTGACGCTGGAGGACATCACCTTCGGCTACAGCCCGCTGGACAAACCGCTGCTCACCGGCTTCTCCCTGGCCGTCGGCCCCGGCCGGCAGGTCGCCCTCGTCGGCGGCTCCGGCAGCGGCAAGTCCACCGTCTCCCGGCTGATCTCCGGCCTCTACAGCCCCTGGGAAGGCACCATCCGCATCGACGGACAGCGCCTGGAGGACCTCTCGCGCAGCGCGCTGGCCGCCTCCGTGTCCTTCGTCGACCAGGACATCTTCCTCTTCGAGGGCACAGTCAGGGACAACGTGGCGCTGTGGGACCCGTCCATCCCGGACGACGCGGTCATCACCGCCCTCCAGGACGCCGCGCTCTACGACGACGTGATCGCCCGTCGCCCCGACGGCATCTACAGCCGCGTCGAACAGGACGGCCGCAACTTCTCCGGCGGCCAGCGCCAGCGGCTGGAGATCGCCCGCGCACTGGTCCGGCGCCCCAGCATCCTGGTCCTCGACGAGGTCACCAGCGCCCTGGACGCGCAGACCGAGCAGACCATCATGGACAACCTGCGGCGGCGCGGCTGTGCCTGCGTCGTCATCGCCCACCGGCTGAGCACGGTCCGCGACAGCGACGAGATCGTGGTCCTCGACCACGGCGTGGTCGTCGAACGTGGCCGGCACGAGAACCTGGTCGCCGCCGGGGGCCCGTACGCCGAGCTGGTCAAGGAGCACTGACGTGTCATCCATGCCCCCGCCCGCGGTCGTGGGACCGGGCGACACCGACGCGGTGACCCAGGCGCTGGGCGGCCTCGGCACGCCCGTCGACTGCACCGGTCTGCGCAGCGTTCCCCTGGAGGGCCCGCATGTGCTGTGGCTCGTCACCGGCGGATCGCTCGACCTCTTCGCGGTCGACGCCGTCGAGGAAGGGCACTGGCACTTCCTCGGCCGTCTCGAAGCGGGCACCCTCCTGCTCGGACCGGTCGCAGGACCGCACCACACCCTGCTCGGCCGGCCCTCCCAGGACTGCCTGCTGCGCCGGATCGAGCTGCGCGAACTGCCCCGGTACGACTACGGCGAGTACGGCGACACCGGTTCCATCCCGCAGTACGGCACGCAGGACGGCTACGGCTACGACACCGCCCACGACGGCCAGGGCGAGGCGCTCTCCGCGCTGGAACACGCCTTCGCGCTGGGCACCGCCCGCAGCCTGGGCGTGCTGTTCGAGGCACCGCTCGACGGCCGGCCCGCCGATGAAGCGGTGGCCGACGACGACATCCTGTGGATGCCGGTCCCGCCCGGCAGCGTGCAGTACGGCGCCTCCTACAGCGCGGAGGCGGCCGGCGATCTGCTGGTGGACCCCGAGCTGTGGCAGCAGATGGTCAATCAGCAATACCGGCTGCTGTCCGCCGTCGACCGCTGGATCGAGCAGCTGGAGCGCGCCCACGAGGACCGCACGGCAGCCGGCATCAAGGCGGGCGAGGCCGTCCGCGAGCGGGCCGACCAGGCGCTGATCGCGTCCATCGGCCGCCAGGACCGGTCCGGACGGGGCAGCGCCGAGACGGGCCGGGCCGGTGACGACGCCACCTTCGCGGTCTGCCGCACGGTCGCCGAGGCGGCCGGGATCACGCTCACCGAGCCCCCGAAGGGCGCCGCCGCCAACGACCGCATCACCCCCGTCGAACGCATCGCCGTCAGCTCGCGGATCCGCACCCGCGCGGTCCGCCTCCAGGGCCGCTGGTGGCGGACCGACACCGGCCCCCTGGTGGGCCACCGCGCCAAGTCCGGGGCCCCCGTGGCGCTGCTGTGGCGCCGGGGCCGCTACGAGGCGGTCAACCCGGCCTCCGGGCTGCGGATGCGCATCGACAAGGACAACGCCGACGCCTTCGAGCCGCGCGCCGTTATGTTCTACCGCCCGCTGCCGGAGCGGCCCATGAGCCTGTGGCGGCTGATGCTCTTCAGCCTGCGCGGCTCCCGGCTGGACCTGCGGAACCTGGCCCTCGCCGGGCTGGTGACGGTGGGTCTCGGCGCCCTGGTCCCCCTCGCGACCGGCAAGGTGCTCGGGGAGTACGTCCCGAGCGCCGACAAGAGCCTGATCGTCCAGGTCTCGCTGGCCGTCATCATCACCAGCGTCGTCTCCGCCGCCTTCATGCTGCTGCAGAACCTCACCGTGCTGCGGATGGAGGGCCGGATCGAGAGCGCGCTGCAGCCGGCGGTGTGGGACCGGCTGCTGCGGCTGCCGACGAAGTTCTTCACCGAACGCTCCACCGGGGAGCTGGCCAGCGCCGCGATGGGCATCAGCGCCATCCGGCGGGTGCTGTCCGGACTCGGCCCGATCGCCGTGCAGGCCACGACGGTCGGCGCGATGAACCTGGTGATGCTGCTCCTGTACAGCGTGCCGCTGGCGCTGGCGGCGCTCGCCATGCTGCTCGTCATCGGTGCCGTGTTCCTCGCCATGGGCCTGTGGGAGCTGCGCTGGCAGCGCCGGCTGGTCACCCTCGGCAACAAGCTCAACAACCAGGCGTTCCAGACCCTGCGCGGCCTGCCCAAGCTGCGCGTCGCCGCGGCCGAGAGCTTCGCGTACGCGGCCTGGGCCCGGGAGTTCGCCCGCTCCCGCGAACTCCAGCAGAAGGCCGGCCGGATCAAGAACCTGACCACCGTCCTCAACGCCGTCTACCTGCCGCTCTGTTCGCTCACCATGTTCATGCTGCTGGCCGGACCGGCCCGCGGCAGCATGTCGGCCGGCTCGTTCCTCACCTTCAACACCTCGGTGACCATGCTGCTGACCTCGGTCACCCAGATCACCGGCGCCTTCATCTCGGCCGCCGCCGCGATGCCGATGTTCGAGCAGATCAAGCCGGTCCTGGACGAGAAGCCCGAAGTACGCGGCGCCAGCGCCCAGCCCGGCACCCTGGCCGGCGGCATCGAGGCCAAGAAGCTGTCCTTCCGCTACAGCGACGACGGCCCGCTGGTCCTCGACGATGTCTCGCTGCGCATCCAGCCCGGCGAGTTCGTGGCCGTCGTCGGCCCCAGCGGCTGCGGCAAGTCGACCCTGCTCCGGCTGCTCATCGGCTTCGACAAGCCGACCTCGGGCCATGTGCTCTACGACGGGCAGGACCTGACCGCCCTGGACCAGGCGGCGGTGCGCCGCCAGTGCGGCGTCGTCCTGCAGAACGCCCAGCCCCTCACCGGCTCGATCCTGGACTGCATCTGCGGCGCCGAGTCCTTCACCCAGGAAGAGGCCTGGGCGGCCGCCGAGATGGCGGGTCTGGCCGAGGACATCAAGCGGATGCCGATGGGCCTGCACACCATGATCTCCGGCGGCGGCGCCATCTCCGGCGGCCAGCGCCAGCGGCTGATGATCGCCCAGGCGCTGGTCCGCCGCCCGCGGATCCTGTTCTTCGACGAGGCCACCAGCGCCCTGGACAACGAGACCCAGCGCATCGTCATCGACAGCACCCGCAAGCTGAGTGCCAGCCGTCTGGTCATCGCCCACCGGCTGTCCACGGTCATGGACGCCGACCGCGTGATCGTCATGGCCGACGGCCGGGTCGTCGAGCAGGGAGCCCCGGCCGAGCTGCTGGCCGACACCGGCGGTGCACTGCACGATCTCGTACGGCGCCAGCTGACCTGACCCGTCCGGCGCCGGCTGACCTGACCCGCCCCGGTGGGATCCCGCCGCCGCTCCGCCCGGCCGAGCCTTCCCGGCATACCGGCAAAGCACCCCATATCGTGCAGGGAGCGAGCGGAGGATGCGATGGCCAGCAGCAGGGACCTGTTCCACGGGATGCCGCCCGACCGGCGCCGGCGGCTGACCGATATCGCCGTCGAGGTGTCGCTGCCGCGCGCCACCCGCCTCTTCGAGGAGGGCCGGCGGGCGGACCACTTCTGGATCATCCGCAGCGGACAGGTGGTGCTCGACCAGCGGGTCCCCGGGCGCCGCGCCGCGGTCGTCGAAACGCTCGGCCGGGACGAACTGCTCGGCTGGTCCTGGCTGTTCCCGCCCTACCTGTGGCACTTCGGAGCCCAGACCGTGGGCCCGGTCGAGGCCGTGGAGTTCGACGCCAAGGTGGTCCGCGCCCTGTGCGAATCCGACCCCGTCCTCGGCCGGGCGGTGTACCGCTACGTTGCCGAAACGGTGGCCGACCGGCTGCGCGGCACCCGGGTCCGGCTGCTGGACCTGTACGGGCCCCAGGGCAGCGGCCTGGATGCGTGACGGCGCGACCGCTTACCGAAGCGACCCCTGACGGCCGCGACCGGTGACCGGCACGACCGCCGACCGACGCGAGGTCACCGGCTTGTGAGGCCACCGGCTTGTGACGGATGACTGCCGACACTGTGCCCCCTCACCATGCCCCCGCGTCCCGGGCCGCACCACAATCGGCCCCCATGAGCACTGCGGACAACAGCGAGCCGACCGACCGGACCGACCAGCCGCTCGCCTGGGACGACGCACAGGACCTCGCCGACGCCGACCGCGGCTTCCTCGCCCGTCTCGACCCCTGTGTGGTCAGGGACGCGGACGGCCGGGTCGTCTGGGACAACGACGCCTACGCCTTCCTGGCCGGCGACTGCCCGCCCCCCGGCGCACCCCTCGCTCGGGCGCCAGAGCGGGCTCGTCGCCCGGCGGGCGGCTTCGGCCACCGTGCGGCGGGGCCCCGGGGGCGGGCGACCGGCGGTCGCCCCCCGTCCCTCACCCGGCCACGAAGTGGCTCGGCCGGCCGTGGCGGAACACCAGTCGGCCAAGCCGCTCGGCATCCGCCCGGTGCAGCAACTCCCGTCGCCCGTCGCGGTGTTCGAGCACACAGGAGTGCCAGGGCGTCATCCACACATCGGGCGCGTCGAGCAGCCGTATCCCGAACTTGGCCGAACCCCGCGGCTGCGGATGAATGGAGAGCCGGATGGCGCCCGGGTGGTGCTCGCCGATCAGCTCGCCCCAGGCGCGGCTGCGCTGCATCACGCCGTAGGCACGGCGGCGGCAGTCGCGCTGCCACGCCGAACGGGTACCGGTGAACGAGACCGAGTCCTCGGCGAGGAAGCGGGTGATGCCCTGGTACAGGCGGCGCGTGGGTTCGTCGCTGCGTGTCAGGGACCGCAGGTCCTCCAGGGCCGGGGCGTAGCGGTCGTGGACCAGGGCCCGTTTGGCGTCGTGTGACAGCCGCCGCCCGTAGACCTGGCGCAGGTCGAAGACGTCCAGCCGGGTCAGGCCCTCGTCGTGGATCAGTGCACGCAGGGCGTCGGCATAGGCATCGATGTCCCGGTCCGGCACGTGGATGAGATCGCTGAAGACATGCCCGTCCGAGCAGATGACCACCCGCGCCCCGGGCGGGTGGACGGCCTCGATCCGGGCGCACAGGGTGTCCAGGAAGCGCAGCGCCAGCCGTTCGCCCTCGTCGGGGAGGGGGCCGAGCACCTTGGCCGGATGGGGTGACTTACAGGGGAATCCCGGAAGGGTGAAGACGAGGGGCGCGCCCGCCGCCACCGGACCGGCGAGCTGTTGCAGTTGGGCGGGGTAGGCGTCGGGGGTTTCCATGTCCCCGTTCCTGTTCCCGTTCCCGTTCCCGTCTCCGTCTCCGTCCCCGTCCCCGTGGCCGGAGTCGAGGGTGCGGCGGTAGGGCAGCAGCTCGGCGAGCACCGCCGCGCAGCCTGCCGGGTGGCCGGCGGGCATACCGGGAAGCGGTCGGGGCGGGCTGGTCAGCACGCGGCATCCGGCCCGTTCGTGACCGGACAGGTGGCGTTCGGTCCAGCGGCGACCGGACGGGGCGTATCCGGCCCGCCCGTGACCGGACAGGTGGCTTGCGCGCCGTAAGTCACCGGCAGCCGGTCGACCCCGCGCGCCAGTACCGCCGGGATCCAGCCCAGCTCGCCGTCCGGGACGGCGAGCCGCAGCTCGGGCAGCCGTCTCAGCAGGGTGCCCAGGGCGATCTGGAGTTCGATACGGGCGAGTGTGGCGCCGGGGCAGAAGTGGATGCCGTGGCCGAAGGCGAGATGCGGGTTGGGGGTGCGGTCGAAGTGCAGGGCGTCCGCGTCGGGAAACCGGCGACCGTCGCGGTTCGCCGCACACAGCGACACGATGACGGAGTCGCCCGCCGGAATCCGGGTCCCGTGCAGGTCGGCGTCCTCCGTGAAGAACCGCCAGGTGGTCAGCTCGAAGGCGCTGTCATAACGGAGGAGTTCTTCGACGGCGCGCGGCAGCAGCTCCGGCCGGCCGGCCAGCTCCGCCAGGTGGGCGGGGTGGCGCAGCAGGGTCACCAGGGCGGTGGTGATCTGGTTCGTCACCGGTTCCTGCCCGGCGACCAGCAGTTGGAAAATCATCGAATCCAGCTCCTCCTGCCCGAGCCGGCCGTCGTCGCGGGCGGCCACCAGCCGGGAGAGCAGATCCTCGCCCTGCTCGGCTCGCTTGTGGACGACCAGATCGGCGATGTACTGCTGCAGCGCACGCAGCCGTGCCTCGTACGCCGGACGGCCCGGATCCGACGGGCCGACGGGCTGGACCACCTTGCCCCAGTCCCGGTCGAAGCGCTCCTCGAACTCCGGTGGCAGTCCGATGACTTCGGCAAGCACCCGGAACGGGAAGCGCCCGGCGAACACCTCGACCAGATCGGCCTCGCCGGCGTCCGGGAGGCCGTCGAGCAGGGCATCGGCCATCTCCTGGAACCGGGGGCGGAGCCCTTCGACGCGCTGCGGAGCGAAGGCGTCGGTGATCAGCCGGCGCAGCTCGGTGTGCCGCGGCGGGTCCTGGTGGAGCAGATGCACCTGGAGCTGGGAGTGCTGGGGCTCGGGCATGATCGAGGCGCGGGCCCGCCAGGCCGCGTTGCCCCGTGAATGGTGTTTGCCCAGCCGGACGTCGGTCAGCGCCTGGTGGGCGGCTTCGTAGCCGGTGACGAGCCAGGCGCACACGCCGCTGGGGAAGCGCACGCGGTGGACCGGGCCGCGGGCGCGCAGCTCGGCGTACAGGGGATAGGGATCGCGGGTGTACTCCGGTCCGTACAGCTCTACGGGGTCGAGGGGAGCAAGGGGGGCGGTGGGGCGGACGGGATCGGGCGATGTGGACATGGGCGTCCTCCTGATGAGGCGTCGGGTCATGACGAACCGCGCCTGCACGGCGCGGCGTTGAGGAGGTCGTGCGCGGGGTACGCCGAGTTCCCGCCGGGCGCTGCGGATTTCGGCAGAGAGGCGGCCTGCCGAGGCCGGAGGACGCGCCGTCCAAACCCAGTTAGTCGGGCCCGGACGCCGGTGAGTTCCGGCGCGGGAACGGGATGAACCTCACCCCCCGACGAGCCCCCGATCCGCCGCTCGGCACCGTCTCCACCTGCCACCATGACGCGATGCCACGCTCTTCGGCCGACCGCAGTCGGCCCCCTCTCCGCCAGGCCGTCGCACGGTTGCTGCCCGCCCGACCGGTCCTCGGTTTCCTCCTGCTGCTGGCGCTGCTCGGCACCCTGTCGTACGCGGCCGGTGCCGCCGCCGGTCCGGTGGCCCCGGATCTGCAGCCGGCCGGCGGCACCCGTACGGGAGGCGGCACGCCCGCCGGTGACGGGGACATGGGCGGGATGCGCGGTATGGGCGGAATGCAGGGCATGGGCGGCACGGCCTCCCGCCCCGTGCCGGGGGGAGTACCGCAATGACGCCGCAGCCCGCGCCCGGCCCTTCGTCGCCGCCCGACGCGGCATCGGACCCGCCCCACACCACCACCCTCACCATCGGCGGGATGACCTGTGCCGCCTGTGTGGGCCGGGTCGAGCGGAAGCTCGGCCGGCTCGACGGCGTCGCCGCCTCGGTGAACCTCGCCACCGGCCGGGCCACGGTCAGCCACCCGGCGGCGGTGTCCGTCACCGACCTCGTCACCACCGTCGAGGCGGCCGGATTCACAGCCCGGCCCCACGAGCCCGCCCCGGCACCGGACGCGGACGACCCGCCGTCGTCCGACGTCCGTCCGGGCGAGTCGCCGTCGTCCGAGGTCCGCCCGGACGGCGGGGACGACGGCGGCCGCGCCGAGCGGCACCGGCTGCTGCTGACCGCGGCGCTCTCGCTCCCCGTCCTGGTGCTGTCGATGGTGCCCGGCTGGCAGTTCCGGAACTGGCAGTGGCTGTGCTTCGTGCTCGCCGCGCCCGTCGCCGTGTGGGGCGCCGCTCCCTTCCACGCCCGTGCGCTGCGCGGTCTGCGGCACGGTGCCGCCACCATGGACACCCTGGTCTCGCTGGGCGTTGCCGCCTCCTTCAGCTGGTCCGCGTATGCGCTGTTCCTCGGCGGGGCCGGTGTGCCCGGCATGACGATGCCGTTCAGCCTGCTGCCCGCGGCCGGTGACGGGGCCGCGCACCTCTACCTGGAAGCCGCCGTCGGCGTACCGCTGTTCGTGCTCGCCGGCCGGCGGATGGAGGCCAGGGCCCGGCGCGGCACCGGAGCCGCGTTGCGCGCGCTGGCCGAACTCGCCGCCAAGGACGTCGAGGTACGCACGGCCGACGACGGGGAGCTTCCCCCGGGCGGACAGCACCGGGAGTGGGGGAGGCGCATCCCCGTGGACCGGCTGCGGGCCGGTGACCATTTCCTGGTCCGGCCCGGGGAACGGGTCGCCACCGACGGCACCGTCGTCGACGGCAACTCCGCCCTGGACCTGTCCCTGATCAGCGGGGAGAGCCGCCCCGTCGAGGTCGGTCCGGGAGCGGCGGTCGTGGGCGGCGCGGTCAACTCCGGCGGTCTGCTGGAGGTACGGGCCGACGCGGTGGGCGCCGATACCCAACTCGCCCGGATCACCCGCCTCGTGGAGGACGCCCAGACCGGCAAGACCAAGGTCCAGCGGCTCGCCGACGCGGTGGCGGCCGTTTTCGTCCCCGCCGTCCTGTCCGTTTCGGTCACCGTCCTGGGCTTCTGGCTCGGTGCCGGAGCCGACCCGCAGTCCGCGATCACCGCGGCGGTGGCCGTCCTCGTCGTCGCCTGCCCCTGTGCGCTGGGGCTGGCCACCCCGACCGCGCTGCTGGCCGCCACCGGCCGCGGTGCCCAGCTCGGGATCCTGGTCCGCGGCCCGGAGGCGCTGGAGCGACTGCGCCGCATCGACACCGTCGTCCTCGACAAGACCGGCACCCTCACCACGGGCCGGATGAGCGTCACCGCCCTCACCGCGCGCACCGGCGGTTTGGACGCCCCGGAGGCGCTTCGGCTGGCCGCCATCGTCGAGCAGGGCTCCGAACATCCGCTGGCCCGCGCGATCGGCGCGGCCGCCGACGCCCGGCTGCAGGGAGAACCGCTGCCGTCGGGACACCCGCTGTCGTCGGCACCACCACTGCCCCCGGGACACCTACCGCCCCCGGGACAACCTCTGCCGCCGGTGAAGGACTTCGGTGCCACCCCCGGATACGGCGTCCACGGCACGGCCGGCCGGCGCCGGGTGGAGGTCACCCGGCCCGGCGACCTCACCGGCCTGCCCGCACCGCTGCCGGACGCGGTGCACTCCGCGGAGGCGGCCGGCCACACCGCCGTCCTGGTCACCGTCGACGGCACCCCGGAGGCCGTCATCGCGGTCGGCGACGCCCTCCGCCCCGACAGCTACCGCGCCGTCGACCATCTGCGCCGTCTGGGGCTGCGGCCGGTCCTGGCCACCGGCGACCGGGACGCCACCGCCCGAGCCGTGGCAGGTCATCTCGCCATCACCGAAATCCACGCCGGGGCCCGCCCCGAGGACAAGGCCGCCCTCGTCACCACCCTCAAGGAGCAGGGCGGCCGGGTCGCCGTCGTCGGCGACGGCGTCAACGACGCGGCGGCCCTCGCCCTCGCCGACCTCGGCATCGCGATGGGCAGTGGCACCGATGCGGCGATCGGTGCCGCGGATGTCACCCTCGTACGCGAGGACCTGCAGGCCATCCCCGACGCGGTACGCCTGGCCCGGCGCACCCTGGGTACCATCCGCGCCAATCTCGTCTGGGCCTTCGGCTACAACCTCGTCACCCTGCCGCTCGCCGCCGTCGGCCTGCTCAGTCCGATGCCGGCGGCCGCCGCCATGTCCGCCAGTTCACTGCTCGTCGTGGGCAACAGCCTCCGGCTGCGCGCCTGGCGGCCCGGCAGGCCGGCCCGCCGCCCCCACGGACGACGGCCCCAACCCCGTGCGGAGACCTCATGAAACGGCCGTCCCTCCCCTCCTTCGCCTCCCTCCCGCCGCTCTCGGCCGTCGCCGTGCCGCTGCTCACCTGTCTGGTGACCCTCGGCGCGCTCACCGCGTGGACCGCCGGCGGCAACGCGGGCAGGCCCGCGCAGCTGACGATCCCCGAGGGCCGGGTGCTGATCCCCTCGGGGGCCGAGGCGACCGCGGCGTTCTTCACCCTCCGCAACACCGGCGGCGCCGATGACGTCCTGACCGGCGTCACCGGCCCCACCGGCCATCGCGCGATGCTCAGCCGCACCGTCGACATCGGGCACAACGCCCGGAGCATGGCGATGGTCAGCGGCGCCACCGTCCCGGCGGGCGGCGCGCTGACCATGACGCCGACCACCCTGGACGTCATGGTCAGCCCGCCGCCACGGCTCGCGCCCGGCGACCGGCTCACCTTCACGCTGCACTTCCGCCACAGCCCGCCACAGCGGGTACGGGCACGGGCGGTACGTCCCGGCAGTTGAACCGGACGGCGGGCCCTACGCCATGGGCCGCACGCCATGGGCCGCACCGCCAGGGGCTGCTGCACGGGGCCGACACGTCACGGCCCCACACGTCACGGGGCCCACACGTCACGGGGCTCATGGACCGGCCCTTCGCCCGTCCATGAGCCCCGTCGCTCAACAGTGTGCTCCGCGCCCCGTGCCAGGTGTCAGGCCACGGCGTCCGCGTAAACCCGCGGCCCGTGGGCCCGCTCAGGGCGCTTCCCTTCCGGACGTTCGCCTTCCAGGAGTTCCCCTTCCGGGCGCTCCGCATCCGTCAGCAACCCGACCAGCGTCTCCCGGGCGCGCGCCACCCGGGACCGTACGGTCCCCACGGGGCAGCCCATCACCCCGGCCGCCGCCGCGTACGGCAGCCCCAGCAACTGCGTGAGCACAAAAGCCTCCCGCCGCTGGGGCGCCAGCGCCGCCAGCAGCTCGGCCAGCGCGATGCCCTCGTCGAATCCCGGCACACCCCGCGGCTGCACCCGCTCCGCGGCCGTCTGCCAGTCGTCCGTCGCGGCCAGCCGGGGCCGCACCGCGACGGACCGGATGCGGTCCGCCACGACCCGCCGGGCAATGGTCAGCAGCCAGGTACGCGCCGACGACCGGCCCTCGAACCGCGGCAGACTGCGCAGCGCCCGGACGTAGGTGTCCTGCATCAGGTCGTCGGTCGCCTGCGGATCCCCGCTCAGATGCGTCACATAGCGCCGGACATCGAGCTGCGTGGCCCGCACGAACTGCTCGACGGCCCTCTCGTTCCCGGTACGCGCGGCCAGCGCCCAGCCCGTCACCGCCTCGTCATCCCGCATGCCGCGACCGCCCCTCGCCGCGCCGCCGTGCTTCGGGGAGGATGGACGCATGCTCTGCTCGCGCATCCGTACGGCACTCTCCGCCCGCCTCGACGGCGAGGAACTGCCTCCCGGGCTCACCCCCGGCCGGCTCGACGACCATCTGGCCGGCTGCGGGGACTGCCGACGGTGGGACGCACGGGCAAGGGCTCTGACGGCCGGCCTCGACCGCGCCGCCACGCACCCGGCGGACGACCCGGCGGCCGCCGCGTCGCTGCTCGCCCGGCTGCGTGTGGTCTCCGCGGGACCGGAGATCTCCGGCATGGCGGACACCGGGAGGGGAGACGCTGGTACGGCGGGTACCGGGACGGCGGACGCCGGCGGTACACCCGCCGGTTGACGCGGTGACCGGCGGGCACCCGCCTTCGTCGGCCGGCGCGCCGGGAAGGGACGCGGGCGGCAGTGCCACCGGCATCCGGACAGGAATCATCATCTGGAGTCCTTCGCATGATCCGGTCACCGCGCGCGGCAGGGACCGGTGAAGTCGGAGCCGGGACGTCGTCGGGGTGCGCTCGGCACCCGGCCGTCCGCCGGCTCTGGAGTTCGTCCGTGCTGTCAGCCGACAGCCGGCTCCTGCGGGGGACCCCGCAACGACCTCGTATACGCCAGCAGCAACTGCCGCACCGCACGCCGCGGTTCCTGGCAGGCGGCGCGGACAGCGGGCCGCGGATCGGGCAGCAGGATCCGCAGGACGAGCACCAACGGCGCGAACAACCAGGCCGACAGGCTCCGTACGAGCTGGAACGCCGCCCGCTCGCCACCCCACAGCCACCCCGCGCTGAGCAGGGCGACCAGCAGGTGGGCCGCCAGCATGCCGGTGGCACTGCCGTGCATCCCCGGCATCTGATCCGCGTGAGCCATGCCGCTCATGCCGCTCATGGCGTCCATGCCGTCGCTCATGGAGCCCATGTGGCCCATGTGCTCCGTATGCCCCATGCCGGCCATGTCCCGCAGCCGGCTCGCGCGGTCCGTCGAGGGCAGGGCCGCCATCTGCTGCTGCATCAGCTGGATCAACCGGGCGCTGCCGTGCCCGGAGAGTCGCGTCCCCTCCGCCCCGCACAGCCAGGTCTCCGTCCACCGGCGCGCGAGTGAGCTCTCACCCCCACCGGAACGGGCGACCGCCTGGCCCAACGAGAAGGCGCTGTGCAAGGCCGCCTGGGTGCCGACGGTCAGCAACGCCACGAGCAGCGGCCCGCGTTCCCGGCCCGCGCAGCACCAGGCGCCGGCCGCGGTCCCCACCCCGGCGACGAGCAGCATCCACGCGGGTACCACGGCATCCGACATCACCATGTGCCCCAGCGCGGCGAGCAGCACACACACCACCGCGAACACCGCGGCGCGTAGCCCCCTGAGAACCTGCCCCGCATCCATGACAGGCCCATCGTCGCACCCCTGCCCCGCGGCGGAGCGAGAGGGGCCCCGACGTGCACCTGCCTGCCGGCCGAGGAATTCGTGTCCGTGTCCCCGGCAATCACGAAGTCCGGGCGAGGAAGTCGGGGTAAACCTGGCAAAGCACACCCCGTTCCCATCAGACAGGACAGGCAGCACAGGCGCGGCGGACACGGCAGACACGGCAGACACGGCAGACACGGCAGACACGAAAGGTACGACATGAAGATCGCAGTGATCGGTGGAACCGGGCTCATCGGCTCGCAGGTCGTGAAGATCCTGACGACGGCCGGGCACGAGGCGGTACCGCACTCGCAGTCCACCGGAGTCGACTTGCTCACGGGCGAGGGGCTGCCCCAGGCGCTGACGGGGGCCGACGTGGTCGTCAACCTGACGAACTCACCCACCTTTGACCACGCCTCACTCGCCTTCTTCCAGAAGACGATGGACCATCTCCTCACGGCCGCCGAGCAGGCAGATGTCGGCCACGTCGTCATCCTGTCCATCGTCGGCGTGGACCAGGTGCCCGACCTCGACTACTACCGCGCCAAGGTGCTCCAGGAGAACATCCTCAAGGCCGGGCCCGTCCCGTACTCGATCGTCCGCGCCACCCAGTTCTTCGAGTTCATGGACGCGGTCCTGACCTGGACCGCCGACGAGGAGACGGTCCGGCTGCCCGCCACCCCCGTGCAGCCGATCGCCTCGGCGGACGTCGCCCGTGCCGTAGCCGACGTGGCCGTCGGCGGCCCCCTCCGCGGTATCCACAGCGTCGCCGGTGCCGACGTCTTCTCGCTGGACGAACTCGGCAGGCTCACCCTCGCCGTCCGTGGCGACCGGCGTACCGTCACCACGGACAACAGCGCCGGAATGTTCGCGGCCGTCCCCGGCGGCGCCCTCCTCGCCAAGGACGACGCCCATATCGCTCCCACCCGCTACCGGGACTGGATCAGCGGCGGGGACCGGCTTTAGGCCGACGGGAGACGGGGGCGGTCGCCGACAGCGCCCCCATGCGCCCGCCGGCAGTGGGCCGCTCCGGGATGCAGCGCACCCGCATCCCGGAGGAGCCCGGTCGCCGGCCCCAGGAGGTGGACGGCACTTACCTCTCCCTACGGCCGGGGCCCGACGACCCTTTCCCCGTCCCGTACGGTGATCGCGACGGCCGGACAGACATCGGCGGCGTCCAGCGCACGTTCGTCCTCGTCGATGCGCTCCTTGAGCGGACGGGCATGCTCGCCGTCCAGGGCGAAGAGGTCCGGCGCGATGGCGGCGCACGACCCCGAGGCCATGCACTGCCCGGGGTCGATCTCCAGCTTCCAGGTCATTCGTTTCACCACCCCACCGGCATGACCCGCGGGCCGCGCACCAGCATTTCGCTCTTCCACACCACATCGCCCGCCAGCCGCAGATCAGGGAAGCGGGTGATCAGCGCGATCAGCGCCTCCTGGAGCTCCAGCCGGGCCAGCGGCGCGCCCAGACAGTGATGGACCCCGTGACCGAACCCGAGGTGCTGGGTCCCGGCCCGCGAGATGTCCAGCGTCCCCGGTGAGTCGAAACGCAGGGCATCCCGGTTGGCCGCGCCCACCGCCACCAGGACCGGGGTACCGGCCCGCACCAGCGTCCCGCCGACCTCGACGTCCTCCGTCGCGTAACGGGGCTGGCTCGCACCGCTGCCGAGCGGTACGAAACGCAGGAGTTCCTCCACGGCCCGGCCGATCAGCTCCGGCTTTTCGCGCAGCAGGGCGAGCTGGCCCGGGTGGTCCAGCAGTGCCAGCACGAAGTTGGGAATCTGAGTGGCGGTGGTCTCGTGCCCGGCGACCAGGATGCCGACGCAGAGGTCGACGAGTTCGAGTTCGGACAGCCGGTCGTTGACGTCCCGGGCGTCGATGAGCGCCGTCATCAGATCGTCCTGCGGCGCGCGCCGGTGCTGCTCGATCAACTGCCGCATGTAGGCGCGGAGTTCTTCTTGATTGGCGTCGAATTCCGCCGAGGTGAGGGAACTTGTCGACGGGGCGGCGTCACTCCAGACCCGGAACCGCGGCCGGTCCTCGGCCGGGACACCGAGCAGGCGGCAGATCACCGCGACGGGGATGGGCAGCGCGTAACGGTCCACCAGGTCGGCGGGCGGCCCGGCCGCCGCGAGCTCGTCGAGCAGTTCGTGCGCCAGCTGCTTGACCTGCGGCCTGAGCTTTTCGACCTGCCGGACGGTGAAGGCCTTGGCCACCAGGGTGCGCAGCCGGGTGTGGTCGGGCGGGTCCATGCCCAGGATGCCGCTGTCGCGGCGCCCTTCGGACTGCCGGGGCTCGTCGTGCCGAACGGCCTCGGCACGGCTGAAACGCTGATCGCCGAGGACGAACCGGGCCTCGGCGTACCGCGTCACGAGCCAGGCCGGCTCGCCGTACGTCATCCGGACTTTCAGCAGCCCCGGACGGTTGCGGGCGTGCTCGTACTCCTCGGAAAGCTCAAGGCTCTCGGAGACATTGAAGGGGTAGGAGAGGGGTGCTGTGTCGGCTGTGGTCAAGGTGACCTCCCTTGTGTAAGCACCTGCTTACATAAGGTAGGACGCCCCCCTCGGGCCGGTCAACGATCGATTGTGGCCGTCATTCTGACGGGCCAACGGAGAGGAGCGTGGCGATGGCCAAGTCCCCGCAGCACGGCGCGGAGAGCGCATACCGCCGTAGCGCAGAGGGCACCCGGCTGCGGTTGCTCGACGCCGCGTCGGAGCTGTTCGCCGAGCGCGGCTACGAACGGGCGACGGTGCGCGACATCGCGTCCCGCGCCGGGGCCAATCAGGCCCTGCTGTTCCGCTACTTCGGCTCGAAGCGGGCTCTGTTCGGCGAAGTCATGGCACGTGGCGGCCATGAGCAGCTGCGCACCACCCCCGCCGAGCGGCTGTTCGAGGTCGCCCTGCGCGGCATGCTGGCCGGCGGCCGAGAGGAGGGCGCCGACCGCTCGCTGGAGGTGTGTCTGCGCTCCATCGGCGGCAGCGACGAGATCGCGGAGGCGTTGCGGGGGCTGGGTGAGGAGTACGCGGCGGTGCTCGCCACGCTCTCCGAGTCCGATACCGGGACCTTGCGGGGCGATCTGGCGCTGTCCTGGCTGCTGGGAATTGGCCTGATGCGTGTGGTGGTCGGCAAGGAGCCGCTGGCGAGCGCCGATCCCGACACGGTGTGCCGGCTCGTGGTGGGCGCCCTGGGCGGCCTGTTGGAGAGCCTGCCGCAGACCGACGGAGCGGTGGCCGGGGAGAGCGGCCGGATTCCGGAGTGAATCAAGAGGGCCGCGGCGTGGGCTGTTGGGGTGCGTGCCGCGTTCCGGTGCGTGCTGCGTTCCAGTGATGCTGCGGCGGGTCGCGGGTCGAAGGGCAGGGCTACCCTTATTGTCACTTTTGCAGAGAATATTCTTTTTCTGCAGAGTCGAGTGAAGGTGGAAAGATGCACCCTTCGATCCCTCGCGGCCTCGCCGTGGCCGGCCTGGCCGCGGCTGCCCTGGTGGTGCCGACGGCAGGCGCTGCCACCGCCGCAACCCCGGTCCCCAGCAGCTCACAGAGCGCCAAGTGCTTCTCGCACCACTGCGACAGGGGCCACTACGGCGACCGGCACCACAACCGGCACCACAACCGTCACCACGGCCACGGTCGCGGCCACGGCCGCTTCGGTCACGGTGGCCATGACGGCTACGACGGCTACGGCCAGGTCGGCGCCCGTGACGACGGCTTCGGCCGTGACAGCGGCTATGAGCGCGACGGAGTCGGACGTGACGACAACGGGCGTGACGGATCGGGCGCGGGCAGGGACGGTCTGGGCAAGGGCGGGCTGCTCGGCCTCGGCCTGCTCGGCCTCCTCTAGAAGTCACCGGCTGATCGAGCGGAGGGCCCGGGATCGTGATCCCGGGCCCTCCGCATGCCGTCTCACATGCCGCGTCACATGCCGTTTTCCGCCGGTCTCCGTGGCGTGGGCGGGACTGAGGCGTCGTCGGGTGCGGCGGGTATATGACCCGGCGGGAGCGCCCGGTCAATGGGGAGGAATGCATTCCGTCCGGCCGCACCGCCACATTTCAGCGTTCAACGTTTTCGGATTTCGGTGAATCGTTGTCACCGGGCGTGCGGAGTGGCAGGATTGCGCTGTCACATCGCGAATGGGGGATTTGCGACCAGCGCGGACGGGGGAGGAACGGCCCCTTCTGCGGAGAGCGCACCTGCACCGTGCGCAGGCCAACAAGCCCATGGGTAACTCGCCACTGCGAGTGCGCTTGCTTTGTGCTGCCCATTTTCCATGGTTTGGATTCTGGTCCATCGGGATGCACGGGGACTGAAGCCGGGCCGGAACGCCCCGGCACAAGGCATCTCAGGAACCTGTCTGAGAGGGGGGAGTCTGTCTTATGCTCAACTTCGGGACGGTCGCCGGAGAAACGGCCCGTCAGGTCTCTGTGCCGACGGGGGAGGCGTTCCCGGAAAGGTGCGCGGCGCCTACCAGGTCAGGCACAGGAATCCAAAGGTTTCATCATTCCCGACAGCCGCATCCCCGACTTCCCGCAAAAAAACCGGACTCCCGGATCATTGCCCTGCCCGCATTCCCGGGCGAGATCCGTAACTCCTCTGCCGGGAAACGTCGTTGAACGACCTGGAGAGCCCCGCAGACCTCGTTGCCGACCTCGAACAGGCCCGTGAAAAGGCCGCTAAGGACAATCGTTGAGTTCCAGGACGCCCACCCCCCACCCCGAGGCCGCACCGCCGGACTCCTCCTCACAGACCGGCGCCCCGGGACCGGAAGGTACCGACGCACCCACGGCCGCCGCGCCGGACCGCCGCCCCGGCTTCTTGCGTGACGCCTCGCTGTCCGCCGTACTGGCAGGCTTCGTCGCCGTCGTCGTGTCGTACTCGGGCCCGCTCGTCATCGTGCTCGCGGCGGCCTCCGCCGGGCATCTCGACACCGCCCAGACCAGCTCCTGGGTATGGGCCATCTCCATCGGCAGCGGCCTGACCTGCATCGCGCTGAGCCTGCGCACCAAGATGCCGGTGATCACCGCATGGTCGACACCGGGCGCGGCCCTGCTGGTCACCAGCCTGGGGGCCTACTCCTACGCGGAAGCCATCGGGGCCTTCCTGGTCACCGGCCTGGTGATCACCCTGGTCGGCCTGACCGGCGTGTTCGGGTGGCTGATGCGGCAGGTGCCCACCGCCGTCGTCTCCGCCATGCTCGCCGGCATCCTGTTCTCGTTCGGCACCGGCGTCTTCACCTCCCTCAAGACCGCGCCCCTCATAGCCGGTTCCGTCCTGCTCGCCTATCTCCTGGCGAAGCGGTGGCTGCCCCGGTACGCCGTACTCGTCGCCCTGGCGGCGGGTGTCCTCGCCAGTGCGGCAAGCTCCCGGCTGGACATCCACCTGGACCGGATCGAGCTGGCCAAGCCGGTTTTGACGACCCCGGACTTCTCGCTCGCCTCCCTCATCGGCATCGCGGTGCCGATGATCCTGGCGACGCTCGCCTCGCAGAACGCACCGGGCATGGCGGTACTCACCGCGTCCGGCTACCGGCCCAAGGACCGTCTCCTGATCGGTTCGACGGGCCTGGTCTCCACGCTGCTGGCACCCTTCGGCTCGCACGCCATCAACCTCGCGGCGATCACGGCCGCGATCTGCACCGGCCCCGAGTCCCACCGCGACCCCCGGCGCCGCTACGTGGCCGGAGTCTCCTGCGGAGCGTTCTACCTCCTCATCGGGGCGTTCGGCTCGACGCTGGTGGTGCTCTTCGCGGGACTGCCCAAGGAACTGGTCGCGGCGGTCGCCGGAGTCGCGCTGCTCGGCGCCCTGGCCGGCGGCCTGACCGGTGCGGTGAAGGAGGAGAAGGACCGCGAAGCGGCCCTGATCACCTTCCTCGCCACCGCCTCCGGCGTCACCCTCTTCGGCATCGGCTCCGCCTTCTGGGGACTGCTCTTCGGGGTCATCGCCCACCTCGTCCTGACCCGGTGGCGCGGTACGTCCGAGAAGTCCGGGGCCTGACCCGAGCCGCCGTTCACCGACGCCCGGCGCCGCGCCGCCCGGGCGCGGCAAGGCCGACGGGCGCGGCAAGGCCGACGGGAGCCGACGGGCCGCCGGACACCCTCCGTATCCGGCAGCCCGCACCGCCCGCGGGCCCGGCCCCATCCGCCGTACGGCAGACGGGATTACGGGAAGCTCAGCCGGAACCGGAACCGGAACCGGAACCGGAACCGGAGCCGGAACTGGAACTGGAACTGGAGCCAGAGCCGGAACCGGAGCCGGGCCCGGCACCGTCCCGCTTCAGATTCGTCACCTTCTGCGGCAGCCGCCCCGCACCGTGGGCGAGCGGGGGAGCCGTGCCTGGCGCGGTGGTCCCGTTCTTCAGGCTGTCGAGAATGGCCAGCCCCTCGCCGACGATGCCGGAGGCGATCTCATTGATCCCGTCGGTGCCGTTGAGGACGGTGAGCCGGGAACCGGACAGGCCCTCGGCCGCCGCCTTGGCGAGGGCGGGAAGGTTCTCGATGGTGCGATTGGCGGCGATCAGCTCCTGGTTGCCGTCCCGCAGCGATCCGGCGAGGGCCGTGTTCGCGTCGGCCCGGGCCTGGGCGACCGCCCGCTCGCTGTAGGCGCGGGCGTCCGCCTCGAAGCGGACCTGGTCACGCTGCGCCTCGGCCAGGGTGCGCAGCCGGTAGGCCTCGGCGTCCGCCGGGCGGCGCACCTGGGCCTCCAGCCGCTGGGCGGCGAGCGAGGCCTCCCGCTGGGCCAGCGCGGTCTGCTCCTCGATGACCTCCTGCGAGGCCCTGGCCTGCGAGAGCGGGCCCGCCTGTGCGGCGCGGGCGTTGGACTGCTCGGTCTCGGCGAGGAAGCCGGCCCGCTTGATCGCGGTGTCCCGCTCGTACTCCGCCTTCAGGGCCGCCGCCTGCTGCTCCCGCTCGGTGGCTTCCTGGTCGGCCTTGGCCTGCGCGATCCTGGCCGCGCTGGCGACCGCCGCGGCGTGCGGGGCGGCGAGATTGGTGATGTAGCCGGAGGTGTCGGCGATCTCCTGGATCTGCAGGGCGTCGACGACGATGCCCAGCTTCTCCATCTCGGAATGGCTGCCGTCCTTGACCTCCTGGGCGACCCGGTCCCGTTCCCGGATGATCTGTTCGACGGTCAGCCCGCCGACGATCGAGCGCAGGTGACCGGCGAAGATCCGGCCCACCAGCTCTTCCATGGTGGCCTGCTCGTCCAGGAAGCGGCGCGCGGCGTTGGCGATCGACGTCTGGTCGTCACCGACCTTGAAGACGGCGACCGCCCGGACCCCGATCCGGATGCCCTGCTGGGTGACGCAGTCCTCGGAGATCTCCGCCTCCCGCAGCGACAGCGCCAGCACGCTCGCCTTCTGCTTGACGGGCATGACCCAGCAGCCGTGGCCCGTGACGATACGGAATTGGGCGTCCCCGGTCCGGCGCTTCGAGCCGGAGATCAACAGCGCCTCGTTCGGCGCAGGAACATGCCAGAACAACATCGGAAGGCTCCTGGTCCGTTGCGACCGGCCCCGGCCGGTGTGCGGGGGCGGCCACGGGAAGGGAGTGCTCGTGCGGCCGGCCGCGCCCTTCGGGACGGCCCGGTCACCCGGGCAGCGGCGCGACGATCACCGACCGCGCCGAGGTGTGGTCCACCACGATGACCTGGGTATGACGGGCGATGGGCTCGCGGGACCAGGCGGCGAAGGCCTCGGTTCCGCCGCGTACGGGCAGCAGCACCTCGCCGGGGCCGTCGGCCGGGATGGATACGGTCACCCGCCCGATCACACCGATCGGGCTGAAGTCCGTGTCATCCGTTGCGCTCACCCGGGCTCCGTCGCTGGTCAAAGCCGCTGCCGGGGGAACATCCCGGCAGCGGGAAATCCTCGACAACTCAACGGTACTCCGGCCGGGGCGGCGCTCGCGGCCGCACTGCCGGGGCCGCCGGCGGACGCCTGATTCAGGCGTCGAGGCGGGCGGAACGGGCCGCGGGGACCTGCTTCCGCGACGGCAGCACATCGGGCGCGCGATGGGGCCGCAGCGCCGTGAGGGCGGTCTCGGTCTCCTCCATCAGCGCGCGGTAGGAGACCAGCCGCTGCCACTCCGGATCGGCAACCCCGGGCACGGTGGCGGCGCGGTCCGTCCACTGCTTCACCAGCCCTGCGTACACCGGTGTCTGCCGGAGGATGTCCGCGGTGATCCACCGCGGCATCTGCCCGGTGCGGGGGAGGGGGGTTCGTCCATGGCCTGCGACGGTGCCGCCTGCGACGGTGCCGGAAGAGGGGTCGCTCATGGCCGTAGAAACGATTCTTCCGCCCTGGGGTCACTGCGTATTTTTACCGCGGCCCGTGCGTCGGGCGTGACGACAAGGGCGTATCTCTCTCGAATATCACCTTATGCAGTGATCTATAGCCGGGAAGCAGTCCAATCCGGGCGAGGAAACGTTGTCGCAGTCATGGAACCGAGGGAGTTGTGGGAGCGCCATGCCGTACTCGCACAGGCGTTTTGCAGCAGCGATGACGAGGTCCGCCGTACGCAGGGACTCCTCGACGAGGCCGAGGCCCGCCGGTCGCGGACCCTGGCCGCCTTCGCCGTGACCGTGGGCAGCGACGCGGTGGTGGCGGAGCTGCTCGGCCTGGACGAGCGCGAAGTACGCCTGGCCCGCCGTACGGTGGGCAAGGAGGACGCCCGAGCGGTCGCCAAGAGCCTGCTCGCCCAGACCACACGCGAGCAGCCCCCCGCCCAGCAGACCGCCACGCCTCCTGCCACGCCTCTCGCGACACCCCCCACGGCACAGTCCGCGACGCCCCCTGCGGCGCAGCCCGTGGGCCCGGCAACGACACCGCCCGCTGCCGCCCCCCACGCTTCCCCTGCCCCCCAGCCCCACGAGCCGGCCTGGGCGCCGGCCCTGGACGCGGTCCTGATGAGCAGCTGGCACAGCGGAGTTGACCTCACCGCCCTCGCCACCGAACTCGGGCTCGATGTCCGGCTCCTTGTGGCACGCGCACAACAGCTCGCCGCCGAGAGCCGTCCGGTGCAGACCCCGCCGCCGGACCGCTTGGGCCGGCACCGCCGGCTGGCCCATCTCCCGCCCGCCCAGCAGCACGAGAGCACTTCGTCGACCTGGCGCGAGCGACCACCGCAATCCCCGCGCGAGCCCTACGAGCAGGAGTCCTGGAAGCAACAGCCGTACCAGAACTACCGGGACCAGCAGGAGTACCAGGACTACCAGGAGTACCGGGTGCACGAGGAGCATCCACAGCACCACCCGCAACACGTACAGCAGCACCCGCAACACCTGACGAACCACCAGCACCAGCAACAGCTACAGCAGAACCAACAACACTCACCGCATCTGCAACAGCAACACTCACCGCATCAGCAGTATCAACAGGCCTCCCCTCCCACCTGGGACGCCAACGCCATCACCGCCGCCCAGCACGACTGGGACGGCATCCTCAGCCAGTGGGAAGCCACCACCTCCCCCACGCCGCCGCTGTCCGCCCCTGGCCAAGGAGGTGTGTGACGGGCCGGTCTCCCCGCGGTCCGGCGCCCGGGCGTCGATTAGAGTGGGCGCCGGGCCGTGACTGGCGCTTGGGTGGAGTACCACCGGGGAGCGGCTCGGCCACTCCTGGCCGGTGCCGCGCGCCTGGGCGATCCGACACGACGCTCAGGAGTACCGATGACCCCCACCGCCCGCCTCATGGACGGCAGCGCACTGGCCCGCCGTATCGTCGAACAGGCCGCGGAACGTGCGGCGGACCTCACCCGGCAGACCGGCACGTCCCCGTGTCTGGCCACCGTACTGGTGGGCGACGACCCCGCCTCGGTGACGTACGTCCGCATGAAGCGCGCCCGTTGCGAGAAGGCCGGGATCCGCTCCCGGCACGTCGCGCTCCCCGCCGCCACCACGACCGCCGAGCTGGTCGGGACGATCACCGCACTGTCGAACGACCCCGATGTCCACGGCATCCTGCTCCAGCACCCGGCCGGGCCGCACATCGACGAGCGCGCCGCCTTCGAGGCCATCGCCCCCGAGAAGGACGTCGACGGCGTCACCTGCCACTCCTTCGCCGCGATGAGCTTCGGCCTGGACGGCTTCGTCTCCTGCACGCCCGGCGGCATCCTCCGCCTCCTGGACCACTACGACGTCGACCTGGCCGGCAAGCATGCCGTCGTGGTCGGGCGCAGTGCGATCCTCGGCAAGCCCGTCGGCATGCTGCTGCTCGCCCGCAACGCCACGGTCACCTATTGCCACTCCCGCACCACCGACCTCGCGTCGATCACCCAGGACGCCGACGTGCTGGTCGCCGCCGTGGGGCGACCCCAATTCCTGCGCGGCGAACACCTCAAGCCCGGGGCCGTCGTGATCGACGCCGGCTCCAACCCCGGCAACGTCGGTGACGTGGACTTCGACTCGGCGCGCACCCGCGCCTCCCTGATCACCCCCGTCCCCGGCGGCGTCGGCCCGATGACCATCGCCACCCTGCTCACTCAGACCGTCGAGGCGGCAGCCGTCCAGATGACGGCCAGTTAACCGGTCCGCTGCGCTTTGCCTCCGCCCCACGTTTTTGGCTTTCCCGCCGTGGGGGTTGCTCGCCGTTTCGCCTGGCGGCGGGCCGTTCCGCTGCGCTTTGCCTCCGCGCCGTTTTGGCTTTCTCGCCGTTGTGCCTGGCGGCGGGCGGGGTCCGCTGCGCGGGGCGGGTCCGCTGCGCGGGGCTGTCGGGGTGCGGTGACGGGCCTCCGCGGGTGGGTGTCCGGACTGCTTCGCTTTACGTCCGGACACCCACCCGCTCC
>NZ_JBEYVM010000015.1:0-185005 GCF_040643995.1 Streptomyces sp. NPDC047049 | reverse complement strand
CCTGCTCCAGCCCCACCGGCCTTCTTCCCACCCCCCAACGGGAGGGGACGGGCCGGAGCGGGTGGGTGTCCGGACGTAAAGCGAAGCAGTCCGGACACCCACCCGCGCAGGCCCGTCACCGCACCCCAACAGCCCCGCGCAGCGGACCCCGCCCCGCGCAGCGGACCCCGCCCCGCGCAGCGGACCCGCCCGCCGCCAGGCGCAACGGCGAGAAGCCCCCACGGCGGGAAAGCCGAAAACCGCCCGAGGCAAAGCGCAGCGGAACGGTGGGAAAAGATCAAACCGGCTCACGCCGGCGCTGCGCATGGTCGCTGATCCGCAACAGCAAGGCCACCATCACCCAGTTCGCGACGAGGGACGAGCCTCCCTTGGCGAGGAAGGGGAGGGCCTTGCCGGTCAAGGGGATCAGGCCGGTGACGCCGCCGGCGACGACGAATACCTGGAGGAGCAGGGCGCCGGAGAGACCGACCGCGAGCAGCTTGCCGAATGGGTCGCGGGCGGTCAGCCCGACCCGCAGGCCGCGCTGGGCCAGCAGGACGTACAGCATGATCACGACCATCACCCCGGCCAGCCCCATCTCCTCGCCGACGGTGGTGAGGATGAAGTCGCTGTTGCCGGCGAAGCCGATCAGCTCGGGGTGGCCCTGGCCGAGTCCGCTGCCGGAGATGCCGCCGCTGCCGAAGCTGAACAGGGCCTGGCCGAGCTGGTTGGACATGCCCTCCGCGATGCCTTCCTTGGTGAAGGCCCGCATCGGGTCGAGCCAGGCGGTGACCCGGCCGTGGACGTGGGGTTCCAGAGAGCCGACGACGGCCGCGCCGACGACGGCCATCAGCAGGCCGCAGACCACCCAGCTGGTGCGGTTCGTGGCCATGTACAGCATGATCACGAAGACACCGAAGAAGATCAGCGAGGTGCCCAGGTCCCGTTCGAAGACCAGCACCAGCAGGCTGATCACCCAGATGGTGAAGATCGGTGCGAGCTGCCGCCCCGGGGGCAGTTGGACGCCCAGGACGCGGCGTCCGGCCAGTGCCAGGGCATCGCGGTTGACGGTGAGGTAGCCCGCGAAGAACACCGAGATCATGATCTTCACGAATTCGCCGGGCTGCAGCGACAGCGGCCCGAGCAGGATCCAGCGCTTGGCGCCGTACATGTCGGCGCCGAAGAAGGCCGGGGCCATCAGCAGCACCAGTGCGACCACCATCGTCAGATAGATGTAGCGCTGCAGAACGCGGTGATCGCGCAGCACCAGCAGGATCGCGATACAGACCGCCACCCCGATCACCGTCCACACCAGCTGCCCGCTCGCCGCCTCGGCGATCTTGAGCCGGGGCGTCTGCGCGTAGGTGAGGTCCAGGCGGTGCAGCAGCACCAGGCCGAGTCCGGTCAGCAGCGTCGCCAGCGGCAGGATCAGCGGATCGGCGCGGGGCGCGTAGCGGCGCAGGACCAGGTGCGGGACCAGCGCCACGAAGAACATGCTGACGGCGAAGCCGGCCAGCCCGCCGGGCAGCCGGCCGGTCATCGACAGGCCGGTGCAGGCGTACCCGAAGTCCGCGATCAGCACGGCGAGGGCGAGCAGCCATGCCTCGGTCCGCCGGCGGTCCGGTGCCTGGGCCAGCGCGGCGAACGTCATGGTGCGTTCGGCGTCGCTCTCCCGCCGCCGGGCCGCCCGGGGAACGCTGGTCTGTCCACGCACGGGTTTCCTCCGCCACTGAATCGTCGAGGCCGCGGGCCGGCCGGGATGTGCCCGGTTCGTCGGCAGGCAGTCGGGGAGGTAGACGAGGCAGCCGACGGCGTGGTTGCGAGGGAAGGAGAAGGTGTGTCCGATTTGATAGGAACATGGCCGTCGTCCGGCTTCTGTCCGTCCCGGGCCCGTTCTGCATCAGTCCCCGTCCCGTGCTGATCCGGCCCGCGTTCCGTCCTGGTCCCGCCCCGATCCGCCGCGGAAGGCCTGGCCGGCCGGGGTGCGGCCCGTCGTCGGCCACGGCTCGGGGCCGCCGGTCAACCGGGCGGAGGCAAGCGCACCCCGCCGCGCTGGCACTCCGCTTGACCGAGTGCTAACCGCGTCATAGTCTCGGCGTTGGCACTCTCCAGTGGGGAGTGCCAGACACACAGCGACGGGCAGGTCCGGCACCCGCGACGACGGATCGACCTGGTCGCCACCTCAGACAGTTAACCCCGTGAGATCTCCGAAGGGGGAGGTCGGATCGTGACGACCACCAGCTCCAAGGTTGCCATCAAGCCGCTTGAGGACCGCATTGTGGTCCAGCCGCTCGACGCCGAGCAGACCACGGCCTCGGGCCTGGTCATTCCGGACACCGCCAAGGAGAAGCCCCAGGAGGGCGTCGTCCTGGCCGTGGGCCCGGGCCGTGTCGAGGACGGCAAGCGCGTCGAGCTCGACGTCAACGTCGGCGACGTCGTGCTCTACAGCAAGTACGGCGGCACCGAGGTGAAGTACAACAACGAGGACTACCTCGTTCTCTCGGCTCGCGACGTGCTCGCGATCGTCGAGAAGTAAGTCACCCAGTTTTGCCGTGATCTGCGCCCCTGGTTCCCGCGTCTAAACAACCCGGGGCAGGGGCGCAGTTCGTTTGAGCGACAGCGGTCCCCACGTCGTGGCCGAGGATCGCAATGAGAGGACTTGAAGCAACCCATGGCGAAGATCCTGAAGTTCGACGAGGACGCCCGTCGCGCCCTTGAGCGCGGCGTCAACAAGCTTGCCGACACGGTCAAGGTGACCATCGGCCCCAAGGGCCGCAACGTCGTCATCGACAAGAAGTTCGGCGCGCCGACGATCACCAACGACGGTGTCACCATCGCGCGTGAGGTCGAGGTCGACGACCCGTACGAGAACCTGGGTGCCCAGCTCGTCAAGGAGGTGGCGACCAAGACCAACGACATCGCGGGTGACGGCACCACCACCGCCACCGTGCTGGCCCAGGCGCTGGTCCGCGAGGGTCTGCGCAACGTCGCCGCCGGCGCCTCCCCGGCCGCCCTGAAGAAGGGCATCGACGCCGCCGTCAAGGCCGTCTCCGACGAGCTCCTGGCGACCGCCCGTCCGATCGACGACAAGACCGACATCGCCGCCGTGGCCGGTCTGTCCGCGCAGGACAAGCAGGTCGGTGAGCTCATCGCCGAGGCGATGGACAAGGTCGGCAAGGACGGTGTCATCACCGTCGAGGAGTCCAACACCTTCGGTCTGGAGCTGGACTTCACCGAGGGCATGGCCTTCGACAAGGGCTACCTCTCGCCGTACATGGTCACCGACCAGGAGCGGATGGAGGCCGTCCTCGAGGACCCGTACATCCTGATCCACCAGGGCAAGATCTCCTCGATCCAGGACCTGCTGCCGCTGCTGGAGAAGGTCATCCAGGCCGGTGCCTCCAAGCCGCTGCTGATCATCGCCGAGGACGTCGAGGGCGAGGCCCTGTCGACCCTGGTCGTCAACAAGATCCGTGGCACCTTCAACGCCGTGGCCGTCAAGGCCCCCGGCTTCGGTGACCGCCGCAAGGCCATGCTCGGCGACATCGCCACCCTCACCGGTGCGACCGTCATCGCCGAGGAGGTCGGCCTCAAGCTCGACCAGGCCGGTCTGGACGTGCTCGGCACCGCCCGCCGGGTGACCGTCACCAAGGACGACACCACCATCGTCGACGGTGGCGGCAAGGCCGAGGACGTCACCGGTCGCGTCGCGCAGATCAAGGCCGAGATCGAGTCCACCGACTCCGACTGGGACCGCGAGAAGCTCCAGGAGCGCCTGGCCAAGCTCGCCGGTGGCGTGTGCGTCATCCGCGTGGGTGCGGCCACCGAGGTCGAGCTCAAGGAGAAGAAGCACCGTCTGGAGGACGCCATCTCCGCGACCCGCGCCGCGGTCGAGGAGGGCATCGTCTCCGGTGGTGGCTCCGCTCTGGTCCACGCCGCCAAGGTGCTGGAGGGCTCCCTCGGCAAGGAGGGCGACGAGGCCACCGGTGTCGCCGTCGTCCGCCGCGCCGCCGTCGAGCCGCTGCGCTGGATCGCGGAGAACGCCGGCCTCGAGGGCTACGTCATCACCGCGAAGGTCGCCGAGCAGGACAAGGGCAACGGCTTCAACGCCGCCACCGGCGAGTACGGCGACCTGGTCAAGGCCGGCGTCATCGACCCGGTGAAGGTCACCCGTTCCGCCCTGGAGAACGCCGCGTCGATCGCCTCGCTGCTGCTGACGACCGAGACCCTGGTCGTCGAGAAGCCTGCGGAGGACGAGCCGGCCGAGGCCGGTCACGGCCACGGGCACGCGCACTGACGCATAGCGCCGGGCAGTCCGCTGCCTGATGTATGAGACCCGGTCCCTGCCATGTGCGGGGCCGGGTCTTCCGTTTGTGGGCGGTGGGCGGTGGGCCGTGCGTTCGTGAGGGGATTCGTGGGGGAGGGGCATCCGGGGCCGGGCAGCCCTCCTTCCGGCCGTCGGGGACGCTTCGGTCCGGGGGCGTCAGGCCGAGTGGGGCAGGTGCTCCGGCCGTACGGGGTCGGTGAACGGCCGCCCCTGGGCATAGCGTTCGAGCTCGTCCAGGGCGTGATCGGCCAGTCGGTGGAGTTCGGTGCCCAGTGACCCCGCCACGTGCGGGGTGAGCAGGACGTTCGGCAGCTCGTACAACGGAGAGCCGGCGGACGGGAGGTCGGGCTCGGTGACGTCGAGGACGGCGTGCAGGCGGCCGGAGACCAGCTCGGGGAGCAGGGCCGCCCCGTCGACCAGCGAGCCGCGGGCCGTATTGATCAACGTCGCGCCGTCGGGCAGCAGCGCCAGTTCGCGGGCGCCGAGCAGATGGCGGGTGGCGGGCAGCTGGGGGGCGTGCACGGTGACGAGGTCGCTGCCGGCGCAGAGGGCGTCGAGGGGGACCGGCCGTGCGCCGAGCCGGCTGGCGTCGGCGTCGGTCACGTAGGGGTCGTACAGCAGGACGTGCAGATCGAACGGGCGCAGCAGCTCGATGACGCGGCGGCCGACACGGGAGGCGCCGATGACGCCGACGGTGCGGCGGTAGTTGCCGGCGGCGCCGAGTTCCCGGTGCCAGTCGTGGGCGGTGCGCAGGCCGCGGTAGCGGTGGGCGGCGTGCAGCACGCCTTTGCCCGCGAAGAGGATCGCGGCGAGGGTGTATTCCGCGACCGGGAGGGCGTTGGCGGCGGCGGCCGAGGCGACGGCGATACCGCGCTGCCAGCAGGCGTCGGTGAGGTGGTGTTTGACCGAGCCGGCGGCGTGCACGACGGCGCGCAGCCGCGGGGCCGCGTCCAGCACCCGGCCGGTGAGCCGCGGGGCGCCCCAGCAGGTGAGCAGCACCTCGGCGTCGGCGAGGGCGGCGGCGACCGCGGGGCTGGGGTCGGCCAGCTCGTGGGCGACGAGGTGGGGGTCGGTACGGGCGAGGGCCGTGAGACGGGTGTGGTGGCGGGCGTCGAGGAGCCGTCCGGCGATGCCGGGGCCCATCGACAGGAGCACCGCGGGACGGTGCGCCGCGCCGGGCGTGCGCCTCGTCCTTTCGGCCTGACCGCCGTGGTGCTGTGCCGGTGGGGTCATGCGTTCTCCTCCTTCGTGGTCCTGTTGCCTGGATGTGCGGCGTCCGTCTTGGCGTGCGGTGTGGTCTCCCGGACGTGCGGCGTGCCCTTGACGGGTGGTCAGCCACACCTGAAGGATTCCCGGCGGCCGGCCGTCATCCGCCGTCCCGGCCGGCCGTCATCCGACCGCCCCAGGGGACGCCATGCCCGAGCACCCCCGCCAGCGCCGCCACCCCCACCCCTTCCCGCTCCCGCCCGAGGACCGCCGCCGCAGCGCGTACACCGGCTGGACCCGCGCCCACTGGGAGGCGGTGGCCGACGGGCTGCTGCACGCCACCGCCCCGTACGCCTCCCCACGCCACGGCCTGATCACCCTGCCGGGCCCCCGCCCCAGCTCCTCAGGACCCCGCTCGGACGGCCTCGAAGGCTTCGCCCGCACGTTCCTGCTCGCCGCCCTCCGCGTCGCCGGCAGCAACGGCCATGACCCGCACGGCCACCTCTCCCGCTACGCCGAGGGCCTGGCGGCGGGAACCCGATGCCCCACCGACGCACGGGAGTTGACGTCCGCGGAGCCCGACTCCTGGCACCGTATCGGCACCGTCCGGCAGGCCCGCGTCGAAGCCGCCTCGCTCGCCCTCGGCCTGCGGCTGACCCGCCCCTGGCTGTGGGACACCCTCGACGACAGCGTCCGCGCCCGCGTCGCCGACTGGCTGCTGCCCGCCCTCGGCCCGTCCCCCGTGGACAACAACTGGTGGCTCTTCGGCCTCACCGTCGGCGGTTTCCTGCGTGCGGCAGGCGTCGAGACCGTTCGCGCGCAGGCCGCCATCGACCGCGCGCTGACCCGTATCGAGGACTGGTACCGCGGCGACGGCTGGTACACGGACGGCGACAACCGCGCATTCGACCACTACAACGCCTGGGCGATGCACTTCTACCCGGTCCTGCACGCCCACCTCGGCGGCGACCGGACGCTCCTGGCCACCTACGGACCCCGCCTGCACGCCCAACTGGACGACTACACCCGCCTCTTCGACGCCAACGGCGCGCCCCTGCCGTTCGGCCGCTCCCTCACCTACCGCTTCGCCGCCACCGCCGCCCCGTGGCTGGGCGCCCTCACCGGCCACACCCCGCTCACCCCCGGCGCCACCCGACGCCTCGCCTCCGGGACCCTGCGCCACTTCCTCGACCGGGGAGCCGTCGCCCAGGACGGCCTGCTACCGCTCGGCTGGTACGGCCCCTACGTGCCGATGCTCCAGCACTACTCGGGCCCGGCCTCCCCCTACTGGGCGGCCAAGGGATTCCTCGGCCTCCTGCTCCCCGCCGGCCACCCCGCCTGGACCGGCCCCGAGGCCCCTCTCCCCGCCGAAACCGCGGACGCCGCCCGGCCCCTCGGCCCCACCGGCCTGCTCCTGCAGTCCACGGCCTCCGACGGCCTGGTCCGCCTCCACAACCACGGCAGCAACTCCACCCTCGCCGCCCCCGACCCCTACTACGCCCGCTTCGCGTACTCCACCCGCACCGGCCCGACCGCCGGCGGCCGGCTCCCGACTGAGGACCGGCCCCTTCCCGACGGCCCGCCCCAGCTCGGGGAACAACCCCTGCCCGCCGAACAGCCCCTGCCCGACAACCACTTCGGCCTGCTCCTCGACGGCCGCCTCACCACCCGCGGCCCCGCCACCCCGCACACCACCGGCCCCGGCCGGGCCTCCTCCACCCACACACCCCGCCACGCCGACGGCACTGACCTCCCGGGCATCCGGATCCTGTCCGCCACCCTGGTCCACGGCCGCGCCGAACTCCGCGTCCACCTGGTCACCGGCGCCGCCCCCGGCACCCGCGTACGCCAGACGGGCTGGGCCACCACGCCCGACGGCCCCACCGCGCAACTCCACCCCGTCCACGGCTACGACACCCCGCCCCGCCGCACCCCGACGGGGAGCACCCTCATCGGCCCCGGCACCCGCACCGCCGTCCTGGAGGGCAGCACCACCTCAGGCCCCGGGGGCACCCTCTTCGCAGCCCTGGCATCCCTGACGGGGGACCCGGACCCCGCCCCCGTACACACCCTGGCGACCACTCACCTCACGGGCCACGGCATCCAGGTCACCTGGCACGACGGCACCCGCGCCCACCTGGCCCTGCCCCTTTCGCCCGCGGGAGGTGACGGGCGGGCGGGGCCGGCGCCCGGGAGCTGAGGGGCCGGCCCCGGCCCGCGGGACGTCACACCGCGTCAGCGGGGCCCGTACTTCCGGCCGGTACGGGACGTCAGGCCGCCCAGCACGCCACGGGGCGCCAGCTTCACCGCGCCCATGAGCGCCTTGTACCGCGGGTCCGGAATGGAAAGGGACTTGCCCCGCGTCAGGTCCTTCATCGCGGCATCGACCAGCTTGTCCGCGTCCAGCCACATCCACCCGGGGATGTTGTCGGTGCCCATCCCGGCCCGCTGGTGGAACTCGGTCCGTACGAACCCCGGGCACAGCGCCATCAGCCGGACGCCGCTGCCCGCCAGATCCCGCGCGGCGCCCTGGGTGAACTGCACGACCCACGCCTTGCTCGCGCCATAGGTGCCGCGCGGCACGAACGCCGCCACCGACGCCACATTGACCACCGCGCCCCGCCGGCGGTCCCGCATCCCGCGCACCGCGGCCGTGGTCAGCCGCAGCACCGCCTCGCAGTGCACTTTCAGCATCGTCAGCTCGTCGGCCATCGAGACCTCGAGGTATTCGCCCTTGTTGCCGAACCCGGCGTTGTTCACCAGCAGGTCCACCGGGTGCTTGGGGTCCGCGAGCCGCGCCTCGACGGCGGCGATGCCCTCCTCGGTGGACAGATCGGCGCTCAGTACCCCGGCCTCGATGCCGTGCCGGTCGTGCAACTCGGTGGCCTGCTCGCGCAGTCGCTTCTCGTCGCGCGCGACCAGCACCACGCTGTGGCCGTCACTCGCGAGCCGCCGGGCGAACGCCGCCCCGATGCCCGCCGTCGCTCCCGTGATCAATGCAGTCGTCATACGGGCACGCTATCCGCCCGGGGCACGCCGCCCTGGCCCCTCCCCCCGGCGACGCGGCTCGCCCGCGCGGACGAGCAACCCGCCCTCCGGCAACCGGGCCAAAAGGCCCGCCGCCCCCGGCCCGAACGGCCTGCCGCCGCCCGGCTCCCGGCGTCCTGCTCCCGGGCCCCGTCCGCCGCCCCCCACGGCCACCCCGAGCCGCCCCCACGGCCACCCCGCGCCGCTCCCGCGGTCAACCGCCCTGCCGCGCGACGTACTTCAGCGCCTTCTCCCGGGCGTCCTCCTCCAGTGCCCCACCCGCATCGAGCAGCCGCGGCAGCAGCTCCCGCCGGATGGTCAGCGCCTGGAACGCCAGCCCGATCGACACCTCGTGATCCGGGCGGTGCACCACCTCCACCGCGTCCCCCGCACGGATCTCGCCCTCCTCGACCACCCGGAGGAACGCGCCGGGCACCGCGGCCTGGGTGAACCGTTTGATCCAGCCGTGCTCGGCCATCCACCCGTGGAACGTACGGCAGGGGATCCGCGGTGCGCTGACCTCCAGCAGCAGCCGCGGCCCGACCCGCCAGCGTTCGCCGATCAGGGCGCCGGTGACATCGACGCCCGACGTGGTCAGGTTCTCCCCGAAGTAGCCATTGGCCAGCTCGCGGCCCAGCTCCCGCTCCCACTCGTCCAGGTCCTCGCGTGCGTAGGCGTAGACGGCCTGGTCGTCGCCGCCGTGGAAGCGCAGGTCGACCACCGCGTCACCGGCCAGCCCGCTGCCCCCGGTGCCCCGGGGACCGGGGGCGGTCACCCGCACCGGGCCGTCCACGGGCCTCTTGTCGATACCCGTGCCGCCCTCGGCGTCGGTGTGCTCGGACGGGGCGGGCCGTCCCACATTGACGGTCAGCAGCTTCATGCGGTGCTCCGTTCCTCGATCGGCGTGGTGCAGGGAAGAGGGGGGAGGGCCGCCGGGGGCGTCCCCTCTTCACGCATGTCTTCACGCATGCCCTCGATCCGGGGCGACGCAGGCCTCCCATCCAAAAGCATGAACTCTTTTTTGCCCGGTCAACCCAAGACTCGCTTATGCTCGGAACATGATCGAGGCCCGTCATCTCCGTGTGCTGCGTGCCGTCGCCACGACCGGCTCCTTCTCCGCCGCCGCGCGCGAGCTGGGCTGCACCCAGCCGGCCGTCAGCCAGCAGATGAAGGCCCTGGAGCAGTCCGCGGGCACCCCGCTGCTGGTCCGTGCGGGCCGCGAGATGAGGCTGACCCAGGCGGGTGAGGCGCTGGTACGCCACGCCGTGGGCATCCTGGCCGGGCTCACCGCCGCCGAGGAGGAGATCGCGGCCATCGCGGGCCTGCGCGCCGGACGGGTGCGGCTGGTGTCCTTCCCCTCAGGCAGCTCGACGCTGGTGCCGACCGCCCTCGCGAAGATGCGCGCCGCCCACCCCGGTACCCGGGTCTCGCTGGTCGAAGCCGAGCCGCCGCGCTCCATCGAGATGCTGCGCAACGGCGACTGCGAAATCGCGCTGGCCTTCCGCTATCCGGAGGTGCGCGGCGCGGACCCGGCGGCCGGGGCGGAGTGGGACGACCTGGTGGTCCGGCCGATCCTGGCGGACCGGCTGATCGGCCTGGTGCCGGACGGCCACCGGCTGGCGAAGGCGGGCACCGCGCGGTTCGCCGAACTGGCCGACGAGGCCTGGATCGCGGGCTGTCCCCGCTGCCGCCGGCACCTCGTGGAGGTCTGTGAGAGCGCGGGCTTCACCCCGCGCATCGATTTCGCGACGGACGACTACCCGGCGGTGATCGGCCTGGTCGGCGCGGGCCTGGGAGTCGCCGCGCTGCCGGAGCTCACCCTGGAGTCGGTACGTCCCAAGGGGGCCACGGCGATACGGATGGAGCCCGCCGTGCACCGCGAGATCGTCGCGCTCACGCTGCCGGATCTGGCGAAGGTGCCCGCCGTCGGGGCGACCCTCGACCGGCTGGCGGATGCCGCGGGGCGCTGAGGGAACCGAGCGCGCCCGCCCGGCCGTCGCCGCCGGGCATGCAGAAACGTTTCTTCAGGGACGGTGTGTTCCTGAAGGTCAGGCGCCGGAGACGCCTGCGGGGCCGGTCATGGAGGACGCAGGGACCAGCCGGTGGCGGGCCCGGCCCATCAGTTCCTCACGTTCGTCCTCCGTCAGGCCGCCCCACACCCCGTAGGGCTCACGGACGGCCAGCGCATGCGCCGCGCACTCGGCCCGTACCGGGCAGCGCATGCAGACCTCCTTCGCCGATGTCTCACGCGCGCTGCGGGCCGCTCCGCGTTCACCCTCGGGATGGAAGAAGAGCGAGCTGTCCACGCCGCGGCAGGCGGCGAGCAGCTGCCAGTCCCAGAGATCTGCGTTCGGGCCCGGGAGGCGGGAGAAATCTGCCATTGCTTGTCCCCTCGAAGCGGTGCTGATTCGGCCTCGGTGCTCACGACGGTACATCTACTGTCGAAGTAGATGTAAATATGACTCATTGCGAATCTAGTCATAGTCACCATGAAAATGGAAGAAAGAGAGCCAAATAGGGCATAGGGTGCACGGGCGGATGCCGGTCGCCCGATGAGTCGTCTGCGTATCCGGCTCCTCACGGAGCGTGCTGAACTCGGTCGCCGAAGCCGTAACTCTTTCGGGTGACCGTCGTTGAGAGTGCGGAGGCGATTGGCAGAGGTAGCCGTCGGGCAGATGTCCGAGGCCGCCAATCGCACAGGTGACGATACGTACCAGCCTGGAGGCTCAAGGTGACGCGCATCAGCTGCGGAGGGCGGTCATGACATCCGTCCTCGTCTGCGACGACTCCCCGCTTGCCCGAGAGGCGCTCCGTCGGGCGGTGGCAACCGTGCCCGGCGTCGAGCGTGTGACGACCGCGGCCAACGGCGAGGAAGTCCTCCGCCGCTGGGGTGCCGATCGCTCGGATCTGATTTTGATGGACGTACGGATGCCCGGTCTCGGCGGTGTCGAGACCGTGCGCCGGCTGCTGTCCGCCGACCCCGGCGCCCGGATCATCATGCTCACGGTGGCCGAGGACCTGGACGGTGTCGCGCTCGCGGTCGCCGCCGGTGCCCGTGGCTATCTGCACAAGGACGCCTCGCGCGCCGAGCTGCGGGCGACGGTGACCCAGGCGCTCGCCGACCCGACGTGGCGGCTCGCCCCGCGCCGGCTGCGGTCCGCCGAGATGGGCGCCGCGCCGACGCTGACCGCGCGCGAGATCCAGGTGCTGGAGGGCATGAGCCACGGCCGCTCGAACGCCGAGATCGGCCGTGAGCTGTTCCTCTCTGAGGACACGGTCAAGACCCACGCGCGGCGCCTTTTCAAGAAACTCGGCGCCTCCGACCGGGCGCATGCGGTGGCGCTGGGCTTCCGCTGGGGACTGGTCCGCTAAGGCGTTGTGACGTGCAGCGATGCGGGGGAGTGAAGATCCCCGCCCGCCCTGCGGCGGGCGGGGCCGTGGGATGCCCCGCAGGCCGCCGCGTCCTGTGGCGGTCCGATTCCCCGCGCGGTGCCGCATCCTTGAGGTATGGAGTTCCTCGGGGACGGGTCGGTCGGGCACGAGGGGAGGGCGCAGGAGATGACAGCCGGCGCACCTGCCGCGCATAACGCTTCAGCGCACAAGTTCGGACCTGATGCCGCGGATCGTGCGGCGCCAAGGCACCATGGTCCGATGCGTGATGACGGGAAGCAGGAAATCGGCGCTCTCGTCGCACGTGCCGTCGAGGGGGACCAGCGGGCCACCCACGATCTGCTGGCCCATGTGCACCCCCTCGCCCTGCGCTACTGCCGCACCCGGCTGTCGCGGCTGCCGGGTGACGCACGGCACTTCGTCGAGGACCTGGCGCAGGAAGTCTGTGTCGCGGTGCTCTGCGCGCTGCCGCGCTACCGCGACACCGGCAAGCCCTTCGAGGCGTTCGTCTTCGCCATCGCCGGCCACAAGGTCGCCGATCTGCAGCGCGCCGCGATGCGGCATCCGGGCAGCACGGCCGTGCCGTCCGACGAGATGCCCGAGCAGCCGGACGACTCCCTCGGCCCCGAGGAGCGGGCGCTGCTGAGCAGCGACGCCGAGTGGGCCAAGAAGCTGCTGGCGAACCTTCCGGAGAACCAGCGGGAGCTGGTCCTGCTGCGGGTCGCCGTCGGGCTGACGGCCGAGGAGACCGGGCAGATGCTGGGGATGTCGCCCGGTGCGGTGCGGGTCGCCCAGCACCGTGCGCTGAGCAGGCTGCGGGCGCTCGCCGAGCAGTAGCAGATCCCCGCTGTCCACGGCGGAATAACGCCGTAGAAATACACAAGTGACAAGGCCCTCATCGCTCGTGGATTGGGACACTTCCTTAGGCCGTTAGCATGGGAGTCCGCGCTGAGGCAAGAGCATTGGGGAAGGTGTCATGAGTGACAACGTCGACGGTATGCCCGCCAAATTCGCCATGCTCGGGCTGACATACGACGACGTGCTGCTGCTGCCCGGCGCGTCGGAGGTGCTGCCCAATGCGGTGAGCACCGCTTCCCGGGTCTCGCGCAACGTCGCGGTGAACATCCCGCTGCTGTCCGCGGCGATGGACAAGGTCACCGAGGCCCGGATGGCCATCGCCATGGCCCGGCAGGGTGGCGCGGGCGTCCTGCACCGCAACCTGTCCATCGAGGACCAGGCCAACCAGGTCGACCTGGTCAAGCGCTCCGAGTCGGGCATGGTCACCGACCCGATCACGGTCCGTCCGGACGCCTCGCTGGCCGACGCGGATGCGCTGTGTGCCAAGTTCCGTATCAGCGGGGTGCCGGTCACCGATGCCGCGGGCAAGCTGCTGGGCATCGTGACCAACCGCGACATGGCCTTCGAGATGGACCGCAGCCGTCAGGTCCGCGAGGTCATGACGCCGATGCCGCTGGTCACCGGCAAGGTCGGCATCTCCGGCGAGGACGCCATCGAGCTGCTGCGCCGCCACAAGATCGAGAAGCTGCCGCTGGTCGACGAGGCCGGCGTGCTCAAGGGCCTGATCACGGTCAAGGACTTCGTCAAGGCCGAGAAGTACCCGAACGCCGCCAAGGACGCCGAGGGCCGGCTGGTCGTCGGCGCGGCGGTGGGCGTCGGCGACGCGGCGTACGACCGGGCGCAGGCGCTGGTCGAGGCCGGTGCCGACTTCCTCGTCATCGACAGTGCACACGGCCACAGCCGCGGCATCCTCGACATGATCGCCAAGGTCAAGTCCAACATCAACGTCGATGTCGTCGGCGGCAACGTCGCCACCCGTGACGGCGCCCAGGCGCTGATCGACGCGGGCGCGGACGGCATCAAGGTCGGCGTCGGTCCCGGCTCCATCTGCACCACCCGCGTCGTCGCCGGCGTCGGCGTGCCGCAGGTCACCGCGATCTACGAAGCGGCGAAGGCCGCGAACGCCGCGGGCGTGCCGCTGATCGGTGACGGCGGCCTGCAGTTCTCCGGCGACATCGCCAAGGCCATCGCGGCCGGCGCGGACACCGTCATGCTGGGCTCGCTGCTGGCCGGCTGCGAGGAGTCGCCCGGCGAGATGGTCTTCATCAACGGCAAGCAGTTCAAGTCGTACCGCGGCATGGGCTCGCTCGGCGCGATGCAGTCCCGCGGCCAGGGCCGCTCCTTCTCCAAGGACCGCTACTTCCAGGACAACGTCCTCTCCGAGGACAAGCTGGTCCCCGAGGGCATCGAGGGCCAGGTGCCCTACCGCGGCCCGCTCTCCTCGGTCGCCCACCAGCTCGTCGGCGGCCTGCGCGCCTCCATGGGGTACGTCGGCTCCGCCGACATCCCCGAGCTCAAGGAGAAGGGCCACTTCGTCCGCATCACCTCCGCGGGCCTCAAGGAGAGCCACCCGCACGACATCCAGATGACCACCGAGGCGCCGAACTACAGCCGTCGCTGAGCTCCCCGGACAGCGGGGCCGGATGACTGCCGAGGCGCGTCACTACACACGTCGCTAGCACGGCCCTACCGTGAAGCCCGCGGCCGCTCCCCGGCCGCGGGCTTCGGTGTGTCGGGGATACTGGAGCCGCAGACGTAGAGGGAAAGGCCACACACGTGACTGAGATCGAGATCGGGCGCGGCAAGCGCGGCCGCCGGGCATACGCATTCGACGACATCGCCGTCGTACCCAGTCGCCGCACCCGCGACCCGAAGGAGGTCTCGATCGCCTGGCAGATCGACGCCTACCGTTTCGAGCTGCCGTTCCTGGCCGCTCCCATGGACTCGGTGGTCTCCCCGCAGACCGCGATCCGCATCGGTGAGCTGGGCGGCCTGGGCGTCCTCAACCTCGAAGGTCTCTGGACCCGGTACGAGGACCCGGAGCCGCTGCTCGCCGAGATCGCGGAGCTGGACGGCGCCACCGCCACCAAGCGGCTCCAGGAGATCTACGCCGCGCCGATCAAGGAAGAGCTGATCGGGCAGCGGATCAAGGAGGTGCGCGACGCCGGTGTGGTGACCGCCGCCGCGCTGTCGCCGCAGCGTACGGCGCAGTTCTCCAAGGCCGTCGTGGACGCCGGCGTCGACATCTTCGTGATCCGCGGCACCACCGTCTCCGCCGAGCACGTCTCCTCCGCGGCCGAGCCGCTGAACCTCAAGCAGTTCATCTATGAGCTGGACGTCCCGGTCATCGTCGGTGGCTGCGCCACGTACACCGCCGCCCTGCACCTGATGCGGACCGGCGCGGCCGGTGTGCTGGTCGGCTTCGGCGGCGGCGCCGCGCACACCACGCGCAACGTCCTCGGCATCCAGGTCCCGATGGCCACCGCGGTCGCCGATGTCGCCGCCGCCCGCCGCGACTACATGGACGAGTCCGGCGGCCGCTACGTCCACGTCATCGCCGACGGCGGGGTGGGCTGGTCCGGCGACCTCCCCAAGGCGATTGCCTGCGGCGCCGACGCCGTGATGATGGGCTCCCCGCTCGCCCGCGCCACGGACGCGCCCGGCCGCGGCCACCACTGGGGCATGGAAGCGGTCCACGAGGACGTGCCGCGCGGCAAGCGGATGGACCTCGGGGCGGTCGGCACCACCGAGGAGGTGCTGTTGGGGCCGTCGACGGTTCCCGACGGCTCGATGAACTTCTTCGGCGCGCTGCGCCGGGCGATGGCGACGACCGGGTACTCGGAGCTGAAGGAATTCCAGCGGGTGGAAGTTACGGTCGCGCCGTCCCAGCACGACAACCGCTAGGTTCCGCCCGCGGCGGCGTTTCCCGCCTTCGGCGGGTGGGGTTTGTGGGGTGGGGTCCCTGGTTGTGTGGTGGGTGCCGGGTTCGGGGCCTCCGGGGTGGGTTGTCGGACTGCTTCGCTTTACGTCCGACAACCCACCCCTCCGGCCCCGCCCCCTCCCGCCGATTGTGGGGCTCCACCCCGGTAGGGGGGAGGAAAAGACAAAGACCAGTAGCTCGGCCCGCACCATGATGCGGGCCGAGCTACTGGTTTTTAGAACCTTCACCCCCACCGGGCGGGGGTCGCCGTCCCGGGCGGGAGGTGGTGGGCCGGAGGGGCCTGTGTTGTGGACGTAAAGCGAAGCAGTCCACAACACAGGCCCCGGAGGTCCGCCACCGGCACCACCACGAACAGCAAGCGGCCCCCGCCCAACAAACCCCCCCGCCGAAGGCGGGAGACGCACGGCGCCGCAGCCGAAAATGCGGGGTTACAGCCGATGCGCGGCCCCCGTCGGAGTCGCCCCGCGAGTATCCAGCAGCAGCTGCGCCTTCACCGCCAGCCCCTGAAGGTCATACGTCCGGTGCGCCTGTACCAGCACCGTCAGGTCCGCGGCAGCCGCGGCTTCGTACAAGGAGTCGGCCCTGGGCACGGGCCGGCCTAGTACGGACCACTGGGGGACGTACGGATCGTGGTACGTCAGGTGCGCGCCGAGTTCCGTGAGGCGGGAGGCGATTTCGAGGGCAGGTGCGCCGGTCTGGTCGGCGATGTCCGGCTTGTAGGTGACGCCGAGCAGCAGGACGCGGGCGCCGCGGGCGGATTTGCCGTGTTCGTTGAGGAGGGTGGCGCAGCGCTGGATGACGTAGCGCGGCATCCGGCCGTTCACCTCCTGGGCGAGTTCGACCATGCGCAGCGGGTGGTGGCCCGGGGAACGGCCCTTGTGGGAGAGGCAGTTGGGGTCGATGGGGGTGGCGTGGCCGCCCACTCCGGGGCCGGGGCGGAAGGACTGGAAGCCGAACGGCTTGGTCTCCGCGCAGCGGATGACGTCCCACAGGTCGACGCCGATGTCGTGGCAGAAGACCGCCATCTCGTTCATCAGGGCGATGTTGATGTGGCGGTAGTTGGTTTCCAGGAGCTTGGCGGTTTCGGCCTCGCGGGGGCCGCGGGCGCGGACGACCTTGTCGGTGAGGCGGCCGTAGAAGGCGGCGGCGGCCTCCGTGCAGGCGGGGGTGAGGCCGCCGATGACCTTGGGCGTGTTGGCGTACCGGTGGGTGCGGTTGCCGGGGTCGTGGCGGCCGGGGGAGCAGGCGAGGTGGAAGTCGCGGCCGGCGGTGAGGCCGGAGCCCTCCTCCAGGAGGGGGCGCAGGAATTCCTCGGTGGTGCCCGGGTAGGCGGTGGATTCGAGGATCACCGTGGTGTGCGGGCGCAGCTGCGCGGCCAGCGTGCGGGCGGCGTCGGCGAGGGCGGTGAGGTCCGGTGCGCGGTCCTCGCCGGGGGGTGTGGGCGCGCAGAGGACCGCGGTACGGACCCGGCCCAGGGCGGTGGGATCAGTGGTGGTGCGGAAGCCGGCGGAGAGCAGGCGGCGGAGTTCGGTGGCGGAAAGCGGCCCGTCGGCGCCGGAGAGGGCGGCGGCGTGCGGGTCGGGGTCGTATCCGATGGTGCCGATGCCGGCGGTGGTGGCGGCCTGGGCGAGGGGGAGGCCGAGGTGACCGAGTCCGATGACGGCGAGGTCTGCGGGCATGCTGCGGCCGTCCTTCCCGAGCGACTGCGAATGAACGTGGGCGCATGACGTGAGCGGCTGGCGATCGCGCATAAGTAGACTAAGCGGATATTTGACCCAGAATAGGGATTGATGGATCAAGGCGGCGGGGTGTTGTCGCCATGAGCGGAGGGTGGATACCGGAACGCGGCGCGGACAGAATCGACGGACGGGGGGTGTGGCCCCGATCACAGCGGGAGGCAGCGGTGAAGACAGCGATACTGGGACCGGCGCAGCGGGCCGAGGCGCTCGCCCGAATGGCGGAGCGGGAGCTGGACGTTCTCGTGGTCGGCGGCGGAGTCGTCGGCGCGGGGACGGCTCTGGACGCCGCGACCCGCGGCCTGTCCACCGGACTCGTCGAGGCGCGCGACTGGGCCTCGGGCACCTCCAGCCGGTCGAGCAAGCTCATCCACGGCGGTCTGCGGTATCTGGAAATGCTGGACTTCGCGCTGGTGCGGGAGGCGCTGAAGGAACGGGGGCTGCTGCTGGAGCGGCTGGCGCCGCATCTGGTCAAGCCGGTGCCGTTTCTGTATCCGCTGCAGCACAAGGGCTGGGAGCGCTGGTACGCGGGCAGCGGCGTGGCGCTGTACGACACGATGTCCATCTCGTCCGGCCACGGCCGCGGACTGCCCCACCACCGGCATCTGTCCCACAGGCGTGCCCTGCAGGTGGCGCCCTGCCTGAAGAAGGACGCGCTGGTCGGCGCGCTGCAGTACTACGACGCGCAGATGGACGACGCGCGCTATGTGGCGACGATGGTGCGGACCGCGGCTGCCTACGACGCGCAGGTCGCCAACCGGGCGCGGGTGGTGGGCTTTCTGCGCGAGGGCGAGCGGGTGGTCGGCGCGCGGGTACAGGACGTCGAGGGCGGCGGCGAGTACGAGATCCGGGCCCAGCAGGTCGTCAATGCCACCGGGGTGTGGACGGACGACACCCAGGCGCTGATCGGTGAGCGCGGGCAGTTCCATGTCCGGGCGTCGAAGGGCATCCACCTGGTCGTCCCCAAGGACCGGATCCATTCGACGACCGGGCTGATCCTGCGGACGGAGAAGAGCGTCCTGTTCGTCATCCCGTGGGGACGGCACTGGATCGTGGGGACGACGGACACGGACTGGGATCTGGACAAGGCGCATCCGGCGGCCTCCAGCGCGGATATCGACTATCTGCTGGAGCATGTGAATACGGTGCTGGCGACCCCGCTGACCAGGGACGACGTGGAGGGGGTGTACGCGGGACTGCGTCCGCTGCTGGCCGGGGAGTCGGATGCCACCAGCAAGCTGTCGCGGGAGCACACCGTCGCCCATCCGCTGCCGGGGCTGGTGGTGGTCGCGGGCGGCAAGTACACGACGTACCGGGTGATGGCGAAGGACGCGGTGGACGAGGCGGTGCACGGCCTCGACCAACGGGTCGCGGAGAGCGTCACCGAGGACATTCCGCTGGTCGGTGCCGAGGGCTACCGGGCGCTGTGGAACGCGCGGGCCCGGATCGCCGCGCGCGCCGGACTCCATGTGGCGCGCATCGAGCATCTGTTGAACCGGTACGGCTCGCTGACCGAGGAACTGCTGGAGCTGGTGGTCGCCGATCCTTCGCTGGGCGAACCGCTGGCGGCCGCGGACGACTACCTGCGGGCCGAGGCGGTCTACGCCTGCACGCACGAGGGCGCCCGCCACCTCGACGACGTGCTGACCCGGCGCACCCGCATCTCCATCGAGACCTTCGACCGGGGCACCCGCAGCGCCCGCGAGGTGGCCGAGCTGATCGCCCCCGCGCTGGGCTGGGACAACGCCCAGATCGAGAAGGAGATCACGCACTACCGGAAGCGGGTCGAGGCGGAGCGCGAATCCCAGCGGCAGCCGGACGATCTGACGGCGGATGCGGCGCGGCTGGGGGCTCCGGACATCGTGCCGCTGTAGGCCTGCGGGCCCCCTGGGGGCCGGTGGAAGTCTCCTAGGGCCGCCGGGACGCGCAGAACTCCGCGGTCAGTACCGCGGTGCCGTGTGCCGGGTGGGCCAGGGTGTCGGTGTTGAGGCGGTAGCTGACGATGTGGCGGCCGTCGGCGGTGCCGGCGGTCCGGACGTAGGAGCCGTTGATGTCGCCGTTGTGGCCCCAGACCGTGACGCCGCAGGGCAGCCTGGTCGCGTACAGGCCGAGGCCGTAGGCGCCGCCGGTGCCCTTCTCGTTGTGTATCTGGGCCATCTGGCGTGGTGGCAGGAGCCTGCCGCCGAGCAGTGCGGCGAAGAAGCGGTTGAGGTCGCCCAGGGTGGTGACCATCTCGCCGGCCGCGCCCGCCCGGCTGGGGTCCAGGGAGGTGGCGTCCACCCGCCGGCCGCCGGCCCGGGAGTAGGCGCGGCCGTGCGGCTCGGGCAGGACCGGGTCGGTACCGGGGAAGGAGGTGTGGGTGAGCCGGGCGGGGCCGAGGATGCGGCGGCGGATCTCCGTGGCGTACGGGTGTGCGGTGACCGCCTCGATGACCAGGCCGAGCACGAGGTAGTTGGTGTTGGAGTAGGCGTAGTGGGCGCCCGGAGGGGACACCGGCGGGTGGCTGAGGGCGATCCGCAGCAGCTCGGCCGGGGTGTGGCTGTCGTAGCGGTGCGCTCCGAAGCCCTTGCCGAAGAGCTGCCGGGAGAGCCGGGGGTCCTGGGTGTAGTTGAACAATCCGCTCGTGTGGTCCAGCAGCTGGCGGATCGTCACCCTGCGTAGTTCGCTGCGGTCGCCGTCTCCCGCGGCCGGCACGCCGGGCGGGAGGTGCGCGGCGGCGCTGTCGTGCAGCGACAGCCGGCCCTCGGCGACGAGTTGCAGGACGACCGTCGCGACCAGGGTCTTGGTGAGGCTGCCGGCCCGGAAGTGGTCCCGGGGGCGCATCGTGCGGCCACTGCGCAGATCGGCCACGCCGGCCGTCGCGTAGCGCGCGTCGGGGTACCCCGCGCGGGTGGTGAGGGAGGCCGCGCCCGGGGCTCCGTCGTCGACCAGCCGGTGCAGCGCGTGCCGCGTCGTCGCGGGCGGCCGGGCGGGTGCCTCGCGGGTGCGGGCGGCCGGGCGCGGCGTTGCGGTGCAGGCCGTCAGGGCGAGTACGGTCAGGGCGGCGAGAGCACCCGAACGGAGCAGCGCGCGGTGGCGGCCGGCGACCGGCGGCGCGGGGGGAAGCCCGGCGGTCACGGCCGGGCGAGGCGAGCGCTTCGGCATCGGGACTCCCGTTCGTCGGGGCCATCATGACGGGTACGAGCTGTCGTTCCGCATAGACCCGGGCCTTCCGCATGGCCGCGGATGAGGGAGAATGAAGGCTCTGCCAGGGTGGGTTGTCCGAGTTGGGCCAGTTTGGTGATCGATGGGACGTCGAAGCTGCCAACTCGGCTGGATTGCAGAGGGGATGCAGTGGGCGACGAGGTCGAGATGGACGGCAAAGGGGGCAGGCTGCTCGCCGGGCGGTACCGGCTCGCCGATGTTCTCGGCCGGGGCGGCATGGGCACCGTGTGGCGGGCACGCGACGAGGTCCTGGGCCGCACGGTCGCGGTCAAGGAGCTGCGCTTCCCGGGCGGGGTCGAGGAGGACGAGAAGCGTCGTCTGATCACCCGCACCCTGCGCGAGGCCAAGGCGATCGCCCGGATCCGGAACAACGGCGCGGTGACGGTCTATGACGTGGTCGACGAGGACGACCGCCCGTGGATCGTGATGGAGCTGGTCGAGGGCCGCTCGCTGGCCGAGGTCGTCCGCGACGACGGCCCGCTCACCCCGCGCCGCGCCGCCGAGGTCGGGCTGGTCGTGCTCGATGTGCTGCGCGCCGCGCACGCCGAGGGCATCCTGCACCGCGATGTGAAGCCGTCCAACGTCCTGATCTCCGACGACGGCCGGGTCGTGCTGACCGACTTCGGTATCGCCCAGGTCGAGGGCGACCCCTCCGTGACCTCGACCGGCATGCTCGTCGGTGCCCCCTCCTACATCTCCCCGGAGCGCGCCCGCGGCCAGAAGCCGGGCCCGCCGGCCGACATGTGGTCGCTGGGCGGCCTGCTGTACGCCTGCGTCGAGGGCGTTCCGCCGTACGACAAGGGCTCCGCGATCGCCACGCTGACCGCGGTGATGACCGAGCCGGTCGAGCCGCCGAAGAGCGCCGGCGAACTGGAAGAGGTCATCTACGGCCTGCTGGTGAAGGACCCGGCCGCCCGGCTGGACGACGCCGGCGCGCGGGCGCTGCTGGAGGACGTGGTCCACGCTCCCGAGGCGAAGACGCCGGAGCCCCCGATGGACGCGACCCGGGCGATGGCGCTGCCGGCGGTGCCCCTGGAGCGGGCGGAGCCGAAGGCCGCGCCGAAGCCCAAGGCGAAGACGAAGCACACCCCGAAGCCGAAGGCCGCGCCGAAGTCGCGCATGGCGCGGGGGGCGCAGTCCGCCGCCGCGCCGGTGGCGGAGCCGGCGGCCGGGAACGCGAGCACCGGCGGGGGTGGCACGGCGGATGCCGGCACCTCCGCGGGGGCCGGCACGTCCGCGGCTGCCACGGCGGGCACGAGCGCGGTCGGTGGAAGCACGGCCGGCAAGAGCAAGGCCGGCGGCAGCAAGGGGAGCAAGGGGGCCGGTGCCGGTGAGGCCGCCTCGTCGAGCGCGCCGGCGCGGACCGGGCGTCCGCAGTCCACGGCGGCCGGTGCGACGGCCGGTGCGGCGGCGGGCGAGGCGACCGGCTCCGGCGCGGCGGATGCCGGCAATACGGCGGTTTCGGCCGGCCCGGTCGCGGCCCGTCCGGCGGGCGCCCGGCCGGGGTTCGACGCCGAGGCCGCCAAGGAGAAGGTGCGCGGCGCCCTGCAGTCCGTCCGCAATGCCGCCGCCACGATGGCGGCAGCCCGTGCGGACTCCAGATCCGGCGACGGGAGCCGTCCGCCGGCGCGCGCGTCGGTGACCGACGTCGTGCCGCGCCGCACGCTGATCATCGTGGCCGTGGTCGTCGTCCTGGCGGTGCTGGGCACGGTGCTGGCCGTCTCCCTGGGCGGCGACGAGTCGGCGCGGAAGAGCGGCAAGGCGTCCGGCAAGCCGGGCACCTCGTCGTCCGCGAGCCGGGCGAAGCCGTCGACGGACGCGGCCGACACGAGCGGGGACCAGGCGAAGGACCCGGCGAAGGGCCAGGACGCGGCGAGCGAGCAGCCGCCGAATCTCACCCCGGCCGAGGACACCGGCGGCGAGGACGACAACGGTGGCAAGGGCGGCAAGGCCGTACCGAGCGGCTTCACCGAGCTCTCCAACGACAAGTTCCACTTCCGGATGGCGATGCCCAAGGGCTTCCACCAGACCGACACCGCGGGGGAGGGCTCCGGCGCCATATACAGCGCTTCGGGCGGGTTCCCGCGCATCCAGATCGACTACAACGCCGAGCCCGGCACCGATGCGGCGGCCTCCTGGCGCAGCCTGGAGCCGGCCGTGCGCTCCTCCAGCGACGACTACCACCTCATCGGCATCAAGTCGGTGAAGTGGCGGGACTATCCGACCGTCGCCGACTGGTCGTTCACCCGTCGGCAGAGCGGCGAGAAGGTACGGGTCCTCGACCGCGGCTTCCGGGCCGATGACCACCACGGCTACGCCATCATGATCACCTGCAAGGCGGATGCCTGGTCGGACAAGCCCTGCCAGCAGATGATCAAGACCGCGTTCAGGACGTTCGCGCTGAAGGACTGAGCGCCGAAGGACTGAGTAGCCGGCGGATGGAGCGGGGACGGGGCGTGCCCCGGCCGGGGGGCCGGGGCACGGGCCGGACGGAGAACGGAGCGGGTGCGCGCGGAGAGGTTGCGCGTCGTTGTGCCGAGCGGCCCGCAAGCTCCGATGCGGGCACGTATCGTGAGACAGCGAAGACCGTACGCATCCGCAATCGGCGGGAAGACGACCGGAAGTGACCGGAGGCGCCAGCGCCGACGGGCGGCTCCGGCGCGACGGTAGACACAGTGCGCGCTGCGGGGAGGCGTCGTGGACGAGTACGCGGGAAGGGTGCTCGCCGAGCGTTACCGCCTGCCGTTGCGGCCCCTCGGCGACGACGACTTCACCGAGACCCGGGCGTTCGACACCTTCAGCGGGCAGGAGGTGCTGATCCGTCAGGTGCCGCTGCCGGAGGTCGTCGAAGCGGAGGTCGTCGGGGCGGAGGTCGTGGGGGCGGCGACGGCAGGGCCCGGCGAGCGGGCGCCTGGCGAGCGGCGGCCCGGCGGCGGCCGCGTCGGTGCCGGGCGGGGGACGGCGGGGAGCACGGCCGGGGTTGCCGACCGCAGCCCGCGCGATCCTGCCGTACGGCGCGCGCTGGAGGCCGCGACCACGGCCGCGCAGCTGGCCGACCACCCCCGGCTGGAGCAGGTCTTCGACGCCTTCGCGCAGGACGGCAGCCTCTGGATCGTCGCCGAACTCCTCACCGCCCGCCCGCTGTCCGCGCTGCTCGCCGAGCGGCCGCTGTCCCCGCACCGCGCCGCGGAGATCGCCGCGGACCTGCTCACCGCGCTGCGGGTGCTGCACACCAACGGCTGGCTGCACCGCAATATCACCGCCCGTACGGTCCTGGTCTGTGAGGACGGCCGGGCCATCCTGACCGGCCTGGCGGTGGGCGCGGCGCAGGAGGCGCTGTGCGGAGGCGAGGCGTCCGGCGGGGGCGGGAGCGCTTGCGGTGCCCCGGCGGCGGAGCGGCCGGATGGCGACGGGACGGCGGCGGAGGGGCCCGCGTCCGACGGGCCTGATGCCGACGGGGCCGCCTCCGGCGAGGCCGCTTCCGACGGGGCCGCGGCGGACCGGCCCGCCTCCGCCGTGACCTCGTTGGCCAAGCCCCCGGCCGACGGCACCGGCGCCACCGCCACCGCATACGGCCGGCCCTCCGCCGGGCTCGCCGCCGAGCGGGCCCGGCAGACGCGGCTGACCGTCATCGGCCCGGTCACCGAGCGCTGGGCACCGGAGCAGGCCGGACCGGTCCACGAGAACTGGCAGTTGGCGCCGCCGGTTGGCCCGGCCACCGACCTCTGGGCGGTCGGTGCGCTCCTCTACCGGAGCGTGCAGGGGCAGCCGCCGTTCCCGGAGGACAGCGCCGTCGAACTGGCGCAGCTGGTCTGCTCGCAGCCGCCCGCGGTCGCCGAGGAGTGCGGGGCGCTGCGTCCCGTCGTCGAGTCCCTGCTGCGCCAGGACCCCGCCGACCGCCCGGATTTCGAGGAGCTGAGCGGCTGGCTGCGCTCGTTGATCCGTACGGCACCGGAGCCGGAGGCCGGCAGCCGGCTGGTGACGATGCCGGCGTCGCAGGGCGCCGATCCGCGGCGGCTGCCGATTGTGCGGCGCCGCGGTGAACTCGTCCGGAAGGGGCGCCACAAGAAGACCCGGGCGTCCCGGCGGGCCCGGTCGCAGCAGGCACCGGCCGTCGCCGGGGCGGGCGGGACGCCGGCCGCCGTGGCCGCACCGCTCGTCCCACCGGCGCCGGACCCGGAGCGGTCCGCCCCGTTCGCCGCGGCACCCCGTCCGCCCCGTCCCCCGAAGCAGCCCAAGCCGCTCCGGCCGCCCCGGCAGGTCCGGGCGGAGCGGCGTGCCGAGCCGGCTGAGCCCTGGGGGCACGGCGGGGCCGCTGACGGGGAGCTGTACGAGCAGCAGACGCTGGGCGAGGTCGGTCAGGTCGGTCAGGTCGGTCAGGTCGGCCAGGTCGATCAGGTAGGTCATGTGGGCCAGGGGGGCCTGGGTGACGTGTCGCGCCCGGGGCGCCCGGCGCGTGCGCCGCGCCCGCTCGGCCGGCTGCTGCTGACCGTGGTCCTGCTCCTCCTCGTCGGCGCGGTCATCTACGCCATGGCGTTCCTGCCCAAGTCCGGTGAGGACGCCAAGACCGGCGGGGAGGGCGCGGACCGTGCGGGCACCTCGGGCACGGCGCCCGCGTCGCCCGCTCCGCCCCAGGACAAGGGGGAGCGGGAGGGGGACGGCGGCTCGTCCGGCACCGGCGCGCCGCGGGCCACCGGCCCGGCGCGGGTCGCCAAGGGCTTCGAGGTCCGCACCGACCCCGAGGGCTTCCAGGTCGCGGTCCGCAAGGGCTGGCAGCGGCGCGGGGTGAACGACCGGGGCCAGGTGCGGTACGTCGGCGGGGACTACGAGCTGGTGGTGGTGCCCGGCCGCGACACGACGGCACACTCCGGCACCGACCCGATGGCGTACATGCAGAACAAGGAAGCCGAGCTGGCGCCGTACCGCTCCTCCGGCTGGGCCTCGGCCTCCGGTCTGCAGCGGATCGACGTCGGGAAGACGGCGATGGCCGAGGGCACCTTCTCCTGGCGCGACGGCAGCGGACGCGAGGTGTATGTGCGTAACCTCGCGATGATCCACAACGGCCGCTACCACCTCGTCCTCGTCATCGGCCCGGACAGCGGGCGGCACGAGGTGGACGAGCTGTACGAGCAGGCGACGAGCGCCTACCGGCCGCGCTGAGGTGGTGGGCCGGTGGCTCGGCCGTTGGCCGTCACCCGCTCAACTCCCGCTCCAGCGGAGTCCGGATGCGCGGGGTGACCCGGACGTCCCCGAGCCAGGCCGCCAGCCGGGCCGCCTCGGCCGACACCGCCGCGGCGGCTTCGCCGCTTCCCCCGGGCTCCCGGCTCCGCCCGCGCAGGGAGGTGCCCGCACCGTCCGTCAGCAGCCGCCAGACGATCTCGCCGTCCGCGCGCTGGGCCCAGCCGCCGATGATCCGGCCGCACCACCACACCGTCGGCCCGATGTTCCCGCTGCGGTCGAAGAGCTGCGGTACGTGGGCCGGGTCGAGGTACCAGTCGCGGTTCCTCCAGCCCATCGCGGTGGGGTCGAGGGCCGGCAGCAGGGCGGCCCAGGGTTCGGGCGCGGCGACCGGTGCGAGGTCACCGGGCAGCGCGACGCCCAGGGTGCCGTCGTCCAGGTCCACCTCGACGGCGCCGACGGCGGCGAGCGCCTGCCGGGTGGCGGTGAGCGTCCAGCCCGTCCACCACTTGAGATCGTCGACGGTCGCCGGCCCGTACGAGGCGAGCCAGCGGCCGGCGAGTGCGGCGCGTGCCTCGGGAGCCGGTGGCGCGGGCAGTTCGGTGAACGCGGTGCCCGGCCGCCAGCGGTAGGAGCTGCTGGTCCAGCCGCCGCGTGGCCGCCCGCGCCGGATGCGGCCCTCGGCGGCCAGTACCCGCAGGATCCGGCTGGAGACGGCGACCGTGGCCTGGTACGGCTTGCCGGGGGAGTTCACGATGGTGTCGCGCAGGTCGGGTACCTCGGCGGCGAGTTCGGCCGCGGTCGCCTCGCCGCGTGCGCTCAGCGCGGCCAGCGTCCTCGCCTCGACATCGGCCAGCCGCCGTTCGTCCCAGCCCGGGGCGCCCTCGGTGAGCCACTTGACCATCCCCGCCCGCTCCCTGGCGGCGATGGTCTTCGCGGTGGACGAGGCGACGACCGGGGCGAGGGCGGCGCCGACCGCGAAGAGCGTGCGGCGCATGCACAGCAGCCGGACCAGCGACCCCTCGTCGTACAGCGCGCGCTCCACATCGGCCGGGTCCGGAGCGGTCAGCCGGGCGCAGGCCGCCAGATGGACGGTCGCCGGATCGGTGGCATGCAGGCCCACGACCGCATCGGCCACCTCCTCGGTACGGCCCGCCCGGTACGCGGGCGCGAGCAGGTGCCGCCGCCCGAGGCGGGCACGGCGCGCGGCGGTGTCGATACGGGGTCGCGAGTGATTCATGGGGTGACCGTAGGGGGTGAAGAGGACAGCGGGTGTCCGCAGGGGAGCCCGCGGCGGACGCCCGGCCCACGCGAAGAGGGGCGGGTCACGGGGGCACCGGGGGCGGCGGGGCAAGGCGGTGTTTACGCCAGGCCCAGGTCACCTGGCGTCCGCCACCTCGCGCGGTCATGACACCTCCCGGCGCCGCCCGGCCGCGCCGAACCGCTCCCGCAGCTCCCCTTTGAGCACCTTGCGCAGGGTCGCCCCGCGCGGCAGGGCCGCCACTACCTCCAGCTGCTCCGGGAGTTTGTGCGGGGCGAGGCCCAGGGAGCGGAGGTGGGCCGAGACCGCGCCGAGCGTCAACTCCGCCGCCCCCGGCGGCTGTTCGACGACCGCGCAGACCCGTTCCCCGCGCTCCGCGTCCGGCAGTCCGATGACCGCGGCATCGGCCACGCCCGGATGCCGGTGCAGAAGTTCCTCGATCTCCTGAGCGGAGATGTTCTCGCCCTTGCGGATGATGACGTCTTTGAGGCGGCCGGTGATGACGAGGTGGCCGGTGGGGGTGAGGTGGCCGAGGTCGCCCGTGGGCAGAAAGCCGTCCGGGCCGAACGGGTCGGGCTCGTCGAGGTAGCCACGGCAGACGGCCGGGCCGCGCAGGGATATCTCGCCGGTGCCGGGGGCGATCCGGATCTCCATCCCGGCGGGTGGCCGGCCGTCGGTGGTGGCGAGGTGTTCGGGGTTGTCGTGCGGATCGCCCATGGTGACCATCGGAGCCTCGGTCATGGCGTAGCCGTGGGTGAGTTGGCAGCCCAGTACGGCGACGGCCTCGTGGTAGAGCCCTGGGGGTCTGGGCGCCCCGCCGCCGGCCAGCAGCCGTAGCGACGGCAGCATCCGGCGTCCCGGCGGCAGCTTGCGCGCCTCGGCGAGGAAGAGGGAGTAGAAGGCGGTGGAGCCGCCGGCGACGGTGACGCGGTGGCGGCGGTAGGCGGCGAGGGAGCCGGGCAGCGCGAAGTGCTCCAGCAGGACGGCCGGGATGCCGTGCAGCAGGAGCAGGATCGTGTACTCGGGGCCCGCGACATGGGCGTAGGGGAAGGCCATCGAGCCGATGTCGGTGGGGCGAAGGCGCAGCGCGTCGGCCAGGCAGAGGCCGGCCGTGCGCAGGCTGCGGTCGGTGTGCAGGACGCCCTTCGGGCCCGCGGTGGTGCCGGAGGTCCAGAAGATCCACCGGGCCTCGCCGGCGTCGGTGGGCGGCGGGGGCAGGACGGCCGGGTCGGCGTCGGGGAGGGTGTCGTACGCGTCGATGACGGTGAGCGGCCCGGGCAGCGCGGCGGCCAGCCGGTGCGCCATCGCGCGGTGGTCGAAGCCGCGCCAGGTGCCGGGGACGGCGAGGAACGCGGCACGGGTGCGGCGCAGCACCTGGCCCACCTCGTGGTCGCGGTAGAGCGGGATGACCGGGCTCTGGACGGCGCCGATACGGGCCAGGGCGAGGCTGAGCAGCACGGTCTCGATGCAGGTCGGGAGCTGCCAGACGACCCGGCTGCCGGGCCGTACGCCCCGCTCGTACAGGCCGGCCGCGACCCGTTCCGCGCGCCGGTGCAGGGCGCCGAAGGTGAGGTGCCGCTCGTGCCGGGCGGACGCGGCGCCCTGGATGAGGGCGGGTGCGCCGGGGGTGCGGCGGGCGCGCCAGTCGACCAGGTCCCAGAGCGTGGTGCCGGTCATCCGGCCCTCCCATAGAGCTGATGGAGCGTCAGATTCGAGGGTCGAGATTAGAGGCAGGCGCCTTGTCGGTCCAGAGGGGCGGGACTAGCCTGGTTTCTGACGGAGCATCAGAAACGGGTGGGGGTGGCGATGGACCTCACGTACACACCGGAAGAGGAAGACTTCCGGGCCGGGCTGCGCGCCTGGCTCGGCGAGGTGCTGCCGCGGCTCCCCGAGAAGCCCGCCGCGGCCGACTGGCCCGGCCGGCGGGCGTATGACACCGCCTGGCAGCGGATGCTGTACGACGCCGGATATGCGGGCCTGCACTGGCCGCGGGACGCCGGCGGGCAGGGTGCCACGCCCACCCAGCACCTGATCTTCCTGGAGGAGACCGAGCGCGCCGGGGCGCCCTACGTCGGCGCGAACTTCGTCGGGCTGCTGCACGCGGGGCCGACCCTCGCCGTCGAGGGCAGCGCCGCACAGCGCGCCCGCTGGCTGCCGCCGATCCTGCGCGGCGACGAGATCTGGTGCCAGGGCTTCAGCGAACCGGACGCCGGCTCCGACCTCGCCGCGCTGCGGACCAGGGCCGTACGCGACGGGGACAGCTATGTCGTCAGCGGCGCCAAGATCTGGACCTCGCACGCCGAGGTCGCCGACTGGTGCGAACTCCTCGTCCGCACCGATCCGGCCGCACCCCGGCACCGCGGCATCAGCTGGCTGGCGATGCCCATGGACGCACCGGGCGTGACGGTCCGGCCGCTGCGCACCCTGGCCGGTTCGGCGGAGTTCGCCGAGATGTTCCTCGACGAAGTGCGGGTGCCGGTCGGCAACCGCGTCGGCGCGGAGAACGACGGCTGGCGGGTGACGATGGTGACGCTGTCCTTCGAGCGCGGCACCGCCTTCGTCGGCGAGGTGGTGGCCTGCCGCCGGGTGCTCGGTGCGCTGGCCCGGGCCGCGCGCGCCAACGGCCGCTGGGACGACGCCGTGCTGCGCCGCAGGCTGGGCCGGCTGCATGCGGAGTTCGCCGCGCTGTGGCGGCTGATCCAGTGGAATGTCAGCGAGGCGATGGGGGCCCCGCCGGGCGCCGGAAGGCGGGGGAGCGGCGGTGGTGTCCCGGGAACCGGCGGCTCGGTCTTCAAGCTCCGCTATTCGCACGTCCGCCAGGAGCTGTACGACACGGCGGCCCAGGTGCTCGGGGCCGGCGCGCTGGACGCGGACCACGAGTGGGCGGCGGACCGGCTCTCGTCCCTCTCGTACACCATCGCGGCCGGCACCTCGCAGATCCAGCAGAACATCGTCGCCGAGCGGATCCTCGGCCTGCCGAAGGGGCGGTGACCGGGCCGTGGACTTCCAACTCACCGAGAACCAGCGGGCGTTGCGGGATGGCACCCGGGAGCTGCTGGCCGGACGGTTCGGCCGGGAACGGCTGCGGGCCGCGGTGGAGGAACCGGCACTGGACCGTGCGCTGTGGCGCGAGCTGGGCGCGGCCGGGTTCTTCGCGCTGCGGCTGCCGGAGGAGGCCGGCGGAGTGGGGCTCGGGCTGCCGGAAGCGGTGCTGGTCCTGGAGGAGGCCGGGCGCGCGCTGCTGCCGGGGCCGCTGGTGGCGTGCCAACTGCTGGCCGGGACGGTGGACGGGGTCGCGGCCGGCGAGAAGACCGTCGGGCTCTGCGAGGCGGAGCGGGAGCCGGTGCTGTGGGAACACCCGGCGGAGTGCGATGAGTTGATCTTGGTGGAGGGGGGTGCGGGTGACGGGGGCGGTGGGTCCGGTGGCGGGCCTGGGGGCAGGCTCGGGGGCGAGGTTCGGGGTGAGGTCAGGGGGAAAGTCCGGGGGGAAGTCCGGGGCGAACCCAGGGGCGCACACGGGTGCACGGGCGGGGCCTACCGGAGCGCGCCGGACCACGTGGTCTGCGCCCCCTTCGCCTCCGTCGATCCCCTCACCCCGCTCGCCCGCGTCGTGGAGCTGCCGCGTACCGCACCCCTGGCCCTGGACGTCCCCCGGCTCCGCCGTGAGGCCGCGCTGCTCACCGCTGCCCAGCAACTGGGCAGCGCGGCCCGCACGGTCGAGATGGCGGTGGGTCACGCCCGCGAACGCGAGCAGTTCGGTGCGCCCATCGGCTCGTTCCAGGCGGTCAAGCATCTGTGCGCACAGATGCTGGTACGGACTGAAATCGCCCGAAGTGCGGTATACGCGGCGGCAGTCACGGAGAGTGTTCTTGATGTCACGTCCGCGAAGCTGCTGGCCGACGAGGCCGCGGTGCGGAACGCACGCGACTGCCTGCAGGTCCACGGCGGAATGGGCTTCACCTGGGAGGCCGACGTTCATCTGCATCTCAAGCGGGCCTGGTTGCGGGCCGAGCGCTGGGAAGTGGCGTCCGAGGCGGAAGAACTGCTGGCCGCGGGCTTGATCGCCTGACGGTGGCGGCGTGCGGGTCGCGGCGGCGGTGCCTGGTGAGGTGTGCGGGTGCGTGGTGGCGTGCGGTGATGTGTGAGGTCCGGCGCTGTCAGGTCGTGACAGTGCGTATGCGATATGTCGGACTCGCTGGGTGGAAATGGTCACGGAGGGTCGATATCGGGTTGTGTCCTAGGCGTGACTCGTCACAGGGGGGAGCCGGCGTTTCGCTCGGGTACCCTCCGTGGGGTGCGAGTGGTTCTGTGGCGCAACGGGCCCGGTGTCGTCGGAGAGACGGCTCCGGGGTACGGACTGCGCGCCGCTCGCCCTTGGACGGGGGCCGATCGCCCCCCTTGTTCGACTCCCCGCAAAGTGCGTCGCACAGTATGCAGGATCCATACTCCCTTGCGCTGGAATATGCCCGAAGCGCTTGTTGGGGTGACTCAACGTCAACCATGCTGTGCTCCACCGGGGTCACGCACCGTGACTCCGTGGAGGCGCGAGGCGATGTTTCCGCCGGTTCGGATGGTGTGAGCGGTGCAGGTGCTTCAGGTTCAGTTGGACGTACGGCCCGACCCCGCGGAGGTGGGGAGGGCCCGGCGGTGGGCCAGGTCGCGGCTCGTGGGTTCCGGTATAGGGGCCGACGAGCCACTGGCGGAGACGCTGATCCTTTTGATCTCCGAACTCGTCACCAACGCCGTGGTGCACACCGGCGCGGCGGCCGAGCTGCGGATGTGTTTCTCCGGATCGGGTGCCGTGGTCGGGACGGTCCGGGTCGAAGTGGTGGACGCCAGCGCCCGCCCGCCACGCCAGCGGCACGCCGACGGCGACGACACCAACGGCCGCGGCCTGGAGCTGGTCGACGGCCTGGCCGACCGCTGGGGGTGGCAGCAGGAGGGCGGCGGCAAGCGGATCTGGTGCGAGGTGGACCGCAGCCGGCCACTGCTGCTGGCGTCAGGGTCCGATCTGGGGGCCTACGAAGCCTCGCGCGCGGCGCCGCGCGCCGTGACGCACCAGGCCTGACCGCTCCGGGCGGGTGCCCAGACATGGCTCTGCCGCTGGGTGCGATGCCGGCGATGGGTGCGACGAACGCGATGAACGCGACGGATGCGGCACCACGGGTGTAGCGGAATCAGTAACGGAATCAGTCCAGACCAGGTGTTGACGTGGCGTGTTCAGTTGATCACCCTTGAGTGAAGCGATGCGCCGCGAGGGGACGTCGAGGTCGTGGGGGGCCGGGCTTTCGGTCCAGGGCCTTGGCGAGTGCGGATCGCGGCCTGGCAGGGCCCCCGTGACAGCGGGGATGGGTGGCGGTCCGCGGTGCCGTGCTCGGGGCGCGCACGAGCGCATCGCCACCTGGCCGGCCGGGTGCCGTCGGGCCGCCGGCCGTGGGAGTCGGTGGCCCGGCGCGGCCCGGTCAGCGGATTGCGGAGTGCCGCGGCCCGGTCCCGGGCCCGAGGACTACGCGGCCCGGCCGCAGTCGTCGACGGCGTGGTCAGAGGATCGCCACGGGCGCGACCGGCGCCCCGGAGCCTCCGACGAACGGTTCGGCCACCGCGGAGAGCAGGAACGTCCAGCGTCCCGCCTCCGCGCAGGCCGTCGCCAGCTCCTCCAGATTCCAGTTCTGGCCCTGTGGCATGCCCATCTCGACGAGATCGAGCGCATGGACCGGCATCCACAGGTTCTCGACCTCCGGCGGGAAGATCTCGAAGGTCAGGGTGTCATTGGCGACCGCCGCGACATCGCGCGCGTGGAACCACTCCGGGGTGCGCAGCGACAGCCCGGGTGACGGGAACGCGTAGGCCTGCCGGTCGCCGGCCAGGTAGTGCCGCAGCTGCCCGGTCCGTACGAGGACGATGTCGCCGGCCCGTACCGCCGTCCCGGCCTGTTCCTCGGCGGCGTCCAGGTCTTCGGGCGTGATGGCGTGCCCGCCGGGCAGCTGCCCGGTGCGGTGGGCGCGGGCCACGTCCAGGAGGACGCCGCGGGAGACGATCGGGGTGGCCTTCTCCACGCCGAGGCAGCTCGCGCCGTGATGGGCGGTGACCGAGTCGGCGGGGCGGTTGTTGTAGAGCCGTCCCGAGTGGGAGACATGGGCGAGGCCGTCCCAGTGGGTGGCCGCCTGGAGGCCCATCGTGACCGCGTCGTCCGTCGTCGCGACCGTACCGGGGCCGAAGATCTCCTGGTTGATGGCGGTCATGGTGTGCAGCGGGTTGACCCGGCCGGGGATCACGCCGGTCTGTACGCCCTCCTGTTGCAGCGGGAGGGCGAGCGGGACGCGGCGGCCGCTGCGGACGCAGCCGGCGGCCTCCCGTACGACCTGTCCGGTGATCAGGTTGAGGGTCCCGATCTCGTCGTCCGGGCCCCAGCGCCCCCAGTTGTTCACGCGTTCCGCGATGTCATGGAACTCCTTCGGCAGGGGCATGGGCCCTCCTTCAGATGGCCGGGTTCGGTACGCCCCGGGTCTTGTGTTCGTCCGGTGTCTGCTCAAAAATCTAACGGTCCGTCAGAAACTGCGGGAAGGGTCACGGCATGGGGAACTTCTTGGCCGGCAAAGTGATCGCCGTAACGGGAGCGGGCCGCGGTATCGGCCGGGCGGTGGCTCTCGCCTGTGCGGACCAGGGCGCCAAGGTGATCGTCAACGACTACGGGGTCTCCGTCGACGGTGCCGGACCCAGCAGCGAGGTCGCCGAATCGGTGGTGAAGGAGATCGAGGCCGCCGGGGGCGAGGCGGTCGCGGTGGCCGACGACGTGTCCACCATGGCCGGCGGCCAGCGGATCGTGGACACCGCGCTGGCGCAGTACGGACGGATCGACGGTGTGGTGTGCGTGGCCGGGATCCTGCGGGAACGGATGCTCTTCAACATGTCCGAGGAGGAGTGGGACCCGGTGGTCGCCACCCACCTCAAGGGCACGTTCACGGTCTTCCGGGCGGCGTCGGCCGTCATGCGCCGGCAAGGCTCAGGCACCCTGGTGGGCTTCACCAGCGGGAACCACCAGGGTTCGGTGTCCCAGGCCAACTACGCGTCCGCGAAGGGCGGGATCATCTCGCTGGTGCGGAGCGCCGCGCTGGGACTGCACAAATACGGGGTGACGGCCAATGCGGTGGCTCCGGTGGCACGGACACGGATGTCGGCGAACGTCCCGATGAAGCTGACGGAGATCGGTGAGCCGGAGGACGTGGCGGCGCTGGTCGTCTATCTGCTGAGCGACCGGGCCCGGGAGATCACCGGGCAGGTGTACACGGTCGCCGGACCCAAGATCGCCGTGTGGGCCCAGCCGAGGGAGCTTCGCTCCGTGTACGCCGACGGGGGCGGCTGGACGCCGGAGCGGGTGGCGGAGGTGCTGCCGGGGTCGGTCGGGGCCGATCCCATGCCGATGCTGGCGCAGGTTTCGGAGATGGCGAGGGCGGCGGGGGCGGAGGCGCGGCCCAACGCGTAGGGGTTTCCTGCGGCTTTGGCCGTCCCGCCGTGGGGGTTGCTCGCCGTTCCGCTGCGCTTTGCCTCTGGCCCACGTTTTTGGCTTTGCCACCGTGGCGCCTGGCGGCGGGCCGGGTCCGCTGCGCAGGCCCGTCCCCTCCCGTGGGTGGAGAAGTGATCGTGGGTGGGGGCGGGTGAGGGAGGTCGTTGTGGACTTTGAGTTCGGGAGTGGGGACGAGGGGTTTCGGACGGAGGCTCGTGAGTGGCTTGCGGGGCATCTCGTGGGTGTCTATGCCGAGTTGGCGGGGCGCGGCGGGCCCGGGAGTGAGCACGAGGGGGCCGAGGAGCGGCGGGCTTGGGAGCGGGAGTTGGGGGCCGGTGGGTGGATCGGGCTCGGGTGGGAGGGGACGGAGGGGGCGTACGGGAACCGTACGGCGAGCCTGACTCAGCAGGTGGTGTGGGCCGAGGAGTATGCGCGGGCCAGGGCGCCGGGGCGGGTGGGGCACATCGGGGAGAACCTGCTGGCGCCGACGCTGCTCGCGTACGGGGACGAGGCGCAGCGGCGGCGGTTCCTGCCGGCCATCGCCCGGGGGGAGGAGCTGTGGTGCCAGGGCTACAGCGAGCCGGACGCGGGGTCGGATCTGGCGGGGCTGCGGACGGTGGCGGTCCGGGACGGTGCCGGCTACCGCGTCAGCGGGCAGAAGATCTGGACGTCGCTGGCCGGCGAGGCCGACTGGTGCTTCGTGCTGGCGCGGACGGATCCGGCCGGGCGGCGCCACCGGGGGCTCTCGTTCCTGCTGGTGGCGATGGATCAGCCGGGGCGCATCGAGGTGCGGCCGATCCGGCAGATGTCGGGAACGGCGGAGTTCAACGAGGTGTTCTTCGACGGGGCGGTGGCCGGGCATGTGGTGGGCGGCGAGGGAGCGGGCTGGCGGGTGGCCATGGGGCTGCTCGCACGCGAGCGCGGGGTGTCCACCCTCGTCCAGCAGATCGGGTTCGCGGCGGAGCTGGCCGAGGTCGTCGGGGAGGCGGTGCGCTGCGGTGCGCTGAGGGACCCGGTGCTGCGTGACCAGCTCGTCCGGCAGTGGGCCGAGTTGAAGGTCATGCGGTGGAACGCGCTGCGGACCCTGGGAGCGGCCGGGGACGCCGGTGCGCCGAGCGTGGCGAAGCTGCTGTGGGGTGGCTGGCACCAGCGGCTGGGGGAGCTGGCGATGCGGGTGCGCGGGGCCGCCGCGGCGCTGGGCCCGGCCGACTGGACCGCCCAGGCGCCGTACGAACTCGACGCGCTGCAAAGGCTGTTCCTGTTCACCCGGGCCGACACCCTCTACGGCGGCTCGGACGAGATCCAGCGCAACATCATCGCCGAGCGGGTGCTCGGCCTGCCCAGAGTGGAGCGGATATGAGGGGCGTCATCTTCGACGGCGAACAGCCCCGGGTCGTGGACGATCTGGAGGTGCGCGGTCCGGGGCCGGGCGAGGTGCTGGTCGGTATCCGGGCCGCGGGGCTGTGCCACAGCGACCTGTCGGTGGTCGACGGGACGATTCCGTTCCCGGTGCCGGTGGTGCTGGGGCACGAGGGGGCGGGGGTGGTCGAGGCCGTGGGCGCGGGCGTCGGCCATGTGGTGCCCGGCGACCATGTCGCGCTGTCGACGCTGGCCAACTGCGGGGTGTGCGCGGAGTGCGACCGGGGGCGGCCGACGATGTGCCGGAAGGCGATCGGGATGCCCCAGAAGCCGTTTCGCCGGGGCGAATCCGAGCTGTTCAGCTTCGCGTCCAATTCGGCGTTCGCGGAGCGTACGGTCGTCAAGGCGGTGCAGGCGGTGAAGATCGGCGAGGATATTCCGCTGACGTCGGCCGCGCTGATCGGGTGCGGGGTGCTGACCGGGGTCGGGGCGGTGCTCAACCGGGCGCGGGTGGACCGGGGCGACTCGGTCGTGGTGATCGGGGCCGGCGGCATCGGCCTCAATGTGCTCCAGGGCGCACGGATCGCCGGGGCTTCGGTGATCGTCGCGGTGGACGCCAACCCCGCGAAGGAGACGGTGGCGCGGCAGTTCGGGGCGACCCACTTCCTCGACGCGTCGGCGGCGCCGGACGGCGTCAAGGCGGTGAAGGAGATCCTGCCGACCGGCGCCGACCATGCCTTCGAGTGCGTGGGCAGCACCCGGCTGATCCGGCAGGCCGTCGACCTGCTGGACCGGCACGGACAGGCGGTGCTGCTCGGGGTGCCGCCGGCCACCGCGGAGGCCTCGTTCCGGGTGTCGTCGATGTATCTGGACAAGTCGATCCTGGGCTGCCGCTACGGGTCGGCCCGCCCGCAGCGGGACATCGCGCTCTACGCCCGGCTCTACCGCGAAGGACGGCTGCTGCTCGACGAGTTGGTGACGAAGACCTACCCGGTGGAGGACTTCGCGAAGGCGGCGGACGATGCCCACCACGGGCGGGTGGCGCGGGCGGTGCTGACCTTCGGGTGAGGCGTGCCGGCCGGCATCGGCCCGGTCCTGAGGAACCCCGGCCCCTGGCGGATCACTCCGTTACCGGGGCTCTTGCAGAAAGCCCCGGCGTTCATGCCGAGGATGGATGCTTCTCAGGATTGCTCTGATCTGCACTCTGGATCGGGCGTTTTTGCTGTTCGATGTATTGGCGGACGATCGCCAGCGGTGCGCCGCCGCAGGATGCCGAGAAGTACGAGGGCGACCACAGGTGCCCGTGCATGATGGCGGGGTTGGTGCGGCCGGTGAACTCTCCCCCAGCCTTCGGCCGGGAGGTGCCCGCAGGCGTATCCGGCGGGCGGAGACGCCTTTGAGGCTGTTGACCAGCTTGGAGACGGCGGTCTTGGGCGGGTAGTTGATCAGGAGGTGGACGTGATCGCGCTCGCCGTTGAACTCCTTCAGTTCCGCCTCGAAGTCCTCGCACACCTTACGCATGATCTTTTCGCAGCGTGTCAGCATCTCGTCGTTGAAGACTCCGCATCGGCACTTCGTCACAAAGACCAAGTACACATGCATCGCCGAAACAACGTGCCTGCCCCGTCTGTAATCGTTCTTCCCCTCCATGAAACCAATCGCAGTAGGGTCTTGGATGTGCAGCTGCGCTACAACTACCGGGCCTACCCGGACGCCACCCAGCATCGTGCGCTGGCGGGTGCGTTCGGGTGTGCCCGCGTGGTGTGGAACGACTGCCTGCGCGACCGCAAGGAAGCGCACGCGAGAGGGCTGCCGTATGTGAAGTCCGCGGATCTGTCCCGGCTTCGCATCACCCAGGCCAAGCGCACCGAGGAACGCGCCTGGCTCGCCGACGTGTCAGCGGTCGTCCTGCAACAATCCCTTCGGGACCTCGACACCGCCTACAAGAACTTCTTCGACTCGGTCAAGGGAACGCGGCAGGGCCGGAAGGTCGGGCCGCCCCGGTACAAGTCGAAGAAAGACACCCGGCAGTCGGTCCGCCTCAACACCAACGCCTTCTCCCTCCAGGACGACGGCACGGTGTACGTGGCCAAGGTCGGCAACCTCAAGGTCAAGTGGTCCCGTCGGCTTCCGGCCGCACCCACGTCCCTGACCGTCACCAAAGACAGCTCCGGCCGGTACTTCCTCAGCTTCGTCGTGGACACCGAGCCGGACATCCTCCCCAGCCTGCAGACCGAGGCCGGTATCGACCTCGGCTTGTCCGCCTTCGCGGTCCTGTCCGACGGCAGCAAGATCGACAGCCCTCGCTTCCTGCGCCGGGCGGAAAAGAAGCTCAAGCGACTTCAGCGGGAGCTGGCACGCAAGGCCAAGGGATCGAAGAACCGGGCCAAGGCCCGCATCAAGGTCGCACGCCAGCACGCCAAGGTAGCCAACCGGCGCCGGGACTGGCACCACAAGGCTTCCACGCAGATCATTCGCGACAACCAAGCGGTGTACGTGGAAGACCTCGCGGTGTCCGGCCTCGGCCGCACCCGGCTCGCCAAGTCCGTGCATGACGCGGGATGGTCCGCGTTCGTCGGCATGCTGGAGTACAAGGCGGTCAAGCACGGCCGTACCTTCGCCAAGGTGAACCGTGCTTTCCCGTCCTCTCAGGTCTGTTCGGCCTGCGGATTCCGGGACGGTCCCAAGCCCCTTCACGTCCGGCAGTGGACGTGCGGCGAGTGCGGCACCGTGCACGACCGCGACCACAACGCAGCACGCAACGTCCTCTTCGAAGGACGCCGTATCGTCGCCGCCGGGCGGGCGGAGACACCAAACGCCTCGTGGAGCGCCGGTAAGACCAGGACGAAAGTCCCGGCACAGCGCGTTGAAGCAGGAAGCCCCCGGAAGGGTCAGACGACCCAGGCCGGAATCCCTGGACTCTAGGCCAGGGAGCACGTCAAGGGCAGGCACTCGGCGAGCAGGCCGACGATGTCGCGCCAGGCCCGCTGCGCGTGCAGTGGGTGGTAGCCGACGCCGGGGCGCACGGTGTGGTCGACCGATGGGTGGTGGAAGGCGTGCAGGGCTCCGCCGTAGACCGCGAGGCGCCAGTCGACGCCCGCGGCCTGCATCTCGGCGGTGAACGCCTCCCGTTGCGCGGGCGACATGATCGGGTCCTCCGATCCGACCCCGGCCCACACGGGGCAGCGGATGCGCGCCGCCTCGCCCGGCCGGCCCGTGGTCAGCGCGTTGACCGTCCCGATCGCCCGCAGGCCGACGCCGTCGCGCCCGAGTTCCAGCCCGATGGCGCCCCCGGTGCCGTAGCCGATGGCGGCGATCCGGTCGGGGTCGGTCCGCGGTTCGGCACGCAGCACGTCGAGCGCCGCGTGGCCGATGTCCCGCATCCGGTCGGGGTCGGCGAGCAGCGGCATGCAACGGGCCAGCATCTCCTCGGGGTCGCCCAGATAGCGCCCGCCGTGGAGGTCGAAGGCCAGCGCCACGTATCCCAGTTCGGCCAGGGCATCGGCCCGGCGGCGCTCGACGTCGCTGAGCCCCGTCCCCTCGGGCCCGACCAGGACCGCGGGCCGGCGGCCGGCACCGGTGGGAAGCGCGAGGTGCCCGATCATCGTGAGGTTGTCGGCTCGGTAGGTGACCGTACGCGTGGTGATCGTCGTCATGAGGTGGACGGTAGTGACCGCCGAGCCTGGTGGGGCCGGTGTTCACTGCGGGCGGATGGTGGTCTGTCCCGGCTGTGCCACCGCACCGGCCGTGCTCACCCGCGGAGCTGCCCGAAGGCACCCCGGTGGAAGAGCAGCGGGCCGTCCTCGGCGGCGGCCGGGTCCGTGCCGAGGGCTTCGACCCGGCCGACCACGATCAGATGGTCGCCGCCGGTGTGCACGGCGTGGACGGTGCAGTCGATCCAGGCGGGGACGTCCGCCAGCCGGGGCGAGCCGGTCGCGGGGGCCGCTCCGTAGTGGACCCCGGCGAACTTGTCGCCGCCGCTGACCGCGAACCCCCGGCACAGCGCGCCCTGTCCGGCGCCGAGGACGTTGACGCAGAACACCCCGGCGCGGGCGATCCGCGGCCAGGTGGTCGACGTACGCGCCACCATGAACGTCACCAGCGGCGGGTCGAGGGAGAGCGAGGCGAAGGACTGGCAGGCGAAACCGGCCGGTCCCGGCTCGCCGGGGGACGTGATGACCGTGACGCCGCTGGCGAAGTGCCCCAGGACGGAGCGGAACGCGGCGGGGTCCAACGGGGCGCGCTCGTCGTCGCGTACGGCCCGCAGGGCGGGGCGCGGACGTGGCCCGGCGGGTGCGGCGGCCGGTGCGGCGGCCGTGGTGGGCGCGCCGACGGAGCGCAGGTACCGCACGGCCGTGGCCGCCATTGCAGCGTGTCCCATCATGCCCCCATTGAATCTGATGGAGCGTCAGATGTGAAGCTGTGCGGGGCGGCGGCCACTCGCACGTGTGGTTTGCCGGGCGACCATGGCCGGTCTTGGGGGATTCGGGGGAGATTGAGGGGCGGATTCCTGATTGCGTGTCGATCGCACGGGTAGCGTCCACTCGGCCGCGTCCGTAGCCGAACACGGGGGAGAGTTCCGGTACATGGCCGATGCCAGAGCGTCATCAGCTTCGTCCGCCGCGTCACCCACCTTCGACGAGGTCTTCTGCGGGCTGTTGCCCCGGCTCTACCGGCGGGCGGTGATGCTGGCCGGATCGAGACAGTCCGCGGAGGACGTGGTGCATGAGGCCTACCTCAAACTCGCGGCGCGTCCGCAGCGCTTCCTCGCCCATCCGGAGCCGTACGCCTACGCCTTCACCGCCGTGCTCAACGTCGCCCGGGACGCCTACCGCAAGGACCGGCGCCAGGTGCTGGTCGACGCGATGGACGGGGTCGAGGAATCCGGTGCGGGCGGGGCGGGCGGCGGCGCCGGTACGGGGCCCGGCGGGGTGGCCGGCGGCTGGGACGGCGGGGTGGAGCGGCGGCAGGCCGAGATCGAGGCGGTGCGGCTGCTGGGGAAGCTCTCGCACCGGCAGGCCGGGATCGTCATCCTGGTCGACCTCGACGGCTACACCCTCGACCAGGCCGCGAAGATCATGAAGGTGCACCGTGGTACCGCCGCCCGCCATCGCGCCCGTGCGCTGGACCGGCTGCGCGCCTACCTCGTGGCATCGGAGCACGGGCAGGCGGGGAGGTGAGCGGCGCGGTGGGAGTGGGGCCACGGTACGACAGCGGTGCGGGCTCAGCGGGCGGTGGCCGGGACTTCGGCGGCGGCCGGGGCGGCGGCGCCGGGGACGACGCCGAGGCGCTGCTGCGGGCACGGCTCCGGCTCGCGGACGAACAGATCGAGACACCGCCCGGCCTGTGGGACCGCATCAGGGACTCCGGCACCGCTCCGGCGCCCGCCGTGGTCGCACTGCCCCGGCGACGGCCGTACGCGGTCGCGCTCGTGGTGGCGGCGGCGGTGGCCGTGGTGGCGCTGGGGGTGTGGTGGCTGGTTCGCCCCGGGCCCGTGACGCTCCAGCCGGCGGGCCCGCCCCCGACGGTGAAGGTCACGGTCTACAACAGTGAACAGGCCTGCCGTACGGGCCGCTCCCTGGAGTGCGCCCTCCGGCTGGCCAGGGACCCGCGCGCCGAGTACGCCGCGCGCGGCAACTCCGCCGGCCGGGTCTGGCACGGCGATGACCTGGCCGCGCACTGTGTGGTGACCGACGGCCGGATGGTCCGCGACGAAGCCGGTGTCACCTCCACCCGCTGGTATCTGGTCACCAGCGGGCAGGGGGTGCGGGGGTGGCTGCCGGGGGTGCGGACACGGAACACCCGTGAGGTGCGGGAGTGTCCGGCGGGGCAGGAGTAGGCGGTTCGCGCGCGTCGGGCTCGGGGCTTCGGTCCCTGCGGGCCGGGCTTAGGCCCTGTCGTGCCGGCTCGGCTCTCCTGGCGGGTCCGGCTCCGGTTTCAGGCCCTGCGCGTCCGGCTCGGGGCTTCGGTCCCGGCGCGTCCGGCTCGGGTCACCGGCCCCGGTAGACCGGGGGGCGTCGCTGCACGAAGGAGGCGATCCCCTCCTGTGCGTCCGCCGTCGTCATATTGATCTCCTGGGCGGTGGCCTCGGCGGCGAGGGCCGTGGCCCGGCCGGCGTCGAGCGAGGCGTTGACCAGTTGTTTGGTCAGGGCCAGTGCCCGGGTCGGGCCCGCCGCCAGCCGCTGGGCCCACTCCCGGGCCGTCCCCGCCAGCTCGGGGTCCGGGACCACGCGGTTGACCAGTCCCAGCCGGGCCGCTTCGGCGGCCGGTACGGCGTCGCCGAAGAACATCAGCTCCTTGGCGCGCTGCGGGCCGATCAGCCGGGGCAGGAGGTAGGCCCCGCCGCCGTCCGGGACCAGGCCGCGGCGTACGAACACCTCGATGAAGGACGCCGATTCGGCAGCCAGTACCAGGTCGCAGGCGAGCGCGAGATGGGCGCCGAGCCCGGCCGCGGTGCCGTTGACGGCGGCGATGACCGGCTTCTCGCAGTCCAGCACCGCCGCGATGAGCCGCTGGGCGCCGTCGCGGATCATCCGGGCGACATCGCCGGCGACCCGTTCGCCCGACGACGTCGCTCCGCGGAGATCGGCACCCGCACAGAAGCCCCGGCCGGTCGCGGTGAGGACCACGGCCCGTACGTCCGGGTCGGCGGAGGCCTCGGCGAGCCGTGCGATGAGGTGTTCGCGCTGGTCACGGGTGAGGGCGTTCCTCACCTCCGGCCGGTTGAGGGTGATCCACGAGACGCCGTTGTCAGTGGTGTGCAGTATCAATGAATCGACGGGGGCCGCGCGGTCGGGGGGATCGACACGGGCGGTGCCGTCGGCGGCCCGGCCGGGGCCTGCGGCGGGGGGGACGGAAGCGGGGGACGGTGAGGGCGTCATGGGGGAACGGCTCCCAAGGGTGCGGTCGTGGTGGGGACGGCGGGCCGCGGCGTGGCGAGTGCGCCTGCGGGTGAGGGTGCGGGTTCTGTTGCGGGTGCGGCGGCGGTGCCAGGGACAGTTACGGCTGCGACCGAGCCTGTGCTTGCGCCCGCGGTGGCAGCTGCGGTTGCCGTTGCCGGTGCGGTCGCCGTTGCGGCTGTGGTGGCGTGCGTGGTCAAGGACAGATGGCCAGCGCGTCGAGGGCCACGGCGCCCTCCCCGCGGGGCAGGACCACCAGCGGATTGATGTCCAACTCCGCCAGCTGACCGTCGAGTTCGAGCGCCATCCGCTGCACCCTGAGCACGACCTCGACCAGCGCGTCGATGTCCGCGGGCGGTGCGCCGCGTACACCCTCCAGGAGGGCGCGGCCGCGGAGCTCGCCGAGCATCGCGCGCGCCTGGTCCTCACCGAAGGGCGGGATGCCCACGGCCACGTCCTGCAGGACCTCCACGAGCACCCCGCCGAGGCCGACCGTGACCGTCGGCCCGAAGAGGCTGTCGTGGGTGATGCCGACGACCGTCTCGACGCCGCGCTCGATCATCTGGCAGACCAGTACACCGTCCAGCGGGATGTCCTCGTAACGCGCGATGTCGGTGAGTTCGCGGTATGCGTCCCTGACCTGGCTGGCCGAGGTCAGGCCGACCTTGACCAGGCCGAGTTCGGTCTTGTGCGCCAGCTGCGGCCCGGAAGCCTTCATCACCACGGGGTAGCCGACCAGGCTCGCCGACCGTACGGCCGCCGCCGCGCTGGTCACCAGCTGTTCGCGCGGGACCCGGATGCCGTAGGCGCGCAGCAGCTGTTTGGCCGCGTGCTCACTCAGCGGTTCGCCCGGGCGCATCAGGGCCTGGGCCTTGCGCGCGGACGGGGACGGTATGCGGGGGGCGTCCTCGAAGGGGGAGCGGTAGCCGGCCGTGAAGCGGTGGTGGTCCAGATAGGCGCGGACGGCGGTGATGCAGTTGGCGAAGGTCCGGAAGGTCGCCACCCGTGAGGAGCCGAGAAGGGTGCCGCGGTAGGCGTCCTCGGTGCCGACCGGCGAGCCCCACACCACACACACCAGCTTGTCGGTCTGCTCCGCCGCTTCCACCAGATCCCGGGCGAGCTTGTCGCTCATGGGCGGGAAGGGGCCGGTGATCGGGCAGATCAGCACGCCGATGGACGGGTCGGCCAGGATCGCGTCGATGATCTTGCGGCCGCGCCAGTCGCCGACCGGGTGCCCGCCGTTGTCGATCGGATTGGCGACGTTCAGGTAGTCCGGTATCCACTGGTGCAGCTCGGCCTGCTTGGCGTCACCGAGGGTGGGCAGCGACAACCCCGCGGCCGTCGCCAGGTCGGAGAAGTGCGCGCCGGTGCCCCCGGAGATCGAATAGACGGCTACGCCCTCCGCGGTGGGCTTCTTGGCCCGGGCCAGCAGCGCCGCGGTGTCCTGCAGCTCGTCGAGCCCGTCCACCCGGATGACGCCGAACTGCCGCATCGCCGAGTCCACGACGCTGTCGGCGCCGGTGAGCTTGCCGGTGTGCGAGAGGGCCGTCCGGGCGCCGGTCTCGGTACGTCCGACCTTGACGGCGACGACCGGCACCCGGTGGCGGGCGGCGCGGTCGGCGGCCAGCAGGAAACTGCGGCCGTCCTTGAGGCCTTCCACATACGCGGCGATGGCGCCCACCTCGGGGCGGGTGGCGAAGTAGGAGAGGAAGTCGGCGGTCTCCAGATCGGCCTCGTTGCCGGTGGGGGCCCAGTGCGAGAGGCGGATGCCCAGTTCCTGAAGGCTGAAGACCGGGCGGCCCTGGTGGCCTGACTGCGTGATCAGGGCGATCGCCGGGCCGTCCAGGTCCTCGCGGAACCGCTCGAAGGCGTTGAGGTTGGTGTTCGGCCCGAGCAGCCGCAGACCGGAGCGCTCGACGACCTCGGCCAGCCGGGCCTGGGCCGCCGCGCCGCGCTCGCCGGTCTCGGCGAATCCGGAGGCGAAGGCCACGGCGAACTTCACCTTGGCCTCCCCGAGTTGTTCGATGACCGGAAGGGGGGCGCCGACGAGGAGTACGGCGAGGTCGACGGTCTCCGGCAACTCGGCGACGGCTGCGTGGCACGGCCGCCCGAAGACCTGGACGCGTCCCGGATTGACGAGGTGGAGCCGGGCGCCGACACGCTCCGACCAGGCGATCAGCTGGCGGGTGATCCCCGTGTTGGGCCGGCCCTCGCTGTCCGAGGCGCCGATCACGGCCACGGACTCGGGCCGGAAGAACCGGTCCAGGTCGAGCGCCGGGGCGTGCAGCGGGCGCCCGCTGACATCGCGGTCGACCGCCCCGGCGCCCTGTCCGCCGTCGCCGGGGTGCGGTTCACTGATGCCGTGCACGGTGTGTGGTGGTTGCTCCCCACAGGCCATGACGCGGGCCGGCCGGGAGTGAGTGGTGAGGGTGCCGTGAGTCGATCCAAGCATCGCAGACGCCCGCTCCTGTGTGAGGCCTCTCGTTCTCATCAACTGACGCACAGTCAGATTACTGAACTGACGCCACGTCAGGAATGGGCGTGCACGGTAAAGCTTGCGGGTGCGGGTGCGGGTGCGGGTGCGGGGGGGCGTTCGGGGTGCGGGGGTCGTGGGTGCCTCGGCGGCGGTCGTGGCGAGTGGCTGCCGGTGGCTGCCGGTCGCGGCTCCCGAGTGGGGGTGGATTGTGTATGGCCCCTTGCGCGTCGAGTTCCGTATCGGTTGAACTGACGTACCGTCAGGTGCAGGGCGATCGAATCGGTGGGGGTGTTCGCGTCATGGCCGGGACTGCTGGGGCGGGAGGGGCGCGGGGCGCTGTGCCGCGTGGTGCGCGCAGTGCGGTGCGTTTCGATCTGCCGGAGGTGGATGCCTTCACCAGGCCGTACTGGGACGCGGCGGCCGAGGGACGGCTGCTGCTGCGTCGCTGCCGGGCGGCGGGGTGCGGGGCGGTGCATCACTACCCGCGCGAGTTCTGCCCGTACTGCTGGAGCGAGGATGTCGGCTGGGTGCCGGCCGCCGGAGGCGCCACTCTCTATACCTGGTCCGTCGTGCACCGTAACGATCTCCCGCCGTTCGGCGAGCGGGTTCCGTATGTCGCGGCCGTGGTCGATCTCGTCGAAGGCCCCCGGATGATGACCGAGGTCACCGACTGTCCGGAGGCGGAACTGCGGATCGCGATGCCGCTCGTGGTGCACTTCCGTCGCGAGGGCCAAGGCGAAGGTGAGGGTGCGGGCGGGACGGTCGCCCTCCCTGTCTTCCGGCCTGCGTGATGCCGGCGCGTCCCTGAGCCCCTGAGTCCCTGAGCCCCTGGGTCCCCGCCCCCCGCCTCTGCGCTCGCGCGTCCCGTGCCGCCGTTCAGCGCCGCGGCGAAATGCGGTGGCGGGCCCGCCGGGTCCGAGGGATGCTGTGGCCGTGTTGATTCGTGAGGCGACCGCGGGCGACTGGCCTGCTATCTGGCCCTTCCTCCACGCCATCGTGGCGGCCGGGGAGACCTATACGTACCCGCGGGACCTCGATGAAGCCACGGCCCGCGAGATGTGGATGCTGACGGCGCCCGGCCGGACGGTCGTCGCCGTCGACGAATCCGGCACGGTGCTCGGTACGGCCAAGATGAACCCCAACCACATGGGTGGCGCCGCGCATATCGCCGGTGCGAGCTTCATGGTCGACCCGCAGTGCGGCGGACGCGGCGTCGGCCGGGCTCTGGGGGAGCACGTACTCGCCTGGGCGCGCGCCGAGGGCTATCGCGCGATGCAGTTCAACGCCGTCGTGGAGACCAATACGGGCGCCGTCGCCCTCTGGGAGTCCCTGGGCTTCCGGATCATGACGACCCTCCCCGAGGGTTTCCTGCACCCCACCAAGGGCTATGTGGGGCTGCACATCATGTACCAGCAGCTGTGAGGGCGGGCGGACCGGCCGGCCGCGTGGCTCATGGCCAGAGCAGTTCCTTCCGCCAGCCGTCGCCCTCGTAGCGGTAGTTGAGGCGTACATGGCGGCGCTGTGCGTCGCCCTGGAAGAACTCGACCTCCTCGGCACGCAGCACATACAGCGTCCAGCTCGGCACCGGTGCCTCCGGCTCACGGCGGGCGCGCTCCCACGCGGCCTCCGAGGCGCGCGCCAGCTCCGCCGTCGAGCCGAGCACCTCGCTCTGCCGCCCGACCAGCGCCGCGGCCAGCGCGCCCGTGGAACGGTGGTGCAGATCGGCCGCGCTCTCCTCGGGACCCGCCGCGGTCACCGATCCCCGGACCCGCACCTGACGGCCGACCGCCGCCCAGTAGAAACCGAGCGCCGCCCGCGGCCGTGCGGCCAGTTCGCGGCCCTTGCGGCTGCCGCGGTGCGAGGCGAAGTGCCAGCCGCGCTCATCGGCGTCGTGCAGCATCAGGGTTCGCACGGAGGGGTCACCGGCCGCGTCCGCCGTGGCGAGCGTCATGGTGTGGGGCTCGGGGACACCGGCCTCGGCGGCCTCCCGCAGCCACTGCCGGAACAGCGGCAGCGGGTCGTCCGGTGCTGTGGCCACGTCGAACGCCGGCAGCTCGACGTCCCAGACCCGCAGCCCGCGCAACAGCTCCCGGAACGCGCGGGCCTCCGCGGCGCCTCCGGCGTCCCCGGCCTCCCTGGCGTCCCGCGCGTCCCCGGGGCCCGTGGCGTCGGCATGGTGCGCGGTGGCGCCGGCGGGAACGGCATCCGGCGTGTGCTGGTGCCCGGCCTGATCAGTCATGCCAGGCAGCGTACGCGGACCGTACGACGGCGGGAGCCGGACCGGCGGCACCGACCCGGTGGCGGAGGGTGCCGGATGGCGCCGAGTGGTCCTTGAGCGTGATCGCGTTGGCTCCCCGCTGTGCATCCCCGGCGAGACGCTGCGCGTTCCCGGCGGGGGAACTCACCGCCCTGCTGCGGCCCCGGCCCCTACGGGAAAGCCCTTAGCCCCGCCCCAGCACCACCGTCCCCGACGAACAGAACCAGCCACCCGTGCCCGAGGCGACCGCAAGCTGGGGCAAGGCGCCGCCGGACTTGCGTACCTGGCGGTCCGGGCCGGCCTCGCCGCGGAGCTGGCGTACCGCCTCGACCAGCAGGAACAGGCCGCGCATGCCGGGATGGCAGGCGGCCAGCCCACCCCCGTCGGTATTGACCGGCAATTCCCCGTCCCGCAGCAGCCGCCCCTTCTCGACGAAGGCGCCGCCCTCGCCCTTGGCGCAGAAGCCCAGGTCCTCCAGCGTCACCAGGGTCATATAGGTGAAGGCGTCGTAGAGCTCGGCGAGGTCGATCTCGGAGGGGCGGACACCGGCCCGTTCGAAGGCCAGCCGGCCGGAGACCGCCGCGGGCGAGACGGTGAAGTCGTCCCACTCCGACATGGTGGTGTGCGAGACCGAGGTGCCGGAACCGAGTACCCATACCGGGGGCTTGGCGAGATCCTGGACGTAGTCCTCGGCGACGAGCAGCACCGCGCAGCCGCCGTCGGAGCGGATGCAGCAGTGCAGCTTGGTGAACGGGTCGGCGATCACCGGGCCGGAGAGGACGTCGTCGACGGTGATCGGGTCGCGGTACATGGCGTCCGGGTTGGCTGCCGCGTTGGCGCGTGCCTGGACGGCTATCTGGGCCAACTGCGCCAGGGTGGTGCCGTATTGGTGCATATGGCGGCGTGCCGCCATGGCGTATTTGGCGATCAGGGTGTGCCCGTAGGGGACCTCGAACTGGAGCGGGCCGCGGGACCCGAAGGAGAGGTTCGCGGTACGGCGTCCCGCCTTGATGTCGGCGCGGGCGGTGGAACCGTAGACGAGGAGGACGGCGTCCGCGTGGCCTGCGGCGATCGCGTCGGCGGCGTGCGCGGCCAGCACTTCCCAGGTGGAACCGCCGACCGAGGTCGAGTCGACCCAGGTGGGGCGCAGTCCCAGGTACTCGGCGACTTCGACGGGGGCGAGGGTGCCCAGACCGGCCGAGGCGAAGCCGTCGATCACCGAACGGTCCAGGCCGCTGTCGGCGAGTGCCCGGCGGGCGGCCTGGGCGTGCAGGGCGTACGGGGTGGCCTCGTCCACGCGCCCGCAGTCGGACAGGGCCACTCCGGCGACGGCGACCTTGCGATGTGCGTGACCACGGTAACGGGTCCCTGGAGTCATGAATCTGACGGTACATCAGGTTCGGTGTCGGTTCGAGGGTGCGTGCAGGGCGTGCAGGGCGTGCAGGACGTGCAGGACGTGCAGGGCGTGCAGGGCCGGCCGGGGCCTGAGGGGCATCGCAGTCCTCCGGTGCCGGCCCGGGGGAGGCGGAAGCGAAAGCGGGATGATTATCCGAGAATCGGAGATACGGAAGCGGGGTTCAAATGCTTTCCCCGGAAGGGTATTCTCCCTTCGCTGTGTGTATTTCACCGGCGCCACTTCAGCCGGTTTACTGCTCGCTGTTGCCCATGCGGTGAAGCAGGCATTTCCGTGTGCGGGACAAGGACGTCCCGTCTGCCTCAGGGAGTGTCATGTTCGCCTATTCCTCAGAAGTTCCGGCGCCCGGCCGGGCGCGCAACCCCGGATTAAGCGCCGCTTTCTCGGCGGGGGCCGTGATTCCCGTGGGTGCCACACCCGGGGGAATTTCCCTTTCCCCTGGCGGAGCCCGCGCATATGTGGCCAACCAGGGCTCGAATACGGTGAGCGTGATCGATACCGCCACCGATACCGTCACCAGCACCATCCCGACGGGCGCCGGCCCCTCCTTCGTGGCGATCAGCCCGGACGGAACCCGCGGCTACGTGACCGTCTCCGGCGACGGTCTCGTCAGTGTGCTCGACACCGCCTCGAACGCCATCGTCGCGAACATCCCCGTAGCGGCGGGACCGGCGATGGCCGCGGTCACCCCGGACGGCACCCGCCTTTATGTGACGCAGCAGGCCGGCAACACGGTGAGCGTGATCGACACGGCCACCGACACCGTCACCGGCACCATCACCGTCGGGGCCGGACCGATCGGGGCTGCCCTGACCCCGGACGGGACCCGCCTCTACGTGGCGTGCCTCTTCTCCGGCGCCGTCAGCGTGATCGATACCGCCACGGACACCGTCGCCGCCACGGTCCCCGTCGGCGGCGTCCCCATCCTGCTGACGGTCACCCCGGACGGGGCCCATGTCTACGTCACGAACGTCGCCACCTCCACGGTGAGCGTGATCGATACCGCGGCCGGCGCCGTGACCGCCACCATCGGCGTCAGCGCCCAGCCGCGCTTCGTGGCGGTGAGCCCCGACGGCGCCCATGTGTACGTGGCGAATGCCTTCCCGGACACGGTGAGCGTGATCGACACCGCCACCCACGCCGTCGTCGAGAACATCGGGGTGGGAGACGGCCCCACCGGCATCGCGGTCTTCCCCGACGGAACGCGTGCCTACGTGAGCAACTCCGGCGCCGGAACCGTCGGTGTCATGGCGACGACGGTGATTCCCGACCAGGGGAGCACGGCAGGCGGAACGAAGGTGACCCTCACCGGTCACCACCTGGCCCCTGCCGATGCCGTGCGCTTCGGTACCGCCCAGGCCGCCATCACCGCCAATACGGCGACCTCGCTGACCGTCACCGCTCCCGCCGGATCCGGCGCCGTCCCCGTGACGGTCACCACCCCGGGCGGCACCGGCACCCTCGGGTCCTTCTACTACGTGCCGTTGCCCGCCCTCACCGGTATCAGCCCCGCCGCGGGCCCCGTCGCCGGCAGCGACCAGGAGATCGTCCTCACCGGCCGCAACCTGGCCGGGGCGATCAATGTGTACTTCGGCCCCACCCGAGCCGTCATCCAAAGCGTGTCCGACACCCAGGTCACCGTCAGGGCCGCCGGTGCCCCGGGGCCGGGCGGCGTCGCCGTCACCGTGTTCACCGCAGGCGGCAGCGCCGACGGGCTGACGTACACCTACGTCAGCCCGGCCACCCTCACCGGCGTCAGCCCCGACACGGGACCGACCTCCGGCGGCACCGCGGTGACCCTCACCGGCACCGGCCTGTCCTCCACCGACCAGGTCACCTTCCACGGCGTCCCGGCGCCCTTCGAGATCGTCTCCGACACCACGGTGACCGCCACGTCCCCGCCCAGCGGCACCCCCGGCACCTTCGACGTCACGGCCTCCGGCCCCGGAGGCTCACCTTCCGGATCGTTCACCTACGTCTCCGGCCCCGGTATCTGATCCTTCCGCGCGTCGCGACCGGCCTGCCGGGTGGCGGACCAGGCAGGCCGGAGCGGCCCCTGGAACACCGGACGCCCGGCGGGCGAGGGGCCCGGATGCGCGGCGGGTCAGGGAGCCGGGATGCCCGGCTTCATGGCATCCCGGCGATATCGGTCCGGTCATCACTCCGCCATTACCGCATTTCATGTCCTAGCCAATGCATTTCCCTTCCAGTCCCAGAGGAGAAAACCGTGCGTCACTTCAAGCATGTCGCTCTGAGTGCGGTCACCGGATTTGCTGCACTCCTTTTCTGCGCACCCTCGGCGTCGGCAGCCACCGGCAGTGGCTCCGGGCCCAATCCCCCGAGAGAGGAAGTCTTCCAGCTGGTCGCGAAGCAGACTCAGGGCGGCTTCGTCGATGTGGACGGGTCGGGCGGGCCGAGCCTGGGGGACGAATTCGTCGTCAGCGGCAATCTCCTCCGTGGCAGCAGCGTGGTCGGCACCTACAGCGAGATCTGCACGCTGACCCGCTTCGATCCGGTTGACCAGTTCGACCTGCAGTGCGCGGGCGATCTGGCCCTCTCCCAGGGGCAGCTCACCGTGCAGGGCCGGTTCAACGTGACCACCGCCGGCCCCGGCAACATCGACCTGGCGATCACCGGGGGCACGGGCCGCTACCGCACGGCTCACGGCTACATCCACGCCGTCAATGTCAGCGACACGGAAACGCAACTCACGGTCCATCTCATCCTCTGACGGGAGGGGCGGCGCCCCATAACGGCCCTCGCCCTCGTCGTCGTCCTCGCCCTCTCTTCGAACCTCGCCCTCGCCCCCGGCTTCGGCCGCAGGGCGAGGGCGAGCGCCGTTATGGGGCGCCGTCATCGAGCGCCCCGTCACCGCCGTCATCGGGCGCCGCCCTCGTGAGCCGTGAAGAGCGCGCGCCGCCCCCGGGCCCCGACGACTTGCGGACTCGGCCTAGGAAAGTGCACCCCCCGTCCCTACTATGACGGCCCGTCAGATCGATAGCGGGAGTGAGCCAGCCCGTCGGAACGGACGGGGGGTGTCGCACGGCCGGGAGGAGCCCGCGATGGATGCCGCATTCACCGAGGAGCAGCACGAAATCCGCCGCACCCTGCGCGAACTGCTACTCAAACACTGCGGTCCGGACCAGGTGAAGGCGGCCGTACGCACCCCGCCCGGGTACGACCCGCAGTTGTGGCACCGGCTCGCCGCCGAGCTCGGCCTGCCCGGTCTGGCGCTGCCCGCCGCATACGGCGGGGTGGGCTGCGGGCCCACCGAACTTGCCCTGGCCTGCGAGGAGACCGGTCGCGCCGTCCTTCCCTCGCCGCTGATCGCCACCGCCGCACTGGCCGCGCCGCTGCTCCTCGCACTGGGCAGCGAACGCCAGCGCGGCGAACTGCTGCCGGGCCTCGCCGCCGGGGAGCTGACCGGAACGCTCGCCGTACCGGCCGGGCAGCTGGCCACCGCACTGGGGCTGACCGGGCCGAATGACGGCGACTGGGCGGGCGGCGGCCGGGCCGGCGGGGTTCAGGCGCGGAGGCAGGACGGAACGTGGCGGCTGTACGGGGAGGCCGGGCAGGTGCTGAACGGCCACACCGCGGAGGTGCTGGTGGTGGCCGCACACACCGGTGGGTTCGCGCGCAGCCGTACCCTGCTCTTCCTCGTGCGGGCGGCGGCGCTCGGCCCGGCGGCCCGGCCGGAGCGCCGGCCCGCGCACGCCGAGGGGGCAGGTGCGCCCGGTACGGCCGGTCTGCTGCGGATCCGGCAGACCGCGCTGGACGAGACCCGGCCGCTGGCACGCCTCGAACTGCGGAACGTGCCGGCCGAGTTGCTCGGGGACGTGGACGGGGAGGGCTCCCCGTACGGGGAGGGTTACCCGTACGGGGACGGGTGCGGCGACGGGACGGCGGTGGCCGCCGCGCTCGCCGCGACCGGGATGACGGCGGCCGCGGTGCTGGCCGCCGAGGCGGTCGGGGCGGCTGACGCGGCGCTGGCCCGTACCGTCGCCTACGTCCGGGAGCGCGAGCAGTTCGGCCGGCCCATCGGCTCCTTCCAGGCGGTGCAGCACCGGCTCGCCGATCTGTATGTGACGCTGCAGGCGGCGCGTTCGGCGACGTACTACGCGGCCTGGGCGGCGGGCGGCGGACGGGCCGGGGGCCAGGGCGCCCCGGGGGCGTCCGGTGCGGCCGAGCCCGGTGCGGGGGCGCTGGCGTTGGCGCAGGCGCTGGAGGCGCTGCGTGCGGTGGCGGCCGAGGCGGTGCAACTGCACGGCGGCATCGGCTTCACCTGGGAGCACGAGGCGCATCTGTACTTCAAGCGTGCGGCCGGTGACGAACTGCTGCTGGGGCCCGTACACCGGCTCCGGGCGCGGGCCGCCGAGGAGGCGGGGCTGTTCACGGGCGGGGCGGGGGCGGCCGGCGGAGGCAGAAAGGGCAGCGGTGACCGGGGGGCCCGGGAGAGCGGAGGGCAGCCCGGCGGTGACCGTGGGGCAGGTGAAAACGGGGGGCCGCCCGTGCGCCGCGAGGCCGGTGAGGCGCCGGCGGGAGCCCGTACGCCAGGGGCGGTGGAGGCCTGATGCCGCGGGGCGAGCGATGGCTCCAGAAGCTCTCCGCGACCCGTACGTTCGCCCGGACCGCACCGCATGTCATCCCCGCTCTGGACCGTGCGGTGCACCGGCTGACCCGTGGAAAGGTGCTGCTCAGCGCCCGGATGCTGCCCGGTGTGGTGTTGACCGCGACCGGGGCCAGGAGCGGGCTGCCGCGGCGTACTCCGCTGGCGTGCCTGCCGGAGGAGGACGGCGGCTGGCTGCTGGTCGGCAGCAACTTCGGACGGCCGGGGCATCCGGCGTGGACCGGCAACCTGCTGAAGAACCCGGAGGCCGAGGTGAGTTGGCGCGGCCGGGACATCCCGGTGCGGGCGCGGCTGCTCACCGGTGAGGAACGTGCGCAGGCCTGGCGGGCGGCGCTGGAGTTCTGGCCGCCGTACGCCACGTACCAGGCGCGGGTGGCGCGGGAGATCCGGCTCTTCCGGCTGGAGCGGCGGTGAGCCGGCCGGTGCGCAGCGGGCTTCCCCCTTGTCCCTCCGCTTTACCGCGTCCCTCCGTTTCCTCATGCACACAGCGGGCGCCGCGGCCAACCCTGAAAGGGGCCGCGCGGCGCCCGCTGCGTGTGCGGTACAGCTATGGCAGGACGGATACCGGACAGACGGCGAACCACCCCGATAACTCCGGGACTTCGAGGTGCGGAAGTCGCGACAGCAGCTTCATCGGCCGCTTCCTCTTCCTCGGATGTCTTCCCGGAAGCCTTCTCGGTGGCTTCGCTATTCGCTGCTATTCGCTCTTCGCTATTTGGTCGGCTTCTTGCCGGTGACGCCGAGGTGCACCAGCAGCGCCAGATTCGGCTTGAGCTCGGCCTGCTTCACGCCCCAGCTCTGGAAACCCTTCTGGTGCCCGGCGACCGCCGCCAGCATCGCGACAAGTGAGCCGGCCATCGCGGGCGCACTCACGTCCTTGTCGAGCTTGCCCTTGCTCTGCAGTTCCTTGATCGAATCCGTAAGGGAGTTGGTGACGGCATTGAGGATCTTCATGCGGATCTTGTAGAACCGCTTGTCGCCCTCGGCCGCGCCCAGGTCGATCACGCGCAAAATCGCGTCGTGCTTCCGCCAGAAGGAGAGGAAGCCCTCGACCAGGTCCTCTGCCGCCTGCCACGCGGACTTGCCCACCCAGGAGCGTCCGGCGACAAGATCCGTCAGAGTGGCGCCTTCTTTGGCCATCTCCTCGGCGATTTCGAGGACGGCGCCCTCGACGTCCGGGAAGTACTGATAGAACGTTGCGGGTGAAGTCCCCGCTTTTCGGGCTACATCGATGACCTTGACGTCCCGATAGGGGGACGAACTGAGCATTTCACTGAGGCAGTCCAGAAGCTTTTGCCGCGTCGCCTGTCCGCGGCGGCCGGCAACTCTGCCGTCGACGGTTCGAACTTGTCCTGTCATGCCGTCAGCTTACCGAGGGGTGATCGGAGCGCGATTTGGCTGCCTGCAAATGGGGATGGGGGAGTTCGGGGTGCGGAGCCCCCGTGAGTGTGCTGCTGGCGGGCCCGTCCGTGACCGTGCCGTGCGCCGCCCTGCTTGGTCCGAACCGGTGAAGAGTGTTATCAACAGGCTGTGGACAACTTTGGTGGATAAGTGGTCACCGTCCGTGCGGCAAGTATCCCGAGACGGCCGCCAGTTGAACATTGACTCCGCCGCTTCACCGTTCGCAGGCTCCGGTAAAATCGTTCACGCGTGCGAATTCTCGACGGGTGAATCGTACAAAACGGAGCTAGCTTGGACATCTGGCCGCCGTGGCGGTCGGCACTCCGGCCTGCCCGGATGCCGGATACGGCGCCACGCCAGGTGTCATGACACCGAAATGACCTTCGAACGCGCAGAATTGAGCCGCTGGGCCGGGAGCGACGACGGGGGAGGGCATGACCGGTGGGGGTGGTTTGACCGTCGGGGACGGCGTGACGGGTCGGGGGAGGGCGTGCGCGGTCGGACGCGCATCATGGTTTTGGCCGTCACGGCCATTACAGCCATTACGGCCACTACGGCCACCGGGTGTCGCGGAGGGCGAACCGCTTCTCCAGTAGTCCCGTCAAACGGAGTGGTGAACGTCCGCACTTCGGGCGGTGTCGCGCGTGGTGGGTCGGTAACTTGCCGGTAACCCGCGCGGTATCCACTCGTCAGGGGACGTATCGCAGCACGTCAGGCGTGGTTGGGTTACATCGGGTAACGGTCCCGGTGCCGGCCGCGGAGGGCATGCCGTGACACGGCGGACGGGCCCCGGGTTCGCAACCGTCGGCCCGGCCAGGAACAATCAGCACGCGTACGGCCGTTTCGACAGTCCTCGCCGCAGGCGGGGAGACGCTGCACGGGGCAGTGGCTCTCGGCGGCTCGTGGCTTTTGAGAGTCTCTTTTTACGCCCCACGGGGAGGTGGCAGGCAAGTGGTGGATCAGCTGAAGCAGCTGACGCAGCACGATCCCCGGCGGATCGGCCCGTTCGAGGTGCTCGGCCGTCTCGGGGCCGGCGGCATGGGACTGGTCTATCTGGCGCGCTCGGCGTCCGGCCGGCGCGTGGCGATCAAGACGGTGCGTACCGAGCTCGCCGAGGACCAGCTGTTCCGGGTCCGCTTCACGCGCGAGGTCGAGGCGGCCCGCGCGGTCAGCGGTTTCTACACGGCCGCGGTGGTGGACGCCGATCCGCGCGCGGCAGTGCCCTGGCTCGCGACGGCCTATGTCCCCGCGCCCTCCCTCGAGGAAATAGTCAATGAGTGCGGGCCGCTCCCGGCCCAGGCGGTGCGGTGGCTGGCGGCCGGGATCGCCGAGGCGCTGCAGTCCATCCACGGCGCCGGCCTGGTGCACCGTGACCTGAAACCGTCGAACGTGCTGGTCGTCGAGGACGGCCCCCGGGTGATCGACTTCGGGATCGCCTCCGGGGTGTCCAACACCCGGCTGACGATGACCAACGTCGCCGTGGGCACCCCCGCCTACATGTCGCCCGAGCAGGCCCGTGACTCGCGCAGCGTGACGGGCGCGAGCGATGTCTTCTCCCTCGGCTCGACGCTGGTCTTCGCCGCCACCGGTCATGCGCCCTTCCATGGCGCCAACCCCGTCGAGACCGTCTTCATGCTGCTGCGTGAGGGGCCCGACCTGGCCGGGCTGCCGGACGAACTGCGTCCGCTGATGGAGTCCTGTATGCAGATGGAGGCGGGCCAGCGGCCGTCCCCCGCCGATCTGCAGTCCCAGCTCGCACCGCATCTCTTCGGCTCCGGCAGCGACGACAGCGGTACCGCCTCGGCCTGGCTGCCGCCCGGAGCGGTGGCGCTCATCGAAGGCCGCCGCGGCGGCCGCTCCACCGTGGCGAACGGCGGCCAGCGGGCCGGCTCCGGGCGCGGCACCGGCCGTGCCGCGCCGGCCGCGCCGCCGCATCCGCCCGTCCCGTCGTCCCCGCCCGCGGCGCCTCCGGTGCCCGCGGCGCAGCCGGCCCAGGCGCCGCCGCGGCCGGAGAGCGCACCGGTCGGCGCGGAGTCCGGCTGGCCCGGCCATGTCGGCGCGGGCCCCGGCGCGCACCGGGGCACCGACCCGCGCGGCGGCAACCCCGGCCCGATGCCGCAGCCCGCGGCGCTCGGCCCGGACGTCTCGACGGCCCGGGTGACCCCGGTCTCCGCGGCGCCGCCCACCGCCCCGCCGTCGTCCGCCGCTTCGCCGTCCCCCGCCGCCGCACTGTCCACCGCGCCGCCGGCCGTCTCCGGGGACGGTGCCGCCGGTCCCGTACACCTGGGCGGATCGGCCGCTCCGATAGGGCCGGGGCCGCGCGCCGACGCCCCGGGCCCGCAGCCGCGTGGGCAGGCCGGTGCCGCGACGAACTGGGTACGGCCGCCCGGTACCGGCCCCGTGACCGGTGTGCCGGCGCAGGGTCCGGCCGGCGGTGCCGCGGCCGCGGAGAGCCCGGCCCGCGGCGAGGCCGCGCCGCCCCCGCCGCCCGAGGCGCCGCCCGCCGAGCCCGGCCGCTGGCGGCCCTGGCGGTTCCGGATGTCGAACGACGTGTGGGGCACCCCGGCCGTCGCCGACGACCTGCTGTACGTCACGTCCTTCGAGGTGCATGCGCTCGATGTGGCCAGCGGGCGCCGCAAGTTCAAGACCCGTGACGTCGCCTGGGCGATGGCGGTCGCGGACGGCCGGATCCATGCCTCGGACGGCCCGAGCCTGTACGCGCTGAACGCCGACGACGGCGCCGAGCACTGGCGGCTGCACACCGAGGGCTGGGTCTACGCCCTCCGGGCCGACCGCGGGACCGTGGTCACCAGCACCCGGGGCGGCGGAGTCCAGGCCTGGGAGGCGGCCACCGGCGAACGGCTGTGGGAGATCGGTGGCGTCCAGACCGACTTCGAGACCGCCGAGGCCGCACCCGTGGTGCACGACGGCACGGTCTTCGTCTGGGCCGACGCACGCCTGAAGGCGCTGGAGGCGCGGACCGGCGCCGAGCGCTGGTCGTACCCGGTGGGCGACGCCGCGTCCTGCGGCGGGGTGCCGGTACGGCTGCTGCCCGCGTCGGACGGCGTGGTCTACGTCGTGGCCGGCACCCGGGTGCTGGCGATCGACATCGCCCGCGGCGATGTGCGCTGGCACTTCGAGGCGCCCGCGGTGTTCCTGAGCCCGCCCGCCTTCGCCCCCGGCCCGGCCGTCACCGGCGGCGGGGTCTATCTGGCGGACTACCTCGGCACGGTCTACGCGCTGGACCCGGCGGACGGCCGCGACCGCTGGCGGATCGCCACCGAGGCGCGGCAGTCCACCGAACCGGTACTGGTCGCCCATGGCGCGGTCCACCTGGGCAGCGGTAAGGCGCTCTACACACTGGACGCGGTGACCGGCACCCCGCGCTGGCGGTTCCAGGCCGGCGCGGAGGTCGTCGGCGCACCGGTCGTCGCGGAGGGCCGGGTGCACTTCGGCTCGGCCGACCACTGCCTCTACACGCTCGATGCGATGGGCGGCCAGCTGCGCTGGAAGCTGGCGACCGGCGGCGAGATCACCGGCTCGCCGGTGGCGGTCGGCGGTGTGGTGTACGCCTGCAGCAAGGACCGCTGTGTGTACGCGCTGGACGCGGCCAAGGGGACGGGGCTGGCGCGGCGGGCGTGAGGTGGCGGGCGTGAGCCCGCCGTGTTGCGCCGCTACTCCCGGTCTTCCGGGGGCTGTTCGGGCCTATGGGATGGTCCGGGCTGCTCGCCCTGGGCGCTTTGGCTGCCCTGTCCGGACTGTCCGGGCTGGGAGGGGGGCGGCGGCTGCCGTTGCTCCTTGCCCCACTCCACGGGAGGCGTGGCGGGCTGCTGATGGGCCGGCATGGTGGGCGGCGGCGGTGGCGGTGGCGCCTGTGGATGTGGCTGTTGTGGCTGTTGCTGTGGCCCGGGTGGCTGCTGGTGCTGCGCGGGCGGAGGGGGCGGCGGTGTGACCGGCAGGGGAGAGGTGGGGGTGTCCTCGTACGGGCCGGGGGCGCCGCGGCCGGGTCCGCTCGGGTAGGGCTCGGGGTTCCACTCCTCCGCCCCCGGACGGCCCGCGTCCCATGGCTCGGGCGTCCCCGGGGGGTAGGGCGTGTACGGGTCGTAGGGTGCGCGCCGGCCGTAGGGGTCGTCGTGTGCGGAGGGTCCGTAGCGCCCGTCGTCGTACTGCTGCTCGTCATAGCCGCGGCCCCGGACCCGTCGGCCGCGGCCGCGCATGATCAGGGCGCCGAGCAGCAGCAGTGCGCCGCCGCCCAGTGCACTGGCCACGCCCACCCCGAGGCCGCGGGCGCCGGCCGTCAGCTCGCTGGTGGCCTGCCCCTGGCGGACCATCCACAGGATCGTGAAACCGAGTACCACCAGCCCCGCGACGGTGATCAGTGCCCGGGAGCGCAGGGCAACCCCGATGAGGGTCAGCAGGGCGGCGAACGCCATGGGCAGGAGGACGGAGCCGAAGAGCGCGGCGCCGTTGCGGGTGATGCCGTTGAAGAGGTCTTCGATCCGCACGTCGCTGCCGTGACGGCCGTCGTACCAGGGACGGAAGGGGCTCCATACGGCGGCCGCCGCTCCGGCGAGGGCGATCAGCGACCCCAGAACGTTGCGCACCACGGGCGTCGCCTCGCTTCGAGTCGTCCGGTCATCCTCCGTGACCGACGCTACGCCGGACCCTCCGCGCCCGCGAGAGAAGTACGTCTGGGAGACGTACGCCCGCAAGGGTCATCTGACCAGTGGCCCGCTGCCCTGGCTGCCGTCCTGCTCGCCGTCCTGGCCGCTGTCCCGCCCGCCCTTCCGGCCGCCGTGGCCAGGCCGGGCGGCGAACAGCCCGGCCTGGCGGTCCGCGGGCAGATTGCCCAGCGCGATCAGCTGGGGGGCGAGCGCCAGGGCCTGTGCCCTGGCCGCCTCCTTGGCCGCCCACAGGGCGCGTACGGTGCCCTGGACCGGCTCGGTCGGCCGGTCGGCGAGCACGGCCGCGCGACGCAGCGCCACCTCGGCCGCGGCGCCGGGCGCGGTCAGCTCGGAGACCAGCCCGATCTCGTACGCACGGGCCGCGCCCAGCCGCTCCGCGGTCCCCATCAGGGCCATCCGGGCGACTTCCCCCAGGGGCATCCGCTGCGCCATGAGGATGGACTCGTACGCGCTGACCATCCCGTAGGTGGTGTGCGGGTCGAAGAAGGTGGAGTTCTCGGAGGCGATGAGGAAATCGGCCTCGCCCAGGAGGTAGAAGGCGCCGCCGCAGGCCATTCCGTCGACGGCGGCGATGACCGGCTTCCACAGGTCGTTGGCCTTCGGGCCGATGTGGAGCAGCGGGTCGTCGATGGAGTAGGGCGAGGGCGGCTGGGGGCCGCCGGCGGCGGAGCGGTCGAGGCCGGTGGAGAACGCCCGGCCGCCGGCGCCGGTGACCACCGCGGCCCGTACGGTGTCGTCGAAGCGGAACGCCCGCCAGGTGGCGGCGAGTTCGGCGGCCGTGCCGAGGTCGATGGCGTTGTGCCGCTCGGGCCGGTCGAGGGTGACCAGCGCGACCCCGTCCTCGGTCCGGGTGCGGATCGTCATGGGCGCTCCAGGAGCCAGCGGGGTACGGTCACGCCTCCCGGCATGGCGTGGAAGGCGGCCTTCACCGGGGCGCCGATGCGCAGCCGCGCCGGGTCGACGGAGTTGAGGGGGGCGTCGGCGTCGGCGACGAGGTTGCCGACCAGGCGGATGTGCGGGGCGTCGGCCAGCTCCACGACGATCGCGTTGTAGCCCGGCAGGGCGGCGTACGCGGGCAGCAGCGGCGGATGCGGCAGCACATAGGACCAGATGCGGCCGCGGCCGCTCATCCGCTGCCAGTGCGCGGCGAACGACTGGCAGTGCGGACAGCAGGGCCGGGGCGGGAAGCGCAGTTCGTCGCAGCCGGAGCAGGCCTGGATGCGCAGTTCGCCCTTGGCGGCGTACTCCCAGAAGGGCGCGCCGTCGTCGTCTGCGACGGGAAGCAGCAGGCCGGCGGCGCTGTCGGGCCGATTGTCAGTGGCGGGTGTCACGATCGGGGACAGGGCGTCGCGAACGGACTCGGCGGACTCGGCGGACTCGGCCGTCGGGGCCGAGGGGGTCGACGGGGCCGACAGGGCAGAGGGGGCGGGCACAGTGGACTCGACGGACACAGCGGACTCGGCGGGCTCGGCGGACTCGACGGCGTCACGGGCGCTCATGGCGTATCAACTCCTCAGCAGCAGGGCCGAGGTGGGGACGCCCTCGCCCGCGGTGACCAGGCAGGTGGCGGCGCCGGGTACCTGCGCGGTGCTGGTGCCGCGCAGTTGCCTGACGCCTTCGGTGATGAGGTTGAAACCGTGGACGTACGCCTCGGAGAGGCCGCCGCCACCGGTGTTGAGGGGGAGCCGGCCGCCGATCTCCAGCGCGCCGCCCTCGGTGAAGGCCGCGCCCTCGCCGCGCCCGCAGAAGCCGTATCCCTCCAGGGAGAGGGGGATCAGGGGGGTGAAGGCGTCATAGATCTGTGCCACGTCGACGTCCTGCGGTCCGAGGTCGGCGCCCTTCCACAGCTGCCGGGCGGCGGTCCAGGCAGGGCCGGTGAGCGGGTCGTCGTTCCAGTAGTTGACCATGCCGTGGTGCTGGGCGGGCAGGCCCTGGGCTGCGGAGTGGACGTAGACGGGCCGCTGCCGGCAGTCGCGGGCCCGCTCGGCGGAGACCACGACACAGGCCAGTGCGCCGTCCGTCTCCAGGCAGTTGTCGAAGAGGCAGAGCGGCTCGCTGATCCAGCGGGCGGTCATATACATCTCGCGGGTCAGCGGGCGCTCGTACATCATCGCGGCCGGGTTCTGGTTGGCACGGTTGCGGCAGGCGAGCGCGACGTTGAAGAGGTGGTCGCGGGTGGCGCCGTATTCGTGCATGTAGCGGCGGGCCAGCATGCCGATCTCGTCGGCCGGGCGCAGCAGTCCGAAGGGCCGGGTCCACTGTCCCGGGGTGGGCAGCTGGACCTGGGTGTTCTTCCAGGGGCGCGGTCCCGAACCGCGCTTGCGGGACCGCCAGGCGATGCCGACGTTCGCCTGGCCGGTGGCGATGGCGGCGGCCAGATGGGCCACCGTCGCGCAGGAACCGCCGCCGCCGTAGCCGACCTTGGAGAAGTGGGTGACGTCCCCGGCGCCGATGGCCTTGGCTATCTCGACCTCGTCGGTCTCCTCCATGGTGTAGGAGGCGAAGGCGTCCACCTCCGAGGGGGCGATTCCGGCGTCGTCCAGCGCCGCGACGATCGCCCGGCAGGCCAAGGCCTTCTCGGAGGCACCGAGTCGTTTGGCGAACGGTGTCTGCCCGATGCCGGCTATCGCCGTAGCGTCCTTGAGGGTCGCCCCCATCGCCACCTCCACGGTCGGTCGTCAGTACTGACAGCGGAGGAGGCTACCGCTAATCTGACGGGCAGTCAGCTAGTGGCACAGGGCTCTTCGGCGGGAGGCGACGCGATGCGCGACGACCTGGAGGCGCGGGCGGATCTGGAGCCTCAGTGGGGCCTGGAGTCTCGGAGCGGCCTGGAGGCCCAGGAGGACCTGGAGACGCGGGCGGGTGCGGAGACGCGGGCGGATCTGGAGTACGGCACCATCCCCCGGCTGGTGCGGGCGGCCGCCCGGCGCTACGCCTCCCGGGAGGCCGTGGTCGAGGGCCGTACCCGGGTGTCGTACGCCGAACTCGGCGCGCGGGTGGAGGAGGCCGCGGCCGCCTGTATCGCCTCGGGGGTCGCGCCCGGCGACCGCGTCGCCGTATGGGCGCCCAACACCCTCGACTGGATCGTCTCCGCCCTCGGGGCCGTCACCGCCGGAGCCGTCCTCGTCCCCGTCAACACCCGCTTCAAGGGCACCGAGGCCGCCTACGTCCTGCGCCGCACCCGCGCCAAGCTCCTCTTCGTCACCGGCACCTTCCTCGGCACGTCCTACGTCGCCTCGCTCCGCCGCGCCGCCCAGGAAGGCCCCGGCCGCGGCCCGCTGCCCGGACTGCCGCGCCTGGAGAAGGTCGTGGTGCTCTCCGAGGATGCCCCCGCCGACTTCGCCACCTGGCCGGACTTCCTCGCCGGCGGCGCGGCGGTGTCCCCGGAAACGGTCCGTGGCCGGGCCGATGCGCTGCTCCCCGGCGCCCCCTCGGACATCGTCTTCACCTCCGGCACCACCGGACGCCCCAAGGGCGCGGTGATCACGCACGCCCAGACCCTGCGCGCCTACGCCGTGTGGTGCGAACTGGCCGGCCTCCGTGCGGGCGACCGCTATCTGATCGTCAACCCGTTCTTCCACACCTTCGGCTACAAGGCCGGGATCATCGCCTGTCTGCTGCGCGGCGCGACGATGGTGCCGCAGCCGGTCTTCGGCGTGGAGACCGCGCTCGCCAATATCGCCGCCGAGCGGATCTCCGTACTCCCCGGCCCGCCCACCCTCCACCAGCAGCTCCTCGACCACCCCGCCCGCGGCCTGCACGACCTCTCCGCGCTGCGCGTGGTGGTCACCGGCGCGGCCGTGGTCCCCCTGGAGCTGGTCGAGCGGCTGCGCAGCGAGCTGCAGGTCTCCACCGTCCTGACGGCGTACGGCCTGTCCGAGAGCTCCGGCGTCGTCACGATGTGCCGCCGCGGCGATCCGCCCGAGGTCATCGCCACGACCTCGGGCCGGGCCATACCCGGCACCGAGGTCCGGGTCGTCGACGCCGCGGGCGGCCCGCTGCCGCCCGGCGAACCCGGCGAGGTGCACGTCCGCGGCTACCACGTGATGTCCGGCTACTTCGAGGACCCGGCCGCCACGGCCCAGGTGATCACCCCCGACGGCTGGCTGCGCACCGGCGATGTGGGCGTCCTGGACGCGGCGGGCAACCTCCGGATCACCGACCGCATCAAGGACATGTTCATCGTCGGCGGCTTCAACGCCTATCCCGCCGAAATAGAGCAACTCCTCGGCCGCCACCCGGACATCGCCGAGGTCGCCGTCGTCGGCATACCCGACCCCCGCCTCGGCGAGGTCGGCAAGGCCTATGCGGTCCGCCGCGCCGGCTCCCTGCTCACCGCCGACGACCTGATCGCCTGGTCCCGCCGCGAGATGGCCAACTACAAGGTCCCGCGGGAGGTCGCCTTCGTCACCGCCCTCCCGCGCAACGCCAGCGGCAAGATCCTCAAGACCCTGCTGCAGAACGGAGCCCCGGGGCCGGCCCCGGCGTGATCCGATTGCGCTGCCGTTCGGGCTGCTTTACCGCCGAGGCTGCCGTACGACGCAGGCGACAGCACGGCCGTGGCTGCCGTCCACCGAGGTGGCCGCGGTACCGCCGATGCCGTCGGCTACGACCCCGGTTACGGCCCCGGTTACGGCCCCGGCTACGACCCCGGCGGCGCCCAGTCGGGCCGACGGCCGCTGAGCGCCACCGCCTGATCGAGGAGCGGTGCGCCCGCTGCCACCGCCACCGGTGGGCCGAACGGCCCGCGCTCCGGGCTCTCGGCAAACTGCGTGAGCAGCGCATACGAGACCCCGAGACTGGCGGTGTCGGGCGCGTACTCCTGGCCGGTGGCGCGCGCCAGGTCCCAGCCGTGCAGTACCAGCTCGTTGAGCGCGATCCGGCCCGCCATGGCCGCGGGAAGGGACACGCCGCCCGCCTGGGTCTCGCCCTCCCAGGCCTCCGGGGCGTGCCAGGCCTCCACCATGCCCTGCAGATTCCGGTCCAGCTCGGTGCGCCAGCCGGGCTCCACATCGGGCTCCGTCGCGCCGGGGCTGACGCTCGTCATCGGCCCGAGGTTCTTGCGCGCCGCCTCCTGGAACGCCGCGGCCAGGCCGACGAGGTGGCCCAGCAGATGGCGCACCGCGTACGCCTCGCAGGGGGTGGGGGCATCGAGCTGTTCATCGGCGGTCCGGGCCGCCAGCTGCGACACCAGCCGGGCCTGCGCCGCGAAGTCGATCGTCTCGGTCATCGTCCGGGTCCTTCCGTCCTGCCGGGGGCGTCCTGCCGGGGCCGGCCCCGGACGCGTACCGCGCACACCTCCGGCGCCACTCCCAGTGAAGACTCCACCGGCCCCCGGAACTCATCGCCACACCGCAGCGACGCCCCCGGCTACGTCGTATACCGCTCCCGCAGCGACGCCTTGAGCACCTTGTCCAGCGGCCCGCCGCGCGGCAGCTCACCGACGATCTCCAGCTGCTCCGGCAGCTTCTGCGTCATCAGCCCGGCCGCCCGCAGATGCGCGGTCAGCGCAGCCAGGCTCAGCGGCGGCGCGGCCGGATCGGCGGGCGTGACCACCGCGCACACCCGCTCGCCGCGCTCCCGGTCCGGCAGCCCGATCACCGCGGCGTCCGCCACCGCCGGATGGGTGCGCACCAGCTCCTCGATCTCCTGCGCGGAGATGTTCTCGCCCTTGCGGATGATGATGTCCTTCAGCCGCCCGGTCAGCACCAGATGCCCGTCAGGACGCAGATACCCCAGGTCACCGGTGCGGAAGGAGCCATCGGGGGCAAACGCCGCGGCGGTCAGCGCCGGGTCCGTGTACCGCTGGAAGAGCATCGCCCCCTTGAGTGTCACCTCACCGGATTCCCCGGTTGCGGCCTCGCTCCCGTCCGGCAGGACGATCCGGACCTGTGCCCCGACCACCGGCTTGCCCACGGTCCGCGACAGCTGCTCATCGCTGTCGTACGGCGTGCCCATCGTGATCATCGGACACTCGGTCATGCCGTACCCGTGCACGATCGCGCAGTCCAGCTCCCGCCCGGCGGCCGCATACAGCTCCGGGGGCATCGGGGCCCCGCCGCCGGACAGCAGCCGCAGCGAGGGAATCAACCGCCCGGCTTGCGGCTGCCGCTGCCGATAGCGCCGCGACTCATCGAGAAACGCCTGGTAGAAGGCGGTGCTGCCGCCGGCCATCGTCACCCCGTGACGCCGGTAGACGGCGGCCGCGCGGCCCGGCTCGAAGCTCTCCAGAATGACCGCGGGAAACCCGCTGACCAGCATGGCGATGACATAGTCCGGGCCGGCGATATGCGCGTAGGGAAAGGCGATCGAGCCGATGTCGTCCGCGGACATCCCGAGCGCGGTGGCCAGTCCGATGCCACCGGCGAGGAGAGTGGCGTCGGTGTGCTCGACGCCCTTGGGCGACGAGGTGGTGCCTGAGGTGTAGTAGACCCAGCTCGCCCGGCCGGGGCCATCGCCTTGCCCCTCGCCCGCTCCGGCAGGGGCGCCCCATGCCTCCGGATCCCCTTGCGGCAACCCGCCCGCCACCGAGACCACCCGCACCCCGTCCCCGGCGAGCTTCCGCACCATCGCGGTGTGGTCGAACCCCCGCCACACGCCCGGTACGAGCACGAACTCCGCCGCCGACTCCGCCAGGATGAAACCGACCTCGCGCTCCCGGTGCAGCGGGATGACCGGCGTTTGTACGGCCCCGAGCCGAGCCAGCGCCAGCGAGGCGACCACCGTCTCGATCCGCGTCGGCAACTGCCAGACCACCCGCGTCCCGGCCCCGATCCCCAGTTCCCGGAACCCGGTCGCCACCCGCAGCGCCTCGTCGCGCACCCCGTCGAAGGTGACGCTCCGCCCGTCCCCGTCGAAGAACATCGGCGCCCCGCGCGAGACCCGCGCCCGGTACTCGACCAGCTCCCAGAGCGTGTGGATACGGGCGAGTTCGAACACGGCGCGCCTCCTGGCTGTGAGCAGGGCGGAACGTGGCCGGGCCCGGCGGGATCACCGGGGGCGGATGGCGCGACTGTAGCAGCGAACTGACGAAGCGTCAGGAGTCGTGCGGGGAGGGAAGTGCTGTGTATGTACGGGAATCCCTCGCGCGACAAGGGCGCGCCCGTGAAGTCAGGCCGGGCACCGGCGGAGATGCGTCGGCAGCGGAGCCTCTGTGGTGCTCCGCTGCCGAGTTGCCCCGATCAGGGACGGTGACGGTCCTTGGCGTCAACCGAACCGACGATCGGGACGTGGTGGTCCAGAGTGGTGTTGTGGGCGACGGGGTGGTGGGAATCGGCCACCGCTGGTGTGGCGGTGGCCATGCCGGCGGTTATTGCAGCCGCAATGGCGCCAAGGGCAAGGGCTTTCTTTGCGTGGGTCATGAGTGCCGCGTGAGTCATTCCGGTTCCTTTGTGGAGGAGGAGATGATGGTTGACAGAATTGCCTACGGAGCGAAGTTAGCGACTGCACAGGGGCGTCAAGAGTGCGTATTTGATCGAGTGACCGAAAAGCGCTGCAGGACGGCTGAATGGCGAAATTGCTGCGGACATGCCGCAAGGGCCGGTTCCGATGGCTCCCCTCCTGCCATCAGAACCGGCCCCTGAGATCCCCCGTTGACTCCGGCCGAACTCGGCTATTACCTCGGCTCGATGATGGGCGTGTGGTTGTCCGAGGGCAGCAAGTCCCCGGGCTTCCTGGCGACCTTCTTCTTGGCCAGCCCAGGAGTGGCTACCGGCGTGTGGTTGTCCAGGGGCTTGATGACGTCACGTTCGTTCGGCTCTGGAGCCTGGTTCTCGGTGGTCACGCTGATCAACTCCTGTGTATGGGCGCTTTGTGGTCCCCCCGGCCGGCAACTCCCCCGTGGGCTGCCGGACGGGCGAACCTGGGCCGAACACCTTACGGTGGGGCCGCGTCACCGAGCCGCTTGCCCCCCGAGGCGGCGGTTCGATGAGTAAGAGACTGGCGTGCCGCGATGAACGATCGATAAACGTCTCTGATAACGCCTCTGACCAGGTGCTATGCGATAGTGGCCAGGCTGATGAGGGCCTGTACCTCAGAGGTGTCCGGCGCGCCCAGTCGTTCGTAGATGGAGAGCGCGTCCTGCCAGCAGGCGCGTGCCCGCCCCGTGTGCCCCAGTTCGTTGAGCGTACGGCCCAACAGCGTAAGGACGTTCGCCCGCCACCACTCCCCGCCCACGCCGCGCAGCGCGGTAAGGGCCTGCTCGGCACTGGTGGCCGCCTGGGTGGGACGGTGGTCGGCGAGGTAGATCTCCGCCAGCCTGAAGTGTGTCATGGCCGCCCAGAACCGCTGCCTGCTGTCCTGGAATATGGCCAGGGCCTGGGTGAGCTGGTCGGTTGCCTCCTCCAGCCGGCTGGCGTGGGTGTACGCAAGCCCCAGCGCGTACATGCCATTTGCCAGCCGTCGCTGCGCGCCGAGCTGGCGGTAGATCGCAATGCCTTCCTGAGCAAGCCGGATCGCGCTGTCCATGCGTCCCGTGTTCAGGTGGACACGGGAGAGATTGCACAGGGCGCTCGCTTCGGACTGCTTGTTGCTGTCGTCGCGGAAAGCGGAGAGTGCCTGCGTGAGATAGGCCTCGGCGTCACCGTAACGCTGCTGGGTGGTGGCGATGATCCCGCGGTCGTTCGGTGCGTAGGACGAGGAGAAGGGGTCCTCGGCGGCCAGCCCGAGGAGCATCGCCGACTTGGCGTGTTCCTCGGCCTCGTCGAGACGGCCGGCCAGGGTGTGGACGTTGGTGAGAGCGGTGTGGATACGCGCCTCGGCGTGCTGGTCCTGGGACTCCCGGGCGGAGGCGAGCAGGGCGGCGTTGGCCTGCTCGTACTGCAGCGCGTCGGCGCCGGACTCGGCCAGGTCGCGGGTCAGCAGCAGGAGATCCACCGCGCGCCGCAGGGACCCGGCGTCCTTCGACTGCTGGGCGCACGCAAGGATGCCGCCCGCTTCACTGAACAGCCAGCTCAGCGCCGTCGCACGGTCGGTGAAGGCAAGTCCGGGGTGACGCGTGGGCTCCATGTGGTCGACCAACCGGTCCCCGGGCCGCTCCAGGGCGTACATCCGGGCGGCGGTGGCCAGGTAGAAGTCCAGCAGCCGCGACAGGGCCGCCGCCCGTTCGGTGGGCGGGTGTTCGTCACGCTCCGCGCAGGCACGCGCGTACAGCCGGACCAGATCGTGGAAGCGGTAGCGGCCGGGGGCGGCGGACTCCAGCAGGCTGGCGTCGACGAGGGATTCGACCTGGTCCTCCGCGGACTCGATGTCGAGGTCGAGGAGGGCTGCCGCCGCGGCGAGCGAGATGTCCGGTCCGTCGGCAAGGCCCAGCAACCGGAAAGCGCGCGCCTGATGGGGCTCCAGCTGGCCGTAGCCCAGTTCGAAGGTGGCCTTGACGGCGAGGTCGCCCGCGCGCAGCTCGTCCAGCCTGCGACGTTCGTCCGCGAGCTTGCTGGCCAGGGTGGATACCGTCCACGTACGGCGCGAGGCCAGCCGGGAGGCAGCGATACGGATGGCCAGCGGGAGGAAGCCGCAGGCGCCGACGACGGCCATGGCGGCCTGCCGCTCCGAGGTGACGCGCTCGACGCCGACGATGCGGGTGAAGAGGGTCAGAGCCTCCTCGGGGCTCATCACATCCAGGTCGATCAGATGGGCACCGGCCAGGTCGATCATGCGGGCGCGGCCGGTGATCAGCGCCGCACAGCCCTCCGCCCCGGGCAGCAAGGGTCTGACCTGCGCCGCGTCCCGCGCGTTGTCCAGCAGAGCCAGTACCCGCCGGCCGGCCAGGGTGGACCGGTAGAGCGCGGACCGCTCCTCCAGACCGTCGGGGATGGCGGAATCGGGAGTGCCCAGGGCACGCAGGAAGGCCCCGAGCACCGCTTCGGGCTCGGACGGAGTGTGACCGGCGCCCTGGAGGTCGACATAGAGCTGCCCGTCGGGGAAGTGTTCGCGGGCGGCATGCGCCACATGCACGGCGAGGGTCGTCTTCCCGACGCCGCCGATGCCGGTGAGCGCGGAGACGGCCATGACGCTGCCCTCGGCGGTCGCCAGCTGCTGGCTGAGTTCGGTGACGAAGGCGTCGCGTCCGGTGAAGTCGGCGACCGTTGCGGGGAGTTGCTGTGGGCGTACCGCCACCTGATCGGGGGCGTCCGGACCGTCGACGACGACCGCCGGGGCGTCCAGATCCGTGTCGGCCTGCAGAATGCGCTGCTGGAGGTCGGAGAGGGAGGCGCAGGGGTCGACGCCCAGTTCGTCGGCGAGCAGCCGGCGGGTGTCCGCGTACACCGCGAGCGCTTCGGCCTGCCGCCCGCTGCGGTACAGCGCCAGCATGAGCAGTTCGCGAAGCCGCTCGCGCAGTGGGTGGGCGGCGGTGAGCGCGGTCAGGTCGGACACCACATCGGCGTGGCAGCCGGCCTCCAGAACGAGTTCGAGACGGGTCTCCGTGAGGGAGAGCCGCCACTCCTCGAGCCGGGTGCGCTGGGTTTCCGCGTACGGACCGGCCAGCCCGGCCAGTGGTTCGCCGTCCCACAGGGCCAGGGCCTCGTCGAGGAGTTCCCGGGCGCGGACGCGGTCACCGGACGCCTTGGCCTTCTCCGCCTCGGCGGCGTACTGCTCGGCGTGGTCGTGGTCGAGGTCCAGCGGGCGGCCGTCCACCGGACGGATGGCGTAGCCGCCGGACTCGCTGACCAGGGCGTCGGCGTCTGCGCCCAGCGCTTTGCGGAGCCGGGAGGCGTAGGTGCGCAGCGCCGCGAGCGCGGCATGCGGTGGCTCGTCGCCCCACAGCGCGTCGACGAGTTCGGGCGCGGTGGCGGTACGTCCGCCGCGCAGCAGTAGTGCGGCGAGCAGTGCACGCTGCTGCGGGGAGCCCGCCGCCAGCGGCGTTGTGCCACGCCAGGCCCGTACCGGACCGAGCACGGAGAAGCGGAGCCGCTCCCGCCCCGGACCGTCGTCCATGGTGTCCCCCCTGCCGTATGCCGTCTGTTCGCGCTGTGCGCACTACCTCGCTGTGCGCAACGGTCAGTCTGCCTTGTCGCGCCCGCTTACGTCAGTAGGGGTCCGGACCGTGCACAAAGCCTCCTCGGCCGATCGGTGCCGGGGCGGGATGGCACAGGGTGGGGGCGCGGAGGCGAAACTTTCGTGCGCCCCTCTTGCGGATCCGTGCACGGCGGCATTACTGACGGATCGTCAGATCGGCGCTACCGTATCCGCCATGGAGACCTTCCCCAAGATCATTTCGGTGGATGACCACACGGTGGAGCCCCCGCACGTCTGGCGGGACCGGCTTCCGTCGAAGTACCACGACATCGGCCCGCGCATCGTCCGGGCGCCCGTGAAGGAGATGACCTTCGTGGGCGGCAAGTTCGCCCCGACGATGGGCGCCGCGGGGGACGACGGCCCGATAGCCGATTGGTGGGTCTACGAAGACCTGCGCCGGCCGCTGACCCGTCTCGACACCGCCGTCGGCTACTCCCGCGACGACATCAAGCTCGAAGGCATCACCTACGAACAGATGCGTCCGGGCTCGTTCAGCGTGCCCGAACGGCTGGCCGACATGGACGTCAACCACGTCCAGTCCGCGCTCTGCTTCCCGACCTTCCCCCGCTTCTGCGGTCAGACCTTCACCGAGGCCGAGGACCGCGAACTGGGGCTGCTGGGCGTGCGTGCGTACAACGACTGGATGGTGGAGGAGTGGTGCGGCCCGCAGGCGCAGGGGCGGCTGATCCCGCTGACCCTCATCCCCCTGTGGGACGCGGAGCTGGCCGCCGCGGAGGTGCGGCGCAACGCGGCCCGTGGGGTGCGGGCGGTCTGCTTCAGTGAGATCCCGCCCCATCTGGGGCTGCCCAGCATCCACACCGACTACTGGGACCCCTTCCTGCGCGCCTGCGACGAGACCGGCACGGTCGTCGCGATGCACATCGGCTCCTCGTCGAAGATGCCCTCGACCTCGGCCGACGCCCCGCCCGCCGTCGGCTCCACGATCACCTTCGCCAACTGCTGCTTCTCGATGGTGGACTGGCTGATGAGCGGCAAATTCGACCGCTTCCCGAACCTGAAGGTCATGTACGCCGAGGGCCAGATCGGCTGGATTCCGTACATCCTCGAACGCGCGGACGTGGTCTGGGAGGAGAACCGCGGCTGGGGCGGCGTCGCCGACAAGGTCTTCCGCCCGCCGTCCGAGCTCTTCGCCGAGCACGTCTACGGCTGCTTCTTCGACGACGCCTTCGGCCTGCGGAACCTGGACGCGGTCGGCGTCGGCAACGTCCTCTACGAGACGGACTACCCGCACTCCGACTCGACCTGGCCGAAGTCGAAGGAGGTCGGCGAATCGCAGATGGGACACCTCGCGCCGGACGTCGTGGAACAGATCGTTCGGGGGAACGCGATTTCGCTGCTGGGGTTGACGGGGGAGGGGCTGTGGGGGCCGTCGGCGGGGGGAGCCTGAGGCGGGGGCGTGGGCCGGCGGGGCGCAGAACACCGAACGGGCGGCGGCATCCTCGATGCCACCGCCCGACAGCCGGTCAGCCGCAGGCGGCCGGCGGCACGGTCACAGGAACTTTCCGGAGCCGGCCTTGCCGTGCAGGAGGCCCGGGAGGGCCCTCGCGTCGTTGGGGGAGAACCAGGCGCGCAGGCCGCGGTAGTTGGCCTTCTCGAACACGCCGTAGGTCCTGTTCTGGTCTCCGTTCAGGACGTAGCGCACATGGTCCTTGAGGGGCTTTCCGACGCCGGGGCCCACCCCTTCGAACTTCACCTTGGAGAAGTCCTTGGCCACGGCGGCATTGCCCTTGCGAACCCAGTTGGCGCCCGGACCCTTGGAGTTGTAGAAGAGGCAGAGGTGGTCGGCATAGCATGTGTCGCCGCCGGCGGCGCGCAACTTGCCCGGGGCGATGAGGGTCACACCGTTCTTGATCACGGTGTACGGGGCGGTCGTTCCGGTCTTCTCCGCCTGGGCGCTTTCCGGCCTGTCGGCCTTCGGCGTCATGCCGCTGTCGGCGGCGAGAACCTGTCCGGTCGAGCCGGCCAGCAGAAGGCCGGTCAGCAGGGCCCCCGTGGCGCCCCGGTGGTAGGTACGGGACTTGTCGTTCTTCATGGGCGGTTCTGGTCCCCCTGGTTCGGCGTCATCGGGGACTTCGGACGCGGCGCACCCTCGGTGTCGGGTACGCCGGCAGATGGAAGCCCCCGTGGTCGTATGACCGCTTCCTTGTGCAGCCTAGGGCACATCGATCGTTACGAACAAGTGTTCGGGCGGGAAGGGTGGGCCCGCTGCTGTGGACGTCAACTCTCCTCAGCAGGAGGCGATTTGGGCCGTGCGCGCCTTCGTGTCAGGGCGAGTCGGTACGACCGCTGTGGGTTCTCAGTACCTCGCGCGTGTTTGCCGTGTGAGTGCGGAACTGCTCGCGGATCTGTGCCCACTTCTGCCGGTCACCGGATATCGCCTTTTCCTGGTAACGCACTTCGAGCGCGTACCAGGTCTTGACGACTCCGGAGTCGTTCAGGCACTGCGCGTCGGCGACCGCCAGAGCGATTTCCTTGCTGCCGGGTGCGGGGCGAGGGCGGATATCGGGGCTGTTCAGGCTGTCCCCGGCGGAGAAGATGTCCGCGGGGAAGGAGTGACCCCGGGCTTTCATACACGCTGACCAGCGCTTTTCCGCCTGCCTCACCAAGGCGGCCTTCCTGGTCGTCTCCCAGGATTGCATCTCCATGGTGTTGGCGGCGGAGAGCGCGTGGGCGTAGGTCGCGGGGGTGACATCCGGACGCCCGTCGAGACGCCGGAGCGCTTCACTGGCGCAACCACCGTGCGGAATGGCCTTCCCTCGGTACGTCGCGACTGAGCCGGTGAGTACCCGTGTTTCTGCTTCGTTCGGCGGGTTCGAGTCGGGCGGCTGCTTGTCGCTGCCGGGCATCCAGTAGCCGTACCGCTGGGCCATGGCCACGTTGGGCTCGCCGTACCGCCGCTCCAACAGGGTCCTGGGGCCGGCGAAGGGCGTCTGTTCCTGGCTGTACGTCATCCCGAACCGCTTCAGGCACGCGCGGATGAGGACATCCCGGGCCTGGCCTTCCTCGTGGATCTGCCACGGCGAGGGCATGTAGTCCTCCACGGGCAGACGGCGGCCTCTGAGGGCAGGGGCGGGCGGTGGCGCCGAGGATGCCGCAGACCACTTGCCGCCGGCCGTGCTGCCGGCGCCCTCCGTGCTGCCGGAGGTCTCTGTGCTGTCGGAGCAGGCGGTCATCAGGGGGAGGCAGAACGTGAGGGCCGTGACGGCGAATCCGAGGCCGCGGCGCAGGGAAGGGCGAGTCACAGGCACCTTCCTGAGCCCGTCTTGCCGTGGATGTCGCCGGGAATGCTGACGGCGGCGAGGAGCTGCCCGGTCGAACCGGCCGGCGGAAGGCCGGTCAGCGGGGTCCCCGTGATGCCCCGGCGGTAGGTGCGGGGCTTGTGGTTCTTCATGGGCTGTTCCGGTCCCCCTGGTTCGGCGTCATCGGGGACTCCGAACGCGGCGCACCCCTGGTATCGGGTACGCCGACTGCTGGAAGCCCCCGTGGTCGTATGACCGCTTCCCCGGGAAGCCTAGGTACATTGATCGTTCCGCAACACCCATTTGGCGTCATTGCACGTCATCTGCGTCGCGGTGCGGTGGATGAACTGCGGCTCATGCGATCGCCGCAGCGAGGCAGCGGTTGAGCCTGGACGTCCGTGTTGTGCCGGGGCGCTGTAGCGGCGGGGTCACGCCGCTCTGCCCCTGCCCTTGTCTGATCCCGTCCCAGGCACGACGATGTCCCGCGCAAGCTACATGACGACCCGTCAGGTATGGCTGGAGGGCTTGTGGTGGACGGTGTGTGTGGTGGGGTGTGGCGGCCGGAGGCGGGGCGGCTGGTGTACGGCATGCAGTTGCCGGTGCAGTCGCAGAGCACTCTTTTCGCGGAGAGCTGGGAGGCCGCGGCGGGGCCGGCCGAGCTGGTCGCGATCGCGCGGGCCGCCGACCGGTACGGGTTCGCGTATGTCGCCTGCTGTGAGCACCTGGCGATCCCGCGGCGGCTGGCCGAGGCGATGAGCACCGTCTGGTACGACCCGGTCGCCACGCTCGCGCATCTGGCCGCCGTCACCGAGCGGGTGCGGCTGCTCAGTCATGTGGCGGTGGCCGGGCTGAAGCATCCGCTGGTCACGGCCAAGCAGTACGCGACGCTCGACCGGCTCTCCGGTGGGCGGCTGATTCTCGGGGTGGGGGCCGGGCACGTGGCGGAGGAGTTCGATGTGCTCGGAGTGGACTTCGAGCGGCGCGGTGCGGTGCTCGACGAGACGATGGACGCGCTGAAGGTGGCGCTGGGGCCGGAGGAGTTCCCCGAGTTTGCGGGGGAGCGGTTCGCGTTCGAGGGGCTGGGGCAGGCACCGCGGCCCGTGCAGACGCCCCGGCCGCCGCTGTGGGTGGGCGGATCGTCGCCCGCCGCCGTACGCCGGGCCGCGGTGCGCGGCGACGGCTGGTTGCCGCAAGGTGACCGGCGGGCCGAGCTGCCCGGGCAGATCGGGAAGCTGCGGAGGCTGCGGACGGCGGCGGGTGTCGATACGCCGGCCGTGATCGGCGCCATCGCCGAGCCGCTGTACGTCGGCGAGCCGGGGTGGGAGGTCGGCCGGCGGACCCTGTCCGGGGCGCCGGAGCGGATCGCACAGTCGCTGCGGGAGTACCGGGCGATGGGAGTGGATCAGATCCAGGTGCGGTTCCGCAGCCGGGGATGTGACGAACTGAGGGATCAGATGGCGGCGTTCGGGACGGATGTGGCGCCGTTGCTGAACGGCTGAATGGCTGACCGGCTGAATGGCTGACCGGCTGAACGTCAACCGTTCAGCAATGGTCGCTCGCCGCTCGCCGCTCAGCGTTCACCACTTACCCCTCACCACTCACCACTCACCGTTCACTACTCATTACCCACCACTCACCGCTGTCCGCTCACGGCCGACGGGCCGGAACCGGCGGCGGCGTACTCACCAGCTCACCAGCAGAGGAGTGCAGGCATGGGCAAGCTCGACGGGCGGGTTGTCATCGTGACGGGTGCGGCGCGCGGGCAGGGGGAGCAGGAGGCGCGGCTGTTCGCCGCGGAGGGCGCGAAGGTGGTGCTCGGGGATGTGCTCGACGCGCAGGGTAAGGCGCTCGCCGAGGAACTGGGGGAGGACCGGGCCCGTTTCGTCCACCTGGATGTGACGCAGGAGGCGGACTGGCAGGCCGCGGCGGTCGCCGCCAAGGAGGACTTCGGGAAGATCGACGGGCTGGTCAACAACGCGGGGATTCTTCGGTTCAACGAGCTGGTGTCGACGCCGCTGGAGGAGTTCCAGCAGGTGGTGCAGGTCAACCAGGTCGGCTGCTTTCTCGGGATCCGTACGGTGGCGCCCGAGATCGAGGCGGCGGGCGGCGGGACGATCGTCAATACGGCCTCGTACACGGCCCTGACGGGGATGGCCTTCGTCGGCGCGTATGCCGCCACCAAACATGCGGTCCTCGGGCTCACCCGGGTCGCCGCGGTGGAGCTGGCGGGCAGGAAGATCCGGGTCAATGCGGTGTGCCCGGGGGCCGTGGACACCCCGATGACCAACCCCGCGGCGCTGGATCCGGGCGCGGATCCGGCCGAGTCGAGGCGGGCCGTGGACGAGCTCTACCGGAAGCTGGTGCCGCTGGGCCGGATCGGCCGGCCGGAGGAGGTCGCCAAGCTGGCGCTCTTCCTGTCGTGCGAGGACTCGTCGTACATCACGGGGCAGCCGTTCGTCGTGGACGGGGGCTGGCTGGCGGGGGTCAGCCTCATCTGACTGGCCGTCAGGTGGTGGGGTGGCGGCTCTTGACGGCCTCCGTGCGCGGTGGAACAGTCGGCACATCTGATCTGACGGTACGTCAGAAACTGCGAATGGCTCAGGGACGGTGAACCTCCTTGGAATTCGGGCTCTTTGTACAGGGATACGTGGGCAAGCGGGCCGAGACCGACCCGCTCGCGGAGCACAAGGCGCTGATGGAGGAGACCGAGTACGTCATCCAGGCGGACAAGTCCGGCTTCAAGTACGCCTGGGCCTCCGAGCACCACTTCCTGGAGGAGTACTCGCACCTCTCCGCCAATGACGTCTTCCTCGGCTACCTGGCCCATGCGACCGAGCGGATCCATCTGGGGTCCGGGATCTTCAACCCCCTCGCCCAGGTCAACCACCCGGTGAAGGTCGCCGAGAAGGTCGCCATGCTCGACCACCTCAGCGAGGGCCGCTTCGAGTTCGGCAGCGGGCGGGGCGCCGGCAGCCACGAGATCCTGGGCTTCCTCCCGGGCATCACCGATATGAACCACACCAAGGAGATCTGGGAAGAGACCATCGCCGAGTTCCCGAAGATGTGGCTCCAGGAGGAGTACGCCGGGTTCCAGGGCAAACACTGGCAGCTGCCGCCGCGGAAGATCTTCCCCAAGCCGTACGGGGCCGCGCACCCGGCGATGTGGTACGCGGCGGGCTCCCCGTCCTCGTACGCCATGGCGGCGAAGAAGGGGCTGGGCGTCCTCGGCTTCAGCGTGCAGAAGGTCTCCGATATGGAGTGGGTGCTGGAGCAGTACAAGACCGCGATCCGGGAGGCCGAGCCGGTCGGCGGCTTCGTCAACGACAACGTGATGGTGACCTCGACCGCGATCTGTGCCGAGACGCACGACAAGGCGGTGGAGATCGCGGTGGGCGGAGGGCTCAACTACCTCCAGTCGCTGGTCTTCCGCTACCACGACACCTTCCCGCGGCCCGACGGCATCCCCGAGTGGCCCGAGCTGCTGCCCGACTACACCACGGAGGTCATCGAGCTGCTGATCGCCGAGGAGCTGATGATCTGCGGCGACCCGGACGAGGTGCTGGGGCAGTGCAAGCGCTGGGAGCAGGCCGGGGCCGACCAGCTGAGCTTCGGGCTGCCGATCGGGATCTCGTACGAGGACACGATGAACACCGTCAAGCTCATCGGCGAGCACGTGATCCCGAAGATCGACACGGATCCGGTGCACCGGACGACCCGGTTCCGTCAGGCCGCGGGCAGCTGAACCCGCGGAATTCCGCCCAGGGGAAGGGGACGCACCGCCCATGCTCGACCACCTGATCAAGGGCGCGACCGTTGTGGACGGCACGGGGACGCCCTCGTACACCGCCGATGTCGGCATCCGTGACGGCCGTATCGCCGTCATCACCCCGTCCGGGACGGGGGCCGGAAGCGGCTCCGGCACGGGCACGGGCACCCGGACGGGCAGCGGCTCCGGCGTGGGTACCGGCTCCGGCACCGCCACCGAGGAGGCGAGGACGAGCGAAGACGCGACCGGCCTCGTCCTCACCCCCGGCTTCGTCGATCCGCACACCCACTACGACGCGCAGCTGTTCTGGGACCCGTACGCCACCCCCTCGCTCAACCACGGGGTGACGACCGTGGCGGGCGGCAACTGCGGTTTCACCCTGGCGCCGCTGCACCCCGGGCGGCCCGACGACGCCGACTACACCCGCCGGATGATGTCCAAGGTCGAGGGCATGTCCCTGGTGGCGCTCGAAGAGGGCGCCCCCTGGACGTGGAGTTCGTTCGGCGACTACCTGGACGCGCTGGAGGGGCGGATCGCCGTCAACGCGGGCTTCATGGTGGGCCACTGCGCGCTGCGGCGGTACGTCATGGGCGCGGACGCCATCGGCGGCCGGCCAGGCCCCGGGCAGCTGGACGAGATGCTGGCGCTCTTCCACGAGGCGATGGAGGCCGGGGCCTGGGGCTTCTCCACCACGCAGTCCTCCACCCACTCCGACGGCGACGGACAGCCGGTCGCCTCCCGGCACGCCGCACCCGAGGAACTGCTCGCGCTCTCGCGGGCCGTCGCCGCGCACGAGGGCACCCAGATCGAGGCGATCGTGGCGGGGTGCCTCGACCAGTTCGGCGACGACGAGATCGAGCTGCTGGTCGCGATGAGCGCGGCGGCCGGACGGCCGCTGAACTGGAACGTGCTGACGATCGACGCGGCGGTGCCCGCACGGGTGCCGCGCCAGCTGCTCGCGAGCCAGCGGGCCCGGGAGGCCGGCGGCCGGATCGTGGCCCTGACGATGCCGATCCTCACCCCCATGAACATGTCCCTGGGCACCTTCTGCGCCCTGAACCTCATCCCCGGCTGGGGCGAGATCCTGGGCCTGCCCGTACCCGAACGCCTCGCCAAGCTCCGCGACCCCGGCGTCCGGGACGGGATGCTGCGGCGCGCGGAGAGCAAGGAGGCGGGCGTCTTCCGGCGGCTCACCGACTTCGGCCGGTATGTCATCGGTGACACCTACTCCCCGGAGAACGAGGGCCTGACCGGGCGCGTGGTGCGCGACATCGCGGCCGAACGCGGCCTGGAGCCCTTCGCCTGCATGGTCGAGATCTGCGCCAACGACCGCCTGCGGACGGTCCTGTGGCCGATGCCCACCGACAACGACCCGGCTTCCTGGGCGCTGCGCGCCGAGACCTGGCGGCACGAGGACGTGCTGCTGGGCGGTTCGGACGCGGGCGCCCACCTGGACCGGATGTGCGGTGCGCCGTACACGACGCGCTTCCTCGGCGACTGCCTGCGCGGCAGGAGACTGGTGGGCCTGGAGCAGGCGGTGAAGATGCTCACCGACGACCCCGCACAACTCTTCGGCCTGCGGGAACGCGGACGCATCGAGGAGGGCTGGCACGCCGACCTCGTGCTCTTCGACCCGGCACGGATCGACGCGGGCAAGGCCACGCTCGTCCACGACCTGCCCGGCGACAGCCCGCGGCTGGACTCCCGGGCGGTCGGCATCAACGCGGTGTGGGTCAACGGCGTCGAGACGATCCGCGACGACGTGGTGACCGGCGCGGTGCCGGGGACCGTACTGCGGTCGGGCCGGGACACGAGAACGGTGAGTACCACGTGACGGGGGTGGTGGGCCCGGCGCATGGGGTTGGTGTGCGTCATGTGACGGGGCCGGGTCCAGGTCAGGGGCGCGGTCGGCGCCAAGTGGCCGTGGCGGAAGGGCACAGAGGGGATCGAGGAGACAGAGGGGATATGGGCGCGGTGAGTGCCACATGACGGCCTCGGAACGGCTGTTCATCGGCGGTGAATGGGTCGAGCCCGACGGTGGTCACTACAAGGTGATCGATCCGGCGACGGAGGCGGTCGTCGGGCTCGCCCCCGAGGCGAGCCGGGCGCAGGTGCACCAGGCGGCGGCCGCGGCGCGCGAGGCCTTCGGGCCCTGGTCGCGCACTGCGCCGCGGGAGCGTGCCGCGCTCCTCGACCGGGCCGCCGAGGTCATGCAGCGCGACTTCGCGGCGCATGCCGAACTGGCGCAGGCGGAGAGCGGGGCCACGACCCGGACCGCGCGCGGGATGCAGGTCGCGGTGGGGGTGGCGCGCTTCCGACGCTATGCGAAGGGGGCGCTGGAGCCGGTCGAGCAGGGGCTGCCTCCGCAGATCAACGAGGCGGGGCAGGGGGGCATCTCCCCTGCCGCCAGGAGAGAGGGGCGAGGGGCCGTGCTGGGCGCTCTCGCCGTACGCCGGCCCGTCGGCGTCGTCACCTGCATCACCTCGTACAACAACCCGTGGGCGAACCCGGCGGGCAAGATCGCCCCGGCGCTGGCGATGGGCAACACCGTGGTCGTGAAGCCCGCCCCGCAGGACCCGCTGTCGGTGTACCGGATGGCGGCGGCGCTGGCGGAGGCGGGGGTGCCGCCGGGAGTGGTGAACGTGGTGAGCGGCGCTTGTGCGGAGGTGGGCGAGGCGGCCGTGGACTCGCCGGACGTGGACATGGTGAGCTTCACGGGCTCGACGGCGGTCGGGCAGCGCATCGCCGAGGTGTGCGGACGAGGGATGAAACGCCAGCTCATGGAGCTGGGCGGCAAGGGCGCCGCGGTGGTCTTCGACGACGCGGACCTGGACTCGGCGGTGGCCGGTATCGGCACCACCTACTCGTTCTACAGCGGACAGATCTGTACGGCGCCGACGCGGGTGATCGTGCAGCGAGGGGTGTACGAGGCGCTGGTCGAGCGGCTGACCCGCTACATCGGGCATCTCCGGGTCGGCGATCCCCGAGACCAGGGGACGGTGGTCGGGCCGGTGATCTCGGCCGCGCACCGTGACCGGGTCGAGTCGTATGTGGAGCTGGGCAGGAAGGAAGGCGCACGGGTCGTGGCGGGCGGCGCCCGGCCGTCCGCCCCGGACCGCGGTTTCTACGTCGCGCCGGCGCTGCTGACCGACTGCACCCCCGGCATGCGGGTCGTGCGGGAGGAGATCTTCGGCCCGGTCGTCGTGGTGCTGCCCTTCGACGAGGAGGACGAGGGGGTGGCCCTCGCCAACGACAGTGACTACGGGCTCATCGACTACGTGTGGTCCGGCGATACCGCCCGCGCCTTCCGGGTGGCCGGGCAGCTACGGGCGGGCGGGGTCGGCGTGAACACGGTCGGCCGCAACATGGAAGCGCCCTTCGGCGGCTTCAAGCGGAGCGGAGTCGGTCGGGACGTGGGCTCGTACGCGCTGCATGCGTACAGCGAGTGGCAGGCGATCGTCTGGGCGGGGTGAGGGCCGGGGGGAGAGTGGGGTGAGGGCGGGGGGAAGAAGTGGGTTGAGGGCCGGGGCTGTTGGCCCGCCTGATGGCACAGCCGCCCGGCGGCGTCAGGCCGTCGGCGGGTGGGAACCGGCCCGCCGCAGGTTCGGGCAGGCCAGACCGGGGCTGTCGCGGGCGTGGTGGGGTGCCGGTTCCATTCGGCGTCGGTGCACGGTGGCTGGAGGAGGGGACGGAGGGGCGGTTATCAAGGGTGGAGGACCAATTTGCCCTTGGTGCGGCGGCCGAGCAGATCTTCGTGCGCGTCGCGGGCGCGCGCGAGGTCGTACTCCGCGCCGACCAGCGGGCGCAAACGTCGTCGTGCGGTGAGGTCGAGCAGTTCCCCGAGTGCCGGGCCACCGAGGCCGTTTCGGGCGAGGAGCGGGATGAGCCAGAAGCCGGCGACGCCGATGTTCTCCACCGCGAGGCGGCTCGGTGCGATGGCCGAGGCTGCCTGTCGGGAGGAGGCACCGTAGGTGACCAGTCGGCCGAGGTGCCCGAGTGCGTCCAGTGCGGCGTCCAGGACCGGGCCGCCGATGGCGTCCAGGATGATGTCGACCGGGCGTCCCCGGTTGGCGTCGAGGACCCGTTCCTCGTAGCCGTCAGCGTCGCCGTCGATCGCCGCGTCCGCGCCGAGTTCGAGGGCAAAGGCACGCTTCTCCTCGGAGGACGCCGTGGCGATGACGCGTCCCGCCCCGAACTCCCGGGCCAGCTGGACGGCGAGACTGCCGGTCCCGCCCGCGGCGGCATGGACCACCACGCTCTCGCCGGGCCGCATGCGGGCGGCCGACCGCAGCACATGCCACGCCGTCAGCCCCTGTATGAGCAGGGCCAGGGCTTCGCCCGCGCTCACCCCCTCCGGTAAGGCGACGAGGTCGCGGTCGGGGACGACCGTCTTCGCCGCATAGCCGCCCTGCGGGACGTATCCGAGGACCCGCCGGCCGTCCGCGGTGCGGCCGACGACCTCCATGCCGGGGATGCGCGGCAGCGGTCCCGTCGGCGCGTTCGGGCCTTCGGTGTGCTCGCCCGCGATGTGCTTGATGTCGCCGAAGTTGACGCCCGCGGCCTCCACTTCGACCAGAGTCTCGCCCGGCTCCGCCACCGGGTCCGGCACCTCGGCCTCGGCCAGGACTTCCGGGTCTCCGAATCGCTCGAACTGCATGGCACGCATGGACGCCCCCTAAGGCTGGTCGAAAAAACCGTGACCGATCATGATTCCTCGTCCACGGCTGCGCATGTTTCCTTGCCGTATCAGCCCCGGTGGCTCAGCCCCTGTGGCTCAGCCCCGGCGGGCCCAGGAAGACCGGGTTGGTCATGGCCGCCATGGGCCCCGGCAGGCCCGCTGTCGTCGGCGGATGGCGGACTTCCGCGCGTATGTAGGCGGCGTGGTCGGGGGTGGTCTGCCAGCTGACGGTGCCGCTGCCCGAGGCGGGCAGGGGGGTGGAGTACAGCAGCCCCTGGTCGGTGAGGAAGGAGACCGTGCAGCCCGGGGCGCCGGAGACCTTCAGCTGAGCTGTGACCTTCGCCGTACGGGGGATGTCCAAGCGCTCGGCGATCCCGGCGTGTTCACCGCGCTCACCGGTGACGGCGAAGGCCAGATCGACCTTCGACGACTCGGCGATCCAGACCCGGCCCGCCCGGATGCCGTCCAGCAGCGCACGGCGCGAGAGATCGTCGGCGAGCACCACGGTCTGCGGCAGGCCCACCACATCCGGGTCGCGGTGGGCGTCGCTGTGGCCGACGGCAGGCAGCCAGTCCGCGCGGCCCCGGGTGTGTGCGACGAGGGTGTTGTCCCATTCGGCGAGGGTGATCTCGTCATCGGGGGTGTACGGGCCGTTCCAGACCTCCACCGCATCGGCTTCGTCCAGCCCGAACTTCCAGTGGCAGCCGATGCAGGTGGCGTGCGGATGCGCCGGGACGACCAGGCCGCCGGCCCGTCGGACGGCGCACGCGTACTTCCCGAAGGCGTTGTCGCGGGCCCGGTAGCGCCAGTCGATGAAGACCTCGGGGTCGGTGCCCATCGCGACCACGTGCCCATTGCGGGTGGTGACCTCCTCGCCGGTCAGGATCAGCAGGTCATCGCCCCACAGGCCGTCCCAGGAGCGGTGCGCGGAGGTGGTGTTGTGCTCGGAGGTGTTGATGAAGTCCAGCCCGGCGGCGCGGGCCAGCGCGGCGATCTCGGCGGGAGTGCGTTTGCCGTCGGAGTGCACGGAGTGCAGATGGCCGTCGCCGCGGTACCAGGCACGGCCCCGGCCCCGGGCACGTTCGGGCGGGTGGACGGGCGCCGGGGTGTGCCCCGCGGGTCCGTACCGCAAGGTGACCGTGACGTCGTAGGACAGCCCTTGCGGCGCGATCGTGTACGGCCCGAGGGCGATATGCCAGGTGCCTGCGTTGACGGGGCCCGGCAGATACCCGGGGGTGGCCTCGTCGGCGCGCAGGAAGAACTCCGTACGCGCCCCGCCCGACCAGCCGCGGAATCCGGCGCCCCCGAGGTCCGTGCCCCGCTCGTCGAAGATGCCGATGTCGCAGGCGTTGCCGGGGGTGCCCTCGGGGACGGCGGGCTTGTCGTAGCGGTAGGCAACGGCGATCTCCCGGACGCCGCGCGGCACCTCGACCGGCAGATACACGAAGTCCGGCGCGCCGGTGGGCAGATGGCCGGTCACCCGCCGGGTCTGCTCGCCCGGCCCGCCTCCGCGCTGCCCACCCTCAGGCTGCCCGCCTCCGGGCTGCCCGGCAGCGGGTGCGGCGTCGGCGAAGCTCACACGTCCGAGCGTAAGCGCGCCCGTCGCGCCCGCAACCGCCGAAAGCCTCAGAACGTCGCGTCGTTCCATCTCATCCCCCCGTCCATCTCCGCCTCCCCGTGCCGCCTCAGGCCCGTCTCCGGCGCCTGCCGTGCCCGTACGTTCCGCCCGCTGTCGTCTCGTTCCGCTGCGCGGCCGGTTCGTTGCACCGCGTGAAAACTGTTGTACGCGCGTGTGACGGTGAGCGAAAGGCCTGTGGATAACCGTCGGACGGTGAGGCACCATGCGGTCACTCACCCGCCTGACACGGAGGTGTTCCCGCATGCGGATCGCGACCACGATCTTCCTGACCGACGAGACGATCCGGCCGGACCGGCTGGGCCGCGAGCTGGAGCAGCGCGGTTTCGCCGGCCTCTATCTCCCCGAGCACACCCACATCCCCGCCAGCCGGGACACCCCCGCCCCGATGGGCGAGCCGCTGCCCCGCGAATACGGCCGCACCCTCGACCCGTTCATCGCGCTCGGCCAGGTCGCCGCGGTCACCGAACGGCTCGCCCTCGGCACCGGCATCACCCTCGTCGCCCAGCACGACCCGGTCGACCTCGCCAAGCAGATCGCGACCCTCGACTTCCTCTCCGGCGGCCGTTTCACCCTCGGCATCGGCTACGGCTGGAACGTCGAGGAGGCCGCCGACCACGGCGTCGAGTGGTCGACCCGGCGGGAGCTGACCCGCGACCGGGTCGCCTTGATGCGCGCCCTGTGGGCCGAGGAACCGACCGCGTACCAGGGCGCATTCGGGTCCGTACGCGCCTCCCTCGCCCACCCCAAGCCGCGGCACGGCGCACCGCGCACCCTCCTCGGCGGCGCGGCCGGCCCCAAGCTCTTCGGGCAGATCGCCGAGTACGCCGACGGGTGGCTGCCGATCGGCGGCCGCGGGCTGACGGAGACCGTTCCGGTGCTGCGGCAGGCATGGTCGGACGCCGGGCGTACGGGGGAGCCGGTGGTGGTGCCCTACGCGGTCCAGCCCTCGGCCGGGAAGCTGGCGCGCTTCCGCGAGCTGGGCGTGCAGGAGGTGGTGCTGCAGCTGCCGCCGGCCGGGGAGGCCGAGGTACTGCGGACACTGGACGACTTCGCGCAGTACCTGTGACGGGTGACGCAGGGGAGCGCTGCGTGCGGGACGGGTGACCTGTAAGGGGTGAGGGGGACGGGCCCTAGGACCAGCGGTGTACCGCTTCCTGCCCGTCCCGGTACCGGAGAACGATCCGCGGCGGCCTCCGCAGTCGTAGCGTCGAAGGTGAAGGGCCGCGGATCGCTGCGCGGACCGGCGGCCCGGGGAGAACGGTGAACGGCCAGAGAGATCAAGGAGATCCCATGCCTCGCCTCGACCACACCATCGTGCACAGCAAGGACCGTTTCGCCTCCGCCCGGTTCCTGGCCGGCCTGCTCGGCGCGCCCGAACCCAAGGCCTTCGGCCCCTTCGCGGCCCTCAAGCTCGACAACGGAGTGACCCTCGACTACGCCGAGCACGTCGCGGGCGGCGAGTTCGTCCCCACGCACTACGCGTTCCTGGTGTCCGAGGGCGAGTTCGACGCGATCTTCGACCGCATACAGGAGCGGGAGCTTTCCTACTGGGCCGACCCCATGCACACCAGGCCGCAGGAGATCAACACGCTGGACGGCGGCCGCGGTCTCTACCTCAACGACCCCGACGGCCACAACATGGAGTTCCTGACCCGGACGTACTCCGACGAGCTGCTGGCCAGTATGTAGGCGTGCCGGGAGCCGCCGCCGGGAAGTGCCCTGACGAGCCCGGACGGAACCCCGGCCGTAGTGATCAGTGGCACATCGGCCACCCGATCTCCGGCGGCGGCGCTGTCGGTGGACGCTCGTATCCTCGGAGGATGACTTCCAGCGTGCAGGGACCTGACCAGGCAGCGGACCAAGGGACCGACCACGAAAGGGCCTCCGGGCCCGCCGCCCAGGGACGGCCGACGGCCAACGCGATGCGCCGTGCCCTCAAGCGGGCCCGCGACGGTGTGGCGCTGGACGCCGGCGAGGCCGCGGTGCTGCTGCAGGCGCGCGGCGCGGACCTCACGGACCTGTGCGCCTCCGCGGCCCGGGTGCGGGATGCCGGTCTGGACGCCGCGGGGCGCCCCGGAGTCATCACGTACTCCCGCGGGGTCTTCATCCCCCTGACGCGGCTGTGCCGGGACAAGTGCCACTACTGCACCTTCGTCACCGTCCCCGGCAAGCTGCGCCGCGACGGCCACGGGATGTTCATGTCGCCCGACGAGGTGCTGGACATCGCCCGCCGCGGTGCCGAACTGGGCTGCAAGGAAGCCCTCTTCACCCTGGGGGACAAGCCGGAGGACCGCTGGCCCGAGGCCCGCGAGTGGCTGGAGGCGCACGGCTACGACGACACGCTCTCGTACGTCCGCGCCATGGCGATCCGCGTCCTGGAGGAGACCGGTCTGCTGCCGCACCTCAACCCCGGGGTGCTGTCCTGGACGGACTTCCAGCGGCTCAAGCCCGTCGCGCCCTCCCTGGGGATGATGCTGGAGACGACCGCCGAGCGGCTGTGGAGCGAGCCCGGCGGTCCCCACTACGGATCGCCAGACAAGGACCCCGCCGTCCGGCTGCGTGTCCTGGAGGACGCCGGACGCTCCAACGTCCCCTTCACCACCGGGCTGCTCATCGGCATCGGCGAGACGTACGAGGAGCGCGCCGAGTCCCTGTTCGCGCTGCGCCGTATTCAGCGCGCGTACCACGGCATCCAAGAGCTGATCATGCAGAACTTCCGCGCCAAGCCGGACACGGCGATGCGCGGCATGCCGGACGCCGAGCTGGAGGAGCTGGCCGCGACCATCGCGGTGGCCCGGCACATCATGGGCCCCTCGACGCGCATCCAGGCGCCGCCCAACCTCGTCGACGGCGAGTACGCGCTGCTCATCGACGCCGGGATCGATGACTGGGGCGGCGTCTCCCCGCTGACCCTCGACCATGTGAACCCCGAGCGCCCCTGGCCCCAGATCGACGAGCTGACCGAGCGCTGTGCCGCCGCCGGTTTCGAGCTGCGGGAACGGCTGCCCATCTACCCGGAGTTCCTGCAGCGCGGTGAGCCCTGGCTCGACCCCCGCCTGCTGCCCCATGTACGGGCGCTCGCCGACCCGGAGACGGGCCTGGCCGTGGAGGACGCCCCCGTGGTGGGCCGCCCCTGGCAGGAGCCCGACGAGGGCTTCACGATGACCTCCTCGGGCCGTACGGACCTGCACCACACCATCGACACCGAAGGCCGTACCGCCGACCGCCGCGACGACTTCGACGAGGTCTACGGCGACTGGGAGGCACTGCGGGAGGCCGCCGCCCCCGGGATGGCACCCGAGCGCATCGAAGCCGACGTACGGCAGGCCCTGTCGCAGGCCGCCGACGACCCCACCAAGCTCACCGACGCCCAGGCGCTGGCGCTGCTGCACGCCGACGGGCCCGCCCTGGACGCCCTCTGCACCCTCGCCGACCAGCTACGGCGCGACACCGTGGGCGACGACGTCACCTACATCGTCACCAGGAACATCAACTTCACCAACGTCTGTTACACCGGCTGCCGCTTCTGCGCGTTCGCCCAGCGCCGCACCGACGCCGACGCCTACACCCTCTCCCTCTCCCAGGTCGCCGACCGCGCCCAACAGGCGTGGGACGTGGGAGCGGTGGAGGTGTGCATGCAGGGCGGCATCCACCCCGACCTGCCCGGCACGGCGTACTTCGACATCGCGCGCGCCGTGAAGGAACGCGTCCCCGGTATGCATGTGCACGCCTTCTCGCCCATGGAGGTCGTCAACGGCGCGACGCGTACGGGCCTGTCCATCCGTGAATGGCTCAGCGAGGCCAAGGCCGCGGGGCTGGACAGCATCCCCGGCACCGCGGCCGAGATCCTGGACGACGAGGTCCGCTGGATCCTCACCAAGGGCAAGCTGCCCACCGCCACCTGGGTCGAGGTCATCAAGACCGCCCATGAGCTGGGCATCGGCTCGTCCTCGACGATGATGTACGGCCATGTCGACCAGCCGCGCCACTGGCTGGGCCATCTGCGCCTGCTGGCACGGATCCAGCAGGAGACGGGGGGCTTCACGGAGTTCGTCACCCTCCCGTTCATCCACACCAACGCCCCCGTCTACCTCGCCGGCATCGCCCGCCCCGGCCCCACCACGCGCGACAACCGCGCGGTGACCGCGATGGCCCGGGTGCTGCTGCACCCCCACATCACCAACATCCAGACCAGCTGGGTCAAGCTCGGGACGGAAGGGGCCGCCGAAATGCTCCGCTCCGGAGCCAACGACCTCGGCGGCACGCTGATGGAGGAGACCATCTCCCGGATGGCGGGCTCGAGTTACGGCTCCTACCGCTCCATCCAGGACCTCATCGCCATCGCCGACCTGGCCGGCCGCCCGGCCCGCCCCCGCACCACGACGTACGCCCCGGTCACCGAAGAACGCCGGGCCGCCGCCCTCGCTTCGGACGGCCATCTCCCGGAGCTGCTGCCGCTGGCCGACTGAGACGGGCGGCCGCGGCAGATCCGGCGGAACGGGTAGCCGGGGCACTCCCGGCGGAACGGGCGGCCGGGCGATCCGCCGGCACGGGCTGCCGGGGCGATCCGCCGGGACACAGGCGGCCCCGGCCGCACGGCGGTGGTCCCAGCCCGGTCGTCGGCCGGCTGGTCGGCCGCCCGACCTGGGCCTTCACTCGCCCTCGTACTCGGCCTCGTGCTGCAGGATGCACTGCTGCCACTGCGACAGCGCCTCCTCGCGGTCGCCTCCACTGTCCTGGGCGGCGGCGATCAGCGCGTCGGCGGCCATGGCGGCGAGCCGTACCGCGATATGGCAGACGTCGCTCTGGGGGAGCGGCCGGAGGAGTTCCACCGCGCCGTCGCTGTCCCCGGAGAGCGCGGAGGCGACAACGGCCATGGTGGTGCGATCCCACTCGTACTCGGACATGGGGAGAGCATGCCCAGCGCGCGCCCCCGCCATCATCGAACGCTTTCTTCAGCCCGGTCGGCGGATCGGGCGGCCCGCCGGGAAGCGGGTGCGCCCGTCCGCAGGGGAACGTTTTCAGCCACAGTCGATTCGGTCGAGCTCGTGCGCATAGGGGCTGTACCGGCCAAAAGCCGCCTTATGAGTGACTGGCCGCAATACACACCTGGCCGGAAACTGATCAATCCTGGTCGATTACAGTGCTGCGCCAGGGGCCCGGAAGGCCCCGGGACGCACTCGGTATCGGGAGGGCGCAGTGAGCGCAACAGGAGGCGGCGGCGCCATCTGGGGCCGCGCGGAACAGCAGGACTTCCGTAGCCGGGTACGCGGCTGTCTGCTCGGCGGCGCCATCGGCGATGCGCTCGGTGCCGGTATCGAATTCGACTCGCTCGACGCGATCCGCACGGCACACGGCCAGGAGGGCGTGGCCGATTTCGTACCCGCCTTCGGGCGGCGCGGTGCGGTCACCGACGACACCCAGATGACCCTGTTCACCGTGGACGGCCTGATCCGGGCCCAGGTGCGCCGCGACACCGGCGCCTGGCATCCGCCCACCGACGTCCACCGCGCCTATCTGCGCTGGGCCGCGACCCAGCGCGACTGGGGCCCGGACGAGCGCAGGGAGGACGACGGCTGGCTCGCCCGCGAGGAGTGGCTGTACTCCCGCCGGGCGCCCGGCCGCGCCTGCCTGAGCGGCCTCGGCGACGAGGTCATGGGCACCCTCGAAGTCCCCAAGAACCCGGACTCGAAGGGCTGCGGCGCGGTGATGCGCTCCGCGCCGTTCGGGCTGCTGGTCGGCTGGGAACCGCAGCTGGTCTTCCAGCTCGCCGCCGAGTGCGGGGCGCAGACGCACGGCCACCCCACCGGCTATCTGGCGGCCGGCGCCTTCGCGGTCATCAGCCACTCGCTGGCCCGCGGCGAGGACCTTGACAGTGCCGTGCAGAAGTCGCTGGCACACCTGGCCACCCGTCCGGGCCACGAGGAGACCACCGACGCCCTCAAGCGCGCGCTCGGCGCCGTCCGGCAGGGCATGCCGACACCCGCCCGGGTGGAGTCGCTGGGGCAGGGGTGGACGGCCGAGGAGGCGCTGGCGATCGGCGTGTACTGCGCACTGGTCGCCGAGGACGTCCGGCACGGCCTGCTGCTCGCCGTCAACCACAGCGGGGACAGCGATTCCACCGGCGCCATCTGCGGCAACCTGCTGGGGACCCTGCACGGCGAGACGGCGCTGCCGCCGGTGTGGCTGGTCGAGCTGGAGGGCCGGGAGACGATCCTGCAGCTGGCCGACGACTTCTCGATGGAGATGACGCAGGGGCCCGCGCTGCACGGCCCGGCCGGCTCGTCGCCGGGGTGGCTCGCCCGGTACCCGCGGGCCTGACCGGCCGTACGGAGACGGCCCGGCCGGGGCGCCGGGCAACGGACGCCGCCGCCCGGTGAGGCGTCCCATGGAGGGGCGGTCCGCAGCGAGGCCGCCCACAGCGGGGCAGCCCACAGGGGTGCGGCAGCGCCGGGGCCCGGGGCGCCCGCTACCGCATCAGCTCCCCCGCGTTGACCAGCAGCGACTGGCCGGTGATGGCACGCGCCCGGTCGGAGGCCAGGAAGACCGCGCACTCGGCCACGTCCGCATCCGTCGCCAGCTCGGGCAGCGCCATCCGCTCCGTCAGCCGGCCCAGCACCTCCGCTTCCGGAACGCCTTCGCTCTGGGCCTGGAACGTGACGTACGCCTCCACCGGCGGGCCCCACATCCACCCGGGCTGCACGGTGTTGACGCGTATCCGGTCCGGTCCCAGCTCGCGCGCGAGCGAGTACATCGCCGAGACCAGCCCGCCCTTGGACGCCGCATACGCCGCCTGCTGCACCTGCGAGGGGGCGGCCACCGACGACTGGGTGCCAATGATCACCACCGAGCCGCCGCCGCGCGCCACCAGGGACGGCAGACAGGCCCGGGTCATCCGCAGCGTGCCGAAGAGATTGACGTCCACGACGCCGCGCCAGGAGTCGAAGTCGGCGTCCCGCAGGCCTCCGAAGAGCGAGTCCAGCGCCGCGACATGGACCACCGCGTCGATCCCGCCGAACCGCTCCACGGCCAGCGCGGCCAGCGCCTCGCACTGCGCCTCGTCGCCGATGTCGGTCACCCGCCACGCCGTCCGTCCGCCCGAAGGGTCGATCTGCGCCGCCGACCTGGCGAGGTTCGCCTCCGTACGGGCGCCCAGCACCACCGAGGCGCCGTCCCGCACGCAGGCCGCCGCCACCTGATGGCCGAGCCCGGCCCCCACGCCCGAGACGATGACGGTCTTGCTCCGCAACAGCATGCGTGCCTCCCGGCCGGGCCTTCGACGCGCTCCTGATGGTGCGTCAGGTTAGGCCCGGGGGCCGGGGAAAGCCAGAGCTGCCGCCGTCAGTGCCGCCCGTCCCGGCCCGCCCCCTCCAGGGCCTTCCGCAGCCGCTCCAGCCCCTCGCGGATCTCCTCCGGGGAGTGCGTCACGAACGACAGGCGGACCGCGGTCGCATCCGGCGGCCCCGCGAAGAACGGCGCACCGGGAACATAGGCGACGTCATGCCGCACCACCCAGGGCAGCAGCGCCGTCGCGTCGTACCCCTCGGGCAGGGTCACCCACACGAACATGCCGCCGGCCGGCCGGTTCCACCGCGAACCCCCGGGCAGCGCCGTGGACAGCCCGTCGACCAGGGCATCCCGCCGTGCCCGGTAGGCGTCGCGCACCCGCCGCAGATGGGCGTCGAGGTCGGCGACCGCCAGATACCGGGCCGCGGCGGCCTGGTCGACCGTCGAAGTGTGCAGATCGGCGGCCTGCTTGGCGATGACACAGGCCCGCCGCAAGGCGGCCGGCGCCCGCACCGTCCCCAGCCGCAGACCGGGCGCCATCACCTTCGAGAACGAGCCCAGCAGCGCCGTACGGTCCTCGGCACCGGGGAACGAGGCGACCCACGGCACCGGCTCGCCCTCGAACCGCAGCTCGCCGTACGGGTCGTCCTCGGCGATCCACAGCCCGCGCCGGGCGGCGACCTCGGCGACCGCGGCCCGGCGCTCGGCGGACAGGGTGCGGCCGGTGGGGTTCTGGAACGCCGGCACGAGGTAGAGCAGCTTGGGCCGCTCGCGCGCGGTGATCTCGTCCAGCGCGGCCGGGTCGATCCCCTCGTCGTCGGTCGGCACCGGCACCACCCGGGCGCCCGCGAAGGAGAAGGTCTGCAGCGCCGCGAGGTAGCAGGGGTCCTCGACCAGCACCACATCGCCCGGCTCCAGCAGGGTCGTGGCCAGCAGCGTCAGACCCTGCTGCGAGCCGGTGGTCACCAGCAGGTCGTCGGCGTCGGTGGGCAGTCCGCGTGCGGTCGTACGCGCCGCGACGGCCGCACGCAGTTCCGGATCGCCCTCACTGGTGGAGTACTGCAGGGCGCGCATGGGCTCCTCGGCCAGTACGTGCCGGAAGGCCGCCGCTATGCCCGCCGCGTCGAACAGCTCGGGCGCGGGCAGCCCGCCGGCGAACGAGATGACCTCGGGCCGGGCGGTGAGCGCCAGGATCTCGCGTACGGGCGAACTGCCGGTCCGCGCCGCACGTGCGGCGAGTCCCGGGACGGCAGTGGCCGCGGAGGCAGGGATCGAGTCCGACATGACGGCTCCCATCGCTCGTGTCTGCGATTAACCGGCGTTAGCTGCAGATGGCAGGCAGCCTAAGGGGGGCGGGGAGCGGTGTGCAGGGCGGACCGCATGGTGGGCGGGCGGAGGTGGCGGAGGGGTGCGCGCCCGCGTGACGGCGCGTGACGGCCGGAGCTCGTGGCCCGGTGCCCGGCGGCTTCGGGGCCGCGAATGCGCCGACCCCTCCCCATATGACGCATCGTCAGCTACACCTGTCTGCCATGACCGCAGACAGCAAAGGAACGCCGGCCGAGGCGGCCGCCGCCGACACCGGGATCACCCCCGGCACCGGGATCGCTGCCCACGGCAACGGGGCCGCCGCCTACGCCGAGCTGGCCGCCGTCGGCCCCTACGGGGTGCGCCCCGGACATGCCCTGATCACCATGGTCGAACCGCATCCGGGACACGAATTCGCCTACAACCGCTGGTACGAGGACGACCACTACATCGCGGGCGCGATGGCGATGCCGTGGATATTCGCCGGCCGCCGCTGGGTGGCCACCCGTGACCTGCAACTGCTGCGCCGTCCGGAGGATTCCGCCGTCGCCCAGCCGGTCACGACCGGCTGCTACCTCTCCACCTACTGGCTCACCGAGGGCCGTTACGACGAGCACATGAAGTGGACCGTCGGCATCAATCAGCGCCTCAACCGGGACGGCCGGGTCTACCAGGACCGTACGCACGTCTTCACGGCCTTCCAGGACCATGTGGCAACGGTCTACCGGGACGGCGCCGCCGGCCCCCGTGACTTCCACGCCCTGGACCACCCCTACGCCGGGCTGGTGCTGGAGGTGATCGACGCGGAGGGGCCGGAGCAGCGGGCCGAGCTCGTGGAGTGGCTGTGCGCCCGCCACCTCCCCCGGCGGCTGGCGGGTTCACCGGCGGCGATGGTGACGGTCTTCCGGCCGACACCGCTGCCGGGGGACCGGATGTCCTACGTGAAGCAGGTCGTGGGGGTGGATACCCGGCTGACCCTCCTGTGGTTCCTCCAGCTGGACCCGCGCGACGGCTGGACGGCGCACTTCGCCGGTCTGGAGGAGGAGGTCGCGGATTCGGCACGGGGGCGGGTGGAGCTGGTGGCGCCGTTCATCCCGACCGTGCCCGGGACGGACCGGTACGTATCCGAGCTGCGCTGAGCGACGGCGGTCCGGCGGCCTCCGCGGCCGCCGGAGGCCCGCCGGGCAAGAGGCGTGGGTACGTACGTGAGTTGGCCATGGGCCCGGACGTGGCCGAGCCCCCTCGGCCGGGACGGCGATCCAGTCGAGAGGGCTCGTATCTGCGGACTGCGGACCCGCGGACGGTGACAGCTCAGGTCACGCCCGGTCGAACGCGCCACCGGCGATGTCCGACACGAAGCGGGCCCAGGAGGAGTTGTCGAACGTGAGGCGCGGACCGTCGGGGTCCTTGGAGTCCCGTACGGCAATAGCGGTGACGGCGGGCACGGCGATTTCCACGCAGGCGCCGTTGCCACCGGAGTACGAGGACTTGGTCCAGGAGAATGCGGAATTGGGCTGCACGGCCATGTTCACTCCAGCTCACTCTGAGTTACCGCGGATTCGGTAGTGATGACGCTACGCGCCAACATCACGAGCCGCAGAGGCCGTTCACCCGTCCGAATGGCATATTTCTTGATCCCTATTCACGGAGGCGGGTGCAGGTGTACCGTGCCAACCTCTCCGCTGGAATGCCGGTTCCGTACTATTTCTCCCCGGCGGTCCTCACCCCGCGGCATCCGCATGGGATTTCGCCGCGGCAGCGATGAACTCCCGGCTCTGCTCGGCGCTCAATGCCTGTGCGCGCAAATGCTCGTACATGATCGTGTACTTGTGCACATCATTGGTCTTCTCCAGATAGAGGTCGCTGGTGACGCCCTCGATGTAGACCACGCTGGAATCGGCGGCATCGTCGAATTCGAGGATGGAGAACGTTCCCGACATGCCGGCGTGCGCACCGGTGTCGTACGGCAGAATCTGGACCGTCACATGCGGCAATTGGCTCATCTCGACAAGATGGTCCAGTTGCTCGCGCATGATCAGGTGGCTGCCGACCACCCTGCGCAGCGCGCTCTCGTCCAGCACCGCCCACAGCCGCAACGGGTGCTCGGAATCATTGATCCGGTCCTGGCGCCGCATCCGCACCTGAATGCGCTTCTCCAAATGGTCGGGCGCCAGCTCGGGGACCGTGCCGGGAATGACCGCCTGGGCATAGTCGGTCGTCTGGAGCAGACCGGGCACCAGCAGGGATTCGTACACCCGCAGCGAGGCGGCCTCGGTCTCCAGGCCGATGTAGACGCTGTACGGGATGTCGCCGAAGGCGTGCCACCACCCCTGCTGGCGTGAATCCTTGGCCATCTGCATCAGCGAATCCACGATGCGGTGGTCTTCGACCTCGTAGACCCCGCACAGATCGCGGACATCGCGCTGGCTGATGCTGCGACGCCCGTTCTCCAATCTGCTGATCTTCGACTGCGAGACGAGCAGCCGGTCCGCCACCTCTTCTGCCGTCATGCCTTTGGCCTCTCGAAGCCTGCGCAGCTCCTGGCCCAATCGGCGTCGCCTGACGGTGGGGTTGACGTTGGACGCCACGCTAAGTGCACCTCCGGCTCCGTACTGCTGTTTTCTGGTCAGCAGACTGCCACCAACGGTCCACGTCGCGCTGGCAAATGGCTGGACAAGGTGGTCACGGTGGAAATTTGGGGCCGGAATCGGGAAAATGCGCCCGCGCAGGTGCGCGGGGTGGCGGGCCTGCCGTCGTCCTGAACGGCCGGCCCGCCACCCCGCGCTTCTTGCTGCGGCTCCCGAACGGGATCGTGGGGACGGTGGTGCGTGGTCCGGTGTGCGGTGGTGCCCTGGTGCGGTGGGTGTAGCGGTGACGCATGAGGCGCCGCCGGGTGTCTTACGGCGTCAGCGGGCGCCCACCCGGGCCATCCGGCCGTGGCCGTGCCGCGACTGGCCCGGCGCACCGGCCGGTTCCGCCGAGGCCCGGGCCGCCGGTTGCCGTACGGGTCCCGTGGCGGCGGCCTGCGGCCGTCGTGGCTGTGCCGCGACGCCGTTCTGCACATCCATGACGGCGTGTGCGACCAGTCCGCCCATCGGGTCGTGCCGGATCAGATCCCGGAGACGGGAGCGCGATGACCGCCCTTCGTTCCCTGGATAGAGATGCTTGCCGAGACCGACCGCATGGGCCAGCGCGGCGAGCGCCGCGGTCCGCGGGTCCGGGGGTACGCCGGTGCGGATCGCGTTGTCCAGCCGGGCCCTGATTTCCCGGCTGATGGCCGTCTCCGTCGCCTGGTAGCGCGTCGTCGGCAGCACCCCGCACATCTGTCCCGCCACGGCATGCACCATGCCGCACCGTTCCAGGTGCGTGAGGTAGGTCTGGCGCAGCCCCAGCCGGGGCCCGCCGATCCAGTGGACCGCGCGCACCGGACTGCCGCGTCGGCGCAGCAGTTCGAGCGCGGAGTCCAGAGTTGGATCTCCTGTCGGCCGTGCCATCACCACGGCGATACGATCCCCGTCTGGGGCTATCCGTCCTGCCAGAGCCAGCTCTACTAGCTGGGCCCCGGCCAGGCCGAGGTCGAGCGACTGCGGCTGCGCTGTGGTACCCGTCGTCGGGTCCAAAGCGAGCAGCAGAAGCTCCTCCGGAATTGTTCTGCGGCTCCTGCCCATCCATGCCTCCCCGCGTGGATGAATGACAGGGTGACCCCTCTCACATTCATCTGTCGAGGGTGCGTGGGGGGTTCGGTAGGGAACCGGTAGGTATGTCGTTCTCGTCTTGCACGTAGGCGACATCTTTCTGTGGGGTGCGGCGCCTACCGGTACGCGTGGCGGCGAGATGGTGCCATGCGGACACAGGACACTTGGGAACACAGGGCCAAGGCAGCGTGGCGACGTATGAAGGAGACATCGGTGGCGGGCGAGTCCCCCGGTAAGTCGGACAAGAAGCAGGCGTCGGGGGAGACGGCGCGGAGCAAACGTGATCCGCGCCTGTCCGCCTTCCGCGGGGAGCCGGCCGAGCCGGCGAAGGAACCGGGGGCCGGAACGGACTCGAAGCCTGAGAAGGAGCCGGAGGCTGCGGCGGCGCCGAAGTCTGCGGCGAAGTCGGAATCTGGGGAATCTGGGGCGAAGTCGGGGTCTGGTGTGAAGTCGGAGTCTGCGGCCGGGGCCAAGGCCGCGGCCGGGGCCGAAGCGTCTGAGGGCGGCGAGGCGCCTGAGGGGGCTGGAGCGTCTGAGGCGTCGGAGGCGCCTCAGGAGGCCGCTGAGGCCGCCGAGAGTGCCGATGGCGGTGGCGGGGGTGGCGATGAGCGCCTTCGGGACGCTGTGGCCGCCTGGGTCGCCGGGAAGGGCGATGAGGACGCGGAGGACGCCGAGGGCGGTACCGAGGCCGGTGCTGAGGGCGCTGAGGTCGGCATCGAGGGCGCCGAGGACGGCGATGGCGGTGACGGCGGCGCTGAGGCCGGCGATGGCGCTGACGGTGATGCTGAGGGTGCCGCCGCAAAGCCGGAAGTGAAGCAGGGGGCGGAGCCGGAAGCGGAGCCCGGGAAGTCCGCGTCAGGCAAGGCTGAGGCCGAGGCGGAGGGTAAGTCGTCGTCCCAGGCCGAGTCGTCGTCCAAGGCTGAGCCGTCGTCCAAGGCCGAGCCCGCGGACGAGGCTGAGTCCGCGGATGAGGTTGTCGATCAGCCGACCGCCGTCTTCAAGACCGTCGGGCCGCAGAAGGGCAAGCCTGACGAGAAGGCCGGCGGGAAGGCCGGCGCTGTGTCTGCGGGCAAGGGCAACGGCAAGGGCAAGGTCGACCGCAAGGGCAGCGGCGAGGATGCCGATGCCGATGCCGATGCCGATGCCGATGCCGACGGGACGGCGGTGGATGAAGCCACCCGGGTGTTTGCTGTCGCGAAGCTGAAGGGGAAGGGTGCGGCGGCCGGTGCCGTCGACCAGGCGACCACGGCGTTCAAGATCACCCCGCCCGCCAGGGGCGAGGACGCGGCCAAGGTCACGCCCCCGGCCAAGGACAAGAACGTCGCCAAGGCCACGGACGCCGCCAAGGACAAGGACGTCGCCAAGGCCACGGACGCCGCCAAGGACAAGGCCCAGAGCAACGGCGCCGCGGAGGGCAAGTCCGAGAGCAAGGGCAAGCCCGGCGCCAAGGGCGAAGCTGCTGCCGAGGGCAAGACCAAGGACACGGCGGAGGGCGAGGCCAAGACCGGCGCCAAGGCCGACGCCAAGGGCGCGACCAAGCCCGGTGCCAAGGCCGACGCCAAGGCCGACGCCAAGGCCGATGCCAAGGGGGCGCGCGGTCCCGAGCGGGACTCCGAGCGGACCAGTCAGTTCGTGGCGCTGAAGTCGACGGACGACGGTACCGCCGGTAAGTCGCTGGGCAAGACGGCGCCCAGGACGCCCGCCCGTACGTCCGACAAGGCCGTGGAGCAGCCCTCGGGCAAGGCGGCGGGCAAGACGTCCGACCAGCCCGCCGACCAGCCCGCCGGTAAGGCTGCGGATAAGGCCGCGGACAAGACGGAGGCGAAGCCGGAGGGCAAGGCCGCCGGCGCGCTTCCCGCCGCCAAGCCCGCCAAGCCCGCCGACAAGGCTGCCGAGACGACGTCGCCGGCCAAGCCCGCCGGCCGGCCGGGCGCCATGCCGTCCGCCGCCACGGGAGCCACGGCCGCCGCCGCTCCCGCCGCGCTGCCCGAGTCGGAGCGGACCAAGCAGGAACCCCTGCCGCCGCTCGATCTCCTGGCGCAGCTCACCAACACCCCGCCGCCGCCCGAGACCCCGCTGCGCACGGTCGTCCGCCGGTTCAAGATCTGGACCCCGCTGGCGGTGCTGCTGGTGATCATCTTCGTGGTCGCCCAGGCGGTGCGCCCGCTGCCCGACCCGACGCTCACCGTCGGCGACGCCGCGTCCTCCTACACCTTCGAGGGCAGCAAGCTCGCGATCCCGTGGCCCTCGCAGGGGCAGGCGGCGGTCAAGGTGGTGGGCTCCGGGGACCTGGGGACGTTCGGCAAGGAGAAGCCGGTGCCCACCGCGAGCGTGGCCAAGATCATGACGGCCTATGTCGTCCTCCGGGACCACCCGCTCAAGAAGGACGAGAAGGGCCCGCAGATCGAGGTCGACGCCAAGGCGGTGACCGAGGGCGGCTCCCGGCACGAGTCCCGGATCGAGGGGCTCAAGGCGGGGCAGAAGTTCAGCCAGCAGGACATGATCAAGATGCTGATGATCCCGTCCGGCAACAACATCGCCCGGCTGCTGGCCCGTTGGGACACCAAGTCCGACAACGAGGCAGCGTTCGTCAAGAAGATGAACGCCGCCGCCAAGGACCTGGGCATGAAGAACACCACCTACACCGACCCCAGCGGCCTGGACCCCAAGACCGTCAGCACCGCGGTCGACCAGCTCAAGCTGGCCGAGGCCGTCATGAAGTTCGACGCCTTCCGGCCGATCGTCGCCACGCCCAACACCGCCATCCCGGGCCTGTCGAAGCGGATCAACAGCAACATCGACAACCTGCTGCTGGCCGGGCTGAGCATCAAGGGCATCAAGACCGGCTCCAGCACGGCGGCCGGTGGCACGCTGTCCTGGGCGGCCTACAAGACCGTCGACGGCAAGGACCGGCTGATACTGGGCACGATGATGGACCAGCACTTCAAGGGCCTGGACCCCGACGGCGCCAACAGCCTCACGATGGTCAAGGAGAACAGCCAGAAGGTCATCGAGGCCGTACGCAACGCGCTGACCTCGGCCACGGCGGTGAAGAAGGGTCAGGTCGTCGGCTATGTCGACGACGGCCTGAACGGACGCACGCCGGTCGTCGCCACCAAGGACCTCAAGGCGGTCGGTGTCCCGGGCCAGAAGCTGAAGTTGAGCGTCGGTGACGGGGGCAAGACCGTCCCGCACACCGCGAAGGCCGGTACCGAGGTCGGTGTGCTGACCGTCGGCAACGGCGAGAGCATGCAGAAGGTGCCGGTCGCCCTGCAGAAGGACCTCGTCGAGCCGTCCTTCGGAGCGAAGCTGGTCCGCATCACCTGAGCGGGCCGGGGGCCGCGGGCGTCCGGCCCGCGGCCCCCGGATCACCGCCCACGGCCCCCGGATCACCGGCCCCGCCCGGTTCCGGGGGCCTGATCCACTCCTGCCCCGCGGCCACCGGGTGCGTTTCTTTTCGATTGCCGCGCATGGCTGCTGCCGCGCATGGCTGCTGCCGCGCATGGCCGCCGCCCGTGGTCGCCGTCCCGCTCGCCCGTCTGGTCGTCCACCCGGTGGCCCGCCTATCGTGAGCCTGCCCTTCTGACTGTCTGTCCGTCCGTCCCGCGCGTGACCGGAGTCCGTCATCGACGTAGCGCAAGCGCAGAAGACGTACCCGTCCGCCGTGGCCGCCCGCGGTGTCCGGGCGGCGCGGAGCGCGGTGGTGCTGTTGCCCTCCGGGCTGATGTTGCTTCTGGGGGCGTGGGGGATCCGCCGGCAGGACGCCATATGGCGGGACGAGGCGGTCACTTACGACATGGCGCACCGCAGCCTGGCCGACCTGTGGCCCACGCTGCAGCACGTCGATGTCGTCCACGGCCTCTATTACGCGCTGATGCACCTCTGGTTCCGCGTCTACGACGTCTCCCTCGGCGGCGCCCTCGGCGAGGCCGTCGGCCTGCGGCTGCCGTCCGTGGCCGCGATGACCGCCGCCGCTGCGGGGGTCGCCCTGCTGGGGGAGCGCCTGGTCGGGCGGCGGACGGGGCTGCTGGCGGGCTGCACCTTCGCGCTGATCCCGGTCGTGCAGCAGTACGCGCAGGAGGGCCGCTCGTATGCGACGGTCTGTGCGCTGGTGGTCTGGGCGAGCTATCTGCTGGTGGCGGCCGCGGCCCGCCCGCGCCGCACGCTGTGGCTCGGCTATGCGGCGCTGATGCTGGTCGCCTGCCTGCTGCACGAGTTCGCCTCGCTGGCACTGCCCGCACACGGCGCCGCGGTGATCCTCGCGCAGCTGCCCCGCCGGACCCGGCGCGCCTGGCTGCTCTCCTCGGTCACCGTCCTCGCCGGTCTGGCCCCGCTCGCGGTCTTCAGCACCCGGCAGTCCGCGCAGATCAGCTGGCTCATGTGGCCGGACCCCGTCCAACTGCTGACCTTCGCCGTGCTCGCGGTCCTCGGTCTCGCCTGCGCCCGCGTCCGGATCCGCTCCCGCGGCCCGATCGGGCTGCGCGCCCTGGGCATTCCCCTGCTGCTCCTGCCCACCCTCCTCCTGCTGCTCCTCTCCCATGTCGAACCCGCCTATGTGGACCGCTATGTCCTCTACTACGTCGTCGGGTTCGCGCTGCTCGCGGGCGCCGCGCTGGCGCGGCTGCTGCGGCCGGCCGGTGAGCTGGGCCAGACCCGTGGCCGGCGGCTGCGGCGGATGGCGGCGGTGGCCGTGGTGCCGGCCGCGCTGCTGCCCGTCAACGTCCATCTGCGCAGCCCGGACAGCCGGGTCGACGATGTCACCGCGATCGCGCACGCCGTGCACGAGGTGGCCGAGCCGGGCGACGGCCTGCTGTTCATGCCGTCCCGCAGGCGGATCTGGCGCGCGACCCTGCCGGACGACTTCCGTGGCCTGCGCGATCTCGCCCAGGCCGAGAGCCCGTTGGCCTCCCACACCCTCTACGGCACCGAGCGGCCCGGCGAGGCGGTCCACGACCGGATGCTGGCCGTCCGCCGGATCGTCGTCGCCGGCGACCCCGACGGGCAGCCGGCCGACGACAACGACCAGGAGATCGCCAAACGGTCCACGCTGCACACCGCGTTCAAGGCCTGCCGCACACTGCAGGTCAGGGGCGCCAGGATCACGGTGTATGGGCGGGCGGGGGCTTGTGAGGGGCCCGGGCCGGGGCCGGGAGCCGGAGCGGGACCGGGTGCCGAAGCGGGATCGGGGGCGGGGGTGGCGGAGGCCGGCCGTCAGGTCGTGAGGCCGTCAAGGCCGTAGAGGGGCCCTGGGGTCCTTGGGCTCCTGGGTCCTCGTGGCCGCCGAGTTCCTCCGGGCCCCTTGCGCGCGCAGGAAACGACGATCGCCCTCCTGGACACGCGCATACGGACCTGCCGCCCGCAGTACCACGTCCAGCACGGCCGCGGGATCCGCGGCGTAACAGTGCGCGAAGTACGGCATATTGGCCTCCACCACGGCCCAGCCGCCCCCGTCCAGCCGCCCCGCATCGACCGCCGCCGCACTCGGCAGCGGGGCGAGTGCCGGCAGCCGGGCGGCGAAGGCGCGGACGTCCGGGGCGTACGGATCGTCGTCGAGCGGTGCGGGGTCCAGGCGGCCGTGGACGGCGTAGCGGGTGGCCGTGACCAGGGCGCCGTCCAGGAGGAACAGCCGGTACTCGGCGACGAAGGAGACGACCTCCGAGACGAGCACCGGAGTCTGCGGGGCGGCCGGCGGCAACTGCGTCCCGCAGGCCACCACGCCCGGTGGGAAGGACTTGTCGCTCGGCGGTTTGGCGAAGAACGGCCCGGTACGCCGTGACGCTTCCGCGTGTGTCGTCAACTCGACCTGGCGAAGGGTGAGTTGCCGTGGAAGGCGGGTCAGCCAGTCGTCCGGAGGGTCCAGCAGTCCCAGCCGCAGTGGTCCGGCGACGCGGTCGGCGGTGCGCGGTCCGCCGTACCAGTGGACCGCCCGTCCGGCCAGCTCGCGCAGGGTGTCCGGCCCGGTCAAGGTCACCGTTTCGAGGCCGCGGCGGGCGGCCGCCCCGTTCAGCAGGGCGGCGGTGCTGGTGCGTGGTGCCGAGGTCAGCAGAACGGGAGCGGCGGGGTCGCGGCGCCGCGACGCCGTCATGATCCTTGCGGTGGGTGGAAGCTGCGGACGAGCTCGATGCGCCCGACGATGTGCCGGTTGAACTCCGCCAGCTCCTCCGCGGGGACCCACAGTTCGAGGATCGTCTCGCCGCCCGCCTGCCGCACCGGATAGCGCTCGGCGAAGTCCGCCTCGATCTCGAAGCGGGTGACATGGCCGACGCCGGAGGCCGGCACATTCCAGTCGCGGGCGATCCGTATCGCGTAGTCCTCGTTGAGTACGGGGTAGAAGATCGGCTGGTCGGGCAGGCGGGGCGGCCAGGCGCGCCAGCCGGAGGCCTCGACCAGGGCCAGCTCCTCGGGGCCGGTGGGGCGCCAGAGGGTACGGGTGGCGGGCGCGGTCCCGTCCGGGCGCGGTGTCGCGATCATGCTCGTACGGTACGGGGGAGGGGAGGGCGGAGCATCGGGATTTCGGGGCCGGGGGCGCGGGGCCGGGGATTTCGGGGCTGGGGGCGCGGGGCCGGGGTCCGGGGCTTCGGGGCTCGGTACTCGGGCGGGTGCGGCTCGGATACCGGCAGCTGGGTGTAGGGAGCCGCAGGGTCGGGCGGACCGCCCCTCACATCAGATCGGCCGCCGCCCCGTCGATCCCCAGCAGGTCCCGCAGCGCCGTCGCCCCGTCCGGGGTGAGGCGCACGGCCCGGCCGCTGCCGATCCGGCGGACCCAGTGCCGGTCCAGCAGCCGGTCGCAGAGCCGGGCACCGGCCGTGCCCGCGAGGTGGGCCCGGCGCTCGGTCCAGTCCAGGCAGCCGCGGGCCTGGGGCCGCCGCCCCGTGCGCAGCGCGGCCGGCTCGATCCCCAGGCCGTCGGTGAGCCACCGCCGCCCGGCGTCGGTGAGCGCGAACCCGCCGTCCTGGTCGAGCAGCCCCCGCCCGGTCATGGCGTCGGTGATCGTCACGCCGAGCCGGCCCGCCAGGTGGTCGTAACAGGTGCGGCCCCGGGCGAGCGCGGCGGAAGCGCTCACGGCACGCAGCCCGCGGGGTCGCTCGGCCGGCAGGTCGAGCTGTGCGATCAGGGATTCCAGCAGCTCGGCGACGCGCGGACCGGCGAGCTGGACGTAACGGTGGCGGCCCTGGTGGCGCTCCACCAGCAGCCCGCCGTCGGTGAGCCGGGTCAGATGCTCGCTCGCCGTCGAGGGCGCGACCTGCGCATACGCGGCCAGCTCACCGGCCGTCCAGGCCCGGCCGTCGAGCAGGGCCAGGCAGAAGGACGCCCGGGTGCGGTCCGCGAGCAGCGCGGCCAGCCGTGCGAGCTCGGAGCTGTACGCCGGAGTGGTCATGACTCCATTGTCCGCCGCGAGTCTTCGGCGCCTACCGAAGGGACTCCGGCCTACGGTGCCCGTATGAGCACCTCCCCGGAGTACGCCACCTTCCACTTCCATGCGCTGCACCATGCCGACCAGCCGCTGCTGCTGCCCAACGCCTGGGATGTCATCTCGGCCGTCGCGCTCGCCGGGGCCGGATACGCGGCGGTCGGCACCACGAGCCTGGGCGTCGCCGCGGCCCACGGCTATCCGGACGGGCGCGGGCTCGCCGAGACCCGGGACGCGACGCTGGCCCTGGCGCTGCGGCTCAATGGCCGGCTGTCCTGCCCGTACACGGTCGACGTGGAGGGCGGATTCGGCGGCGACGCCGGCCAAGTGGGAGACTTGGCCGCCGAGTTGGCGGAGGCAGGGGCGGCCGGGCTGAACCTGGAGGACGGGCTGCCCGGCGGCGGAGGGCTGCAGGACCCGGTACGCCAGGCCGAATTGCTCAGCGCGGTGAAGGAGCGGGCGCCGGGCCTGTTCCTCAATGCCCGGATCGACACCCACTGGCTGACGGACAGCCCGCCGCCGCTGTCGGCGACGCTCGCGCGCGCCGAGTGCTATCTGGAGGCGGGCGCGGACGGCATCTTCGTACCGGGCGTCATCGCCGACGAGGAGGTGTCGGCTCTGGTCGCCGGGATCCCCGCGCCGCTGAACATCCTCTTCGCCCCCGGACGGCACACCGTCAGCCGTCTGGCGGACCTCGGCGTACGCCGCATCAGCACCGGTTCGCTGCTGTTCCGTACGGCGCTGCAGGCCACCCTCACGGCGGCGGACGCGATCCGTACGGGCCAACGGCCCACAGATGCGGCCGGGGCGGGCGGCGAGGCGCTGGGCTACGAGGAGGTGCAGCGGCTGGTGGGGGAGGAGGAGTAGCCGGAGGGGGGCTTGGGGCGGCCCTAGGCCTCCTGGCGTCCCCGGCTGCCGTGGCGCCGACGGTGCACGGCGAGGACCGCGCCGGCCACGCCCAGCGCACCCGCACCGCCTATCACCCCGGCCTTGGGAAGATGACCGGCCTTCTCGGCCAGACCGGCCAGCCCGTTGTCGGGCAGCATGATCGATGTCCGGCTCTCCGTGGGCGCGGTGGAGTCGGCGGCGAAGGCGGCGCCCGCAGGAAGCAGCAGGACGGCCAGCGCACCGGTCGCGACGGTGGCGGTACGGATCATGGAGCGGTGCTGGGCCCGCATGGGTACTCCTCGTCGTGGGCGGCTGGTGCCGCCGTAGGGGCGTGGTGACTAAGGAGCACGCTACGGAGCGTCCTTAACGGTAATCCGTACGTTGTGTAACAGTCGCTGTGATCTCTGGGAGCGGTCGTGTGAAGGAACGCCCGCCCGATGGGGCAAAGGCTCCCACAAGCCGCCGGAATGGCCGATCCAAAGATTCCGTTCGCCGTCGTCTTGGATAGCTTTGTGTCAGGTTACGTCCTTTTATGTGGCGCTTTTTTGTGTGAGGGGTCACGTCGGTGAGCACGTCGAGTGATCGGCTCCACGGGGCGTATCGCGCGGCGGGCCGGTCGGCATGCGGGTTGGCTATCTGCCGGGCAGGCATGCGGGCGGGAAGGCAGCAGGCTGCGCAGCGGCAAGGCGCGGAGGCGCAGGGCGTGAAGGTGTGGAGGCGTGGGGGCGCGGAGGCGCAGGGCGTGAAGGTGTGGAGGCGTGAAGGTGGTGGCGAGGATATGCGACGGCTGCGACCCGGTACGGCGCGCGCCCACCGTTTTGCCCGCTCCCCTCTCCTCGCCCTCTCCGGCCGCTCACCCCGCTCACCCTGCTCCGTCCTCGCAGTCCTCGCCTCACTCGCCTCGCTCGCCCTCCTCGCGACGGGATGCGCGGGCGTGGAGGGGCTGCAGAGCGAGGGGCGGGCCCGGGACGTGGATGCGCCGCTGGTGCTGTGGCCGGACTATTCGCCCGCCCCGCCCGGCCGCGACGAGAATCCGGCGGCCCTGGTACCCGTACCGCACGTCCCGCGGATCCCCGGCGGCAGCATGGCGGACGCGAACCCGCTCGCCGTCCTCAACGCGGACATCGCCGCGCAGGGCGGAAAGCCGCCCGCCCCGAAGTCGGTACGCCGCCCCGAGCTGCACGACCTCACCGGCGACGGCAAGCCGGACCTGCTCATGGCCGTCAACCTCACGCCCCGCAACAGTGAGCTGCGGGTGTACAGCGTCCGGGGCGCGGTGGTGACGCGGGTGCTCGTGCTGCGTGGGGTGCTGGCCGGTGTCGAGCTGGCGGCCGGGCACCTCGCCATCCGCGAGCCCACCAAGGATCCCCGGTACGTCAGCGTCACCGACTATCTCTGGGACGGCGATTCGATGAGTCTGTGGAACCTCACCCTCGATGACGCCCGCACCTCCCAGACCCCACGGGCCGGCGGCGGCAGCCCGTGAAACGCCCGGCGGTCTCCCTCCGCTGGAAGATCGCGCTGACCGTGATGGCGGTGAGCTGCGCGGTCGCCGCCGTCCTCGGGGCCCTCGTCCACAACGCGGTGGCCCGTCAGACCGTCGGCCAGGTCCGCAAGGAGACCAGCGCCAACCTCGGCACCGCCCTGGACCTCTTCGAGTACGGCACTTCACGCGAAGGTCTCAACTCCCTCCTCGACCCGCCCCAGCTTCCCGCCGAATTGCGCCGGTTGGCACGCTCCGGCGAGCACGGCACGATGGTGGGCACGTATCGGGGCCGCCTCGTCATGTGGGCGGCGGCGCCGGCCGACAGACACGTCATGGCCGTCTGGTCGCCCTACGGCAACACGCACCGCTCCCTCGACAAGCTCGACACCGCCATCCTCGGCTCTGCCGTGCTCGCCGCCGCGGCCGTCGCCCTCGCCGGGCTGTTCCTGGCCCAGCGCATCAGCCGGCGGCTGGCCACCACTGCGGCGGTCGCGCGCCGTATCACCGCCGGCGACCTGGACGCCCGGGTCGGCAACGGCGCGGATGCGGCGGGCGGCGGGTCCGCCGGGCAGGACGAGGTGGCGGCGGTGGCCGCGGCGCTGGACTCGGTGGCGGGCTCCCTGCAGAGGCGGCTCCAGGCGGAACAGCGCTTCACCGCCGATGTCGCCCATGAGCTCAGGACGCCGCTCACCGGCATCCTGGCCTCGGCCGAGCTGCTGCCGGAGGGGCGGCCCAAGGAGATGATCAACGACCGGCTGCGGGCGCTGCACCGCCTCACCGAGGACCTGCTGGAGATCTCCCGGCTGGACTCCGGCACCGAGCGCGCCGACCTCGACGCCTATGACCTCGGGACGCTGGTCGAAGGCTCCGTACTCGCCACCGGCCTCGACACCGCTGTGCGGATCGCCGCCGACCGGGTGATCGAGACCGACCGCCGCCGGCTCGACCGCATCCTCGCCAACCTCGTCATCAACGCACACCGGCACGGCCGGCCCCCGGTCGTCGTCACCGTCGACGCCCCGCCCGGCGGCCCGGCGCTCATCGAGGTACGTGACCACGGCCCGGGTTACTCCGCCGACCTGCTGGAACACGGTCCGCAGCGCTTCCGCACCGACGCCCCGGGCCGTGGCAAGGGCCACGGCCTGGGCCTGACCATCGCCGTCGGCCAGTCCGCCGTCCTGGGCATCGACCTCCGCTTCACCAACGCGTCCGACGGTGGCGCCCGCACGATCCTCCGACTGCCTGATGCCGCCCCCCGAGCTCCTTGACCCGCTGCCGACCTCTTGCCTGCCCCACTACTGAAGCTGCTCCCCGTGCTCCGCCGGCACGGCCCCCGCACGGGGGGCGGCGGGGCGGCCGCCCAGCCACCTGGCCGCCCGGCCATCCGGCCATCCGGCCATCCGGCCGCCCGGCCATCCGGCCGCCCGGCCATCCGGCCGCCCGGCCATCCGGCCGCCCGGCCATCCGGCCGCCCGGCCATCCGGCCATCCGGCCGCCCGGCCACCTGGCCGCCCAGCGGTAGCGGCCACTGCCATCCGGCTACCAGTCGATGTCATCCGGCGGCTCCGGAAACGCCTCCTCGTCGTCAGGCTCCGGCCCCAGGGGAGCTTCCCCCGGCGCCCTGCCCGGCCGGGCCGCCCCGGCAGCCCCGGCCGTCGTTGCTGGCTTGGCCCCCGCCCTGGGCCCGGCCGCCGTTGCCCCGGCCGCCACCGTCCCCCCGCCCGCCGCTGACGCGCCGGCTCCCTCTCCGCCGCCGCTCTCTCCCTCGGGGCTCTCCCGCCCCGCCAGCACATCCAAGATCTGCGATCCGTACTTCGCGAGCTTGTTCTCGCCGACGCCGCTGACCGCGCCGAGCTCGGCCGTGGTCGCCGGCCGGACCGTGGCGATCTCCCGCAGCGTCGCATCGTGGAAGATCACATACGCGGGCACGCCCTGCTCCTTGGCCGTCCGCCCCCGCCAGCCGCGCAGTGCCTCGAAGACCGGCAGGGCCTCTTCCGGCAGGTCCACCGGAGCCGCACGCTTGCTCTTCGTCTTCGCCTTGGCCGCCCGCGCCGCCTTCTCCGGCTCCCGCCGCATCGGCACCTCGCGCCGGCCGCCCAGCACCTCGCCGCTCGCCTCCGTGAGCACCAGCGTGCCGTAATCACCTTCGACGGCGAGCAGCCCCTGAGCCAGCAACTGCCGTACGACACCACGCCATTCGGCGTCCCGGAGGTCGTCCCCCACTCCGAAGACGCTCAGCCCGTCGTGATCGAACTGAATGACCTTGGCGGTCTTCTTCCCCGTCAGGATGTCGATGATCTGGCCCGCGCCGAACTTCTGCCCGCGCTCTCGCTTCAGCCGGACGACCGTGGACAGGAGCTTCTGCGCGGCCACCGTGCCGTCCCAGGTCTCCGGCGGGGCCAGGCACGTATCGCAGTTGCCGCATGCGCTGCTCTCCTGCCCGAAGTAGGCCAGCAGCCGGACCCGGCGGCACTGCACCGTCTCGCACAGCGCCAGCATCGCGTCGAGGTGGGCCGACAGCCGCCGCCGGTGCGCCTCGTCCCCCTCCGACCCGTCGATCATCTTCCGCTGCTGCACCACATCCTGCAGCCCATAGGCCAGCCAGGCCGTCGACGGCTGCCCGTCACGCCCGGCGCGCCCCGTCTCCTGGTAGTAGCCCTCCACCGACTTCGGCAGATCCAGATGCGCCACGAACCGCACATCCGGCTTGTCGATGCCCATCCCGAACGCGATCGTGGCGACCACGGTCAGCCCGTCCTCACGCAGGAAGCGGGCCTGGTGCTCGGCACGCGTCCGCGGGTCGAGCCCCGCGTGGTACGGCACCGCCGCGATGCCGTTCTCCACCAGGAACTGTGCGGTCTTCTCGACCGAGGCCCGCGACAGGCAGTAGACGATTCCCGCGTCCCCCGCATGCTCGTTCCGCAGCAGGTCCAGCAGCTGCTTCTTCGGCTCGCTCTTCGCCGCGATCCGGTACTGGATGTTCGGCCGGTCGAAGCTCGCGACGAAGTGCCGGGCGTCGGCCATCCGCAGCCGGGAGGTGATCTCGGTATGGGTCGCCTCGGTCGCGGTGGCGGTCAGCGCGATCCGCGGCACCTCGGGCCAGCGCTCGTGCAGCATCGACAGCGCCAGGTAATCCGGCCGGAAGTCATGGCCCCACTGCGCGACACAGTGCGCCTCGTCGATCGCGAAGAGCGAGACCTTCCCGCGGTCCAGCAGGCTCAGCGTCTGTTCGACCCGCAGCCGCTCGGGGGCCAGATACAGCAGATCCAGCTCCCCGGCCAGGAACTCGGCCTCGACGAGCCGCCGCTCCTCCAGATCCTGCGTCGAATTGAGGAACCCGGCCCGCACCCCGAGCGCCCGCAGGGCATCGACCTGGTCCTGCATCAACGCGATCAGGGGCGAGATGACCACCCCCACACCGCCTCTGACCAGCGAGGGAATCTGATAGCAGAGCGACTTGCCGCCACCGGTCGGCATCAGGACGACCGCGTCCCCGCCCCCTATGACGTGCTCGATGATCTCCTGCTGACTGCCGCGGAACGACTCGTACCCGAACACCCGGCGCAGTACCTGCACCGCCTCGCTTGCGTCCGAGGCGCCTGCCACATCCATGTCCACGACCATTTCCACGTCCGCCAGAGCCATTCCAGAAGCCTACGAGTTCCGCGGGGGTCGCCGTCGACCCTGTGGATAACTCCCCTCGCTCCGGACGCCCGGTCCGTGGCCGCGTGCCGTGCCGGCCCGCCCGCACGCCCTGCGGGGTCGCCCTGGTCCGGGGCACCATGGAGGCACTGCGAGGTGCGGGGACAGAGGCCACAGCCTGGCGCAGGCCGCGCTCACGGGCGGAGGGAGTGCCTGGGATGAGGACAGCCGGCCCCTTCGGACCCGTGGGCGATCAGCCCGACGCCGGACCGCCGCAGCGCAGTGGGCTGCTGGACCTGCTCGGCGTCGCCGCGGTGGTGCTGGACTCCGACGGGCACATCGTGCTGTGGAGCCCGCAGGCCGAGGAGCTGTTCGGCTACACCGCGAAGGAGGCCCTGGGCCAGTACGCGGGCCGGCTGCTGGTCCACGAACAGCACCTGGACCTGGTGATCAGACTCTTCGCCGAGGTCATGGGCACGGGCAGCAGCTGGGCCGGTGCCTTCCCCATCCGGCACAAGGACGGCAGCACCCGGCTCGTGGAGTTCCGCAACATGCGGCTGCTGGACGTCCGGGGCGACCTCTATGCGCTGGGGATCGCCACCGACGAGGCGGTCCTGCGGCAGGTGGAACGGGATGTGGCCCTCTCCACGCGGCTGGTCTCGCAGTCCCCGATCGGCGTGGCCGTCTTCGACACCGACCTGCGCTACCTGGCCGTCAACCCGGCGCTGGAGCGGATGAACGGTGTTCCCGCCGGGGACCATTTCGGCCGGTCGGTCCGCGAGGTGCTGCCCTTGATGGACCTCGACGCGCTCGAGACGGCGCTGCGGCAGGTCCTGGCGACCGGCAGCCCCCTGGTCGACGCGTACACCTTGGGGCGCACCCCCGCCGATCCCGACAACGAGCACGCCTGGTCCGTCTCCTGCTACCGCCTCGAGGATCCCGGCGGGCGGATCCTCGGGGTGGCCGGCCTGGTCGTGGATGTCACCGACCGGCACCGTGCGGCCACCGAGACGGCCCGCGCCCGCCGGCATCTGGCCATCATCGCCGACGGCACCGCCCGTATCGGCACCACGCTGGAGGTGGAACGGACCGCCCGCGAACTGGCCGACGTCACGGTGCCCGAGCTCGCCGACGTGGCGGCGGTCGACGTCCTGGACTCCGTCCTGGACGACCGCCGACCCACCACACCCGGGGACCACCATGCGCTGTTCCGCGCCCTCGCGGTGCGCGCCGCCCACCCGACCGAGGCGGTCCGCGCCGCCGATCCTCCCGGCCGGCTCGCCAGCTACGGGCCCGACCGGCTGGTCACCCAATGCGTGCGCACCGGCCGCCCCATCCTGGTTTCCCACGTCGGCGAGCGGGACCTGACGCGTATCGCTCGGGGCCCCGAGGCCGCCGCCCTGCTGGCCCGTGCGGGCATCCACAGCTACCTCACCACGCCGCTGATCGCCCGCGGTGAGGTGCTCGGCGCGCTGTGTCTCACCCGCGCCCGCAACCCGCTGCCCTTCGACGAGGACGACCTGGCCCTCGCCGCCGAACTGGCCGACCGCGCCGCGGTGTGCATCGACAACGCCCGCCTGTACCAGAGCCTGCGCAATACGGCGGTGACCCTCCAGCGCAGCCTGCTCCCGGACCGTCCGCCGCACCGGACGGGACTGGAGATCGCCACCCGCTACCAGCCCGCCGGCACCACCAGCGAAGTCGGCGGCGACTGGTTCGACGTCATCCCCCTGGCCGCGGACAAGACCGCCCTCGTCGTGGGCGATGTGATGGGCAGCGGCATCAACGCCGCCACCACCATGGGGCGCCTGCGCACCGCCACCTCCACCCTGGCCGACCTCGATATCCCGCCGAGCGACGTACTGCGGCACATCGACAAGATCACCGTCGGGCTGGAGTACTACGGCACCTGCGCCTACGCCGTGTACGACCCGCACCGCGCGAGCTGCGACATCGCCATCGCCGGCCATCTTCCCCCGGTACTGATCCGCACCGGCGAGCCCCCTGAACTCCTCGACCTGCCCACCGGCGTACCCCTCGGCGTCGGCGGTGTCCCCTTCGAGGCCACCACCGTCCCCCTGCACCCCGGCGACCGGCTGGTCCTCTACACCGACGGTCTGGTCGAGACCCGCCACCAGCCCATCGACGCGCGCCTGGACCTCCTCCTCCGCCTCCTCGGTAACCCCGACCGCTCCTTGGAGGACACCTGCGACCGCCTCCTCGACGCCCTCCGCGACCCGGACGACCACGACGACGTCGCCGTCCTCATCGCCCGTCCCCTACGGCTCGAAGGGCCGGTTCCCCCCACCCCGGCATGAGCGGCGTCACGGCAGGGTCACGCCCGTTCAACACCGGAGCCATGGTCGGCCTTCCACGCTGAAGGAGATACCCACGTAGGCCGTCCGCCCAAAGGAGGCATCATGGTGAAGCGGATCCGGAAACACCTGCCCAGCGTGATCGGCGCGTCCGTCCTGACGGTGGCGCTCGTCGGCACGGGTGGCGTGATGAGCGTTCAGGCGGCACCGCAGACAGCGAAGACCGCCTCGACATCGTCGAGTGCGGCGCCCAGCCTGCTCTGCAAGTTCCTCAGAGACCCCAATACCGGCAAGCTCATCGTGGTGAACGTTCGGAACGGCAGGGTCGTCCAGAACCCGAGGCTCTGCGTCTTCGTCGGCGGTGGCGGCACAGGAGGCACAGGAGGCGTCACCACGGGTGCCACCACCACGGGTGCCACCACCACGACGACCGGCGCCAGCGTGACGACCGGCGCCACCACTACGGGTGCCACCACCACGACGACCGGCGCCAGCACGACGACGACGGTTGCCGCGCAGACGACTCAGGGTCAGACGACTCCGGGCCAGACCACGCCGGGTCAGACGACTCCGGGCCAGACGACTCCGGGCGGTCAGACGACTCCGGGCCAGACGACTCCGGGCGGTCAGACCACGCCGGGCCAGACGACTCCGGGCGGTCAGACCACGCCGGGGACTGCCCAGGGCGCCCAGACCACCCAGGGCGGTCAGACCACCCCGGGCGGTGCCACGGTGCCCGGTAACCCCACGGTCGGCGGCGTCACGATCGGCGCCACGGTTGCCGGTGCCACGGTCGGCGGTACCACTACGACGCCCCCCACCACGGCGGCTCCCACTACGGCAGCTCCCACCACCGGCGCCATGCCGTAGGGCATGCAAGCAGTAGGGCGGCGGCGAACACCACCGTCATACGGGGGCCGTGCGCAGCGGGGAAGCCTCGGTACGAGCGCGCACGGCCCCTGGTGGCGGTCGTCGGAGATCAGGCGTAGAAGTTGCGCTGCCACCGGTGCTTGGCCAGAACGGCCAGTTGCTCACCGGTGAGCGGCCGGCCATCGCTCACCGCCGTGTTGCGCTCGACGTTGCGTACGCTGCGCATTCCGGGGATGACCGTGGAAACCGCCGTCGAACTCAGCACGAACCGCAACGCGGTCTCAGCGATCTCATCGGGGGCGATACCGAGGTCGGCGACGATGGCGGCCACTCGCTGTCCGACCTGTGCCGGGCGGTCGTCGCGGAAGTAGCGGTTGCGCCAGTCGCCTTCCGGGAACACCGTGTCGGCCGTGATCCGGCCGGTGAGGCCGCCCTCGTCCAGCGCCACCCGGACGATGACGCCGACGCCGTGCTCCGCACAGGCCGGCAGCAGGGAGTCGGCCGGCGCCTGGTCGAAGATGTTGTAGATGACCTGCACACTGTCCACGGCACCGCTGCGCACGAGCGCGAGCGCACTGTCGGGCTGATGGTCGTTGACGGAGACGCCGAACAGGCGGATCTTTCCCTCCCGCTTCAGCTCGCTGATCGTCTCCAGCCAGTCGCCGCGGCCGACCCAGTCATCGCTCCAGATGTGGAACTGCAGCAGGTCGAAGTGGTCCAGGCCGCTGGTGCGCAGACTGGTCTCCAGGCTCTCGCGGATGTGCCCGCCCGGGAACGCCTCGGCCGGGTCCGTGCCGCCGGGCGGCTGCCAGACCCGGTTCTTGGGCGGCACTTTGGTCGCCACGCGTACGTCCTCGCCGACCCGCTCACGGACGACGCGGCCGACTATGCGCTCGCTCTCGCCGTAGCCGCGAGCGGTGTCGATGAAGTTCACGCCGAGGTCGATGGCACGGTGCAGAGCGCGCACGGATTCGTCCTCCGTGGCACCCACCCAGCTGGACTCACCGATACCCCACGCCCCGTAACCGATTTCCGACACGGACAATCCACTGCGTCCCAGCTGGCGGTAGCGCACCGTCGTCACCCTCCCCGTCCGGCCCGTGCCCCGGCCTCCCGGCCGGGCCGAGCCGCGTCTCCGGCCCCGATTCCCTGTGAGGATAGGCGACTTGGGTGGTGCGGTCAGGTGGATTCCAGGTGCCCTCGGCCAAGCCGGAGACGAGCGTCGCCACGGTCCCGATGTCGCACCCCGGAGCAGGCAGGGCGAGATCACCTTCGGCTCGCTCGCGGTCACCGTCCTCAACACCGTCGTGCGACCCCTCCTGACCCGCTGGTACCCCGCCCTCGCCGAGCACGAAGCGGCGAGGCCGTCCGGCGTCGCCCGTCAGCAGCACGAACAGTCGTGGGAGCGCGAAGCCGAGCTACGACAACAACTGCGCCTGGCCCGGAAGACCTTGACGAACCTGGCCCGCGTCCTCGCAGAAGTAGCGGGAGCCCCCGGCCTCTTGGCCCCCACACCACCCCGCATCCCGAATCAGGCCGGGGGGCTTGGCAAACGGAGGTGCCGGCTCACTTCCCCGGCCCGGCGGACGACCCCTGCCCTCGCCTTACGCGCTGGGGGCGCGGAAGGGGACTCGCCGACGGGTGGCCTCGTCGATCTCCTCGACGGTGAGAAGGGGAGTGGCCCGGGTCCGCAGGGCCCCGCTGGCCTTGACGGTGAGGCTGATGGCGGCCATGGACACCGGGTCGGGGAGGTCGATGATGAGCACGATGTCGTCCTCTCCGAAGGCGAAGTACACGGCCTCGACCGTCCCGCCGAGGGCCGTGACGACCTGATCGACGGCAGCGCGGCGCCCACTCGCACCTTCCTTGAGCAGCCCCTTGGTGCCCTCGGACGTATAGGTGGCCTGGATCAGAAACTTCGGCATCGGGACGCTCCCTGCCCATCGCATGTCCGGTGTGCAGAGGGCCTTCCCGCTGCCACACCGACCGCCACGCACCGAATGACCTGATTCACCCGATAGGCGCCAATGCGGTGGGGGGCCTTCCGGCGGCAGCCGACTCCACGTCGACAGGGCGGACGCAGCGGCACGCGCAGGCGCAGAACCCTGAAACGACCAAGGGCCGGCCCGGGAGGAAATCCTCCTGGACCGGCCCCTTCTTCGGTGCCCCCGGCAGGATTCGAACCTGCGACACCCGCTTTAGGAGAGCGGTGCTCTATCCCCTGAGCTACGGAGGCAAGGCCTGAGCCCCTGACAGGGTAGCTGATGCGTTCGCTGTGGTTCGCTTCTGTTGGGGATGAGGGGTGGGCGTGGCCTGGGGGTGGGGTGGAAGGGGCGGGATGTGCCGATGGCGGTGGTCTGGGTGACCACCGCCATCGTGGGGGTGCTGGTGTCGGGCCGGTTGGTGCAGTGGTGGCCCGGGGTGGGGTGTTAGCCGCCGATGTGCCAGCTGAGGGTGCCGTCCGCGGTGGTGAGGAGGGCCAGGAGGAGCAGGTCGGCGGCGCCGAGGGTGATGCCCAGGAGGGCGCGGCCGCGGCGGGTGGTGCCGCGGGCCAGGGACAGGCCGCCGAGGACCAGGGCGCAGGGGCCGAGAAGGATGTTCAGGACCAGGGTGCCGAGCAGGCCGAGGATGAAAGAGGCCACGGCCATGCCGTCCGCTTGGGGGCGGGGACGGGTGGTCGGCCGGTGCGGGTCCTTGGCTTCCGTGGCCGTCGCGGGCGCGGTCGTCGTCGGCGAGGTCGTGCGGGTGGCTTCGCTGAGCGTGGTCATCGGGAGGTCACCTCGGCGTGGTGGCGGCGTTCGCGGAGGAAGAAGACGAGCAGCCAGCCGGCGATGACGGCGGCCGCGACGAGGGTGACGGGGACGGGGAGGTGTGCCGCGGTACCCAGCATGATCCCCATCAGGAGAAGGGCTGCGACGAGGAAGAGCATGACCTTCCTTTCCGGTTCCAGAGGACAGTTGTTCACTCAGTTTCTTCAGTCTACGACTGCCCACGGGTGGAGTAGTTCGGAGAACGGTTGTTTACTGGATGACATGAGTCACAGTCTTGGAGTCCGGCAGGCCCAGAAACAGAAGACCCGTCAGGCGTTGCTCGATGCGGCGCTCGGCCTGCTGGAGGAGCAGAGTCTGAGCAGCCTGGGGCTGCGCGAGGTGACGCGGGTGGTCGGGATCGCCCCCACCGCGTTCTACCGGCACTTCCGGGACATGGGTGAGCTGGGCGTCGCCCTGGTCGAGGAGGCGTTGGGGAGCCTGCATGCGATGGTGCGGGCGATCCTGGCCGAGCAGGACGGGGCCGAGGAGCGGATCGACCGTACGGTCGCGGTCGTGGAGCAGCATGTGCGCCGCTATCCGCTGCACATCAGGTTTGTGGCGCGCGAGCGGCACGGGGGCGTACGGGCCGTGCGGCAGGCCATCGCGGACGAGATGGACCGGTTCGCGGAGGAGGTCGCGGCGGCGCTCAAGTCCCAGCCGGTGTCGGAAGGGTGGCGTGATGACGATGTGCGGATGCTGGCGGAGCTGTACGTGGACCGGCTGGTGACGACGGCCGCGGCGTTGCTCGACGCGGACGCGGACGGCGCCGAGGGGGCGGCCGAGCAGGTGGTCCAGGTGGCGCGCAGGCAGTTGCGGCTGATCAGTATCGGGCGGCGGCACTGGCGGGAGGAGGGGCGGGGAGAGTAGCAGGGGGAGGGGGAGCGGGGCGGGGGCTGCTTGTGCGGTCGCTTGACTTCGGTGGGCGGGTGGGGGTGTGCGTCTTCGTCAGGCGCGTGCCGGGGTCACTCGTACGCGATAGGTGCCGTCCGGGTTCTCCGTCAGGACGGTGACGGCTGCGCCGCTGTGACGGTCCGTATAGGTGTCACCGGGGAGGAAGGTGGCGTCGGTCAGTTCCGGGTCGACGTATTTGCTGTCCTGGTAGCAGCCGTCGCTGTGCGGGGTGGCGTCCACGATGCGCATCGGGCCGCGGCCGGAGGGGACGTCGGTGGCGACGCGGTAGAGGAGGACCCCGGGCCGGCAGACCGTGGGGTCGAGCGGGCCACGGGTGCGGGCCTCGGCGACCAGGGCGGTGTGGGACGAGGTCGGGATGACGATGATCTTGGTGCCGCCGGGGGTGGAGACCGGGGTGAGGGTGTGTTCGCCGGGCGTCCCGCGGCGTGGGGCGCAGTGCACCTGATCGGCGGACAGCCAGCCGAGCTTCCACTTGTGCCAGCCGACGAAGTCGTTGCTCGGCCCCCAGTCCTCGTCCATCGGGTCCCAGTGCCCCACCGGGGGCGGAGCGTCGCGGTCGTCGGTGAAGTAGAGGTCGGGCAGCCCGAAGCTGTGGGCGTTCTCGTGGTTGAGGACGCGGAAGGCGCTCACCCCGGATTGCCGGCTCCAGATGAAGGACGCGTTCCGGAAAGGCACCCCGTCGGCGGTTTTCAGGCCCATGTCGCCGCCGCTGAAGGTGACCGACAGGACCGTACGGGTCGCGGGCGGGCCCGCGTTGGGGGTGGCGATGACGTTGATGACGTCGTAGTCACGGAAGTCGACGAGCGGGTCGACGTTGCGGACGATCTCCCGGGAGAGGGCGTGATAGCCGTCGTCCGAGGCCGGGTCGAAGCTGGCGCCCCGTCCGATGTCGTACGCCGCGAGCGGGCGGGACATGCGGATCCACCGGAACAGCGGCATGGGGCGGTAGGTCAGCCTGCCGTAGGAGCTGGTGCGGAAGTAGTCCGTCGCGGCCGGGAAGAATTCGGCGAAGCGGGCGCGGGGGGACAGCGTGGCGGGGGCGTCCGGGAAGTCGATGAAGAGGGTGAGCGCCCTGACGACGCCGGACGAGCGGGCGTAGCCGGCGGGGGTGTCCGCGGATTCGGCGACGTCGTCGGTGATGCCGCGCAGGGCGCACGGGCCGCTCGGCGAGGCGCCGGGCGCGGTAGGTATGGCGACGGCGCTGGGCGGTGAGCCCAGGGCTATGGCCGCGGCCGCCGTGGCGGCGCCGGCGGCCAGGACCGCGGATACCTTGTGCTTCATATCGATCACCTTGTGCGGACGGGTGATCGCTCGCGCGCGGGGTTACGTCAACTGGAGTCATGGCGGGGCCGGATGGGTCGGGGCCGGGCCGGCGCACGGCCGGTCGGGGCTGAGGCCTGGGCGGGGCCGGACTGCGCTGGGCCGGCCGGGGCTGAGGCCTGGGCGGGGCCGGGGTGCGATGGGCTGGTCAGGGCCGCGCTGGGTGGGGCTGGTCGGGCCTGGCTTCTGCCGGTCCGGGCATGTCGGGGGCGGGTGGGGTGTGTGTGCTTCAGGTCACACGGGGTCGCGAAATATCCGGGGAGGGCGTCCCCGTTTAAACAGACGTCCGGAGGAACCGGGGAGCGTTTCCCCGGTTGGCTTCGATCTTGGCCGTTCCCGGTCGGTTGCCCGGCCAGGCTGCGGTGATACGCCGATCTGCTTCGTCGCCCGACCGGGCGGCCTCGTCGGCCGCCGGTCACCCGACCGGGCGGGCCGGCGGTGTACGTCCAGGAGTCCGGGCGTTCCGGAAGTACCGAGAGTGGAGGGGAGTGAGCTGCCGTGACTGCCGTCGCCGCAGGTGCGAAGGCCGGGATGGAGGGGCAGCAGCCCCGTCTGCGGGCCGATGCGCTGCGCAACCGGGAGCGGATCGTTGCGGCCGCCCGCGAGACGATGGTCGAGTTCGGGCCCGAGGTCCCGCTCGATGAAATCGCTCGACGCGCGGGGGTCGGCAATGCGACGCTCTATCGTCACTTCGCGGATCGCCTGGAGTTGATCCACCACGTCACGCTTGCCGTCATGTCCCGTACCGCGGACCGCGCGGAGAGCGCCCTCGCCGAGGAGTCCGATGCTTTCCAAGCGCTGAGGCGCTTCGTCCACGCTGCGGTGGAGGAGCGGATCGGGGCCTTGTGCCCGCTGCTCTCCGACGGCGTCGACCGAGACCACCCCGATCTGCTCGCGGCGCGCGAGCGCCTGGAAGCGGCCGTCGAGGCCGTCATGGGTGCCGCGCGCGACAGCGGCCAGTTGCGTACCGACCTCGCCGTCGGTGATCTGATGGTCGCGATCACCCAGCTCACCCGGCCACTGCCGGGCAGCAACTGTGCGAACTTCGACCAGTTCGTACACCGTCATCTGCAGCTGTTCCTGGACGGTCTGCAGGCGCCCGCCCGTTCCGAACTTCCCGGCTCTGCTGCCACGTTGGACGACCTGAGGCGCCGCTCGTAGAGAACCGGCCGCGCGCCGTAGCGGCCTGACGCGTCCCGCACACCCCGTATCTCCCGCACGTCCCGTACTCCACTCCGGCCCGCACGTCCCGTACTTCGTCCCGCACGTTCCGCACGTCCCACGCATCCCGTACTCCGTCCCGCACGTCCCGTTCTTCGCTCCTGTTCGCTCACCGCACCACTAGGTGGATCCCGCCATGCCTGAAACCGCCCCGTACGTCGATCCCCGGCGCTGGAAAGCGCTGATATTCATCGCCCTCGCCCAGTTGATGGTCGTTCTCGACGCGACCATCGTGAACATCGCGCTGCCCTCCGCGCAGCAGGATCTCGGGATCACCGACGCCAACCGGCAGTGGGTGATCACCGCCTACGCGCTGGCCTTCGGCGGGCTGCTGCTCTTCGGCGGGCGCGTCGCCGACCTGTGGGGCCGGAAGCGGACGTTCATCATCGGGCTGGTCGGGTTCGCGGTGGCCTCCGCGCTCGGCGGGGCCGCGGCGGACCAGGGGATGCTGCTGGGCGCGCGTGCGCTGCAGGGTGTCTTCGGCGCGCTGCTGGCACCGGCCGCGCTGTCGCTGCTGGCCGTGACCTTCACCGAGGCCAAGGAGCGCGCCAAGGCGTTCGGCATCTTCGGCGCGATCGCCGGTGGTGGCGGCGCCGTGGGGCTGATCCTCGGCGGGGTGCTGACCGAGTACATGAACTGGCGCTGGACCTTCTTCGTCAACATCCCGTTCGCCGTGGTCGCCGCGACCGGCGCCTTCCTGGTCATCCGTGAGCCCGCGGGGAGCCGCAACCCCTCCCGGCTGGACGTCCCCGGTGTCATCCTGGCCACGCTCGGCCTGGTCTCGCTGGTCTACGGGTTCACCCGGGCCGAGTCCGACGGCTGGCTGGCCGGCTGGACCCTCGGCCTGTTCGCCGCGGCCGTCGTGCTGCTGCTGGCGTTCGTGCTGGTCGAGTCCAAGGTGAAGGCCCCGCTGCTGCCGCTGCGGGTGGTCGCGGAGCGGAACCGCGCCGGCATCTACGCGTCGCTGGGCCTGGCCGTGATCGGCATGTTCGGTCTCTTCCTCTTCCTGACCTACTACCTGCAGATCGTGAAGGGCTACACGCCGGTCACGACCGGCCTGGCCTTCCTGCCGATGATCGTCGGCATGATCACCGGCTCGACGCAGATCGGTGCCCGGCTGATGACCCGGGTCCGCCCGCGGCTGCTGATGGCGCCGGGCTTCACGGTCGCCGCGCTCGGCATGCTGGTGCTCACCCAGATCGACCTGGACACCTCCTACCCGGCGCTGATCCTGCCCGGCTTTCTGCTGATGGGGCTCGGCATGGGTACGGCGTTCATGCCGGCCATGTCACTGGCCACGCACGGGGTCCAGCCGCGGGACGCCGGTGTCGCCTCCGCGATGGTCAACACCTCGCAGCAGGTGGGCGGCGCGATCGGTACGGCCCTGCTGAACACCATCGCGGCCAGCGCCACCACCGCGTACGCCACCTCGCACGCGGCCGGTGCCCGCTCGCTCGATCTGCTCAAGCTCCAGGCGATGGTGCACGGCTACACCGCCGCCATCTGGTGGGCGGTCGGCATCCTGGCCCTGGCGGGCGTGATCGCCTTCACCTTCATCAACACCGGGCGGCCGGGAGGCAGCAGGCCGGTGGCCTCCTCGGCGGACGGCGAGGGCGCTGACGCGGATGCGGGCGCGGGTGCGGGGCATGAGGACGAGGTGCCCCTCCCGGTGATGGCGCACTGATCCCGGGGCGGCGGGGCGGCCGCGCGGCTCGCGGGCCGGTGGGCTCGCGGACCGGGCGGCTCGCGTACCGGTCGGCTCGTGTGCCGGCGGGGCCGACGTCACCCACCGCCGCCTCCGCCGCGCGTTCTTACCGCATTCCTACCTGACTCACAGGTGCGCCGGGCCGCAATGGCCCGGCGCATTCGTGCGCAGCCCCTCTCGCCCCACGGCTGCCGGCCTTCTCCGGCTCCGTCGGCCGCCGGTCAGCGGAGCCAGGGGAGGTCGGCGCCCTTCGGCTGCAGCCCTTCGGTCATGACCTGGCAGATCTCGGCGAGTTGGCCTATCTGCTCCGGGGAGAGCCGGTCGAAGATCGCGGCGCGTACGGCGGCGACATGACCGGGGGCGGCCTTCTCCAGGACCCGCATGCCCTCGTCCGTGAGGTGGGCGTTCTGGCCCCGCTTGTCGGACGGGCAGTCCTCGCGCCGTACCCAGCCGTTCCGCTCCAGCCGTGCGATCGCATGCGAGAGCCGGGAACGGGTGATCTTGGCGTTCTGGGCCAGCTCGGTCATCCGCATCCGGCGCCGCGGCGCACGGGAGAGCTGGACGAGGAGGCCGTAGTAGACGTGCGGCATCCCGGCGTCCCGCTGCAGCTGGCGGTCGAGGTGGTCCTCCAGGAGCGTGGTGGCGTGGAGGTAGCACTGCCAGGCGAATTGCTCCTCATCGCTGAGCCATCGCGGCTCAGTTGCGGGTTCGATGCTCATACCATCCACTCTCTCACCACTCGGAGAGTTATTTAAGATTTAACAATGCCGGGTTGCCATGCCGGGTTACCCTGAAAGTCGACGCTTGAAGGTTCAAGCATCGTCGGGGGTGTGGTGGCCGAAGCGTCACGCGCACCGACTACTGACCAGTGTGACGCTGTGGGGTTGCGATGTCCGTAATGCCGGCTCTTTATCTCAGTCATGGTGCGCCGCCGCTCGCCGACGACCCGTGGTGGCCGGGCCAGCTCGCTGCCTGGTCCGCGCAGCTGCCACGTCCCCGGGCCGTGCTGATCGTCTCCGCGCACTGGGAGGAGGCGCCGCTCGCGCTCGGTGCCACCACGACCGTGCCGCTGGTCTACGACTTCTGGGGCTTCCCCGAGCACTACTACCAGGTGCGCTACCCGGCCCCCGGGGCACCGCAGTTGGCCGAGCGCATACGCAAGACGCTGCGGACGGCGGGCATGCCCGTGGTGGACGTCCCCGACCGGGGGCTCGACCACGGCGCGTACGTGCCGCTCGTGGAGATGTTCCCGGACGCCGACGTCCCCGTACTCCAGATCTCCCTGCCCTCCCTCGACCCGCGCCGGCTCCATGCGATCGGGCGCAAGCTCGCACCGCTGCGCGAGGAGGGCGTGCTGATCATCGGCAGCGGTTTCTTCACGCACAATCTGGCTGCGCTGCGGCACGACGGCGGCGGTCCGCCGGCGTGGTCGGCGGAGTTCGACGACTGGGGGCGCCGGGCCCTGGAAGCCCAGGACCTCGACGCGCTCTTCGACTTCGCGCACAAGGCGCCGGCCGGGCGGCTGGCCCATCCCCGCACCGAGCACTTCGCCCCGTTGTTCGTGACCCTGGGCGCCGCGGAGGCCCATGCCCAACTGGACCGTGGACGCAGTGTCATCGACGGGTTCTGGATGGGGCTGGCGAAGCGGTCGGTGCAGTTCGGCTGAGGGGCGGGGCGGGCCGGGGGCGTCGGGGCCGGGGCGGCCGGCAACGTACCGGGCAGAGTCGCGACGTCATACCGGACAGAGGGTGTCGGGTATTGGGGGGAGGCTGCTGCCATGACGACGGAGAGCGCGTGGGCCGGGGGTTTTGAAGGCGGCGGAAACGCCGGGGGCGGCGGAAGCGCCGGAGGTGGTGAGCACTTCGGCAGCGGCGAGAAGGCCGGCGACGGCAAGAGCGTCGACGGGTGCGGGGGAGCCGGTGGCGGGGCGGCCGGCTGGTCGGTGGTCGAGGCGGCGGTGCCGGAGTTCGCCCGGCGGGTGCGGGAGCGCTTCGGGGCGTACCGGCACCACGTTCTGGCGACCCTCCGCAAGGACGGCGGGCCGCGGCTCACCGGCCGCTATGCGGCGGTGGCGAAGCCGCCGGAGCCGTTTCATCTCTTCCGGGCGGAGCTGACGGAGGTGCTGCACACGTCCACCGAGGATCCGTATGTGGTGCTGGAGAGCTGGGCACCGGGACGGCCGCTGCGCACCATCCGGCGGACGTCCGACGACGCGACGCTACGGGTGGGGTGACGGGCGGGGAGACGGGCGGCGTGATGAGTGGCCTGGCGAGTGGCGTGACCTGCGGCGCAGGCGTCACCGGCAGGCCGCGCCGCCGGCGGCCGCCCGTCAGTAGGCCGCCTCAGTGCGTGGCCACGGGGAAGCCGCGCTCCCTGTCGCCCCGGTGGGGCTGGTGGGCCTCGTGGGGCCGGTGTCTCCCGTGCGGCTCGCGGACGCGGTGGGTGCGGAAGACGTAGAGGGCGGCGACGAACATCACGGCGCCCAGGGTGAGGCCGAAGGCGGACGACTTGAGGACCGATTCCCCGCCGAGGCTGTAGACCCAGCCCATCGAGCAGCCGAAGAGCGCGCCGTACGCGAGGGCCCGGGTCTCGGTGATCATTGACGACTGGAAGTGGGCCACCACCAGCCCGAGCGCCCCGGAGACCACGAACGCGGCGAGCCCGTACAGCATGGCCGGGCCGCCCTTGGTGCCGTCGGTGTGGGTGCGGAAGACGGTGAAGAGGCCGAAGGCGAGGGCCGTGACGATCGGCAGCGAGACGGTCGCCGGGATGTGCCTGGCCCGCTCCGCCATGCCTGCCCTGCCGGCCGGTCGCGGCGCCCGTTGCGGGGCGCGGGACCGGGTGTCCGCCGTCGCGCCGTGTTCCACGTCGACGGTGCCGTGTGAGCGGGCGGCCCTTGCGCCGTGCCGGTGAGCGTGCTGGTCCATGACAGGCTCCTCTCGCTGCGTCCCGCTGCCTCGCTGTCCCGCTGACCCTCCTCACCAGGCGACACCCGGGGGCGGTCCGCGTCAACCGGAACGCCGGGTCGCGGAGCCGGGACGAGGCAGGCTCGGACCCGGCTAGGTCCGCGCTCGGCCCAGGTCTTTCTGGTACCAGGCCACGTCCCAGTAGCGGCCGAATTTGCGGCCCACCTCCGTATACGTGCCGATGTGCCGGAAGCCGAAACGGGCGTGGAGGCGCGTGGACGCCTCGTTCGGCTGGGTGATCCCGGCGTAGGCGCGGTGGACGTCCTCGTCGGCCAGCGCCTCGAACAGGGAGGTGTAGAGCAGCGTGCCGATGCCGCGGCCGGCGGCGTGCGGGGCGCAGTAGACGGTGACCTCGACGGAGGGGGCGTAGGCCGCCTTCGGGCGGAAGGCGCTGCTGGTCGCATAGCCGAGCAGCGCGCCTCCGGGGCCTCCGGGGCCTTCGAGGCCTTCGGGGCCTTCGAGGCCTTCGGGGCGGCCGGTGAGAGGGGCCGCGGACCCGGCCCGCGCCACGGGTGCCGCAGACCCGGCCCGTGCCTCGCCCACCGGCCCGTTATGCGGGTTTTTCGTGTGATCTATCGCCTCCTGGGCAACCAGAAGGCGATGGGGGCCGTCTTGGGGGTGGGAGAGCAGCCACGGGCGGCGCTGGTCGGGGGTGAACGGCTCCAGGTCAAAGGTGATGCACGTCTCACGGATGTAGTGGTTGTAAAGATCCGTAAGGGCCGGAAGGTCGGCTTCCGCGCCCGCCCTGACCTGCACTTCTCCCTGCTCACGCCGCATGTGACCTCCGTAGTTGGGCGCGCAGGGTACTGCATGATCAGAAAAATAGCGGGGCGGCGTGGGAATTCTGTCCGGATTCCAGCCGTTGTTTCCTTCGGACGGGTCGCTACGTGAGCATCGGTTTCGATGCCCCTTCCGGCCCGCCCACCGTCCCGCGACCTTCCCCGAGCTCTCGGCTTCGCTCGAGCAGGGGAGACCCCGACATCGCAAAGGGAGCACACGCATGGCAACCCGTGCCGTCGCCCGTCGTCAGGAAAGCAGCAGCGCTTCTGACGGGGCCCACAGCGTTCGCGCCGTAGGCGGGGAGATCGCCGACCGCGACCTGGTCGGCATGTACCTCGACGAGATAGCGCGTACGCCACTGCTCGACGCCGCCAAGGAGGTGGAGCTGTCCCAGACCATCGAGGCGGGCGTTTACGCCCAGCAGATCCTGGACGGCGAGGTCACCGACGGCAATGCCGCAGCCGCCAGCCGCGAGGAGCTCGAGGCGCTGGTGGAGGAGAGCGCGAAGGCCAAGGACATCTTCATCCGGTCCAACCTCCGCCTGGTGGTCGCGGTCGCCCGTCGCTACCCCCGTGCCGGGCTGCCCCTGCTGGACCTGATCCAGGAGGGCAACGCCGGTCTGGTGCGTGCCGTGGAGAAGTTCGACTACGCCAAGGGCTTCAAGTTCTCGACGTATGCGACGTGGTGGATCCGCCAGGCCATCACCCGCTCCATCGCCGACCAGTCGCGCACGATCCGGCTGCCCGTACACCTCGTCGAGGAGCTGGGCCGGATCCGCCGGGTGCAGCGCGAGTTCAACCGCGAGAACGGCCGTGATCCGGAGCCGGCGGAGGTCGCCGGTGAGCTGGGCTCCACGCCCGCCCGCGTCACCGACGTACTCGACTGGGCGCGCGATCCGGTCAGCCTCAACATGTCGGTGGACGACGACGGCGACACCCAGTTCGGCGACCTGCTGGAGGACACCTCCGCGGCCTCACCCGAGCAGTCCGTGCTCACGCTGCTGCGCAGCGAGGAGCTGGAGGACCTGATCGACCGCCTTGACCACCGCACCGCCTCGATCATCAAGGCGCGCTACGGCATAGAGGACGGCCGTGAGCGCACGCTGACCGAGGTCGGCAAGCAGCACGGCCTGACCCGTGAGCGGATCCGGCAGATCGAGAAGCATGCCCTGCTGGAGCTGAAGCGGATGGCGCGTGACACGGGATTCGACGCCGCCGCATGACGGGTGCGCGCCCTCGCGCGTACCGACATCCCTGATGAGGCCTGTGCCTGTGGAGGACGAGCCCCGGTGCCCTTCGTGGCGTCGGGGCTCCGTTGTGTCCGGGGGTCGTAGGGGCCGCGGGGAGGTGGCTCGGCCACTCTGATGTCTGTTTGAGTCTGCGCGAAGTCTATTTGTGTTTACTTCGCGGATTCATCGCCGTACCATCGCGTCGAAACCACAGGTTCGGGCATGGGACGGACGGATGCGCTGATGTATGCACCGGAGCGCCAGCAGGAGATTCTGCGGCTCGCCCGTGAGAGCGGCCGGGTCGATGTGCTCTCCCTCGCGGAGGAGTTCCAGGTCACCGCCGAGACCGTGCGGCGTGATCTGAAGGCCCTGGACCGGGCAGGTCTGGTGCGCCGGGTGCACGGCGGGGCCATCCCGGCCGGCCGGCTGGATTTCGAGCCCGACCTCGCCGAGCGGGACGCCGTCGCCGCCGACGAGAAGCAGCGCATCGCGCGGGCCGCGCTCGCCGAGCTCCCCGGTGGCGACGGCGGCCCGGGCGGCTCCGGGAGCGTCATTCTGGACGCCGGGACGACCGCCGCCCGGCTCGCCGCGGAAATCCCGCTGGAGGCCGAGCTGACCGTCGTCACCCACGGCCTGCCGGTCGCCGCGCGGCTGGCCGACCACCCCGGGCTCACCCTCCACCTCGTGGGCGGCCGGATCCGGCACCGTACGCGGGCCGCGGTCGACGACTGGGCGCTGCGCGCCTACCGCGAGATCAACGCCGATGTGCTGTTCCTCGCGACCAACGGCTTCTCGCTCGACGGCGGCCTGACCACCCCCGACCTCGCGGAGGCCGCCGTCAAGCGCGCACTGATCGCCGCCGCCCGCCGCGTCGTCCTCCTCGCCGACTCCGCCAAGTTCGGGCAGCAGCACTTCGCCCGCTTCGGTGAACTGTCGGACGTGGACCTGCTCATCACCGACACCGGCCTGAGCCCCGACGACGCCCTCGCCATCGAACGCGCGGGCACGGAAGTAGTACGCGCATGATCCTCACCGTCACCCCCAACCCCAGCCTGGACCGTACGTACGAGATCCCGGCGCTGGACCGCGGGGCCGTGCTCCGGGCCACCGCCGACCGGATCGACCCCGGCGGCAAGGGCGTCAATGTCTCGCGGGCGGTCGCCGCCGCCGGGCACCGCACCCTGGCCGTACTGCCCCTGGGCGGCCCGGCCGGGGCGGCGCTGGCCGCTCTGCTGGGCACCGAGGGCATCGAGGTGGCGGGGGTGGAGGTGGCCGGCCAGACCCGCTCCAACATCTCGGTCGCCGAACCCGACGGCACCCTGACGAAGATCAACGCGACCGGGCCCGAGCTGACAGCGGACGAGTCGGAGGCCCTGCTCGGCGCGGTCGGCGAGCGTTCGGCGGGAGCCGACTGGATCGCCTGCTGCGGCAGCCTGCCGCGCGGTCTGGCACCCGAGTGGTACGCGGAGCTGGTGGCCCGCGCCCACCGCGCGGGCGCCCGGATCGCCCTGGACACCTCGGGCCCGTCGCTGACCGCGGCGCTGCGCGAACGGCCGGACATCATCAAGCCGAACGCCGAGGAGCTGTCGCAGGCCGTCGGCCGGCCGCTGGCGACCCTCGGCGATGCGGTCAAGGCCGCGGAGGAGCTGCGCGCAGGGGGAGCCCGCGCCGTACTGGCCTCCCTGGGGGCGGACGGCCAGCTCCTGATCGACGACGAGGGCGCCTACTTCGGCAGCGCCCCGGTCGTCACCGTCCGCAGCAATGTCGGCGCGGGCGACGCCGCACTGGCGGGTTTCCTCACCGCGGGCGGTACGGGACCGATGGCGCTGGCCGCCGCACTGGCCCATGGCGCGGCCGCCGTCCAGCTGCCCGGCAGCCTGATGCCGACGCCGGCCGATCTGGAGACCTCGGCGGTCACGACCACCGATGCGGTGCCGCTCCACCGGGTGCTGACGGAGCCGGTGCCATGACGCGCGTCTGCTGTCGCCGTGTCCCCCTCGCCCCCCTCGCTGTCCCCGTGGCCTCCCGGTTCCCTGCGGCCTCCTGGCCCCCTGTCACCTCCCGGGGCCGTGCGGCTCCCTGGTCCTTCGCGGCCCCTCGTTCCCGCCCTCCGGCCCATGCCGGGAGGCGTCCCAGCCACCCCCCCGTTCCGTCCCCACCGCCCGCACGGCGGTGCCGCGTGCAAGGGAGCCCGCGATGAGTGAGCTGATCACCGCGGAACTGGTCGACCTCGACCTGTCCGCAGAAACGAAGGACACCGCCGCACGGTCCCTGGCCGAGCGGATGGCCGCCCACGGTCGCGTCACCGACCTGGAGGGCTTCCTCGCGGACGTGGCCGCACGGGAGGCCCAGATGCCGACCGGTCTGGACGGCGGGATCGGGATTCCGCACTGCCGCAGCGCGCACGTCACGGAGCCGACGCTGGCCTTCGGGCGCAGCACCTCCGGTATCGACTTCGGCGCGCCGGACGGACCGGCCGACCTGATCTTCCTGATCGCGGCACCGGCGGGCGGCGACGCGGACCACCTGTCGGTCCTTTCGACCCTCGCCCGGCAGCTGATGGACGAGTCCTTCACCGGCGCGCTGCGGTCCGCCACCGAACCGGGGCGTACGGCGGCACTGATACGCGGGGACGCGCCGGCGGAGGAGCCCTCGGCCCGGGCGCCGGAAGAGGACGCGTGCCCCGGGACCGCCCCCGAGAGCGCCCCTGGGACCGCCGCTGAGACCGCCCCTGAGACCGCCCCCGAGAACCCCGCCCCTCCGGCCGCCCCCTTCCGTATCGTCGCCATCACCTCCTGCCCCACCGGCATCGCGCACACCTACATGGCTGCCGAATCGCTGGAGAAGGCCGGGCAGGCCGCCGGCGTCGAGGTGTCCGTCGAGACCCAGGGCTCGGCGGGGTTCAAGCGGCTCGATCCGCAGCTCGTCGCGGACGCGGACGGCGTGATCTTCGCGCATGACGTCGAGGTGCGGGAGAAGGAGCGGTTCGCCGGGAAGCCGACCGTCGACGTCGGGGTGAAGGCGGGCATCAACCGTCCCGCCGAACTCATCGCCGAGGTACGGCAGAAGGCCGAACGCGGCGAGGTGTCCGCCCCCGCGCGCGCCACCGCGCCCATGGACAAGGACGCCGCCACGGGCGACGGCTTCGCCACCCGCCTGCGCACCTGGCTGATGACCGGCGTCAGTTACATGGTCCCGTTCGTCGCCGCGGGCGGTCTGCTCATCGCGCTCGCCTTCGCCATCGGCGGCTACACGATCAACAAGGCGCCGTCCGTCGCCCACCACTTCCTGTGGACCGAGTCCACGAGCTGGGCGGCCCTGCTCTTCCAGGTCGGCAGCGTCGCCTTCGGCTTCCTCGTCCCGGTCCTGGCCGGTTTCATCGCGTACGGCATGGCGGACCGGCCCGGCCTGGTGCCCGGCTTCGTCGGCGGCGCCGTCGCGCTCACCATCAACGCGGGCTTCCTCGGAGGCCTGATCGCCGGTCTGCTCGCGGGTGCGGTGGTGAGGGCGATCCAACGGGTCGGCATCCCGCCGGTGCTGCGCGGCATCATGCCGGTCGTGGTCATCCCGCTGATCTCCTCGGCGGTCGTCGGCTTCCTGATGTTCCTCGTGATCGGCAAGCCGGTCGCCGCGCTGCAGAAGGGGCTGACCGACTGGCTGTCCGGCCTCACCGGCGCCAACGCGATCATCCTGGGCGTGATCCTCGGCCTGATGATGTGCTTCGACCTGGGCGGGCCGCTGAACAAGGTCGCCTACGCCTTCGCGGTCGGCGGCCTCGCCAACCCCAACGAGGGGAGCCTGAAGGTCATGGCCGCGGTGATGGCGGCCGGTATGGTGCCGCCGCTGGCGATGGCGCTGGCCACGACCGTCCGCGGGCGGCTCTTCACCAAGGCCGAGCGGGAGAACGGCAAGGCCGCCTGGGTGCTCGGGGCTTCCTTCATCACCGAGGGCGCGATCCCCTTCGCCGCCGCCGATCCGCTGCGCGTCATTCCCGCCGCGATGGCCGGCGGCGCGGTCACCGGAGCCCTGTCGATGGCCTTCGGCTGCACCCTCCGCGCCCCGCACGGCGGCATCTTCGTCGTCCCCCTGATCGGCCGGCCGTTCGTCTATCTGCTCGCCATCGCCGCGGGTACGGGCGTCAGCGCGGCCCTGGTGGTCCTCCTCAAGGGCCTCCGCAAGACCCCGTTGACCCGCACGGCGGACTCGCCGACCGACGGTGCGGCCGAGGCCGGGGTGACCGCCGCCGCCTGAGCACCGTCCCCCGCCCGCTCCTCCCGAGGCCTCCGCCGGACATCCGGTGGAGGCCTCGGTGCGCCCGCCCGCCACCCGGCTCCAGGACGGATTGGGACGGGACGTGGCGCGAAGTTACTCGTGCGTTAGCAGACCTTTAGCACCCACGACGAGAGTCCTGGGTGTCATACCGCGAAGGACGCCAGACACCAGACGCCAGACGCAGCCACCGGTACCAGGCACCCGACACCCGTTACCAGGCACCACTCACCACTCGGGGGAACCTCCATGTCGCTTGCCACCACCACCCTGCGCCGCGGTCGTCGTCTCGCCGTCGCATCCCTCATCGCCGCCGCGGCCCTCTCGCTGACCGCCTGCCAGAACGGCGACGACACGGCGTCGGCCGCGCCCTCCGCCGCGAAGGACGCGTCACACACGAGCGCCACCGGAGGCAAGAGTTCCGCGACGGGCGGCCCCGGTGGACAGGGCGGCGCCTCGGCCGGCCGTAAGGGCGTCAGCGGCACCTGGACCGGCAAGCTGAAGTGGCTCACCGAGGACAAGCTCACGGTGGCCCCGGACAGCGGCGCGGAGCAGGCGTTCCACCTCCTCGACAGCACCAAGGTGCTCGGCGCGGCAGAGCTCTGCGAGGCCCCCGACGGCCGCGTCCACACCGACGCCTCCGACCACGGCACCACCCACTGCACCCTCGACGACGCGCGCAAGGCGGCAAGGATGGGCAACGTCGACGTCCGGGTGACCGTGACGAACGGCGCCGCCACGAAGATCGCCGAGCGCTACCACCCGTAAGCTCCCGCCGCTCAGATCCCCAGCCGGGCCGCGATGCCGTCGAGGACGCTGTCCAGGCCGGTTTCGAAGCGCCACTGCGGGTCGTCCTTGCGCGTGGCCTCCAGGAGATAGCGGTGGTAGGTGGGGTAGCGCCCGGTGCCGATCAGGTAGCGCATCTGCGGGGCGAGGGCGTGCCGCAGATCGTCGTTGCTGTCGCAGCCATGCTCCCGCATCAGGAGATGCTGGGCGCACTCCGCCGAAACCGCCCCGTGGACATAGGAGTTGACGGTCCCGACTACGGCCATCATCGCGTCGACGTCGAGTCCGAGCCCGTCCAGGGAGGCGAGTGCGCGCTCGGCCGCGGCCATCCGGTGGGGGGTGAGCGCGTGCAATGACTGCGGCGAGGAGATCTGGATGAGCCAGGGGTGGCGCAGCACGATCTCCCGGGAGCGCAGCGCGCCGGCGCGCATGACGTCGCGCCAGTTCTCGACGTCGTCGGGGAGTGTGAGGTCCGCGTAGACCGCGTCCGTCATCAGGTCCAGGAGATCGGCCTTGCCGGAGACATAGCGGTAGGCCGCCATGGGCGCGACGTTCAGCTCGGTGGCCAGGCGCCGCATGGTGACGGCGTCGATGCCGTCGGTGTCGGCGATGCGTACGGCGGCCGCGGCGATCTTCTGCGGGGTCAGGGTGGCCCGCGGTGCGGGCGCCGGGCGGTCCAGGCGCTCCCAGAGGGAGACCGCCGCAGGGTTCGGTGAGTCCGTGGACGCCCCGGACGGCGACGGCTGCCCGTCCTCGGCTGCGCCGGGCTTCTTGCCGGTCATGGCGCTCACTTCCTTCCCTGATCCTGCCGCAGGATTGCGTACAACGTATCAGTAGTAGACGCTGTACACGCTGCTGTGTACGTTGTATTCGATCGATACGCAGTACACGCGAGAGGGCGCAGAAATGGCGGTCAACGGCACGAGGAAAGCGGCCGACCGGGCGGACGCAGCCCACCGGCCGGGAGGGGCAGACCAGCCGGGAGGGGCGGACAGGGCCGAGGGGACCGGCAGGCTCGGAGGAGCCACGGACGAGGAGGAGCCCAGCGGGCGACGCCCGTCGAGGTCCTTGTACTTAGGGGTGTTCGGGCTGCTGCTCGGGATGTTCCTGGCGATGGTGGACGGTCTGATCGTGGGCACGGCACTGCCCACGATCGTGGGGGAGCTCGGCGGACTGGACCAGCTGTCGTGGGTGGTGACGGCCTATCTGCTCACCACCGCCGTGGCGACACCGCTCTGGGGGAAGGCGGGCGATCTCTACGGCCGCAAGGGCACGTTCATGGCGGCGATCGGGCTCTTCCTGGCCGGGTCGATGCTGTCCGGGCTGGCGCAGGACATGGGGCAGCTGATCGCCTTTAGGGCACTGCAGGGACTGGGCGCGGGCGGGTTGATGGTCGGGGCGCTGTCGGTCATCGGGGTGCTGGTGCCGCCCCGGCAGAGCGGCCGGATGCAGTCGATGATCGGTGCCATGATGCCGGTCGCGTTCATCGGGGGGCCGCTGCTGGGGGGTTTCCTCACGGACCATCTGAGCTGGCGGTGGGCGTTCTACGTCAATGTGCCGATCGGGATGGTGTCGCTGGTGATCGTCGGGGGCTGGATCCGGCTGGGCCGCACGGAGCGGAGCACGGCCCGGATCGACTACCCGGGTGTGGCGCTGCTGTCCGGCGCGATCCTTGCGCTGACCCTGCTGGCCAGTTGGGGTGGCGTCCGGTACGGGTGGGGGTCACCGCAGATCCTCGGGCTGGCGGCCGTGAGCGTGGTGGCGCTGGCCTGGTTCGTACGGGTCGAACGGCGGGCCGTGGAGCCGGTCGTCCCGCCCCGGCTGTTCCGCAGCCGCAACTTCACCCTGGCGCAGATCCTGAGCTTTCTCATCGGCGCGGTGATGCTCGGGGTGACCAGCTATCTGCCGCAGTACATGCAGTTCGTGCAGGGCCTGTCGCCGACGGCCGCCGGATTGCTGTTACTGCCGCTGATGTTCGGGATGCTGGGCGTGCAGCTCGGCACCGGGGCGTTGATCAGCCGTAACGGTCGCTATCGGATCTACCCGATCCTGGGGGGCGGGGTGCTGACCGTGGGCGTCCTGGTCCTGCTGCTGCTCGGCAGCAATACCGCGACGGCCCTGGCCTCCGGGCTCACGGTCATTGCGGGGATGGGCATCGGGTTCGTCATGCAGAGCACCATGCTGATCACCATGAACAGCGCGGAGCCCCGGGACATGGGCGCCGCCAGTGGCACCGTGACGCTGCTGCGTACGGTCGGCGGCTCGCTCGGCGTCGCCCTGCTGGGCGCCGTCTTCACCGGCCGGCTGCACAGCGGGCTCGCCGGCCGGTTGGGGGAGGGTGCTGCGGGCCGGCTGACGGAAAGGGCCGGTCAGGTGACTCCGCAGGTGCTGGACGGGCTCGCCGCACCGGTGCGGGACGCCTACCGGGCGGCGGTCACCAGTGGGCTGCACGGTGTCCTGGCAGGCGCGGCGGCGCTGGCCGTGCTCGGCTTCGCGGCCGCCTGGTTCGTACGGGAGGCCCCGCTGCGGAGCACGGTGGAGCCGGACGGTCCGGCGCATCCCGAGGGTCCGGCTGATCCGCACAGCCCGGCGGAGCCAACCGGACCGGCGCGTCCGCACAGTACGGAGAACGCGCACGGTCCGTCGAAACCGCTTCCCTGAAGACAGGCCCCACGGACAAAGCGGTGGCCGGCCCCCTCCGGGACCGGCCACCGCCTCCGTGCAGCTGCGCTGCGGGCGCCGTCCGTCAGACCGCGCTGCCTGCCTTCCAGTCGGACCAGGACAGGTTCCAGCCGTTGAGGCCGTTGTCGGGCTTGACCGTCTGGTCGTGCGAGTTCTTCACGATGACGACGTCGCCGACCAGCGACTCGTTGTAGAACCACTTGGCCGGGGTGTCGCCACCGCCGCCCTTGTTGTCCCGCAGGCCGACGCAGCCGTGGCTGGTGCCGGAGTTGCCGAAGATCGACGGGTTGCCCCAGTAGTTGCCGTGGAGGAAGGTGCCCGACGACGACAGGCGCATGGCGTGCGGGACGTCCTTGATGTCGTACTCACCGCCGAAGCCGACGGTCGAGCCGTCCATCCGGGTCTGCTCGAACTTCTCCGAGATCACCATCTGGCCGTTGTAGGTGGGGTGGTCGGCGCTGCCGCCGGAGATCGGGATGGACTTGTAGGTCTTGCCGTCCCGCTTGACCGTCATGGTCTGGGTGTTCATGTCGACGGTGGAGACCTGCGAGCGCCCGATGGTGAAGGAGACCGTCTTGGACTGGACGCCGGTGATGCCCTGGCCGCCCTTGACCCCGTCCAGGTCGATCTTCATGGTGATCTTGGAGCCGGCCTTCCAGTAGTCCTCGGGCCGGAAGTCCAGGCGCTGGGTGCCGAACCAGTGGCCGACGACCTGCTGGCCGCTGCTGGAGGACACCGTGATGTGGGACTGGACGTCCTTCTTGTTGGTGATCGCCTTGTCGAAGTTGAAGGAGACCGGCATGCCGACGCCGACGGTCTTGCCGTCGTCGGGGGTGTAGCTGCCGATGAAGCTGTTGGCCGAGGAGACCGTGGTGAAGGTGGCGTTCTCGGTGGCGGGACGGCCCTTGGCGTCCTTCGCGTTCGCCACGATCTTGTACTTGGTGCCGCGCTCCAGCTGGGCGCCGGGCTTCCAGGACGAGCCGTCGGACGATATGGCACCGGCCACGGCCGTGCCGGAGTCGGCGGCGGTGAGCTTCACATCGGTCAACTTGCCACCGGTGACCTTCACACCGGTGTCGTTGATGCTGGCGTTGGTGGCGCCGTCCTTGGACGAGACCTTGATCTTGGCGTCCGAGGCGTCCTTCTTGGCCGCGGCATCCGCACCGGCCTGGCCGTTCTTGCCGTCGTCATTGCCGCCGGCCGAGGCGTCCCCGCCACAGGCGGACAGGGCCAGCGCACCCGCCGCGAACAGGGCGGTGACGGCCAGGGTGCGGCGCATCCGGCGGTGCGGACGCGGCGCTCCGGACGCCGGCTGCTCGGCTGACTGGAGCAGCTGGTGCGGGGTGCGGGACCGAGCGGGTGCGGGGTTGTCCGGCGATGTCACGAGCTGCTCCATACAAGGGTGTTGTGATTCCGTGCTGGTAAACAGCACCTACGGGCAGATTTGGTTGCGGGTGGGGCCCGGTTGTGATGAAGGTCACATATGCAAAGGAAGGGGTTGGTCGGCCGGTCCCGATAGCCAGGTTCGCAGTGGCGCGCCGTGTTCGTCCAGGCGGGGTGGAGCGGAGGGTTGGGTCACCGGCGTGGCCGAAAGGCGGAGCGGGCTGGTGACTTGGGGGATGCGGCCCTCTCCGACGGAGGTTACCGGATCGAGACCCAGTCGGTCCGCCAACTCCAAAGCCTGGGAGAGGCTGTTGACCGGGCCGCAGGGCACCGCGGCCGGGGTCAGCCGCTCGGTCCAGGTCTGCGGGGTGTCGGTGGCCAGGAGGCTTTCCAGTGCTTTGATGAGATCTGGGCGGTTTTGTACCCGGTCTTGATTGCGGGCGAACCGGACGTCCCCGGCGAGCTCCGGTGCACCCAGGACCTGCGCCAGCGCCCGGAATTGACGGTCGTTCCCCACGGCCACCGCGAGCGGCTGCCCGTCCCGGCAGGCCAGCGTCTCGTACGGGGCGATGCTCGGATGGCGGTTGCCCATCGGGCCCGGATCGTCGCCGGTGGCCAGATATCCGGAGGCCTGGTTCACCAGCGAGCCCAGCAGGGAAGAAAGCAGATTCACTTCCACCAGCTGTCCCCGGCCGGTGCGGTCACGGTGGCGGAGCGCGGCGAGGATGCCGGTGACGGCGTCCTTTGCGGTCAGAACGTCCACCAGGGCGACACCTGCCTTCAGGGGCGGCCCGCCGGGCTCGCCGGTGATGCTCATCAGCCCCCCGACGGCCTGCACCACGAAGTCGTAGCCGGGCAGCGCGGCGCCGGCGCCGGACCCGAAGCCGGTGATGGTGCAGTGCACCAGGCCGGGGTTGGCGGCGCGGGTGGCGGTGTGGTCCAGGCCGTAGGCGGCGAGCGAGCCGGGGCGGAAGTTCTCGATCAGTACATCGGCTCGGCGTGCCAGCTCACGGGCCGCGGCCGCATCGTCCGGGTCGCCGAGGTCCAGGGCCAGGCCGCGCTTGGAGCGGTTCGCGGCGTCGAAGTACGCGGCCGTCCGCCTCGGCTGCGCTCCCCCTTCGCCGTCTGCCGAGTCCTCGGAAGCGGAGTCCGCGGCGAACGGCGGGCCCCAGGCGCGGGTGTCGTCGCCGGTGCCCGGCCGCTCCACCTTGATCACCTCGGCGCCCAGGTCGGCGAGCGTCGCGGCGGCCAGCGGGCCGGCCAGCACCCGGCTGAAGTCCGCGACGAGGATGCCCTCCAGGGCGCGGGCGGGCGGCCCGCCTGCTTCCGTGCCGGTGGCGTCCGTGGCGTCCGTGGCGTTCTCGGCGTTCTCGGTGTTCCTGTCGGCGCCGCTGGACGGCGGGGGCTGCGGCCGGTGCGACTGCGGCACGTGCGTACTCCTCACGTCGCGGACGAACGCCCCCATGGTCCGCGACGGCCTTCGCCGGAGGGAAGCCTCCGAGGTGGCCAACCGGGCGGCGTGCACCCTGCCGTGGTGGCCTCTTGGATGGCTCCTTGCGCGGGCGATGTGCCGCGCTGTGACGGGCATGTAGCGAAATGTCATAGGAGATGTGTCACTTCGGGACTTAAGTCCTAAGATTCCCTGTCGGGCGGACTGGCGTGTGGTGTCTACTGGCTCTGCCCCAGCGCCTCACCCGTCCGGGAGGACCGCATGCTCCCCTCCGCTTCGATTCTGCAGCAGATCGGCCTCGGCGTGTTGCTGGCTGTGGCCATCGTCTGGGTCGTCGGGCTGGCCAGACTGCTGCGCCGGGGGCGGTACGAGTCGGCCATGTGGCGTGATCAGCGGGAAATGCGGGCACGGTACGCGCCGCGCGGACGCTTCGCCCCGCCCTCTCCCGGGGGGCTGCCCGCCCAGCCGGGGCTGCTCGGTTCCGTGCCGCGGCAGACCGGGCCGGCCGGCCCGCCGTCGGAGTGCGTGGAGCTGAGCGCCGCCGAGCGTGCGGCGTTCGAAGGTCTCGTACGGCAGCTGACCAGCCGGAGTTGACCGGGTGACCGGCGCCGGGCCCGACCCCGGGCCCGGTCTCAGTGCACCGGACCCAGCCGCAGCAGGGCCAGCGCGGTCAGCATCTGCACCGACACCGCCGCCGCCGACTTCCACGTCGACAGATGGTGCTGGCCGCGTATCAGCAGGACGGCGAGGACGTAGCCGAACCCCCAGGTCGTCCAGGTCGCGGCCTGGACGAAGGTGGCATCGGTCGGCAGCCAGGCCGCTATCGCCATCCGCGGCAGGTCCGTCACCCAGAAGAGCACGATGAACAGGCTTGCCGTGGGCGCGAAGCGGCCTATGCCGCCGAGCGTCCGGGCGATGGCGTGGGCGACCGAGCCCAGCGCGAGGCTGGCGGCCAGCACGCCCGCCTCGCCCAGCCCGAGGAGCTTCAGCGCCGCGGCGTGGTCGACGGCCCACTGGGTGTGGAACGCGTCCACCGACAGCACCCCGATGCCGCCGCTGATCAACGACAGCAGCACCGCGGCGCTCCACGCACTGCGGTCGCGTGCCTCGTCCAGCACCTCCACCGGGCGGTACCAGAGCCCGAATATCAGCCGGTGCCACCACAGTCGGCGGCGTGGTGCCGGCCCCCGAGGAGCCGGCTGGACGAGCGTGGGCGGTGGCGGCGGGGGAGGCGGGGAGGGGGGTGGTGCGGACATAAGCCGTTTCTACCACCGGCCCATTCGGGGCGGGGCGGTGGCGTCGGGGGAGGCACAGCGGGTGCGGATGCCATGCTCTGCCGATGACTGTGCAGACACCGGAGCACGACGAGGCGCACGGCGGCGGGCTCGGCAGCCGGCTCAACTGGCTGCGGGCGGCGGTACTTGGTGCCAATGACGGCATCGTCTCCACCGCCGGACTCGTCGTCGGAGTGGCCGGCGCCACCGATTCCCGTGGCGCGCTGCTGACGGCGGGGCTGGCCGGACTGCTGGCCGGGTCCCTGTCGATGGCGGCCGGCGAATACGTATCGGTCTCCACCCAGCGGGATTCGGAGAAGGCCGCGCTCGCCCAGGAGAAGCGGGAACTGGCGACCGAGCCGCAGGCCGAACTCATCGAACTGACGGAGATGTTGGAAGGGAAGGGACTGAACGGGCAACTGGCCCGGGAGGTCGCCGAACAGCTCACCGAGCATGACGCGCTGCGCGCCCATGCCGAGGTGGAGCTGGGGATCGACCCCGATGAGCTCACCAATCCCTGGCACGCGGCGGGGGCGAGCTTCCTCGCGTTCACGGTGGGGGCGTTGCTGCCGTTGCTCGCGATCGTGCTGCCGCCGGCCGCCCACCGGTTGTGGATCACGGTGGTCGCGGTGCTGGTGGCGCTGGCGCTGTGCGGCTGGAGCAGTGCCCGGCTGGGGGCCGCGCCGGTGGGGCGGGCGGTGTTGCGGAATGTGGGCGGTGGCGCCGTGGCGATGGGAGTGACGTATGCCGCGGGGTCGGTGCTGGGGGCGGTGGGGGTGTGACCCGGGGGTGACCCGGGGGGTGACCCGTCCGGTGGGCTCGGTGCCCGGGCGCAGGGGACCCGTAGGGGTCGGGACCGCCCCGTAGGGGTCAGGCCGTCCCCTACGGGTCAGACCGTCCCGTAGGGATAAGGCCGCCCCCTGGGGGTCAGGCCTCCCGTAGGGGTCAGACCGTCCCGTAGAGCTCTCGGTACGACAGGAAGACCCCGCCGGGGCCGTCCACCGTTTCCGCCTCCTGGGCGGCCCGGACCACGGCGCGGGTCAGCACGTCCGCGCCCGCGGACAGGATCTGGTTGAGGGCCCCGGCCTCGGCGTGTACGTCGAATGCCGCCTCGGTGTGGCCCGCTTCGGGGACGAGCGGACGCGCCGCGGTGGACAGGGCGAAGACCGTGTCGCCGTCGGACAGCAGATGGACGGGGCGGACCGCGCGGGCCAGCCCGTCGTGGGCGGTGCCGGCGAGCTTGAGGGCCTGGGCGCGGGTGAGGACGGCGTCCGTGGCGACCACGGCGAGGGTGGTGTTCAGCGGCGGACGGACGGACGCGGCCGAGCGGGCCCGGGATATCTCCCCGGCCTCGGCCAGCCGGCGCGCGGCGGCGGCGTGCACCTCGGGGGAGGGCAGGGCCGCCGCGCCTTCGTCCAGCCGGCCGTAGAGGGCGCCGGTGCGCGGGTCGGCGAAGGAGCCCGCGGCATTGACGGCGGCCAGCGCGGCGACGGTGGCGCCCGAGGGGAGGACCATGCTCGCGGTGCCGACGCCGCCCTTGAGGCCGCCGGCCACCGCGCCCGTGCCGGCGCCCGTATTGCCCTGGGCGACCGGGGCGCCGGGCCCGGTGTCCGCCGCGGCCACGGCCGCGGCCCGGCCCAGTGCGGCATCCGGACGGGCCCGCCAGTCGCCGCCGCGCCCCAGGTCGAAGAGGGCCGCGGCCGGCACGACCGGTACGACCTGCGCGGGGTCGGGGCCGACGCGGAAACCGCGCCCCTGCTCCTCCAGCCAGCCGGCGACACCGGACGCCGCGTCAAGACCGAAGGCACTGCCGCCGGTCAGCACGACCGCCTCGATGCGCTGGACGAGGTTGCGCGGGTCGAGCGCGTCGGTCTCCCGGGTGCCGGGGCCGCCGCCGCGTACGTCGACGGCCGCGACGGCGCCGCCTTCGGGGGCCAGGACGACGGTGGTGCCGGTGAGGTACCCGTCACCGGTCCGCTGGGCGTGGCCGACCCGGAGGCCGAGGACATCGGTCAGTGCGTCCCGCGGCCCCGCGGGGTGCGGCGAGGGCTCAGTCATCGGCGGGTGCTCAGTCATCGGCGGGCGGGCGGTAGCCGGCCGGTCCCATCACGATGACCGGGTGCAGGTCGGGGTCGAGGGTGCGCAGCAGTTCCTGCATCACCTTGGGCTTGAGGCTCACACAGCCCTGGGTGGGGCCGTCGTGGTCCACATGCAGCCAGACGCCGCCGCCCTTGGCGTCGCCCAACGGACGACGCTGGTCCAGGGGAGAGGCGCCGGGCTCCCGGTTGTAGTTGATGGCGATGACGTAGTCGAAGGCGCCGGCCAGCGGCTCGCCCTCCACACCGGTGCCGTCGGCGACAAAGCTGCTGTTGTGGTCGTAGGGGAGCTTGGTGTCCCCGGGGGCGGCCAGCAGACCGCCCGCGTCGGTGAGGGAGAAGACACCGATGGGGGAGCGCAGATCGCCGTAGCGGTGGTCGTCCGTCCAGCCGTGCGCGGCGTTGTGCGCGGACCAGGTGGGGCCCGGCTCCCAGTCGTCGGAGCCCTCCTCGCGGGTGTAGAGGACGACACGCGACTCGAAGGAGTCCATGCCCTTGCCCGTGACGACCAGCGCCTGCCGGGAGTCGGCCGGTATGCGCTTCCGGACGGCGTCGCTGAGGCCCGGGATGGGCCGGCCCGCGGGGGCGTTCGGTGCGGCGTTCGGGGCGGATTTCGCGGCGGACACGGGGACGCGTGGCGTGTCCGGGCCGGAAGCCGTCGAGGACGTGGTGCTCTTGGCGTCGGTCGCGCTGCTGTGGTCGTCGCCCGACGCGGGCCACGCCCACAGGGCGGTGCCGACCAGCGTGGAGAGGGCGAGACCGCCCACGGCCTTGCTGCGCCGGGACAGTCTCGTCCGCGCGCGGGACTGAGCGTGGCGGGCCATGGCTGGCGTCTCCTCAGTTACGGACGGCGGTCGGTCCCCGGGGCTTTTCCTGCGGCTTCCCCAGGGGCGCCCCTGTCATAAAAAGGGCAATCTGCACCCTACCGCTTCAGACTCGGCGCGCCTCCGCTGGCCCCGGTGAACAGTGGGGAACAAGGGCGCCAAGTGGCGGGAAGTGGGATCCATTGGTGGGTAATTGACGGGGTATGGGGCGGGGGAGGCGCCGAGGGCTCCGCTGGTGAGGGGCCCCTGCGGCGAAGGCGCCGAAGATGGCCGGATCTGATGCCGGATCAGGGCGGTTGCGGAGGTTTGCACGGCCGTTCGGCACGCTTATGGGGGAGCGGAGGAGGGGGCCGCGGGGGCGCCGGGAGGTCCGTGCGGGCCCGCTCGCCGAGATCCGTGCCGGGGCGCTCGCCGAGACGGGTGACGCGGCGGGCGCTTCTACTCCACCGGTGCGGCCCCCTGACGGGATGTGAGCAACACGCCGGCCGCCACCGTGCCGGATGCCACCAGGCCGGCCGCCAGAACCGCCTGGTGTCCGGCGAAGGTGCATACCAGGATCAGGAGCGAGGACACCGGCAGCACCAGCTGCTGCGCCGCGCCGCGCTTGTGGTGGCGGGAGTGGATCAGCCACACCGCCATCATGAACAGGGTGGCCGGCACCGTGACACACCCGGCCGCCGCGAACGCCGACAGCTGCGCCCTGCCGAACGCCTCCTCCACCGCGATCTCGATGCCCGCACCCACCGCCGCCGCCGAGCCGAACACCAGGTAGTGGCCGTAGCCCCACAGGAAAGCCTGCCGGTTCGAGCGCAGATGACGGTGGATGGGGACCGCGAAGTAGATCCAGTACGCGGCGAAGACCAGCAGCAGTCCGCCGCCCGCGATCGGCAGCAGGACGCTGAGCTCGTCGTTCGCGTCCAGCGCCGACTGCACGGCGACGGTGGCCGCCGCGACCGTCTCGCCCAGCACGATGAGGGTGAACAGGCCGTAGCGCTCGGCGATGTGATGGGGATGCCAGGTCGTCTGCCGCCCCCGCTCGGCCAGTGCGGGAACGGCCAGCTCCAGCAGCGCCACGACGGCGAACACCCGGGGGATGTCCTCCCTGGGCAGCGCGAGCAGGCCCAGCCAGCCGACCTGGCACACCGTCACCCCCAGGGCGTAGCGCAGTGCGGTGCGCCGCTCGGCACCCCGGCAGGCGTGTGCGGCCCGCAGCCACTGGGTGACCATGGCCAGCCGCATCACCAGATAGCCGCACCAGATGACCGTGAAGTCGCCGTGGACGAAGGCCCGCGGCACGCCGGCGGCCAGGATCAGCACCCCCGCCATCTGGACGAGGGTCACCACACGGTAGAGCGGGTCGTCGGTGTCGTACGCCGAGGCGAACCAGCTGAAGTTCATCCAGGCCCACCAGATGGCGAAGAAGAGCATCAGGTAACCGGAGATGCCGTGTCCCGGGTGCCCCTCGGCGAGCGCATGGGCCAGCTGCTGCCCGGCCTGGGCGATCGCCACGACGAAGCACAGGTCGAAGAAGAGCTCCAGCGGGGTGGCGGTGCGGTGCGGCTCGTCGCGGCGACGCGCCCGCATGGGGACCGGCACGTCAGCTCCTCTCCTCGGCCGGTGCGGCCCGGCACGCCCGGCATCAGTACAGCGCGGGCGGGCGATGCCGCCCATGAGGGGAGTGGGGTGCGGCGTGTCGTGCCGTTTCGTGAGGGAGCGGGTGCGGCGTGTCGTGTCGTGCCGCCCGTGCGGGGAGTGGTGCGGGTGCGGCGTGTCGGTCCGTCTGCGAGGAGTTGGGAGCGGCGGCGTATCGCGGCGCGGCGTGTCGTGCTGTGCCGCGTGCGGGTGCCCGTGGCTACTCGGCGACCGCCTCCACGATCGAAGGGAAGGCCGGTGTGGGCAGCACCCGCGTCAGCCGGAAGCCTCCGGCCGACAGCAGGGTGGCGAACTCCTCCGTGGTCCGCTCCCGCCCGTCCACCACCGCCATCATCGCGACGTCCAGGGTCTTGCCGAAGTGCGGGGCGTTGCCCGGTGGCAGTACGGCATCGATGACCAGCAGCCGCCGGCCCGCCGCCATCGCCCGGCGGCAGGAGCGCAGGATGCGCAGGCAGGCGTCGTCCGGCCAGTCGTGCAGGACGTGCTTGAGGACGTAGACATCGCCGCCCTCCGGCACGGACGCGAAGAAATCGCCCTCCTGGGTGCGCCAGCGGCCCTTCAACTCGTCGCCCTCCAGGAGGTGGTGGGCCAGCGGCGGCGCCTGGTCGAAGAGCACGCCGGTCAGTTGCGGGTGGCGGCGCAGCGCGGCGCGCAGCAGCCCGCCGCGGCCACCGCCGACGTCCACGACCGTGCCCTCGGCGGGGAACGGGTACACGTCGGCCACCGCCGCGTCGGCCGGGGCGGACACGGAGGACATGCCGTCGTCGAAGACCCGCCGGGTGGCCGGATCCGTCGTCAGATGTTCGAAGAGGGGCGCCCCGAAGAGCCGTTCGAAGGACGCGCCCTCGTGCCGTACGGCCTCCGGGAGGGCGGCCGAGGTCCGCAGGAACAGTTCGTCGGTCGCCATCATGACGGCCGGGTGCATCGAGTCGGGGACGTCGGTGCGCAGGGGGACCGCGGCGGGCGTCAGATGGTAGGCGCCCGCGGTGTCCTCCCGGAAGAAGCCACGGGTGGCGAGATAGCGCAGTACGCGGTGCAGATGCGGGGCGTGGGTGCCGGTGGCGGCGGCCAGCTGCTCGGGGGTGCGCGGGCCTGCGGCGAGGTGGTCGGCGAGCCGGTGGTGCGCCGCGGTGCGCAGGGCGGCGGAGAAGACGTGGCCCATGGCCTGTTCCATCAGATGCGCCGCGAGGTCGCGGGGCTCGCCGGTCGGTGGGGTGGGGGAACTGGCCAACGTCGGCCTCCAGTCGTCGGCTTGGGCGTGCTGGTCCCGGCCACAGGCAGGGTGATCCACGGTTGCAGTCACGGGCGCCGGTGTCACGATCGGGCGCTGCGGCACCCGCGAAGTCCGGCCAGGGAAGGGCGCCGTGCCCTTACGGGACGGATCCGGGACGGGTGGGGGCCGACGCCAGGGTGCGGCGTGGCGATCCATGGTCGAATGCGTGTATGAGCGACAGCGACACGACAGGCATGACCGGCCCGGCCGATGACGCCGAGCACAGCGACGGCTCCGCCGCCGTCCTGGCCCCGCTCGACGACCGCCTCGCGGACCTCGTGGCCCTCTACGAGGACCTGCACCGCCACCCCGAACTCGGCTTCCAGGAGACCCGTACGGCCGCCGAGGCCGCCCGCCGGCTGACCGGCTGCGGCTACGACGTCACCACCGGCATCGCCGAAACCGGCGTCGTCGGCGTGTTGCGCAACGGCCCGGGGCCCGTGGTCCTGCTGCGCGCCGACATGGACGCGCTGCCCGTCACCGAGAACTCCGGCCTGGACTACGCCTCCACGGTCCCCGGCCGGATGCACGCCTGCGGGCACGACGTCCATGTGACCTGTCTGCTGGGCGCCGCCGACCTGCTCGCGGCGGCCCGCGACCGCTGGTCCGGCACGCTGGTCGTGCTCTTCCAGCCCGCCGAGGAGGTCGGCAGCGGGGCCCGCGCCATGCTCGACGCCGGCCTCTACACCAAAGGCATGGTCCCCACGCCCGATGTGGTGCTGGCCCAGCATGTCGCCCCCCTCGGCGCCGGGCTGATCGCCTACTGCCCCGGGCCCTGTATGGCCGCCGCCGACAGCCTGCAGATCACCTTCCACGGCACCGGCGGCCACGGCTCCCGGCCCGAGACCACCGTCGACCCGATCCTGATGGCGGCGGCCTTCGTGCAGCGGGTGCAGTCCGTGGTGGCCCGTGAGGTCGCGCCGGCGGACCGGGCGGTGGTCAGCGTCGGCTCCTTCCAGGCCGGGGACACCGCCAATGTCATCCCCGACCGGGCCGTCGTACGGCTCAGCGTGCGCACCTTCGACGAGACGGTGCGCACGGCCGTGCTGGCCGCCATCGACCGCATCGCGCGCGCCGAGGCGGCCGCCTCCGGCGCGGACCGGGAGCCCGAGACCGAGGTCCTGGACTCCTTCCCCGTCACCGTCAACGACGCCACGACCCTGCGCCAGGTCAATGAGCAGTTCACCGGACTCTTCGGCGAGCAGCGGGTGTTCGCCTACGAGCCGGCGACCGGCAGCGAGGACGCCGGACTGCTGGCCACCGCCGCCGGGGCACCGCTCTACTACTGGTGGCTGGGCGGCTGGGACCCGGAGGAGTTCCGAACGGCCCTGGCCGCCGGGCGGCTGGCGCAGGACATCCCCTCCAACCACTCGCCGCACTTCGTCCCGGTGGTCCGGCCGACCCTCACCATGGGCGTCCAGGCGCTGACCGCCGCGGCGCTCAACCAGCTGGCCCGCGCGGGCACGGACCCGGCCCCTGCGGAGGCGACGGACCGGGCCGGCCGGGGCGGGGCGGCGATACGCGTTTGACCTTGTCCTTGGGGGAAGCCCCAGCATCGGCCGTACCGGGCGAAGTGCCCGGTACGAGGAGGGCGGACGGGTGGACCGAGGGGCGGACCGGGCGGACCGACGGGTGGCCGGAGGCGTGGGCGACGCGCCCCGCGGGGACGGTGAGCTGCTGACCATCGGGGCGTTCGCCCGCGCCAGCCGGCTCTCGCCGAAGGCGCTGCGGCTCTACGACGAGCTCGGCCTGCTGACCCCGGACCGTGTCGATCCGCGGAGCGGCTACCGCCACTACGCCCCGGCCCAGCTGGAGCGGGCCCGGCTGGTGGCCTGGCTGCGCCGGCTCGGTATGCCGCTGGCCCGCATCCGCGGGGTGTGCGAGCTGACGCCGGACGCGGCAGCCGGGGCGGTCGCCGCGTACTGGGCGCAGGTCGAGGCCGACACCGCCGCCCGCCGGGACCTGGCCGCCTTCCTCGTCGACCAGCTGTCCAGGAAGGACACCGTCATGACCGAACCGCTGACCCCTGTGACGATGCGCTGCGCCGCCCTGACCGATCAGGGGCTGGTGCGCCCGGCCCAGCAGGACGCCGCCTACGCGGGACCGCGACTGCTGGCGGTGGCCGACGGCTACGGCCCCCGTGGCGGCCCCGCCGCGACGGCCGCGATCGAGGCGCTCAAGGACCTGGAGCACCGGGATCTGACCTCGGCGGATCTGCCGGCCGTCCTGGAGGAGGCGGCCCATCGCGCACACCGTGCCGCCCCGCCGGCCAACGAGGCCTCCGGCAGCACCCTCACCGCGCTGCTGCGCAACGGCTCGCAGCTGGCGCTGCTGCACGTCGGGGACTCGCGCGCCTACGTCCTGCGCGACTCCGGCCTCTTCCGCATCACTCACGACCACAGCCTGGTCCAGTCGCTGGTCGACGAGGGCCGTCTCACCCCCGAGGAAGCCTCGTCGCACCCCCAGCGCGCGCTGCTGCTGCGGTCGCTGGAGGGCGGCACCGCGTTCGCCCCTGACCTGCAACTGCTGGAGGCCCGGCCCGGGGAGCGCTATCTGCTGTGCACCGACGGCCTGACCTCGGTGGTACCGGCCGGGACGATCCAGGCCGTGCTGACCACGGCCGACGACCCCGACCAGGCCGTACGGGACCTGATCCGACTCGCCCGCGAGGCGGGGGCACCGGACAACGTGGGGTGTGTGGTCGGCGAGACCGTGGCGGCGTAGCACAGAACGCGGCGCGGCGGCGGGCCTCATGGGGCGGCCGCCGCGCTACTGCCCTTAGGGGGACACCCCCTGGGCGTGTCTCCCTGATCAGGCCGGATCAGGGAGACACGCCTAGGCCAGCCCCTTGAGCATCCCCTTGAAGTAGAGCTGCGGAAGCCCGTAGCGCTTGAGGAACCACATGTCGGTGCGTTCCCGGGTGGTGTCGATGAAGGGGATCGAGGGGGTGGGCTGCAGGTCGTAGTCGAACTCGGCGAGCAGCATCTTGTGCCGGGCGGTGACCAGGGGGCAGGAGGTGTAGCCGTCGTAGCGGGCGGTGGCGGGGCGCCCGCGCAGACCGGCGAGGAGGTTGGCGACGACGACCGGCGCCTGCTTGCGGATCGCGGCACCCGTTTTGGACGTCGGAAGGTTGGCGGCATCGCCGAGCACGAACACGTCGGGGAAGTCGGGGTGCTGGAGGGTTTCCCGGTCGGCCTTGACGTACCCGAACGGGGAGTCGGGGTCGGCCAGCGGGCCGTCGGCCAGCCACTCGGGGGCGCGCTGCGGCGGTACGGCGTGCAGCAGGTCGTAGCGGACGGTCTCGTCCTTGCCGGTGGTGTGGTCGGTGATCACTGCCTCGCGCGCCGCGCCGTCGAGCCGGGTCATCTCGGAGCTCAGCCGCACCTCGATGCCGTACCGCCGCGCCGTCTCCGTCAGCGCCCGGGAGAAGACCGGCACCTTGAACATCTCAGGCTCCGGGAGCACCAGGATGGTGCGGATCGCACCCAGCACGCCGCGCTTGCGCCAGTGGTCCGCCGCCAGATACGCGATCTTCTGCGGGGCGCCGCCGCACTTCACCGGCCCGGACGGCATGGTGAACACGGCCGTCCCGCCGCGCAGCCGGCGGATCAGATCCCAGGTGAGCGGGGCGAGATCGGGCCGGTAGTTGCTGCTCACCCCGCCGTGGCCGAGGGCCGGGGCCAGGCCGGGCACGCCGTCCCAGTCGAGCTGCAGGCCGGGGGCGAGCACCAGCTTCCCGTAGGAGAGGACCCGGCCGGAGGCCGTGGTGACCGTACGGGCGGCCGGGTCGACGGCGGTGGCGCGCTCCCGCAGCCAGCGCACGCCGGGCGGGATGACCTCCGCCTCGGTGCGCAGCGCGGCGCGCAGCGGGGCCTGGCCGCCGCCGACCAGCGTCCACAGCGGCTGGTACCAGTGCGTCTCCGACGGCTCCAGCAGGGCGATGTCCCGGACGCCGGCGCGGCGCAGCCGGGCGGCGACGGTGATGCCTGCGGTACCGCCGCCGACGATGAGGACTTGGTGGTGGGCCGGGGTGACGGGTGCGGGGGCCATGTGCTTCCTCCTGTGAGTGGGGGGTGAGTGGGGTGCGGGATGGTGGCCGGCCCTGAGGCCGAGGGCGTCAGGGTGACCAGAGGCGGGGCAGGGCGGTGACCGCCATGGAGAGGGCGAGGACGGTGACGAGGCAGGCGAAGGCCGTGGTCAGGGTGTGCGGGCGCAGACGGGTGGTGAGGCGGTTGCCGAGGTGACTGCCGACCGCCGCACAGGCCGCGAAGCCCGCCAGCACCGGCCAGTCCAGTGCCCCGGTGCCGGCCCTGGTGCCCAGCGCCGTAAGGGAGTTGAGGAGTATGACGAGGAGAGAGGTGCCGATGGCGACCGGCATCTCCAGGCCCAGGACCAGAGTGAGCGCCGGTACGACGACAAAGCCGCCGCCGACCCCGAAGAAACCGGTGAGCAGCCCGACGGCGGAGGCGGTCACGGCGAACCGGAGGGGACGACGGGCGGGCCGGGAGGCGCCTGCGGGCCGGGGGTCGGCGGAATGAGGGCCGACGGGCTGGGGGCCCGTGGGCGGTCTGTCGGCCGGGCGGGTTCCCGTGGGGCGGGTTCCCGTGGGGCCCGTGGGGTGGGAAGGGCCGGCGGTCCGGGCTGCGGAGGGAGCCGCGGGGGCCGTACCCGGGGCGCCCCGTAAGGGCGAGGGCTCCGGGGCGTCCCGTAAGGGCGCGGGACCCGGGCTGTCCCGTAAGGGCGCGGGCCCCGGCGAGTGGCGAAGGGGCGCGGGCGGCTCCGGAGTATCACGTAAGGGCACGGCCTTCTCCTCCCCCGTATCTCCCGAGGAGACCGTCTCCGGGGACTCCCGTAGGGGACGGGCACCGCCCGCCGCTCGCCACTCGCGCAGCCCCCGTGACACCAGCATCGCCGCCACCACGAGCAGCAGCCCCGCGAACGCCGCCATCAGCACCGCGGGGTCCAGTGCCGCGCTCCACCGGGAGCCGAGGTAACTGCCGGCCGTACCCAGCGCCCCGAATGCCGTACCGGCCGCCCACCGGACCCGCCCGGCACGGGCATGGCAGAGCAGCCCGGTCACCGAGCCGACCATGACGACGATCAGAGCGCCCGCGGTCGCCTCGTGCGGCGACTGCCCCAGCAGATAGACCAGCGCGGGCACCGCCAGCACCGAACCGCCGCCGCCGAGCGAGCCCAGCAGCAGACCGATCAGCAGTCCGCACGGCAGCGCCGCGGCGGCTATGAGGACGGACACGAGGCACGCGGCGCAAGGGCGACGGCCGGATTCCGGTCGGACCACTCCGCGACGAAGGAGAACCGGTCGCCGCGTACCACCGTCTCGCGCCACTCCACGGGCCGCTCCCCGGCCCGCCCCAGCCGCTCGATGGTGAACGCCGCCTCCCGGTCGGCCAGCCCCAGCAGCCACGCCTGCCGGACGTCCGGCAGGAACGGCTGGATCCGCTCCCGGCCGCCGGTGACCTTCACCTCGCAGCGCCGGGCCAGCTCTCCGTAAAGCGAGGTGTGCCCGAAGTCGGCGTCCAGCAGCGGCTCGGCGACTTCTGCGGGCAGGTACGCGGTGTCGTGGGCGAGCGGTTCGCCGTCCGCGAGCCGCAGCCGTTCCAGGACGACCAGCGGCGCATCCGCAACCAGCCCCAGATGCCCGGCGACCGTCCCCTCCGCGGTCCGCTCCAGCCGCAACACCTCGCTGCGCTGCTCCACGCCCTGGCCCTCCAGCTCGCGGAAGAGGCTGTAGAGGGAGCCCAGCGGCTGCTGTATGCGGCGGGTGTCCAGCCGGCTGGTGCGGCCGCGCTCGGCGATCACCAGGCCGTCGGCGCGCAGCTTGCGCAGCGCCTCGCGGACCGTGTGCCGACTGACCTCGTACTCGCCCGTCAGCCGGTGCTCGGCCGGGAACTCCGCACGGAATGCGCCGGCTTCCATCCGACGGCGCAGATCGGCGAAGAGCTGCGCCCACAGGGGCAGCGGCGAGCGCCGGTCCAGGGGACGCGGGCCGTGCGCGCCGTCCGGCGGCTCGGTCGTCATGGTGGGTTCCTCCGCGGGCGTACGGGCGGTGTGGGCGGTGCGGGTGGCGTGAGTGGTGCGGTTGTTGATGCCGGGCGAGTCGGTACAGCCGTCCGGCGGGCAGGGTGTCGTGCGTCGCGCCCGGAAGTTGATGTGACGTCACGTTCGTCCGCATGCGGCGACGTCGGGCGTGATACCTGCCACGTCGTCACGCAAGTTCGCCTGGTGCGCCGTCACATGGAGTGCCGGGAAGACGGCCTCGGCTTGTCGCCCGCCATCCGGCTCCCTAATGTACGTACATCCGTGCATCCGCACAACGCACCCTGCCCGGGCGGGCCCCAGCCGCCGCGCACGGGCCCGCGCACCCTGGAGGCCGACCGTGCACTTCGCGCAGTACTACCTCGACTGCCTCTCCCAGGCGTCGTATCTGATCGGCGACGAGAGCACCGGCCGCGCCGTCCTCGTCGACCCGCGCCGCGATATCGACGAGTACCTGCGCGATGCGGAAGCCGCCGGCCTGCGCATCGAACTCGTCATCGAGACGCACATTCACGCCGACTTCCTCTCCGGCCACCTCGAACTCGCGCGGGCCACCGACGCCGCCATCGCCTTCGGGGAAGCCGCCGAAACCGGCTTCCCCGTACGGCGGTTACGGGACGGCGAGCGCATCTCGCTCGGGGCGCACGACGACGAAGGGGTGACCCTCACCGTCCTCGCCACCCCCGGCCACACCCTTGAATCCATCTGTCTGGTCCTCCGCGAACACCCGGACGACGAGGTGCCGTTCGGCGTGCTCACCGGTGACACCCTCTTCGTCGGCGATGTCGGCCGGCCCGACCTGCTCTCCGCCGCCGGCCATTCCCCGCAGGACATGGCCGCCCGTCTGCACCACTCCCTGCACACCAAACTCCTGACCCTCCCGGACGCGACCCGGGTCTTTCCCGCACACGGCGCCGGCTCGGCCTGCGGCCGCAGCCTCTCCACGGAGACCAGCTCCACGATCGGCGACCAGCGCCGCCTCAACTACGCCCTGCAGCCCATGCCGGAGGCCGACTTCGTCCGGCTGGTCACCGCGGGACAGCCCGCCACTCCCGGGTACTTCGCGCACGACGCGGCCCTCAACCGCGACGGCCACGCCCTCCTGGAGCCCGGCCCGCCGCCCGCCCTCACCCTCGACGAGGTGCTTGCGGCCCGCGACCGGCAGGGCGCCGCCCTCCTCGACTGCCGTCCGCCGGCCGCCTACACCCGCGCGCACCTGGCCGGTTCGCTCCACACGAGCCTGGACACCCGGTTCGCGGAGTACGCCGGCAGCGTGGTCGCCCCGGGCACCCCCATCGTGCTGCTCGCCGACCCCGGTACGGAGCAGGAGGCCCGCCTCCGGCTCGCCCGCATCGGCTACGACCACGTCCTCGGCCATCTGCCCGACCCGGCCGCCGTACTGGAGCGCACGCCCGCCCTCGCCCGCCGCAGCCACCGCATCCGCCACGACGAGCTGCCCCTGCCGGCAAGCGAGTTGCCCGAGGAGCACGCGCCCGGCCTCCAGTTGATCGATGTCCGTAATCCGGCCGAGTACGAGGCGGGTGCCCTCCCCGGTGCCCGCAACATCCCGCTGGCCGGCCTTTCCGCCCGCATCACCGAACTGGATCCGGCCCGCCCGGTGGTCCTGTACTGCCGCAGCGGCAACCGGTCGGTGATCGCGGCGGCACTGCTGGAGGCGCGCGGGTTCGGGGACGTGTGCGACGTGGTGGGGGGATACGACGCGGTGGCCGCGGGCGTGGGGTGAGCACGCTCCGGTGGGCCGGCGGAGGGATGGAGCGCGCCGGAACGGGGCAGCATTCCCGGGGCGACGAGAACCTGCTGAGCCCGCTGGCGCGCACGTTCCCGTACACGGCTGCTTGCACCGGCCCCGTGTCTCGCTGCACGGCCCCGTGCAGCGGCCCCCGGAACGGCTCGTACGACGGCTCGTACAACGGACGTTCAGTGAACGTTGATCGATGATCTACATCCTGGTCCGCATGTTGCGCCGTATGAGCTCAGAGCATGCAGACGACGCCCGGGAAGTGCAGGAACCGGAGGCGTCGCGAATCGCCCTCACCTGGAGCGGGGAGCCGGGACGCCATGAGGAGCTGACGCACGGCATGCTCCTCGACCAGGCCGAGCGGGCCGCGGCCGCGCTCACCCGGCTCGGCGTACGGGCCGGCGACCGGGTAGCGGTGCATCTGCCACTGGTGCCGGAGTCGGTGATCGCCACGCTCGCCTGCGGACGGCTGGATGCGATACGCACCACGCTGCCGGTCTCGTTGACGGTGCCCGAACTGGTCGCACGGACGCGTGAGTCCTCGGCCAGGGTGCTGATCACGGCCGATGCGGCGTTCTGGGACGGGGCCGTACGGCCGGTGAAGGCGGTCCTCGACCACGCGCTGGCCCGGGGCGCGGCCTCGGCAAGCGTGCCGGACCGCACCGTGCTGGTGGTGAACCGGTGTTCGCGGCCGGTCTCCTGGAAGCCGGGCCGCGACCTGTGGTGGCACGAGGCACTGGGCGCCGGCGCCCCCACCCGCTGACGGGACGGCCGCCCGGGGAGAGGCGGCCCGCACCGGTTCAGGGGAGGCGCGGGGGAGACGGGGAGGCGCGGGGGACGGGGAGGCGCGGCCCATGTCCGTGCCGGTGCGGGGGGAGGTGCGGCCCACGCCGGTACAGGGGGCAGGTGCGGCCCACGCCGGTACAGGGGGCAGGTGCGGCTCACGCCAGTACAGGGGCAGGCGTGGCCCACGCCGGTGACGTGGCGCGGCTTCACCCGCCGGGCCCATAGAACGGGCCATGCGCCGGACGCGTGCCTAGCGTGGGTCCCGTGGACTAGCCCCAAGCGTCCCAGGCGTCTCAGGTGCCCCACGTGCCCCACGTGCCCTACGTGCCCCGGCTCCGGCTCCGGAGGCAGCACTCTTCTTCCGACCGGGCGCCGTCGTACTCCCCCGACCGGAAAGGCCCCTCACCATGCCCCGCCACGAGTACGCCCACCCCCGCCATCCCCTGCCCGGCACCAACCGGAACCGGCTCCTCAGGCGCAGCCGCGCCTCCCAGGGCCCGCCGACCCGCCCCCGCGACGGCCACCGCCCGCAGCCCATACCGACCCACGACACGGGCCGGTAAGGCGCGAGGCGCCCGCCGCACCGGCCCGCGGGCCCCGGCTGTCCCGCTGACCCGCGTGAGGGCCGGCAATGGCACGATGGCGCAATGGCGACACATCCCGCGGAATCCGCTGCGCAGGGCCCCGCAGGTTCCGAGCCCTGGGCGGGCGGGGAATCGCTGCACGAGGAGCTTCTTGCGGCGAAGACGAGGGTGTATGACCCGTGCGGGTTCGCCTGCTCGCGGCCGGTGCCCGAAGCGGAGAGCGCGGAGTACGCGGCCCATGAATTCACTCTCGACGGCTCGGCCGTCAGGTTCCGGGTGGCCAAGACGACCCCGACCAAGGCCGGCCAGTTCGTCACGGTGTGGAAGCGGAGCCCCGGCGGGCCGATTCAGCCGTTCGACTCCGCGGACGCGGTCGATCTCTTCGTCATCAGCAGCCGCCAGGACGGGCACTTCGGGCACTTCGTCTTCCCGCGGGATGTGCTCGCCGAGCGGGGCATCGTCTCCCGCAGCGGCACGGGCGGAAAGCGTGCGTTCCGCATTTACCCGCCGTGGGTGGAGACGGTCAGTCGCCAGGCCCGCAGCGCACAGGCGTGGCAGCTGGACCACTTCCTGCCGATCGGTGCCGACGGCGCCCTTGACCGGACCCGTGCCCGGACCCTCCACCTCCCCGGCCACCGCCCCTGAGCGACAGGGCCCCGATGGCCGGTGGGCGGGGACGCGGGCCCGTGCTGAGCGGTGACCGCTCCCCGCGCGCCCGTACCCTGAAGGGGTGAGCACCAGCCCCGAACCCGAGTCGGCCCCCATGCCCCAGGACACGTCCCAGGACGCGTCCGAAGACGTGCCCCGGGACGCGTCCCGAGAGGCGTCCGAGGCCGCACAGGCCGCTGCGCCTTCGCCGGCTGTGCGCCCGGCCCCCAAGCCCGCCGCGAGGCTGATCTTCGACGACCCGCTGAACCAGCAGTCCTCGGACGACACCGACCGTGGCTGGGGCGAGCGCCCGGACCGCGGTGACAGCGCCGCCGACCTGGCCCGCTTCCTCGACGAAAAGCCGCCCCACCACCTCTGAGCGAGGCGAGGGGGCGGCGCGGGCCCGCCGCCGTTGGCGCCTGCTACTGCTGAGACTTCTGTGTGCCGATGATCCCCGTGCCGGAGGACGGCGCGGACGGTGAGCCGGTGCGCTGCGCGATCAGCGCGTCGCGGATCTCGATGAGCAGCTGGATCTCGGTCGGGTCCGCGGGGATGCTCTCGTCCGCCTTCCTGGCCGTCTGGCGCTCCTTCCACTTGTTGATCGGAAGGATCATGAGGAAGTAGACGACCGCGGCGGTGATCAGGAACGTCAGGGCGGCGCTGAGCACCGAGCCCCAGAGGATGTAAATACCGTCGGCGAAGGCGCCCGTCTTGGGATCCTTGGCGCAGGTCTCGGTCAGGCAGGACTGGTAGTGATCGAGATTCTGCGAACCGAGCGCGCCGACGATCGGGTTGATGATGCCCTTGACCACGGCGTTCACGATGTTCGTGAAGGCAGCACCGACGACCACCGCGACCGCGAGTTCGATGACGTTGCCGCGCATCAGGAATTCCTTGAATCCCTGCAGGACGCCCTTGCTCTCGCTCACCTGACAGCCTCTTTCCACGCTCACTACGGATGGTGCACCAACAGTCAGCACCGCAACTTACGTCAGGGCAGGGCGGAGGTGTCCAGTCCTGCCCCGTGCACCGGCGATCGGCCGGAGCCCTGGTGCCCGTCCGGCGGAGGGCATCGACTCCGCGGACGCCGTGGACGGATACCGCGGTGGTGGTGCGGTGAGCGCGACCCCATTGGCGCGCGGCGGATGCCCCGCCATGCGGAGCAGTGTGGCGTGCGGGGAGTACGGATGCCACTTGATCTCGGTGCATGGTCACCGCCCTCCCGCGGCCGTGGCCGACGGGCAGCCGGGGACGGGCGCGGCTCGTACGGCACCGTACGAGGCTCCACAGGCCAGTGCCGCGGCGGTCAGGGCCAGGCCGGCGGCCAGCATCCGCTGCCGCGTGCTCCCGCCCCGTCGGCGCCGGCCGCCGCCGGCCCGTACGGGAGAGAAGTGCGGCACGTCACACCGCGGGGGAGGGGGGAGCGGCGGAGAGAGAAGGGCGGGGTCGGCCCGGGGAGGGAAAGGAGGCGGGGAGCACGGAGAGAAAGGAGAGAGGGGAGAGGGAGACGAGGGAGGAGCGGAAGGGGTATGCGGCATCGTAGGCACCACCTGCGGTGAGAGGTCGGAGGGACCGGGCTCACCACCGTGCCGGAATCCGCTCCCGCCCGCTCCGGGCTGTGGACGACCCCGCCCCTGTGGACAACCCGGCCACCCGCAAGGGGGAGGCCGGGCAGTGCGCCGAAGCCGTGACGGCAGGCAGATCCCAGGGCGTGACGGCAGGCAGGTTCGAGCGGCGTTACGGCAGTTCCGAGGCGGTTACGGCAGGCAGTTCCGATACGGCAGACAGTTCCGATGCCGTTACGGCAGGTCGATGCCCAGGTCCCAGCCGGTGTGGACCTCGGTGCACAGGCAGGCGCGGGAAGCGGTGTCCGGGAGGGCGGCGACCGCGTCGAACAGGACCTCCCGCAGCCGGCCCACGTTCTCGGCGAACACCCGGAAGACCTCCTCGTGGGAGACGCCGTCGCCGGTCTCCGTGCCCGCGTCCAGGTCGGTGACCAGGGCCAGGGAGGTGTAGCACAGGCTCAGTTCGCGGGCCAGGACGGCTTCGGGGTGGCCGGTCATGCCGACCACCGACCAGCCCTGGGCGGCGTGCCAGCGCGATTCGGCGCGGGTCGAGAAGCGGGGGCCTTCGATCACGACCAGGGTGCCGCCGTCGACGGGTTCCCAGTCCCGGCCGCGGGCCGCCTTGAGGGAGGCCTGCCGCCCGGTGGGGCAGTACGGGTCGGCGAAGGTCAGGTGGACGACATTGGGGATCTGCCCGTCGGGAAGCGGCTCGCCGTCGAAGTAGGTCTGGGGGCGGGCCTTGGTGCGGTCGACGAGCTGGTCGGGGACCAGGAGCGTGCCGGGGCCGTATTCGGTGCGCAGACCGCCGACCGCGCACGGGGCGAGGACCTGGCGCACACCGAGCGAGCGCAGGGCCCAGAGGTTGGCGCGGTAGTTGATGCGGTGCGGCGGAAGGTGGTGGCCGCGGCCGTGCCGGGGGAGGAACGCGACCCGGCGGCCGGCGATCTCTCCCAGGAACAGCGAGTCGCTGGGGCGCCCGTAGGGGGTGTCCACCGTGACCTCGGTCACGTCGTCGAGGAAGGAGTAGAAACCCGATCCGCCGATTACGCCAATCTCCGCGTCAGCCATGCCGGTCACACTATCGGGGTACGGCGGCCGGAGTGGGCGGGTGCCGCAGACGCAAGAAATCCGTAAGCCGGAGGACGGCCGGCGAAGGCAGCGCAAGCCGCAAGGCAGAGCAACCGCAAGGCAGAGCAACCGCAAGGCAGCGCAAGGCGTAAGGCAGCGCAATGCGTAAGGCAGCGCAAGCCGTCAGCCGACGGTGGGGACTGAAGCAACAAGCCCCGCCGTCGATGACGGCGGGGCCCGGAGAGCTGGGGGTCAGGCCGCGGAGCTGGCGCCCGAGGTGCTGCCGGACGACGACGCGGCGGCCGGGGCCTTGGACTTGCTGTCCGAGCCGCCGGACGAGGAGCCCGGCGAAGAGCTCGACGAGGAGTCGGAGGAACCCGAGGAGTCCGACGAGGACGTGCTGCCCGAGGTGGCGGCGTTCTTCCCGGGGCTGCTGCTGGACGACGAGCCGCGGCTGTCGTTGCGGTAGAAGCCGGAGCCCTTGAAGACGATGCCGACCGCGGAGAACACCTTCTTGAGGCGTCCCTGGCAGCCGGGGCACTCGGTGAGCGAGTCATCGGTGAACTTCTGCACCGCCTCGAGGCCCTCGCCGCACTCGGTGCACTGGTACTGGTACGTCGGCACTTGTCTTCCTCCTGGCACTCTCACTCGATGAGTGCTAACGACGCTCCATATTGCAGTATTCCCGCCCGTCAGTCCACCGTGGACCGCCGTACGGTGACCGACTCCACGTTCCGTCAGACGTCCGGCAGGGGCCGTCAGACGCGCGCCAGCTCTCGTTCCCGGTCGTCGGAAACGGCTGTGACCTGCGCGTTCGCACCGTCTGCCGGGGCACCCGCAGCCTGGGCCGACGAGCGGGGCAGCAGATGGGCGCGGAGCGTCAGCAGCACGGTCAGGGCCAGTGCCGTACCGGCCAGCGGCACCAGGAATCCGGTGCTCGGCCCGAAGCCGTCCGCGAGCTGCCCCGCGGAGGTGGCCGCGGCCGCCTGGCCCAGGGCGACCGCCCCGGTCAGCCAGGTGAAGGCCTCGGTCCGGGCGGCGGCCGGCACCAGCGACTCGACCAGCGTGTAGCCGGTGATCAGGGCCGGTGCGATGCACAGGCCGACGACCAGGCCGACCGCGCCGAGCAGCGGCAGTGCGGTCACCGCCCACAATGGGGTGGTGGCCAGGGCCAGCAGCCCGTAGGCGACCAGCAGCCGGCGCCGCGGGCCGACCTTCCAGGTGATCGCGCCACAGGCGATACCGGCGAGCATGTTGCCGCCCGCGAAGATCCCGTAGAGCACGCCGTTGATGCCGGGCTGGCCGATGTGCTGGGTGAAGGCGGTCAGCGAGACCTGCATCCCGCCGAAGACGGCGCCGATGCCGAGGAACGCCACGATCAGGACGCGCACGCCGGGCACCGACAGCGCCGAGACGCGCGGCCGGTCCCCGGCCTGCGGACGGTGCACCGGCGGCTGGCTGCGCCGCTGGGAGGCGAACAGCAGCCCGCCGGCCAGCGTCAGCGCGGCCTCGGCGACCAGACCGGCCGCGGGGTGGATGCCGGTGCACAGCGCGGTCGCCAGCACGGGGCCGACGACGAAGGTGAACTCGTCGGTGACCGACTCGAAGGCGGCGGCGGTCGGCATCAGCGGGCTGCCGCCGAGCCGGGAGGCCCAGCGGGCCCGCACCATCGGGCCGACCTGCGGTGTCGAGGCGCCCGTGGGGACGGCCACCGCGATCAGCGCCCACAGGGGGGCGTGGGCGAGGGCGAGGGTGATCAGTGCGGCGACGCCGGCGACGTGCACCAGTACGCCGGGGATCAGCACCGCGCGCTGGCCGAAACGGTCGGCGAGCTTGCCGCTCTGCGGGGCGAACAGGGCCATGGACACACCGGTGGCGGCGGAGACCGCGCCTGCGGTGCCGTACGAGCCGGTGGTCGATTCGACGAGCAGCACGATGCCGATCGTCAGCATGGCGAAGGGCTGCCGGGCCAGAAAGCCGGGCAGCAGGAATGTCCATGCACCAGGGGTGCGGAGCAGTGGTCCGTATCCGGAACGGGATTCCTTGACCGCGGATGCCACGGCCGGGCCTTTCTGCCGCCTGGTAGCGCGCCACCCGCGAGGTCGTCACGGGTACGCGCCGAGAGCTGTCCTCTCGCGCAGGACCGAGTGATACCGCGTGGTCCGCACCGAGAGGGTGGCTGCGTGTGGCAGGAGGACCGCGGCCGCCGAGCGGTCGCGCCAGCTCTGCATCAGGCAGAGTTGGTTCGTCGATGTTGCCTTTTCATACTACAGGCCATCGCGAGGCAAGCCCTGGGATTGGCCTGGGCTTCAGGTAAATTTCCTTGGGATCCGTGGAGATCTGCAGCACATTTCCCGCACTCCGGGGGCCTGCCCCCCCCGGGAGCCTTCCCTGAAGCCCTCGCCCCGCGCCCGTCCGGGCCTCAGTGGTGCCGGTGCTCCCGCCGCCCCGCGGGCCCGCCCGTCCCCAGCCAGCCGGCCAGCTTGCCGCCCTGGGAGACCGCCTGCAGCCGTCGCTCGGCCGCGTCGCGCACCGGATCGGTGGCGACCACCAGCAGTTCGTCGCCGCGCCGCAGCACCGTCGAGGGCGACGGCACGAAGCTGGAGCCGTCCCGGACGACGAGGGTGACCGCGGCGCCCGCGGGCATCCGCAGCTCACCGACCTCGACGCCGTGCATACGGGACGCCGGGCCGATGGACGTGGACAGCAGATGGCCGCGCAGCCGTTCCAGGGGAGCGGACTCGATGCCCAGGTCGGCGGCCTCCTCGTCGTCGCCCAGCTGCAGCCGCCTGGCGAGCCAGGGCAGCGTCGGCCCCTGGATCAGGGTGTAGACGACGACCAGGACGAAGACGATGTTGAAGACCCGGTCGCTGCCGGGAACGTCGCCCACCATCGGGATCGTGGCCAGCACGATCGGCACCGCGCCGCGCAGTCCGGCCCATGACAGCAGGGTCTTCTCCGGCCAGGGCACCCGGAACGGCATCAGCGCCACAAAGACGGACATCGGCCTGGCCACGAGCGTGAGGATCATGCCGATCAGCAGCGCGGGCACGAAGTCGTCCAGCAGGTTGTGCGGGGTGACCAGCAGGCCGAGCAGTACGAACATCCCGATCTGGCCGATCCAGCCCAGGCCTTCGGCGAAGCCGCGGGTGGCCGGGGCGTGCGGCAGCTTGGCGTTGCCGAGGACCACCGCGGCCAGGTAGACGGCGAGGAAGCCCGAGCCGTGCGCCAGCGCACCGGCCGCGTAGGCGGAGACCGCGATGGCCATGACCGCGATCGGGTAGAGGCCCGACGCGGGCAGTGCCACGTGCCGCAGGCCGTAGGCGCCGAGCCAGCCGATAGCCAGTCCGAGCGCGGCGCCGATCGCCAGTTCCAGGGCGATCTCGCCGAGCAGGAGGTACCAGTGTTCGACCGGCCCCGCGGTGGAGAAGGCGACGACGAGGATGACCACGGGGGCGTCGTTGAGGCCGGATTCGGCTTCGAGCACCCCGGTCAGGCGGGCCGGCAGCGGCACGCTGCGCAGGACGGAGAAGACGGCCGCGGCATCCGTGGACGAGACCACGGCGCCGATCAGCAGCGCCTGCCGCCAGTCGAGCCCGGCCAGGTAGTGCGCTCCGGCCGCGGTGACCCCCACGCTCACCGCGACGCCGACCGTCGACAGCGAGACCGCCCGGGGCAGCGCCGGCCTGATCTCTTTCCACTTGGTGCCCAGACCGCCCTCGGCGAGGATCACGACCAGCGCGGTATAGCCGAGGAGTTGGGTGAGCTCGGCATTGTCGAAGACGACACCGCCCAGGCCGTCCTGGCCTATGGCGATGCCTATCCCCAGGTAGATGAGCAGGCTGGGGAGCCCGCTGCGCGAGGAGAGCCGTACCGCGGCAACCGCGATGAGCAGTACGAGCGAGCAGAACAGCAGGAGTTCGTTGAGGTGGTCGACAGACAGGAGCTGGTCCTTCCTCGCACGGGTTACCGGAGGGGCTTTCCTTACCGTATCTAGTTACTGAGGCTAACAATTTACCATTACTTGAAGGTTGGAGGTGCTGGCGGTGACTCCGCGTAGGGGTAGCCGGACCCGTGCGCCTATGGTTGCTCCAGCACTCCCACCCTGCCCCTCGAAGGACCGAGATGCCCGCCAACAAGTCCGGCCCAGTCCCCAGGAAGAAGAAGGGGCGGCGCGGCCGCCTCGTCGCGATCACGGTCGTGCTGCTGCTCGTGGCGGGCATCGGCTTCGGCGCGTTCTGGGGGGTCAGTACCGTCCGCGCCTCCTTCCCGCAGACCACCGGCTCGCTCAAACTCCCGGGCCTGGCCAACCCGGTGGATGTCGTCCGCGACGGCAACGGCATTCCGCAGATCTACGCCGACACCGACGAAGACCTCTTCCGTGCCCAGGGGTACGTCCAGGCCCAGGACCGCTTCTGGGAGATGGACGTACGGCGCCACATGACCTCCGGCCGGCTCTCGGAGATGTTCGGCAAGAGCGAGGTCAAGACCGACTCGTTCCTGCGCACCCTCGGCTGGCACGACGTGGCGCAGAAGGAGTACGACACCAAGCTGTCGCCCAGCACCAAGAAGTACCTCCAGTCCTACTCCGCCGGCGTCAACGCCTACCTCAAGGACCACGAGGGTTCGGCGGTGTCCCTGGAGTACGCGGCGCTGGACTTCCAGAACGACTACAAGCCCCAGAAGTGGACGCCGGTCGACTCGGTGGCCTGGCTCAAGGCGATGGCCTGGGACCTCCGCGGCAACATGCAGGAGGAGATCGACCGCTCCCTGATGACCAGCCGCTTCACCCCGGAGCAGATCTCCCAGCTCTACCCGGCATACCCGTACAAGCGGAACAAGCCGATCGTCGAGGGTGGCGCGGTCGACCCCGCCACCAAGAAGTTCTCGCCCAAGGCCTCGGCGAACGCCACCCCCGCCACCCCCGCCGGCGCGACCGCGGGCCTGCAGTCGCAGCTGTCCTCGCTGTCCAAGACCCTCGACAAGGTCCCGGCGCTGCTCGGCCCCAACGGCAACGGCATCGGCTCCAACTCCTGGGTCGTCTCCGGTGCGCACACCACCACCGGCAAACCGCTGCTCGCCAACGACCCGCACCTGGCCCCGCAGATGCCCTCGCTCTGGTACCAGATGGGCCTGCACTGCCGTAACACCGGACCCCAGTGCAACTACGACGTCTCCGGCTTCACCTTCTCCGGTATGCCCGGCGTCGTCATCGGCCACAACCAGGACATCTCCTGGGGCATGACCAACCTCGGTGCCGACGTCACCGACCTCTACCTGGAGAAGGTCAACGCCGACGGCTACCTCTTCGACAACAAGCAGCAGCCCTTCATAACCCGCAAGGAGACCATCAAGGTCGCCGACGGGGAGAGCCGCGAGATCACCGTCCGGTCCACCAGAAACGGGCCGATCGTCTCCGACCGCGACGGCGAACTGGCCAACGTCGGCAAGGACGCCCCGGTCGGCAACGCCGCACCGGACCGCGGCGACGGCTACGCCGTCTCGCTGCGCTGGACCGCCCTGGATCCCGGCAAGTCCATGGACGCCGTCTTCGCGCTCGACCGCGCCAAGGACTGGAACGGCTTCCGCAAGGCCGCCGCCGACTTCGAGGTCCCCTCGCAGAACCTGATCTACGCCGACACCAAGGGCAACATCGGCTACCAGGCCCCGGGCCGGATCCCGGTCCGTGGCAAGGGCGACGGCCACTTCGACGGCACCCTCCCGGCGCCCGGCTGGGACCCGAGGTACCAGTGGAGCCGCTACATCCCGCAGAAGGCGCTGCCGTACGAGTACAACCCCCAGCGCGGCTACATCGTCACCGCCAACCAGGCCGTCACGGACGAGAAGTACCCGTACCTCCTCACCAAGGACTGGGGCTACGGCTCCCGCAGCCAGCGGATCAACGACCTGATCGAGTCGAAGATCAAGGACGGCGGCAAGGTCTCCACCGACGACATGCAGGCCTTCCAGAAGGACAACAGCAGCGAGATCGCCCGGCTGCTGACGCCGTACCTCACGAAGATCGACATCAAGGACAAGTACGTCCGCGACGCCCAGCAGCTGCTGGAGGGCTGGGACTTCACCCAGGAGCCCGATTCCGCCGCGGCCGCCTACTTCAACGCCGTCTGGCGCAACACCCTCAAGCTCGCCTTCGGCAACAAGATGCCCAAGGAGCTGCGCCCCGATGGACAGTGCCTGACGGTCCGCCCGGCGGACGGGACCGGCCCCGCCGACGAGAACGACAAGTACATCCGCGAATGCGGCGAGCGGGCCGGTGACACCGCCCAGCCCGACGGCGGTGACCGCTGGTACGAGGTCGTCCGGGGCATCCTCGACGACCCGAACAACCCCTGGTGGAAGACCGAGGACCGGCCGGGCCGTCCCGGCGACAAGAACCGCGACCAGCTCCTGGCGCACGCCATGGCGGACGCGCGCTACGAACTGACCTCCAAGCTGGGCAAGAACATCGACAACTGGAGCTGGGGCCGGCTGCACCAGATGTTCCTGAAGAACCAGACCCTGGGTACCGACGGACCCGGCATGCTGCAGGGCCTGTTCAACCGCGGGCCCTGGAACGTCGGCGGCGGTGAGGCCGCGGTCGACGCCACCGGCTGGAACGCCGCCAGCGGCTACAAGGTCACCTGGGTCCCGTCGATGCGGATGGTGGTCAACCTCGCCGACCTCGACAAGTCCCGCTGGATCAACCTCACCGGCGCCTCGGGGCACGCGTACGACGCCCACTACTACGACCAGACCGACAAGTGGGCCAAGGGCGATCTGCTGCCCTGGGCGTACAGCCACGACGCCGTCAAGAAGGCGGGCAAGGACACGCTGACGCTGTCGCCGTAGGGGCGCTGCCCCTGGGGGCGGGCGGGCTGCCCGCCCGCCACCTGGAGAGCGCTGCGCCGTCGGGCGGGCCGGAGGACTTCCGGCCCGCCCGGTGTCTTTGCGGCGCCCCTCCGGGCGGCCCCGGCCCAGTCCGTCCGCCTCAGCCCTCCGTACGGCCCCCCGGCGCCGTGAAGCGGTGCACCGCCGACGGGGTCACCGCGGCATGCACATGCCGGTCGTGCGGTTCGGCGGGCACCTCGGCCAGCACCTCCGCGTCGTAGAGCAGTACCACCAGCGACGCCCGGGCACCGGCCCGCTCCAGCCGGGCCAGCACCCGGTCGTAGGAGCCGCCGCCGCGGCCCAGCCGCAGCCCGCCGTGGTCCACCGCGAGCCCCGGCAGCAGCACCACATCGGCCCGTGTGACGGCCTCGGGGCCCAGCCGGTCCCCGTCCGGTTCCAGCAGCCCCCGGCCGGCCCGTACGAGCCGTTCGGCGCCCTCGTAGAGCGCCCAGTCGAGATCGTTGTCCGGCAGCAGGACGGGCAGCAGTACCCGCACCCCGGCCGCCCGCAGCCGGTCCAGCAGGGCGCGGGTGGAGGGCTCGCCGCCTATCGACACATAGGCGGCCACCGTGGGCGGGCCGCCGGAGCCACCGGGACCGCCGTGGTTGCCGGGACCGCCGGGGCGCGCGCCGGCGGCCGCGGCCAACTCGTCCAGCTCCAGCGTCCGTCGGGCCAGCGCCTCGCCCGTCACGGCGACGACATCTGGCGGCAATGCTCTCCTCACCTCCAGGAGATGCCGCCGCAACCTGCGCTTTCTACCGTCGTCAACGCTCACTGTGTGCCCTTGCTCCCGCTCTCATGCTCTATTCACCAGACCCTCATCATCGTTCCGATAGGGCCGGTTATGGTGGCGCGCATGACCCCATCGCACACACGGATCAGCAAGGCTGTCATCCCCGCGGCCGGCCTCGGCACCCGGTTTCTCCCCGCCACCAAGGCCACACCCAAGGAGATGCTTCCGGTCGTCGACAAGCCCGCCATCCAGTACGTGGTGGAGGAGGCGGCCGCCGCCGGACTCTCCGACGTGCTGATGGTGACCGGTCGCAACAAGCGCCCGCTCGAGGACCACTTCGACCGCAATTACGAGCTCGAAGAGGCCCTGCACCGCAAGGGCGACGAGTCCCGGCTCGCCAAGGTGCAGGAGTCCAGCGACCTGGCGACCATGCACTACGTACGGCAGGGCGACCCCAGGGGCCTGGGCCACGCGGTGCTGTGTGCCGCACCGCACGTGGGCGACCAGCCCTTCGCGGTCCTCCTCGGCGACGACCTGATCGACCCCCGCGACCCGCTGCTGGCGCGCATGGTCGAGATACAGGAGCAGTACGGCGGCTCCGTGATCGCCCTCATGGAGGTCGACCCCGCGCAGATCCACCTCTACGGCTGTGCCGCCGCCGCGCCCACCGGCGACGACGATGTCGTGACCGTCTCCGACCTGGTCGAGAAGCCCGACCCGGCCGAGGCGCCCAGCAACCTCGCGATCATCGGCCGTTACGTCCTCGACCCGGCCGTCTTCGAGGTGCTGCGCAAGACCGCCCCGGGCCGCGGTGGCGAGATCCAGCTCACCGACGCCCTCCAGGCGCTGGCCGCCGACCCCGCCCTGGGCGGGCCGGTGCACGGCGTGGTCTTCAAGGGCCGCCGCTATGACACCGGCGACCGCGGCGACTATCTGCGTGCCATTGTCCGGCTGGCATGCGAACGTGAAGACCTGGGCCCGGACTTCCGGTCCTGGCTGCGCAGTTACGTCACCGAGGAGATGTGAGAAGTTGAACCACGCCACCGGCCGGACCCGCCACCAGGACCGTGTCTGGTCGGTGGCCGAGCATCTCGACGACGTCCTGGCGAAGATCGCCCCGCTGGACCCGATCGAACTGCAGCTCCTCGAAGCCCAGGGCTGCGTCCTGGTCGAGGACATCACGGTCCCCGTCGCCCTGCCGCCCTTCGACAACAGCTCCATGGACGGCTACGCGGTCCGCGCCGCCGATGTGGCGGACGCCACGGAAGAGGCGCCGGTCACCCTCACCGTCCTCGGCGATGTCGCGGCGGGCAGCGGCGCACTGCCGGAGATCGGCCCCGGCCAGGCCGCCCGCATCATGACCGGCGCCCCGCTGCCGGCCGGCGCCGAGGCCGTCGTCCCCGTCGAATGGACCGACGGCGGCACGGGCGAGGGGCCGGCCGCCTCGATGCGCGCCCACAGCGCCGCCCCCCAGGACGCCGCCGGCGAGGTCCGCGTCCACCGCCCGGCCGCCGCCGGCGCCCATATCCGCACCCGCGGCAGCGATGCCGCCGAAGGCGAGCCGGCCCTCCAGGCGGGCACGGTCCTCGGGCCCTCCCAGATCGGCCTGCTCGCCGCCATCGGCCGCGGCACGGTCAAGGTCTGCCCCCGCCCGCGCGTGGTGGTGCTGTCGACCGGCAGCGAACTGGTCCAGCCCGGCGAGGCGTTGGGCCCCGGGCAGATCCACGACTCCAACAGCTTCCAGCTCACCGCCGCCGCCCGCGCCGCCGGTGCCATCCCCTACCGCGTCGGCGCCGTCGCCGACGACGCCGACACCCTCCGCTCCACCCTGGAGGACCAGCTCATCCGGGCCGACCTCCTGGTCACCAGCGGCGGCGTCAGCGTCGGCGCGTACGACGTGGTCAAGGAGACCCTGACCGCCCTGTCCGCCGACGAAGGCACGGTCGAGTTCCGCACCCTCGCCATGCAGCCGGGCAAGCCCCAGGGCTTCGGCCTCATCGGCCCCGACCGCACCCCGCTCCTCGCGCTGCCCGGCAACCCCGTCAGCTCGTACGTCTCCTTCGAACTGTTCGTCCGGCCCGCCATCCGGGCCCTGATGGGGCTGCCCGAGGTGCACCGCCCCGTCACCCCCGCCCGGTGCACCGAGGCCGTCGCCTCCTCGCCCAAGGGGAAGCGCCAGTTCCTGCGCGGCGCGTACGACCCCGACGCCGGCACGGTCACCCCCGTCGGCGGCGCCGGCTCCCACCTGATCAAGGCCATGGCGCACGCCAACGCGCTGATCATCGTCCCCGAGGACACCACCGAGGTCGCCGCGGGCTCGGACGTGGACATCGTCCTGCTCGGATAGCCCGCTGCCGCCGGGGGTACGGTGTCGTCCCACAGGCGGCAGTTTGGGTACCGGGAGAACGATGAGCAGCGGCCAGCACCACCTCACCCATCTCGACGCGGCGGGCGCGGCGCGGATGGTCGACGTCTCCGCGAAGGACGTCACCGCCCGCACCGCCGCCGCCCGCGGCCGCGTCCTGGTCTCCGCGCAGGTCATCGAGCTGCTGCGGGGCGAGGGCATGCCCAAGGGCGACGCCCTGGCCACCGCCCGGATCGCCGGCATCATGGGCGCCAAGCGCACCCCCGAGCTGATCCCGCTGTGCCACCCGCTGGCCGTCTCCGGCGTCACGGTGGACCTCTCCCTCACCGACGACGCCGTGGAGATCACGGCCACCGTCAAGACCACCGACCGCACGGGCGTCGAGATGGAGGCCCTGACCGCCGTCTCGGTCGCCGCGCTCACCGTCGTCGACATGGTCAAGGCCGTCGACAAGGCAGCGGTGATCTCCGACATCCGCGTGGAGGAGAAGACCGGCGGCAAGTCCGGCGACTGGAGCCGGTCATGAGCCCCGCCCGCGCCCTGGTCGTCACCGCCTCCAACCGCGCCGCGGCCGGCATCTACCCCGACAAGGGCGGCCCGCTGCTCGCCGAGGGCCTGGCCGCCATGGGCTTCGAGGTCGACGGCCCGCAGGTGGTGCCCGACGGCGAACCGGTGGAAGCCGCCCTGCGCGGCGCCGTCGCCTCCGCCCGCTACGCCGTCGTCCTCACCACCGGCGGTACGGGCCTGTCGCCCACCGACCGCACCCCCGAGGCCACCCGCCAGGTCCTGGACTACGAGATCCCCGGCATCCCCGAGGCGATCCGCGCCGCCGGCCGGACGAACGTCCCCACCGCCGCCCTCTCCCGGGGACTGGCGGGCGTCGCCGGTACCACCCTGATCGTCAACCTCCCCGGCTCGTCCGGCGGGGTCCGCGACGGCCTCGCCGTCCTCACCGACCTCCTGCCGCACGCCGTCGACCAGATCCGCGGCGGCGACCACCCCAGACCCTCCGGGAGCCCGAGCTGAACGCGCCCTGGCCGGTGATCCTCACGGACGGAGAGGTGACCCTCCGCCCGATAAAGCTGCGCGACCAACGGGCCTGGCGCGAGGTCAACCGCCGCAACCGCGACTGGCTGCGCCCCTGGGAAGCGACCGTCCCGCCGCCCCCGCCCGGCCTCGTCCCGCCGCACCGCCCCACGTACCGTCAGATGGTCCGCCACCTCCGCGCCGAGGCGCACGCGGGCCGGATGCTGCCGTTCGTCGTCGAGTACCGCGGCCGGCTCGTCGGCCAGCTGACGGTCGCGGGCATCACCTGGGGCTCCATGTGCTCCGGCCATATCGGCTACTGGGTCGACCAGGAAGTCGCCGGCCGCGGGGTCATCCCGACCGCCGTGGCGCTCGCCGCCGACCACTGTTTCCGGTCCGTGGGACTGCACCGCATCGAGATCTGCATTCGCCCCGAGAACGTCCCCAGCCGCCGGGTGGTCGAAAAGCTCGGCTTCCGTGAAGAAGGCACCCGCCCGCGCTACCTCCACATCGACGGCGCCTGGCGCGACCACCTGGTCTTCGCCCTCACCGCGGAAGAAGTGCCCGAAGGCCTGCTCAGCCGCTGGCGCAGGGGGAAGCCCAGTACTCCCGGCACCTCCCACAAATAAAATAAATGTTCGAATCCATTCCCTGATTGACCGGATCGGCGGAGACACTGATCTCTACCATCACAAAAAAGTTCGAGATATCAGCCAGATCGTGCGACACACCGGCCCAATTGGCGGATGGCCCCCTGCAAACCCCTCTACCGTGTGAGTTGTGAGAAGCAGCGGCCTCATCTACGCAGTCATCGTCGGGGCCTGGGCCGCCTATCTGGTGCCGATGTGGCTCCGTAGGCAGGACGAGCTCAACGAGGCCCGTCCGACCGAGCGCTTCAGCACCGCCATCCGGCTGCTGTCCGGACGGGCGGCGATGCAGCGCCGTTACGACAAGGCTCACGGGGAGCACCCCGCCGACGATGCGGGCGATGACGTGGACCCGGACGCCCCGGCCGACGAGGCCGCCGCCCGGGCCTTCGGCGACCCCGCCGCGCCGGACCCGGCCGACGCTCCGCACACCAGGGTGCAGCCCACCCCGCCGCGCCCCTCCGCCGCCGAGCGGACCAAGCGCGCCAAGGTCCTCGCCCGCCGCCGGCGCACCACCACCATCCTCTTCCTCACCTTCACCGCGGGCGCCATCGTCGCCGCGGTCGGCGGCCTCCCCTTCCTCTGGGCCCCCGCCCTGCCCGCCGTCCTGCTGACCGCGTACATCATTTACCTGCGCGCCCAGGAGCGGCGGCGCTTCACCTTCACCATGGACCGGCGCAAGGCGGAGGCCGCGGCCCAGCGCCTGCGGGAAGGACGCCGGGCCCGCCCTCAGCAGGCGGCCGACCAGCCGCCCGCCGACGGCCACCCGGCCGACGTCCACGCTGACCTCCCGCCCGACGCGGCTCCGGAACCGCCCCGCCCCGCGACCCCCGCCCACACCGCGGGCCGCCGCGCCCTGGTCGAGGAGACCGACCACGCCGAGTGGGTCGACCAGCAGCGCGAACGCGAACGCCCGCGCCCCGCCGCCGGCAGCTGGGACCCGGTCCCGGTCCCCCTCCCCACCTACGTCACCGCGCCGGTCGCCCCCCGCGCCACCAGCCACGTCGACCTGGACGCCGAGGACGCCTGGAGTTCCGCCCGCTCCAGCGCCGCCCCCGACCACCCCCAGACCGACACCCCCACCCCGGACCGCCCCACCCACCCCGGCCGCCGCACCCGCGGCCGCACCCCCCTCTTCGACCAGTACGAGAACGAGGACCGCCCGCGCGCGGCGAACGAGTGACGGCCCTCCGCTGACCAGCACCGCAAGCGATTTCCGAGCACCGCGACCGAGATGCTAGAGTTTCACTCGTCGCAAGGGCCTGTGGCGCAGCTGGTAGCGCACCTCGTTCGCAACGAGGGGGTCAGGGGTTCGAATCCCCTCAGGTCCACAGCGCGTCAAAGCCCCCACCGGGATGATCCGGTGGGGGCTTTTTCCTGTCGTGCGGCAGTGGTCGTGCGGCAGTGAAGGACGGTAGGTGCGCGGGATCGGCTGATGGCCGAAGGCGCTGGCCCGGGGTCCTTGGTGCCCTCCGTGTCGGCTCCGCCGGCACATGCGTGTGGATCTTCATGGTTATGGCGATCTTGGTGTGCCGGAGCAGCTGCAGGGACGGCGCCTCGGGGCGCACCGGAGTCCCGGTACGCGTACGGTCAACAACCTCCCTCTGTCAACGGGCCGTTGCTATTGTCAGGCGGAAGCTGGATTCAGGGGGGAGGGCCAGGAGAGTGTCGTCCACGACGTCCGTCGATCCGGGGGAACTGCGCGCCGCCGCTCATGCGGAGGACTCGATTTCCGACGACATGACGGACAAGAACCGCAAGGCGATCAGCGCCACCAAGGACGCTGCGGCGTCCCTGCGGGGCTGGTCGTTGTCGCAAGCCCTGCAGGCCACAGCCGACAGCTGGAAGCCGTCTCTGGACGGTATGCGCAGCCGTGCCGAAACCGGTGCCAAAAATCTGCGGACCTGTGCCGACGGGCACGACTGGAACGACAGCGCGACCTCCGAGGACTTCGAGAAATCCGGCGCCCAGACGCAGTCCGCACCGCAGACCATGTCCGCACCCGCAGGACTCGGTGGTCCAGGGGCGGTGGGGTCGGAGGGGCGGCACGCCATGCCCGGTGCCGAAGGCCTGCGCGACAGCCTCACCGCTGACCACGGCATCGGCGGTCCTGGAGCCGTCGGCTCCGAGGGCAGCGCGCCCATCGCGACGCAGCCCGCGTTCCTGGACCGGGGGGACGCGCCGTATCCCGGCCGCGATCCCCGCGCGGAATGGACCGCCGAGGAGATGCGGAAGGCCAGACCCATGCAGACGCCGACCGCCCACTCCCCCTTCGGGTGAGGGATGGATCACCGCACCGTCGGCGTCTGCGTCACCGGGGGAGAAGAGGAAAGTGACCAGCGACTACTTACGACTGCTGAAGCAGGACTTCTCGGACTGTGAGGAGGCGTCGACGGCGTGGCACCGGCTCTCCACCCATATGGACGAGCTCCACGACCGGCACCGGACGAAGGTCACCGGGCCACTGCACTCCAACTGGTCCGGGGATGACGCCGACGCGGCGCTGTTCTACCTCGAAGACCTGGAAAAGCGCTTCGGTATCGTCCGTACCGAAGCGATGGCCCTTTCCGAAGTCATCGCGCTGGCCAGAGCCAAGATGATCCTGGCGCAGAACCATCTGCGCAGCACCGTCAAGGAAATCGAGAGCGAAGGCTTACATGTGGACGACGAGGGCGTCGTCCGTCCGCCCAAGGACCGGGAATCCCCGCAGAAGGGCGAGACCGAGCAGGACCGGTTCGACCTGTTCACCAAGCTGGAGAATTACCAGACAGAGGTCAACGGCTGCGTCGGCAGGGCCAAGCAAGCCAGTGATGAGGCCGTCAAGGCGCTGGACAATCTCGGCGGCGACATTCTGCAGGGCAATATCGACGACTCCGCGGGCGAGGCGCGGGACGACGTCAAGCAGGTCTCCAAAGCTCTGCACACCGACATCGGCAAGCCGTATCCTCCGCACGATCCCAAGGGCGCTGCGGAGTGGTGGAAGAACCTGCCCGAGAGCCAGCGGGAGTCGTACGCGGCCCTCCATCCGGAAATCCTCGGGAAGACCGACGGCCTGCCGTCCGGGGTGCGGGACGACGCCAACAGACTCGCTCTGGACCAAGAGTTGAGCGCAATGGAGAATTACGAGTACCACGACAAGTACTCGGAAGACGATTACAACAAGCGGCTCAATAATCTGCAGACTCTGCAGGCAGAGCTGGACAAGCGCGACAGCGCCACGGGCGACAAGCAGCTGTACGTCCTGGGCTTCGACTCGTCAGGTGACGGGAAAGCCGTTCTCGCGATGGGGAATCCGGACACGGCGGACAATGTCGGCGTCCAGGTGCCCGGCACCGCCACGACCATGGAATCCACCGGTGGGCAGCTGCAACGAGTGGACGCGCTGCGGCGGTCGGCCGAAGGGGCGGACCCGTCGGCGAAGACGTCCATGGTCTACTGGCTCGGCTACGACGCGCCCGAGGTCCCTGTCTCCCAGGCAGGCAACCTGGGTGTCGCCGGCACGGGCCGTGCCGAGGATGCCGCGCCGGACCTGCGGAACTTCACCCATGGGTTACGAGCCTCGCACGAGGGTGAGGGGCGGGCCCATATGACGGTGCTCGGCCACAGCTACGGATCCACGGTGGTCGGAGCTGCCGCCTCGGGTGAGGGTGGCCTGGATGCGGACAGCATTGCCGTTGTCGGTAGCCCGGGGATGACGGTGGACAAGGCAGAGCAGCTCAATATCGACCCCGACCATGTCTATGTCGGACGAGCCCCGGATGACGACATCAAATACGCAGGTGGGACGACGTTGGGCCCGGACCCCGCGGTACCGGGAGGGGTTTTCGGAGGGCATCGGTTCAAGGTGGACACGGAAGGCCACAGCGGTTACTGGGACGAGTCCGAGTCCGGCCCGAGCGAGAGTCTGAGAAATCAGGGCAGGATCATCGCGGGCCAGTCACCCAGTGACGGCCCCAAGCCGCCCCACACGGAACCCATTCCGACGCCGCCCCACCATCGATGGAATTTCTAGGGAGAGGACCATCGGTATCCCGAAGCGCTTCGTCCGGCTCACGTCCGCTCTGCCCGTCTTCCTGATGTCCCTGGCCGTTCTTTTCACCGGAGCCTGCATGTCCCCGCCCCCGAGCGACGATGTCAACAAGCCGCTGCCACGCAAAAGCCGACAGGACGCCCTGGCCTGGGCCAAGCAGTACACCTCGACGATGGCTCACTACGCGGGGGTGGCCATCGGCCATCAATTCGGTCCCCTGGAGAACTTCACGGACTGCGTCGGAAAGCACGACGAGGTGGCTGACGACGGCAGGTACAAACTCACCTACACGGTGTACGCCAAGCTCCCCCGGGACCAGCACATCGCCGCGGCCCGTAAGTTGCGTACGGCGCTGGAGGAACACGGCGTGGAGATCACCGACTTCACCGAGCGTCCGGAAAAGCCCGAGGTCATCATGTACGCCAGACACCCTCACGAGAAGTTCTTCGTGGTGGCGGACACCGTCAAGCCCCCGGACACCCTCCGCCTGGAGGTCAGCACCCCCTGCTTCCTCCCGCCCGGAGCCAAACAGCAGCAGTTCTGACCCGGCGTCACGGTGTCAGGGGCAGGCCCTGGTTCTGACCGGGGGCCAGTGCGGATTGCGGGTCGGTGCCGCCCCAGCCGTCGGGGGTACGCCAGAGGACCTGGACGTGGAAGACGTCGTGGAGGGTGTCGGCGGACCAGTCCTCCGTGGGGGGTTCGGAGAGGACCAGGTAGAGGCTGTCGGCCGGGGTGGGCAGGGTGTGGTTGATCTCCAGGAGGCGGGTCGCTCCTGAGCGGAGGTCTTCGTAGGTGGAGCGGCCGGCGCCCAGGACCTCGTAGAGGAACAGGCCGTCGTCCGTGAGGCAGCTGACGTCGACGAGCGGGGAGTCGGCCGGCTGGAGGTCTGCCCAGAGCAGGGCGGACTTCAGGGCGTAGCGCACCGACTCGTGCTTCTTGCAGGTGCGGTCGGCGGCGGCCGAGGCCTCCAGTGCGCGCAGGAATCCCTCCTTCGTGGTCACGGCCGGTGCGGTGGGAACGTCTGCGTCGGTGGGCACGGGGGCGGATTCCTTCTGTTCGGGCTGAGGCGCGGGGGTGACGGGGATGACGGGGGCGGTGGGGGCGGTTTCGGGGTCCGGGCCGGTGCCGGGCTCGGTGGCGAGGCGGGTCCGGAGCGTTTTCCGGGCTTCGGCCAGGGCCTGGGTCCAGCCGGAGTGCGTGAGGTCGTGCCGCAGCCGGCCGGTGTCCAGGGTGTGGTCCTTGAGCGCGCGGTGGGCGCCCGCCATGAGGTCGCGCAGCACGCCCAGACGGTGTCGGTCCGGGGAACCGAGCACACGCCGTACGTCCACCCAGTCCGCCTGTTCGCGGCGGAGGACGCGGTGGGCCATGCCCTGCAGATCGGACAGGCGGCTGCGGGCGTCCTGGGGGACGCTTCCGTCACCGGTCAGCAGTTCGTCGAGCACGTCGAGTGCCGCCGCGTAGCGTTCCGCCATCGTGGGGGAGAGGGGCTTGCGGCCGCGCTGGTCGGTGGTGAGCACGCTCTGGTTGGTCTCGTTGGCGAAGACCCAGCAGTCCAGTTTCTCGCCCCGCCGTGGGGGAGCGGAGCCGTGCCGGACGGTCAGGACCAGCGGGCGGTCGATCTCGGGGGCCAGTGCTTTGACCTTGTAGCGGCCGCCCGGCCCGGGGCCGATGACCCGTACGCGGATGTCGGTGCCGATCTGGGGGACGGTGACGTGTGCGGTGCCGGATGCGGCTTCGACGGCCTCTGCCGCCTCGACGGCTTCGACGGCCTCGGCGGTTTCGGGGGCTTCGGCTGCTTCGGTGCTGGGTGCTTCGGCGGGTTCGAAGGGGGCGCCGGTGTCCGTGCCGAGGGTGCCGTCGGGGTGCGTCAGGAGGTCCGGGAGGGCGGAGGTGTGGAGCACCGTCAGGCTCTGGGTGCTGCGGGTGAGAGCGATGTAGAGCTGGCGGGGGCCGGCCGGGCCGCGGTCGGCGATGGTGGCGGGCTCGACGACCAGGACGTGGTCGTACTCCATGCCCTTGGTCTGGGCGGCGGCCAGGACGGAGACCGTTTCGCGGCCTTGTCCGGTGAGGCCGGCGCGCTCGTCGAGATGGCGGCTGATCTCGTCGAGCCAGCCCGAGTCGTCGGGGACGATGACGGCCACGGAACGCGGGGTGGTCCCGTCGCTGGTGCCCACCAGGCGGGTGACCTGGGCGGCGGTGTCGTCCAGAAGCTTCCACGGCTCGGTCGCCAGGGTCCGTACGGCGTCGTCGCCCGCCTCGCGCACGGCCTGCGGGTAGGGCAGGGCCGGGGCGACCGCACGGGCGAGGGGCGCCACGAACTCCATGATCTCCGCGGGCACGCGGTAGCTGGTGGTCAGCTCGGCGACGCGCCAGTCCCCGTGGTCGGACAGCAGCGTGCCGAGGCGGTCCCAACTGGTGTGGGTGTGGGGGCCGGTGGCCTGGGCGAGGTCGCCGAGGACCGTCATGGAGCCGCCCGCCGCACAACGGCGGCGCAGTGCGCGGGCCTGCATGGGGGTGAGGTCCTGCGCCTCGTCGACGACGATGTGTCCGTAGCGCCGCGGGATCTCCCCGGAGATGAGGAACCGGAGTTCTTCGAGGCAGACCTGGTCGTCGAGGGTCCACGGGTCGGCATCGGCGGTGGCGGCGCGGGGGCGGTGCAGGGCCGCCTGTTCCTCGTCGTCGAGGAGACCGGCGGCGCAGGTGGCCAGGAGGCCGGCCGAGTCGTAGAGCGTGCGCAGGGCCTCCCTGGCGCCCGGCGAGGGCCAGATGCGGTCCACGAGCCGTTCGACCCGGCGGTTGCGTTCCAGGTCGCGGCGGATCGTACCGCCCTGCCCGCGGCGCGGGGCGATGGCGGCGAGCTCCTGCAGCAGGCGGTCGACGAAGAGGCTGCGGAAGCGTTCGCGGCGTTCCCGGTAGGCGCCGTCGCCGCCCCGCGCCTCGTCGAGGAGGGCGAGGACTTCGCTCCGCGGGACGCGCAGGGTCGTGCTGCCGGCGGTGACCACGACCGCGGGCTCGTCGCCCTCGAAGGAGGGGGCGGTGGTGAGGTCGTCGAGGACTTCGGGCCGGCAGTCGTTCTCGACCCGGCGCCGCAGGACGGCCGCCATGCGCTCGTCCGACTTCACCAGCCGCGCCGACGGGGTGTCGGTGCCCGAGATCTCGCCGTCCCACAGGCGGGTCAGCTGGACGGCGTTGACGTCGCGCGTGCCGAGGGTGGGCAGGACCTGTCCGACGTAATCGAGGAACCGCTGGTGGGGGCCGATGACGAGGATGTCCTGGGCCTTGAAGTGGTCGTTGTTGACGAGCCAGGTCACGCGGTGCAGACCGACCGCGGACTTGCCGGTGCCCGGACCGCCCTGCACCACGAGGATGTCGGAGGGGGAGCCCGTGACCAGGTCCATCTGGTCCCGGCGGATGGTTTCGACGATGTCCCGCATACGGCCGCTGCGGGACCGCTGGAGCTCCCGCAGCAGGAAGTCGTCCGGCTGGAGCGTCGTACGGCGCCGGCGGCGGGCGGCATCGCCGGGTGTACGGGACGGCGGGCGCTGTTTCCCCGGCGCCGCGACGGGGGTCTCGGGCGTGGCCGCCGGCCGGGAGTCGTCCGCGGCCGGCCGCGGCGCCGGGACGGGTGGGGGCGAGGTGGGCGCGGTGGGTAATACGGGGGCCGCGGGAGCCGGCGGAGCCGCCCCGGCGATCTCGTCGAAGTAGCCCTCGACCACCCGCTGCGCACAGCGCAGCTGCCGTCGCAGGCTCACCTCGCCGGGCGCCTCGGGACGCGCCTCCAGCCACTTCTTCGCCAGCGGGCTGGTCCACAGCAGGACCACCGGTTCGTTCACGGCGTCGCGCACGCCGCGTCGCCCGATGTACCAGGGGCGGTGCTCGCCGCCCGGCTCCTCCGGTGCGTCGACGCGGGAGAAGACCAGCGACTCGTCGCCGAGCCCGTCGTATGCCTCGGCCCGCGCCTCCGCGTCGATCCGGTTGGCGATGCTGTCCTTGCCGCTCGCCGATGCCGTGGCGGCCGACGTCCCGCTCATCTGGGCCAGCCGCGCGCGGTAGCAGTCGTAGGCGTGGTCCACCGCCTTCTGCTCGACAGCGATGACCTCGTCGCGTGTGGTGGCGCTCATGTGCTTCCTCCCTGCGGCGTCCAGGGGATGCCGCTACGGGCCTGCGCCCGTACCCCGTTCACATAACTATCAGAGAAGGGATGATGACGAATGGTCATCGCATCAGTTCCTCGGACCGGCTCTGGCGGAGGGGCAGTTGAGGGCGCCGCCGGAGGGTCAGCCGCGGAGAAAGGCCAGGACGGAGGCGGTCTGGCCGAGGAGCGCGTGTCCGGCGCCGGGCAGCAGGTTCACGGTCGCGTGCGGGGCGCAACGGCGCATGCGCCGGGCGGTCCGGGCGGAGTCGAACAGGGCGTCGCGGGCGCCGGCCGTCACCAGTACCGGCATCGTCAGGCGGCGCAACGCGCTGTCGGGAAACACGGGAAGCCGCTCCGTGCGCGGCTTGAAGTGCCGGAAGGTCAGCATCACATGGTCGAGGAGGTGCCGGGTCTGCGGCGTGTCCAGGCCCGTTGCGGCCCGCGCCGACCGGAGCGCTCCCCGGCGTCCGAACGGGCGCAGGAGCAGGAAGGTGAGCACCACGCCCCACTTCTGTCTCCCCACGCCGCCGGGGCACAGCAGGCCCAGGCGGGTCACCCGCTCCGGCCGGCGGGTGGCGTAGTCCAGTGCCAGCCAGCCGCCGAGCGACATCCCGACGATCGCGGTGTCCGTGATGCCGAGCCCCTTCAGTACGTCGTCCAGCCACCGCGCGGGGGCGTCGGAGGCGAGGGGCGGGCGGGACGGTGCGCTCCTGCCGGGCTCGCCGATGACGTCGACGGCGTAGGTGCGGAAGTGCCGGGACCAGGCTGCGATGTCGTCCTGCCACACCGTCGTGTTCGCCCCGCTGCCGTGCAGCAGCACGAGGGGCGGGGCGTCCTCGGGGCCGGAGGCGATGACGAAGGTCTCGCCCTCACGGGTCGGTAACCGCAGGTGCTCGGCGGCGACCGGCCAGGCCCGCAGCGCCTCCTGATAGCGCCGCCGGATCTCGTGCGCGCCGGCCTCGGACCGGTAAATCGTGCTCATGACGAGAGCACCCCCTCCACGTAGTCGAGCAGCCGGGCGGTGGCTCCCAGGCCGCCGAGCACAATGATCTTCATCCGGGCCCGCTCCCGGTCGTAGGCCGTCTCGATCCGCAGCGGCTCGTCCCCCGGCCGGCCGTTGGTCGCCGAGCCCACCAGGAGGATGGTCAGGCGGTCGGCCGTCTCGGCGCTGACCCCGTCGATCTCCACGATGCTCGACACCTCGGCATGCCGCTGCCGCCCGTCGGTGTCGCCCGGGGGCGCCGGCACCGGACGGCCGGTGAACGCCTCCAGGTCCTCGTGCGCGATCCGGTACTGCTTGCCGATCCGGACCGCGGGGAGCCGTCCGTCCCGTACATAGCCGCGGATGGTGCGTACGTGCAGGCCGAGGCGTTCGGCGACTTGCTCCACGGAGTAGAAGTGCTCGCTCACGAAATTACCTTAACCTTCCCTGTGTCGCGATGGAATAGGGAATGTTAGGGAAGTTTGAGGAGTGGTGGGGTGAGTGGGGGAGGCCGGAAGAGGGTCAGCGGGTGAAGGAGCGTGCGGTGAGGCGGACGCCGTGTCTGGCCAGGTAGGTCAGGGGGTTGATGTCCGAGCCGTAGCGGCGGTTCTTGCGGACCTCCAGGTGGAGGTGGGGGCCGGTGACGCGGCCGGTGGCGCCGCTGTAGCCGAGGCGGGTGCGGGCGCGGACCTTCTGGCCGGGGCGGACGGTGATGCGCGAGAGGTGGCCGAAGAGGATGTAGCGGCCGTCGTTCATCCGGATCGTCACGGCCTTGCCGTAGTCGCCCGATCTCCGGGCGAGGACGACGGTGCCCGAACCCACGGACCTGACCCGGGTCCCGGAGCGGACGGCGAGGTCGATGCCGGTGTGGTGGCCGGCGCGCCAGTGGCCGCGGGCGCCGTAGGGCGAGCTGATGCGGTAGTGCGCGGTCGTGGGGTGGGTCCACTTGCCGGAGCGGGTACCGGCGGCGGTGGGCGCGGCGGCGTGGGCCCCCTGGGAGGCCGTCAGCGTGAGGACGCCGCCCATGGCCGCCGTGGCTATGGCGTGGAGCAGCATTCTGCGGAGCGGGGGGCGGATGCGGAATGGGGTCATGTGGCGAGCCCACGCCTTGTGGCGGGTGGTCGCATCCCGGGGCGGGCCGCCGGGCCGCCGAACGGGTGGAGGTTGGCCGGGCGGGTGAGGCTCGTTGGGCCGGGCGGCCGGATGGGGAGGCGCGGCGGTGCGGGGCGGGCGGGTCGCCTCAGGAACCGAGGCGTTCGACCGCCTTGAGGACCTGGCCCGCGCCGTCCTCGGCGGCGAGGCGGCGGGCGGCCTCGGTGGCGTGGTGGCGGCGGTCGGGGGCGGCGGTGGCCTGGGTGAGGGCGTGGGCCAGACGGTCGACGGCGTGGCCGGCGGACAGGTCGGCGAAGGGGATCGGGGCGGTGGCCGCGCCCAGCCGGGCCAGGCGGGCGGCCCAGAAGGGCTGGTCGGCGGTGACCGGGACCGGGACGGTGGGGACGCCTGCGCGCAGCCCCGCGGCGGTGGTTCCGGCGCCGCAGTGGTGGACCACGGCGGCCGTCCGGGGGAAGAGGAGGGCGTGCGGGACGTCGCCGAGGGTGAGCAGGTCGTCGTGCCCGGGGGTGTGCCGGGTGGTCAGCCCGGCCCAACCGGACTGGAGGATGCCGCGGAGCTTGGCGCGGCGCAGGGCGGCTGCCGCGAGGGCGCTCAGGCGCTCGCCGTCGCCACTCGCCATGCTGCCGAAGCCGAGGAAGACCGGGGGCGGGCCCGCGGCGAGGAAGTCCTCGACGACGGGCGGGAGCTGGGCGTCCGGTGCGTGCCAGGGCCACCAGTTGCCGACCACGTCCAGGCCGGCCCGCCAGTCCGCGGGGCGGGGCACCAGGACCTCGCTGAAGCCGTGCAGGACCGGCCGGCCGGCGGCTTCGGCGCGGCGGCGGGCCGCGCGGGCGGTGGCGGGCGGCAGGCCGAGGCGGGCGCGGAGATCGCGGGTCGCGTCCGCGTAGAGGCGGTCGACGATGCGGAGCGACAGGCGGCCGGCGGCGCGGTTGCCCAGGCGGCCCAGTGAGCGGCCGCCGCTGACGACCGGGGCGAATTCGCCGGTGGGCGCGCCGGGTACGAGGGGCAGGTCCAGGTACGGGATGTTCATCGCCTCGGCGAGGTGGTGGCCGAGTGGCGCGGTGGTGGCGGAGAGCAGGAGGAGGCCGGTGTCCGGGTGGGCGGCCTCGGCGATTCCGCCGCCCAGTTCCTCGATGAAGGCGGCGGCCCGGCGCATGAGGGCGCGTTTGCCGGCGGGGGCGGCGGGCTGGGCTTGTCCGGCGGCGTCGGGGCGGCGGGTGCGGGGGTCGGCCGGCAGGCGGCGGAACTCCAGGCCGGCGGCCCGTACCAGGCCGGCGTAGGTGTCGTGCGTGGCGAGGGTGACCTCGTGGCCGGCCGCGCGGAGCCGGGCGCCGAGGCCGGTGTACGGGGCGATGTCGCCGTACGATCCGGCGGCGGTGATCAGGATGTTCGTCATGGAACCGGCCTTCTTGGACAGGGAGGGAGTCAGGGAGGAGGGGGCCGCGGCACGGTGGGGCAGGGCGGCGCGGTCCGGGGGGCGCGGGGCAGACGGGAGTTCGGTGGCAGGCCCCGGTGGGGCCCGGAGGGGGAGTCCTAAGGGGCCCCTGGGGAATCCCTAGGACGCCGGGGATTGGCGTACCGCGTTGGCGTGCACGGCGGTGCGCACATACGCGGCGAGGCCGGGCCGCTGTTCGCTGGGCGGGACGACCAGGGCGAACGCGCGGGGGTCGGCGGCGAAGTCGTCGGCGATCCGGCCGTGCATGTCCGTGGGGCAGGGGGTGAACCAGCGGGTGATGTGCCGGCGCTGTTCCTCCGCGAGGTCCATGGCGCGCTCGCCGTCCGCGGGCTCCCCGGCGTCGAAGGCGGCGGTCAGCCGCCGGCGCCAGTCGGCGTGCTCGGCCATGAGGGTCGCCCAGTCCTCCTTGGAGTGCGCGGCGGCCCGCGCCATCGAGCGCTGGTGGCCTTCGAGGTGCTGCCACTTCAGACGGGCCTCGGTGGCGTAGGTGAGGTCGAAGGCCAGCTCGCCGAAGACCTCGAAGCGCTCCTCGGGGGTCAGGTGTACGCCGGTCTCCTGGACCTTCATGGCGTTCTCGGCGACCTCGACCAGCCGTTGCAGCTTGGCGATCTGGTCGTTGAGGCTGCGGTGCCGGGCGCGGAGGTGTTCGAGGGCGTTGGCCTGCGGGTCTTCGAGGATGGTGGCGATCTCGTCGAGGGGGAAGCCCAGTTCCCGGTAGAAGAGGATCTGCTGCAGCCGGGCGAGGTCGGCGTCGCTGTAGAGGCGGTAGCCGGCGGCGCTGCGGTCGCTGGGGGAGAGCAGGCCGGCCTTGTCGTAGTGGTGCAGGGTCCGCACCGTGATGCCCGCGAATCCGGAGACCTGCCCGACCGAATAACTCATCGCAGCGCCTTTCGTCCCGTCCGTCCGGCCGGCCCGTCCTTCCCGGTGGGGTGCCACCGGTGGCGGGCCGTGCCGCCCTTCAGGGTGGAACCTGACGTGGGGTGAGGGTCAAGCGGGGCGGGGTCCGGGGACGGCGTCGGCCCCGCCCGGTGCGCCGCCCGCCCGCGTCGTCCGGTTCAGCCCTGCGGATACCGGTCCTGCAGCACCGAGTTCATCAGCGCCTGGACGTCCTCCCGGTCCAGCCCCTCCGCGCGGGCCCGGTCCACCCAGGAGCGGAGCTCTTCGCGCAGCAGGGCGTCCGCCGCGGACTCCGGGCGGGCGAGCGTACGGCTGACGAAGGTGCCGAGGCCGGGGCGCGGTTCGACCAGGCCCTCGCGCTCCAGTTCGCGGTAGGCCTTGAGGGTCGTGTTGGGGTTGACCTTGGTCGTGGCGGCGACCTGCGCGGCGGTCGGCAGCCGGTCGCCCTCCACCAGGATGCCCAACCGCAGTGCCTGCTGGACCTGTTGGACGATCTGGAGGTAGGTGGCTACGCCGCTGCGGCGGTCGATGCGGAATTCGACGACGCTCACCACCTCTCTGCTGCTTTCACCGGTGCCGCCCCGCGGGCCGCGGTTACCACCCTGTGGGCCGCGGGTGCCGCTCCGTGGGCCGCGGGTGCCGCCCTGTGGGCCGCCGGGACCGTGCTGCCCGACCGCTTGATGATCGGCCCGGCCGTGCCGGGTGTCAAAGCGCCGCCCGGGGCGTTCCCCGTACGCGCGCAGTCCACGGGCCGCCGCCCGCACCGTCCGCCGCGCGCCGCGCCGTTCAGAGCGGCCGCCGGTGTGCCCGCCAGACGGCGCACGCGAGGACCACGGCCGCGAGCGCCAGCAGAATCCCCGCGCCCAGCCACTGCATCCCCGCCATCTGTCCGTAGTCGAAGTACTGGGTCACCCGGTTGACGATGCCCAGTTTGGCCCGGCAGGCCTCCGCGTCGCCGGTGGTGCAGGTGCCGAAGCCGTAGAGCGTGCCGTCCGCGGTGGACACCCAGTCGTCGATCCGTACGGAGGCGGCGGGCAGCGACGGGCCGTCGCCGTCGTACGGGTAGCTGACGCTGCGCAGCGTGCCGAGGAGGGCGCGGACCTTTTCGTCCCAGATCACGGAGGCGACCACGGAGAGGACGGCGGTGGCCGCCATCGCCGCCGTCACCCGCCTGATCAGCATGCCGAGGGCGATACCGCAGGACGTCAGGAACAGGGCCGTGGCCACCGGCACCGGTCCGGTGGTGTCGAAGGCGCCGCTCTCCAGCCAGTCGCCGTCGGCGACCAGGGCGTGGGCCGGGGACCACAGCCAGGTGAAGGCGGCGGACAGCAGGGTGGTGCACAGCACGACGAGGGCCAGCGGCAGGCCGAGCGTGGCGGCGAGCCAGCGGCCGCGGCTCGCGGACTGGGTGGTGACCAGCTTGAGGGTGCCGCGCTCCTGCTCGGCCGCGATCAGCGGTGCGCCGAGGAACAGGCCGGTGAGCAGAGGCAGGAGCCGCAGGAACTCGACATCCCGGCTGAACATCGTGCCGAAGGCGTTCTGGAACTCCTGGGACACCTGGCTCCCGGCGCCCGCCGAGGCGCCGTTGGTGTGCAGGAAGTCCATCAGGCCGATGCGCTGGTAGGCGAAGGTGGCACAGCCCGCGACGGTGATCAGCAGGCCGGTGCGCAGCAGCGCGCGGTGCCGGCGCCAGACCAGCCAGGGCAGGCCGTGCAGCGGTCCGCGGCGGACCGCGGCCGCGGGGGCGGGGCCGCTGCCGGTCTCCGCGTCCGCAGCCGTGCCCGTGCCTGCGTCCGCAGCCGTGCCCGTGCCTGCGTCCGCAGCCGTGCCCGTGTCCGCGGCCGGGTCCGTCCCGCCCGGTGTGACGGTGCCGGTCCGGCTCACGCGGCGGCCTCGTGCGGTCCGTCGGTGCGGGCCTCGTCCGCGATCAGGGTGGGCGCGTCGGGCGAGCGCAGGTAGGCGAGCAGGACTTCCTCCAGGCTCGGTGTCAGGGAGTCCCAGCTGTCGGAGAGCGGGCCGTGCGGCCGGACCAGGGCGCTGAACTGCCGCCCGGTGACCCGGGATTCGACCACGGTGTGCTGCCGGCTCAGCTCCTCGGGGACCCCGCCGTCGGCACCGGCCACGCCCGTCACCAGCTGGTGCGCGGGCACCAGCTCGTCGGTCTGGCCGGCCATCCGCAGCCGGCCCTCGGCGAGCACCAGGAGGTAGTCACACATGACCTCCATCTCGGCGAGCATGTGGGACGACATCAGGACCGTGGTGCCGTGCTCGGCGGCCTCGGCCATCAGCAGCCCCGACAGCTCGTGCCGGGCGAGCGGGTCGAGGTCGGACATCGGCTCGTCGAGCAGCAGCAGCTCGGGCCGCTTGCCGAAGGCGAGGGCGAAGGCGACGCGGGTGCGCTGGCCGCCGGAGAGGGTGCCGATCCGGGCGCTGAGCGGCACCTTCCCCGACCGTACGATCCGCTCGGCCAGAGCCTGGTCCCAGCGCGGGTTCAGCTCACGGCCCAGGCGCAGCGTCTCGGCCACGGTGAAGCGCGGGTAGAGCGGCTTGTCCTGGGCGAGGAAGGCGACCCGCTGCAGGACGGCGGGGTCGGAGACCGGGACGCCGAACAGCTTCAGGGTGCCGGTGGTCGGCTGGACCAGCCGGGTCGCGGTGCCCAGGAACGTGCTCTTGCCCGCGCCGTTCGGTCCGACGAGTGCGCAGATGTGGCCGGCGGGAAGCCGGAAGGAGCAGTCCCGCAGCGCCCAGCCGCGGCGGTACTTCTTCCCCAGTCCTTCGGCCTCGATGGCCCATGGGCTCGCGTCACTCACCCGGATCCCCCCTTTAGCTAGTTGATTAGTGGAATGAGTATGGGGAGCGGCCCGGACGCCTGTCAACAATAGTCGGGGCCCGCTCGTGCCCCCGCGCGGGCGGGGAGGCCGGCACGCGTCGGCCCGGTGTCCCTCAGGCGCGCTCCACCAGCGATTTCGTCATGCACCGGCTGTCCTTGTAGGTCCGGTACAGCCCGAACTTCTTCTTGGCCATCACATAGCCGCTGGAGGCGTACAGCTCCAGTGCCTCGGGCTGCTTGGTACCGGTCTCCAGCACCATCCGGGAGCGCCCCGCGGCCCGCGCGTCCGCTTCCAGGGCGGCCAGGATCCGCCGGGCCAGGCCCTGCCCGCGCGCCTCCTGGAGCACGAACATCCGCTTGATCTCGGCGTCGCCGGTCTCGTACCCCTCCGCCGCGTCCTCCTGCAGCCGCCATCCGCCGGTGGCCAGCGGGCGGGTGCCGTCGTACGCGATCAGATACGTGCCCCGCGGCGGGGTGAACATCTCGGGGGCGAGCGGGGTGATGTCGCCGTCGTCGCCGTAGCGCCGGGCGTACTCCTGCTGCACCAGCGCGTCGAGGGTGACCGCGTCGGGGTGGTCGTAGCGGACGGGGCGTATCTCCATTCCAGAAATCGTACGGGCGGGCGGGCGCCCGGCGCGATGAGGTCCGGGGATGGGTATCGTGCCGGGATGCTCGCCGCAACCACCGTCAGTGTGTGGGGCAGCCTCCTCCCGCCTGCGAAACCAAGGAGCATGTTGTGCTCACCGTGACCACCGTGAATGTGAACGGGCTGCGCGCCGCGGCCAAGAAGGGCTTTGTCCCGTGGCTGGCGGGGACCGCGGCCGATGTGCTCTGCCTGCAGGAGGTGCGGGCCGAGACCGCTCAGCTCCCGGAGGAGGTGCGCCGGCCCGCGGGGTGGCACACCGTGCACGCCCCCGCGGCGGCCAAGGGCCGGGCCGGGGTCTCGCTCTACACCCGGCGGGAGCCGGAGCGGGTCCGGGTGGGATTCGGGTCGGCGGAGTTCGACGACAGCGGGCGGTACGTCGAGGCGGACCTGCCCGGTGTGACCGTCGCCAGCCTCTACCTGCCCTCGGGTGAGGTCGGCACCGAGCGGCAGGACGAGAAGGAACGCTTCCTGGCGGAGTTCCTGCCCTACCTCGTCGGCCTGCGCGAGCGGGCCGCGGCGGACGGCCGTGAGGTGGTGGTGTGCGGGGACTGGAACATCGCCCACCAGGAGGCCGACCTGAAGAACTGGAAGGCCAACCGGAAGAAGGCCGGCTTCCTCCCGGAGGAGCGCGCCTGGCTGACCGATGTCCTCGACGAGACCCGCGGCGGCTATGTGGACGTCGTACGCGGCCTGCACCCGGACACCGAGGGCCCGTACTCCTGGTGGTCCTACCGGGGCCGCGCCTTCGACAACGACGCGGGGTGGCGCATTGACTACGCCATGGCCACGCCCGGTCTGGCGCGGCGTGCGGTGAAGGCGTACGTGGAGCGGGCGGCCGGCCATGACCAGCGGTGGTCCGATCATGCGCCGGTGACGGTCGTCTTCGATCGCTAGGGCCTGTCGTTTGGATCATGCCGGGCTCGCGGGGTCTGGCACGCACTCCCCCACGCCTGAACGGCGCGGGGGGACCCCCATCCGCGTTGTCGTCACTCGCCGACGCTCCGCGTCGACTCCCTCCTCCGCCTTGCAGCTGCACGCACCAGACCCCGCTCCCTGATCCGGCCTGATCCAAACGACAGGCCCTAGCTGTGTTGTCCGGAGAGGTTGGTGACGCGGCTGGCTGGGGTGTGGCCGCTGATTCCGGTGTGGGGTCGGTGGTAGTTGTACCAGTGCA
>NZ_JBEYVM010000014.1:64772-185731 GCF_040643995.1 Streptomyces sp. NPDC047049 | reverse complement strand
ATGCGGCCGAGTTTCTTGACGTCGATGTGGACCAGTTCGCCGGGGCGGGCGCGTTCGTAGCGGCGGACGGGCTCGCCGGTGGCCCGGTCGGTGGCAGCCAACGGCGGCAGGCCGTGGCGCTTGAGGATCCGGTGGGCGGTGGAAGGTGCGACACCGGCACGGACGGCCAGCCGCAGTGGGCCGATGCGGTGCTCGCGTCGCATGCGGACGACCTTGTCCTCGACCGCCGCGGACGTGCGGTGCGGCTGGTGACGGGGCCTGCTGGAGCGGTCGTCCATGCCTGCGTGACCGTGCAGTTGGTAGCGGCCGGCCCAGCGTGCCGCTGTGGTGTGGCTGACCTGGAATCGTTCGGCGGCCCGGCGCAGCGGCCAGCCGTCGTCGACGACGCACCGGGCCAGACGCAGCCTTCCCCACCGAGCCAGAAGGCCCTCACCTCGTTCAAGCACCCAGCACGCGTGTCACCAACGTGCCGGGACAGCACACCTAGGCTGACCGCCATGGACCTACGGCTGGCAGGACAAGGCGCGCTGGTGACGGGCAGCAGCTCGGGGATCGGGGCGACGATCGCCGGGATGCTGGCGGACGAGGGCTGCGACGTGCTCGTCCACGGGCGTGGCGCGGGAGCCGCGGCGGCCGTCGCCGAGCAGGTCGCGGCCCGCGGCGTACGGGCCGAAGTGGTGCTCGGGGACCTGACGGAGCCGGGCGTCGCCGAGCAGGTCGCCCTCACCGCACGCGACTTCGGAGCCCGCATCCTCGTCAACAACGCCGGTCCGTTCGCCGAGCACGACTGGGAGAGTTCCCGGCCGGCCGACTGGCGGGCCGCCTTCGAGGGGAATGTGCTGCCGACGGTGCGGGTCAGTCAGACGCTGCTGCCGTCGCTGCGGGCGCACGGCTGGGGCCGGGTGATCACCATCGGCAGCCGGGCGGTGCGGACACCGCTGCCCAACATGGTGGCGTACTCCGCCGCCAAAGCCGCCGTGGTGAACATGACCACCAGCCTGGCCCGGCATCTCGCCGGGACGGGCGTCACCGCGAACTGCGTGAGTCCGGGAGTGATCGTGACTCCCTCCCTGTCCCGGATGTTCGAGGAGCGGGCGGCCGGGGACGAGGCCCCCGGGGCGGATGCAGAGGGCGGACCGGACGAAGCGGGGATCGTTGCGGAGTACGCGCCCAACCCGAGCGGACGGCTGGGGCGCCCGGAGGACATCGCCGCCGCGGTCGCCTACCTTGCGAGCCCGCTCGCCGATTACATCAACGGGATCGAGCTGCGGGTCGACGGCGGGATCACGGGGACCCCGTAAGGCGCCGTTTCTGATGGTGTGATCGTTCGTTGAGCTGTGCATGACGGAACTGGTGGAACGGTTGGTACCGGAGCACTTCCTCGGGCCGCGAAGGAGAACTGTGTGGCGCGGGCGCTGCGTCAGGGGCGTCCGCAACGTCCCGTCCCCCGGCGCCCGGACACCCGGCCCGTTGTCAGACCCCCGTGCCACACTCGCGGTGACGGTACGAGCAGCGGCTCGAACTGCCGCTGCGACAAGGGGGATTGACGTCTATGGGCATGACCATCCATTTCACCGCCGCGACGCCCGAAGAGCTGGACAAGGGCGAGCAGGATCCCGGGTGGGTCGAGGATTTCATCGAGGGGCTGTGGGGAGACGGCGAGTTCTCCACGCCGGACCGCCCCTGCGGTGGCCCTGACAAGGCATGGGCGGGCCTGGAGTACCTGCTCGGCCAGGCTGACGATGTGGGCCTCGAATTCCTGATGGACGGGGACATGCTCCTGGAGGACGGCACCCTTTTCGCCTGGCCGCCGGAGCAGGTCGCGAGCCTGGCGCAGCGGCTGCGAGCGCTCCCGTGGGAGCAGCTGGCGGTCCATTTCGACCCGGAGAAGATGCTGGCGGAGGATATCTACCCCCGGGTCTGGGACTGCGAGGGCGAACTGGAATGGCTGAAGGACGCGTACGAGGAGGTCGTCACGTTCTTCACCGAAGCGGCCGAGGGGGGATATGGGGCGTTCATGGAGTTCAGCTTCTGAGGATGCGGAGCCGCAGGTGGCACCCGATATCGCGTAGGTACTGCGGCACGACTCCGGTCTGTTGAAGCGGGATGCCGCCGGGCGGCTCGCCGTCGGTGTGCTGCTGATGGCGGTGCCGCCGGTGCTGTACAGACTGGGGGTGGTCGCGGATTCCGTGTTCGTGGTGCTGCCGGTACCGGTACCGACGACTCACCAAGTGAAACAACGTCTGAGGCGCCACCCGCGGTCGGGTCAGGAAACCGGCCGCGAATCCGCCCACATGCTCTCGAATTCCTCCCGGTAGGTCTCGAAGAGGCCGTGGTCGCCGTCGCGGGCGCCCCGGGCGTCCTGGCGGACGATCTCCCGGCCGCCGCCGCGGAGGACGAGGACGGGGGACTCCATGCCACGGCTCTTGCGGAGGTAGGGCTGGACGACGGCCACGCCGTCGGGGCCGTCGCCGTCGACGAGGTAGGCGGTGAAGCGCGGAGTCTCGTCGAAGACCTGGATCTCGAAGGCGCCGGGGTCGCGCAGCCGGGCGCGCACCCGTCGCATGTGGAGGATGTTCATCTCGATGGAACGGCTCATCTCCCCCTTCTTCAGGCCGATCTCGCGCTCCCGGCGGCGGACCGCGCTGCTGGCCGGGTTGAGGAAGAGCAGACGGACGCGGCAGCCGGATTCGGCGAGCCGGACCAGCCGGCGGCCCGAGTAGTTCTGGACCAGGAGGTTCAGTCCTATGCCGACGGCGTCGAGCCGGCGGGCGTTGCCGAACAGGTCCTCGGCGGGGAGCTGGCGCTGCAGCCGCACCCGGTCGGAGTGCACCCCGATGACGTCGGCGTAGCGGTCGCCGACCAGGTCCTCCACCGCGTCGATGGGCAGCCGTCCGGAGATCCGGGTGCCGACGCCGGAGCCGAGGAGGTCCAGGAGGCGGGCGGAGGCGCGTTCGGCCTGGGCGAGGACCGTCTCGGACAGGGCGCGGTTGCGGGAGACGATGTTGCGGGCGACCTCGAGTTCGTCGAGGGCCAGCTCGACCTCGCGGCGGTCGTCGAAGTACGGCTCGAAGCAGGGCCAGTGCTGGACCATCAGTTCACGGAGTTGCGGCAGTGTCAGAAAGCTGACGATGTTGTCGTCCGCGGGGTCGAGGAGGTAGCCCTTGCGGCGGCTGACCTCGCGGACGGCGACCGCGCGCTGGACCCACTCCTGTCCGGCCGGGCCGGCCGCCGCGACAACCCATTCGTCGCCGTGCACCGGCTCGTAGATGGGCCGCAGCACGGCGGCGACGACGGCCCGCAGCCGTTGCTCGACGAGATTCAGCCAGATGTAGGCGCGGCCGGCCCGCCGGGCCCGGGTGCGCACCTCGCTCCAGGCGTCGGCGCCCCAGTCCAGCTCCGCCCCGATTTCCAGCGGGCGTGCCAGGGACACCGCGCCGGGCGGTGCGTCGACGGAGCCGCCCTCATGGCCCTCATGACTCTCGTCACCAGGGGGCAACTCCAGCCCGCCGCTCACCTGCCACCGCCTTCCGAACCCCCGTGCCAACGATCAAGGCAGACTACTGCGGTGCGGGAGGCGGTGCAGCAGGATGGCGGGAGTCGGTTGCCAACTCCCCTTAACCGTAGTGCCCGTTGTGGCCGGACAGCGCGGGAGGAGTGAGCGGATTCATAGCGGTGACGTCACGGGGAACCAGCTGGAAGCCCTGCCAGTGAACAGGCATGGGTTCCTGGTCCTCGTCCCTGGCGATGTGGTGGAAGCCGATGTTGACCCACGCGATGGGGTGTTTCAGCGGCTGGCCGTTGACCCAGGTGTCGACGCTCTTGCCGGCGCGCGCGCCGCAGTTGGCCAGGTTGTTGCTGGCGAACTGCTCACATTTGTTGTACTCGGTGAAGTAGATGTCGTGTTTGGTGTAGCTGCGTCCGGTGTACCTGCTGGAGGGGCCCGGCACGATTTGGTACGAGCGCGGGTGGCCGTCCCGGTTCCTTCCGGTGTCGCTCACCACCCGCCACCAGCGCAGCGGGCCGAAGTCCCCGGCGAGTTCCTTGGTGACGGGGGTACGGGTGGTGCGGATGGTGGGGGTGCTGCCGCCGGGGCGGATGGTGGTGGCGGAGTCGAACTGCTCGACCTTGTTGGCGGCGCTGCCGTCCAGGCCGAAGTTCAGCCGCCAGAAGACGTTGTGGCTGTGGCTGGTGGCGTAGTCCTTGGCGCCCTTGCCGATCGGCGTGCCCCGGCCGTCGCCGGCGTCGAAGTCGCTGGGTGAGAGGGTGCCGGTGGCGCCGATCTGCAGGGTCATGGTGCCGTCGCCGGAGAACCGCCACTCGCTGATGTACTCGTACCAGCCCGTCTTGTTGACGGTGTAGAGCAGCAGGTCCTTGCCCTGGAGCTGGTAGGTCTTGGCCTGTTCACCGGGGTAGGGGCCCATCCGGTAGGCGTGGCCGCGGGCGCGGGTGGTGGCGCACAGGCCGCTGACGTCGGGGTGCGCGGCGTCGTAGGCACCGGGTACCCGGACGGTCTTGATGGTGCCGCCGGGGCATTCGGCGGGGTCGAGCTTCATCAGGCCCTGGGCGAAGCCCTGACCGGTGAGGTCGTCGTACTCATTGCCGCCGTCGTCGTAGGGGACGTGGATCTGGGCGAGTTTGGCGGTGGTGAGCACCTTGATCGGGGCGCGTTCGCCCCGGGGCTGGTAGGAGACGTCGTCCAGGACGAGGCCGGCGTTGCCTTCGTAGTGCCAGCACATCCGCCAGACGGTGCCGCCCTCCAGGGTCTGGGTGATGCGGTAGGCGGCGCTGCAGCGGGGAGCGGCGGCGGCCGGGCCCGCGCGGAGGGGCGCGACGGGGGCTTCGGGAGCGGCCTGGGCGGAGGGACCGGTCAGCAGGGCGGTCGCCGTGAGCAGCAAGGGGAGGGCGGTGAGGGCCGCGGCACGGCGGCGTGGGCGGCGGGTCACGGCGGGGCGTCTTTCGGGCATCCAAGGGCTCCCGGGGAAGGAGTGGCGGGGTCGGCGGTGCGCGGGGCGGTCAGCCGAGGCGGGCGACGGTGCGGGCACTGAGGTCGATCACCAGGCGGCGGGTGTCGATCCACGGGCCGTCCTTCACCTTGGTGAAGAGGCGGATGCAGCGGTGTTCCCCGCAGTCGGCCAGGGCGCCCGGAGCCTCGCCTTCCGCGCGGCCGCGGTAGACGAAACCGGTCACGGCGAGCGGGTCAGGGCCGGTGAGGTCTCGTCCGGTGGCCTCGCGGTAGTCCTGGCGCAGCCCGGCTCCCAGCGGGTCGGCGATCAGCAGCCGGGACGCCTCGACGGCCTCGGCGTGGCTGGGCGGCGGCTGGACGCCGTGTCGGGTGTCCGTCGACTCCACCTTCGAGGTGGTGAGGTTGACGGTGGTGGTGCGGTAGCTGTCGCTCCGGTAGTCGTAGAAGGAGACCAGTGCCCGGCGCGGCGGGTCGGCGAGCCCGGCCTCCGCGGGGGTGGGTTCGGCCAGGTCGGTGGTGAGGGGTTCGGGCCCGGGCCGCCCGGTGACGTCGGCGGCGGCGGCACGCCGGGCACGCGGCAGGGCCAGCTCCCGGGCGCGCCGCAGTTCGTCGTCGGTGAGCGGGTCCCGTCCCCGGCCGCGTTCTCCCTGCGGGCGGGATGCCTCGACGACGCCGGGCGGCGGGGGCCCCGGATCGGGTCCCGGCACGGACGGGCCCACCGCACCGGGCCGGCTCCGGCCGCTCGCTCCGTCGGCGGCGTCCGCGCCGGCGGGCAGGGTGATCGCGGCCATGAGGGCGGTGCCGGTCAGTGCGAGGGCGGTCCCCGCGAGGACCTTGCCGAGGTGGCGGTGCATCAGGTGGCGCACGGTTCCCCCCTGCTGTCACATTCCATGACATGCATCTCGGATCCCCCGTCCGTCCTCCGACAGGACGACCAGTAGGACGATCCGACATCGCGACAGGTTGCTCCACCATTGAGCGGAGATCCCGCGAAAAGCCCTCTGTGTGCGAGAAGTTGCGAAAAGTTGGGGAAGGATTTCGATTCGTTTCGCGAAGGTGCGTCGTGGAGTCGCCGCTGCGCCCGAGAAGAAAGTGGAAGAGTCTACCCATGCAGGTCTGGCCGGGACAGATGTATCCGCTGGGTGCCACCTATGACGGGGCGGGCACCAACTTCGCGGTGTTCTCCGAAGCCGCGAAGCGCATCGAACTGTGTCTGCTGCACGACGACGGCTCGGAGACCGCCGTCGAGCTGCGGGAGAGCGACGCCAATGTGCGGCACGCGTACCTTCCTGGGGTGATGCCGGGAGCGCGCTACGGCTTCCGGGCGCACGGTCCCTACGAACCGGAACGGGGGCAGCGCTGCAACTCGGCAAAGCTGCTGCTCGATCCGTACGCACGGGCCATGAGCGGCCGGATCGACTGGGACGAGGCCGTCTACGGCTACCACTTCGGGCGTCCCGAGGTCCGCAACGACCTGGACTCGGCGCCGCACACCATGGCGTCGGTGGTGGTCAACCCGTACTTCGACTGGGGTGACGACCGCCCGCCCCGTACCGCGTATCACGAGACGGTGCTCTACGAGGCCCATGTCAAGGGCCTGACGATGCGCCATCCGGAGCTCCCCGAGGAGCTGCGCGGCACCTACGCCGCGCTGGCGCATCCGGCGATCATCGACCACCTCACCAAGCTCGGGGTGACCGCGCTGGAGCTGATGCCGGTGCACCAGTTCGTCCAGGACCACCGGCTGGTGGACGCGGGGCTGACGAATTACTGGGGCTACAACACCATCGGGTTCTTCGCCCCGCACAACGCCTATGCGTCGTGGGGCGACCGCGGGCAGCAGGTGCTGGAGTTCAAGACGGCGGTGCGGGCCCTGCACCAGGCCGGTATCGAGGTGATCCTCGATGTCGTCTACAACCACACCGCCGAGGGCAGCCATCTGGGTCCGACGCTGTCGTTCCGGGGGCTGGACAACGCCTCGTACTACCGGCTGTCGGACGACAAGCAGTACTACATGGACACCACGGGCACCGGGAACTCGCTGCTGATGCGCAGCCCTCATGTGCTCCAGCTGGTGATGGACTCACTGCGCTACTGGGTGCAGGAGATGCGGGTGGACGGCTTCCGCTTCGACCTGGCGGCGACGCTGGCCCGGCAGTTCCACGAGGTGGACCGGCTGTCGTCGTTCTTCGACCTGGTCCACCAGGACCCGGTCGTCAGCCAGGTGAAGCTGATCGCCGAGCCGTGGGACGTGGGCGAGGGCGGCTATCAGGTGGGGAACTTCCCGCCGCTGTGGACCGAGTGGAACGGGAAGTACCGCGACACCGTGCGGGACCTGTGGCGGGGCGAACCGCGCACCCTCGCGGAGTTCGGATCGCGGCTGACGGGTTCGTCGGACCTCTACCAGGAGGACGGGCGGCGGCCGCTGGCCTCGGTGAACTTCGTGACCTGCCATGACGGCTTCACGCTGCACGATCTGGTCGCGTACAACGAGAAGCACAACGAGGCCAACGGCGAGGACAACCGGGACGGTGAGCGCTTCAACCGGTCCTGGAACTGCGGTGCCGAGGGGCCGACCGACGACCCCGGGGTGCGCCGGCTGCGGGCGCGGCAGATGCGCAACTTCGTCGCCACGCTGATGCTGTCGCAGGGCGTGCCGATGCTCAGCCACGGCGACGAGTTCGGCCGCAGCCAGGACGGCAACAACAACGCGTACTGCCAGGACAACGAGCTGTCATGGGTGCGCTGGCCGGAGCGGGGGCCGGGCGGGAGCGCCGGCGCACCGGACGGGCCCGGGGCCAGCGACGAGACGTACGGGGCGTCGGAGGAGGGCCAGGCATCGGAGGCCGATGAGGCGTCGGAGACGGATGAGGCGTCGGCGGGGGCCGTGGTGTCGGAGGGGGACGCGGAGCAGTGGGCGCTGCTGGAGTTCGTGCGGCAGATGGTGTGGCTGCGGCGCGACCACCCGGTGTTCCGGCGCCGGCGGTTCTTCCAGGGGCATCCCATGGAGGGCACCCACGACGAGCTGTCCGACATCGCGTGGTTCACGGCGGGCGGCGAGGAGATGGGGCCGCGCGACTGGCAGTCGGTGCACGCCAAGTCGCTGGCGGTGTTCCTCAACGGCAGCTCGATCTCCGAGCCGGGTCCGCGGGGCGAACCGGTCACCGACGACTCGTTCCTGCTGCTGTTCAACGCCCATGACCAGGAGAAGGAGTTCATCGTCCCCGAGCACCTGGGCCGGCAGTGGCAGATCGTGGTGGACACCGACCGGCCGCAGGCGGTGGCGGACGGCGGCGGCGCCAAGGTCAAGGCCGGTGACCGGCTGACGCTGATCGGCCGGAGCCTGCTGGTGCTGCAGCGGCCGGCATAGCGGCGGGGCGCCGGGCCGGGGTTCCGAGGGCGACGGCAAGGATCGCCGCGGCGGTTCCGACGGCGAAGGCGGCGAAGGGGCCGTGGGCCTCAGACCCGCCGCCGGCGCACCGCCCTGGCCGTGGGGAGTCTGCCGAGGAAGGAGAAGACCGGCAGCACCGGCCCGCTCAGGGCCGGCACCCGGCGACAGGTGGCCATGACAGCAGTCATTGCCGGACGCTATCGGGCACGGTCCGCGCACCCCACGCACCGGATGTACGAAGATCTGCGGCCTCTCCGCCCGCCCCGTTGGAGGAAGGGACGACACCCGTGCCGGGCGGGGAGGAGACAACGGGCCGTCAGCGGGGTACGGGTGTCCCCATGACGCAGCCACCGAGTCCGTCGCCGACCGCCACCTACCGGCTGCAGCTCCAGCCGGACTTCCCGTTCGCCGCCGCCGAGCGGGCGGTCCCGCATCTGGCCGCGCTGGGCGTCTCCCATCTGCATCTCTCGCCGGTCCTGGAGGCGGTGCCGGGGTCCACGCACGGCTATGACGTGGTCGATCACGCGGCGGTACGGGCCGAGCTGGGCGGCGAACGCGGGCTGCGGGCGCTGGCGGCGACGGCCCGGTCGCACGGCCTCGGGCTGGTGGTGGACCTCGTACCGAACCATATGGCCGTGCCAGGCCCGGTGTCGCTCAACGGGCCGCTGTGGCAGGTACTGCGCGACGGTCCGGCGTCCCCGTACGCGCGCTGGTTCGACATCGACTGGGACGCCGGACACGGCGGCCGGCTGCTGCTGCCGGTGCTCGGAGGGCGGCTCGGCGAGGAGGCGCGGCACTTCCGCGTCGAGGGGGACGTGCTGCGCTACCGGGAGCATGCCTTTCCGTTGCGCCCCGGTACGGAGGAGCTGGAGCTGCCCCGCCTCCTGGAGGCCCAGTGGTACCGCCTCGCCTGGTGGCGGCTGGCCCGCAGTGAGCTCAACTACCGCCGCTTCTTCACCATTGCAGAACTGATCGCGGTCCGCGCCGAGGACCCCGAGGTCTTCGAGGCGACCCATGGCACGGTGCTGCGGCTGGTCCGCGAGGGCGTCATCGACGGGCTGCGCATCGACCACCCGGACGGCCTGGTGGACCCCGGCGGCTATCTGGCCCGCCTGCACGAGGGCACCGGCGGCCGCTGGACGGTGGTCGAGAAGATCCTCACCGGCGACGAACTGCTGCCGGAGAGCTGGGCCTGCGCGGGCACCACGGGCTATGACGCCCTGCGCCACATCGACGGACTGTTCGTCTGCCCGCAGGGCGCCGGACGGCTCTTCTCCCACTACCGGGACTTCGTCACCCCGCTGGCCGACGAGGGCGGCGACTGGGAGGAGACGGTGCGCCGGGCCGCGTACGAGGTCATCACGCACGATCTGGCCGCGGAGGTCGAGCGGCTGGTGCGGACCGCGGTCCGGATCAGCGCACGCGTCCCCGAGCCGGGCGACCATGCGCCGTGGGCGCTGCGCCATGCCATCCGGGAGCTGATGGTGCGGCTGCCGGTCTACCGCCCGTACCCCGCGGATCCGGGGCAGGCCGAGCGGGACGCGGCGATGCTGGGCACGGCCGCGGCGGGGGCGCGCACCGCCTTCCGGGTGCCCGAGGAGGCACGGGCGGTGGATCTGATCCACGATCTGGCGCTCGGCCTGCTGCCGGACCATCCGGACCACGACCGCGGGGACTGCGCCGACTTCGCCGCGCGGTTCGCCCAGACCGCGTCCGCGCTGCATGCCAAGTCCGTGGAGGACACCGCCTTCTACCGTTATCCGGTGCTGCTGTCGGCCTGTGAGGTCGGCGGCGCTCCCGGGGAACCGGCGCTGCCCCCGGAGGCGTTCCATGCGTACTGCGCCCGGGTGCAACGGGACCGGCCGGCGGCGGGCACGGTGCTCTCCACCCATGACACCAAGCGCAGCGCCGATGTCCGGGCGCGGATCGCGGTGCTGTCGGAGTGCCCGGACCGGTGGCGGGACGTGCTGGGCGCGATGGCCGAGGGGGCGGTGTGCGACGTCGGCGCCGGCGGACCGGCCGGCACCGGTCCGGCGGACCCGATGGTGTCGTGGCTGGCCTGGCAGACCGTGTTCGGCCTGGGTACGCCCGGCGACAAAGCCGCGGCGGAGCGGGTGGCACCCGCGGTCCTCAAGGCCGTACGGGAGGCCGGGCTGCGCACCTCGTGGACCGAGCCGGACACGGGTTACGAGGAGGCGGTCGAGGAGTTCGTACGCAACGGGCCGTGCGGTCCCACGGCCGCCCCGCTCGCCGCGCTGGATACGGAAGTCGCCCCGTTCGTCCGCGCCAATGTGCTGGGCGCGGCGCTGCTGCACCTCACCATGCCGGGCGTCCCCGACCTCTATCAGGGCACCGAACGCGCCTATGCCGCACTGGTCGACCCGGACAACAGGCGGCCGGCCCGCTTCGGTCCACAACTGCTGGCCGAGCTGGACGCCGGGGGCGCGCCACGCGGTCTGTCCGCCGAAAAGCTCCGGCTGACCGCCACGGCACTGCGGCTGCGGCGCGCTCGGCCCCAGTGGTTCGGCGCCACCGCGTCGTACGAGCCGGTGTATGCGGAGGGCCCGGCGGCCGAGCATTGTGTGGCGTTCTGCCGCAGCGGCCGGGTGCTGACGGTGGTGACCCGTCTGTCGCTGTGCCTGGTGGAGACCGGCGGCTGGTGGGACACCCTGCTGCGGCTGCCGCCGGGCGGCCCCTGGCGCGACCAGCTGACCGGCCGCGAGCTGCCGGGGGGCGCTGCGGTGGGGCTGAGCGAGCTGCTGGCGGTGTCGCCGGTGGCGTTGTTCGTGGCGGAGTGAGAGGGCGGCGCGGCGTCAGTTCCCGGCGCCGCCGGAGTCCCCCGCCGCGCGCAGGTACGTGGTGAACTCCGCTGCCGCGCCGGTCAGCCGGACCCGCGAGAAGACGGTGATGTCGCGGCGCCAGGGCGGGTCGGTGGGCACCGACGCACAGTCCAGGCCGCGCAGTTCATGGGCCGCGGTCAGCAGCACGCCGACGCCCGCCGCGGCCATCCGGACGGCGGTCGAGCTGTGCTGGGTGCGGACGGCGGTACGCGGGGTGAAGCCGGCCCGTTCGCACTCCAGGTCCAGCCAGCGCCGTCCGCCGACCACCGGCTCCAGGCTGCAGCGCACCCACGGGCGGTCCGCCAGCTCCGCGAGGCGTACCGACTCCCGGGCGGCGAGCGGGTCACCGTGCGGGACGACCAGCACCATCCGTTCCTCTCCCACGGCCGTGACCGGGCCCGGCCAGTCCCGGGGAGGCGGGCCGAGCGCCATATCGGCCACGCCGCGGGCCATCTGCTCGGCGAGTTCCTCGGTGGTGGCGTACTCGTGGAGCACCAGACGCACGCCCGGATGCTCGCGGGCCCAGCGTGCGCAGACCTCGGGGAGGACCCCGATCGCCTGTGCGTGGACGGTCGCGATATGCAGTTCGCCGCTGTGGGCACCGCCCGCCGCGAGCGCGGCGCGGCGGGCCTGCCGGGCACTGCGGACGGCGAGTTCGGCGTGCGGGAAGTAGGCCCGCCCCATCACGGTCAGCCGCACCCCGCGCGTCATCCGCTCCAGCAGCGGGCCGCCGACCTCCCGTTCCAGCGCCTTGATCTGATGCGAGAGCGCGGACTGGGTGACGTGCAGCGCCTCGGCGGCGCGGGTGAAGGACTCCCGCTCGACGACCTCGACGAGGTATTCCATCTGCCGCAGGCTCATGCCCGCCCCTCCCCCTGTGCCCGGCCCGCCTCCTGAGGCGGGCCATGAAGCCGCCCATGAAGCCTCTGCATCAACTCCATAGAAACATTGCCTTGGACTCATCACCGCAGGTGGGCGGAGTCTGACTGCCATGAGTCGGAGAGACATGCACACGACGGACGTCCTTGTCATCGGCGGTGGCACCGGCGGCTACAGCACCGCGCTGCGCGCCGCGGCCCTGGGCCTGCACGTGGTGCTGGCCGAACGCGACCTGGTCGGCGGCACCTGCCTGCACCGTGGCTGCGTCCCCAGCAAGGCGATGCTGCACGCCGCCGAGCTGGTGGACGGCATCGCGGAGGCCCGCGAGCGGTGGGGCGTCAAGGCCACCGTCGACTCCCTGGACTGGCCGGCGCTGGTGGCCACCCGCGACACCCTCGTCAGCCGCAACCACCAAGGGGTGGTGGGGAACCTGCGGGCGGCAGGCGTACGGACCGTCCGGGGGACGGCACGGCTGACCGGCCCCCGCACCGTCCGCATCGAGGGCGCCGGGGAGTTCACCGCGCGGCGCGGCATCGTCCTTGCCACCGGCTCCCGGCCACGCCTGCTGCCGGGCCTGGCGACCGATGGCCGCCGCGTCGTGACCAGCGACAACGCGCTGTTCGCCCCGGGACTCCCGGCGTCCGTGGTGGTCCTGGGCGGCGGCGCGATCGGGGTCGAGTACGCGTCCTTCCACCGCTCCATGGGGGCCGAGGTCACCCTCGTCGAGGCGGCGGAGCGGCTGCTTCCGCTGGAGGACGAGGACGTCGGCCGTCATCTCGCACGCGGGCTGAAGAAGCGCGGCATCACGGTGCGCACGGGCTCGACGCTGACCGGCACCGAGCTGCTGCCGGAGGGGGTGCGGGTCACGGTGCGCACGCCCCGGGGCGAGGAGCTGGTGACCGAGGCGGAGCGGCTGCTGGTGGCGGTGGGGCGGGTCCCGGTGACGGACGGGCTGGACCTCGCGGCCGCCGGGCTGTCGGCGGACGAGCGGGGGTTCGTGGCACCGGCGGACCGGTCGCGGCTGGAGACCGCCGTGCCGGGCATCCATGTGGTCGGTGATCTGCTGCCGCCGCCGTCCCTGGGGCTGGCCCATGCCTCGTTCGCGGAGGGCCTGTTGGTGGCCGAGACGCTGGCGGGCCTGCCCGGCCGGGCGGTGGACTACGCGACCGTGCCGCGGGTGACGTACTCCTCGCCGCAGACCGCCTCGGTCGGTCTGACGGAGGCCGAGGCGCGCGACCGCGGTCTGAAGGTCACGGTCAACACCCTGCCGCTGGCCGCCACCGCCAAGGGCATGGTGCACGGTCAGGGCGGCATGGTGAAGGTGATCGCCGCGGCGGGCGGGGCGGACGGCGCGGCCGCGGGCGCGGTGCTCGGCGTCCATCTCGTCGGCCCGCACGTCTCGGAGATGATCGCCGAGAGCCAGCTGATCGTGGCCTGGGACGCCGAACCGGCCGATGTCGCCGCGCACGTCCATGCGCACCCGACGCTGTCGGAGGCGGTCGGCGAGGCGTTCATGACCCTGGCGGGCCGGGGCCTGCACCAGCACAAAGCGGGGGCCGGGGTGCCCGTTAATTCGGTTGCGGCCCCGCGCACGGCTGGCACCATGACCCCGTACGCCCGTTTTTCCCCACACCAGGAGCACGGAATGCGCGGATTCCTCGGAACTACTCATCGCCCCAGCCGGACGACAGTTCTTGAGGAAACGCCTTTCCATGCTTGTTTCGCACACCCTGAACATCGGGATCCTCGCCCACGTCGACGCGGGTAAGACCAGCCTCACCGAGCGGCTGCTGTTCGACACCGGCGCCATCGACCGGCTCGGCAGCGTCGACACGGGCGACACCATCACGGACTCCGGCGAGCTGGAGCGCCGGCGCAAAATCACCATCCGCTCGACCGTCGCCTCCTTCACCGTCGGCGAGGCGCAGATCAACCTCATCGACACGCCCGGCCATGCCGACTTCATCGCCGAGGTCGAGCGCGCCGTGGGGGTGCTCGACGGAGCCGTACTGCTGCTGTCCGCGGTGGAGGGCGTCCAGGCCAGGACCCGGGTGCTGATGAGGACGCTGCGGCGGCTGCGGCTGCCCACCCTGCTGTTCCTCAACAAGATCGACCGGGCCGGCGCCCGGGACGAGGCGCTGCTCGCGGACATCCGCCGGCTGCTGACACCGGCCGCCGTCCCGATGACGTCCGTGACCGGCCTCGGCACCGCGGGCGCCGAGGTGGTGCCGTACTCCCTGGAGGACCCCCGGATCCGCGAGCGGATCGCCGAAGTGGTCGCCGAGGTGGACGAGTCGGTCCTGGCCCAGCTGGTGGAGCCGGCCCCCGAAGGGCGGGAGCGCGGCCAGGACGGTGCGGAGCCGGACGGACCGGGGCTGACCGCGGACCGGCTGCGGGCGGCGCTCGCCGCCCGCACCGCCGACGGATCGCTGCACCCGGTGTACTTCGGTTCCGCGCTCGGCGGTCAGGGCGTCGGCGCGCTCATCGAGGGCATGGTCCGGCTGATTCCCCCGGCCCCCGCCGTCCCGGGCGCCACTGCGCGCGGCACGGTCTTCGCCGTCCAGCAGCCGCCGAACGGCGAACGGACCGCCCATATCCGGCTCTACGGAGGCGAGTTGCGGCCCCGTCAGCAGGTCGAGCTGCACCGGCCCGGGGCGGAGGGCCCCGGCGGGCCCCTGACCGGACGGATCACCGCGCTCCAGGTCGTCGGCCGGGCGCCCGGTGACGGCGGGCCGCTGACGCCGGGCAATATCGGGGTCGTCCGGGGGCTGCCCGGCATCCGGACCGGTGACCGTCTCGGGCCGGCCGCCGAGGCCCCCGCCGGGGGCGCCCTGTTCGCCGCCCCCACGCTCGAAACCCTGGTCAGCGCCCGCCGCCCGGCACAGGCCGCGGCGCTGCGTGCCGCGCTGCTGGCGCTCGCCGACCAGGACCCGCTGCTGCGCGCCCGCCCCGGGCCGGACGGCACGACCTCGGTGCTGCTGCACGGCGAGGTGCAGAAGGAGATCATCGCCGCCACCTTGTGCCAGGAGCACGGCATCGAGGCGGAGTTCGCGCCCAGCCGGGTGGTGTGCGTCGAGCGGCCGTCCGGGGTGGGCGAGGCCTGCCACGAGATCGCCCGGCGCGGTCACACCGGTCCCTGGGCCACGGTCGGCCTCCGGGTCGAGCCGGGCGCCCATGGCTCCGGCCCGGTGTTCACCTACGAGACCGAACTGGGCGCCCTGCCGCACGGCTTCCACCAGGCCGTCGAGGAGACCGCACTGGCCACCCTGCGGTGCGGACCGCACGGGTGGGCGGTGACGGACTGCCGGGTGGTGCTGACGCGTTCCGGCTTCGTCGGCCCGCTCAGCACCGCGGGGGACTTCCGTACGGCCACGGCCTCGGTACTGGCGCGGGCGCTGCGGACGGCCGGCACCCGGGTCCACGAGCCGTACCACGCCTTCGAGGCCGAGGTCCCGCTCGCCGCGCTCGCCGCGGTGACCGCCCGTCTCGCGGCCCTGGGCGCCGAGTTCACCGAGACCACCGGCGGGCGGCATTCCTGGCTGGTCAGCGGTGCGCTCCCGGCCCGCCGGGTCCAGGAGTTCCAGGGGCAGTTGCCCGGCCTGACGCACGGTGAAGGGGTGTGGACGTCCTACCCGTCGGGCGACCGGCCGGTGCGGCGGGATGCGGCGCCGCGCGGCGCGTCCGGCTGAGGCGGCGGCTGCCGCGCCCCTGGCGGGGGGCGGCAGCGCGGCTGTCGGGGACCGGCGCGGTGGTCCGGCCGCGCCGCCCGTTCACCGCTGCGTCAGGACGTAATCGACCTGGCCGAAGGTGATGTGGTCACCGGGGCCGACCGGCACCTCGCCCACCACCCGGCGGCCGTTGACGCAGGTCCCGTTGGTGGAGCCGAGGTCGCGCAGCAGCCAGCCGTTGCCCGCGCTGCGGAGTTCGGCGTGGGCGCGGGAGACCGTGTCGTGGTTGAGGCGCAGGCCTACACCCGGCGCCCGCCCTATGAGCAGCGGCAGCGGGCCCGGTTCGGGCAGCAGCAGCTTCGGCAGCCGCTCTCTGCGCCAGGCGCGGCGTACCCGGATGTGGAACGCGGAAGCCCGGCCCACCATCCGCAGGAGGGTGCCCTGGACCTTGCCCCGGTCGGCCAAGTCGGCAGTGACCAGTTCGATTTCGGACTGCTGCTGGGCGGTGAGGACGAGTTCCAGTCGTCGCAGGAAGGTGTCCTGGGACAGCCGTCCCTGTGCCGCGCCGTCGCGCAGCAGATCAAGAGCGCGTTCCCGGTCCGCGTCCGACGGGCGCGCGGGGCGCGCGGGGAACTCGAGCGAAGTCATAGCGTGATTCTCGGGCCACCACGACCCGCTGTCCAGGCGGTGTTGGGCGCGGGGTCGTTGCCGGTGGGCGGGGCGGAGGTGCTGGTGGGCGGGGTGCGGGTGCAGGTGGGCGCGGGAGCCCGTGTCGCCGCGAGGGGCTGCCGGGCGGCGTGCGGGCATGCTTTCCCCGTCGGGACCGGAGCGAACGAAGGAGGACGGCCGTGCTGTTCGAGGTGTGGGCTCCGAAGGCCGGGCAGGTCGCCCTCCGGTGGGCGGGTGACCGGGCAGGTGAGCCGGACGTCCCGCTGGAGCGCGACGCCGGGCGCGCGGGCTGGTGGCGTGCCGAGGCACCGGCCCGCGAGGGGGACCGGTACGGCTTCCGGCTCGACGACGGGCCGCCGCTGCCCGATCCGCGGGCCGCGCGGCTGCCGGACGGCCCCGGCGGCCCGGCCGCGGTCGTCGAACACGACCGGTTCGGGTGGCGGCATCCGTGGTCCGGCCGCCCGCTGCCGGGCGCGGTCCTCTACGAGCTGCACATCGGGACGTACACCCCCGAGGGCACCTTCGACGCCGCCGCCGCGCGGCTGCGCCACCTCGCCGACCTGGGCATCACCCATGTCTCCCTGATGCCGGTCTGCCCGTTCCCCGGCAGCCACGGATGGGGCTACGACGGGGTCGCGCCCTGGGCGGTGCACGAACCGTACGGCGGGCCGGACGGGTTCAAGCGGTTCGTGGACGCCGCGCACGGCCACGGGCTGGGGGTGGTGCTCGACGTGGTGCACAACCACCTCGGCCCGTCCGGCAACCCGCTCCCGGAGTTCGGGCCGTACTTCACCGACACCCATCACACGCCGTGGGGCGCGGCGGTCAATCTCGACGCCCCCGGCAGCGGCGAGGTGCGCGACTACCTCCTCGGCTGTGCGCTGTCCTGGCTGCGCGACTACCGGCTCGACGGCCTGCGGCTGGACGCCGTCCATGCGCTGCACGACGACGGCACCCCGCACTTCCTTGCCGCCCTGTCCGCCGCCGTCGACGCGCTGGCCGGGGAGCTGCGGCGCCCGCTGTTCCTCGTCGCCGAATCCGATCAGAACGATCCGCGCACCACCGCACCCCGGGCGGACGGCGGGCACGGTCTGCACGCCCAGTGGAACGACGACTTCCACCACGCCCTGCACACCGCGCTCACCGGCGAATCCCAGGGCTATTACGCCGACTTCGCGCGTGCCCCGCTCGCCGCCCTCGCCAAGACGCTGACCGGCGGCTTCTTCCACGACGGGACGTACTCCAGCTTCCGCGGCAGGGCGCACGGCGCGCCCCTCGACCTGCGGGTGACGCCCGCATACCGGCTGCTCGCCTACGCCCAGACGCACGATCAGATCGGCAACCGTGCGCTCGGCGACCGGCTCGCGGCCGGGCTCTCCCCGGGGCTGCTGGCCTGTGCCGCCGCCCTGGTGCTGTGCGCGCCGTTCACCCCGATGCTGTTCATGGGCGAGGAGTGGGGCGCGAGAACCCCGTGGCAGTACTTCACCGCTCACACGGATCCGGAGCTGGCGGAGGCGGTACGCGCCGGGCGCCGTCGCGAGTTCGCCGCGTACGACTGGGCCGGTCACGCCGAGGACTGGCCGGATCCGCAGGACCCCGCGACCCGCGACCGCAGTGTCCTGGACTGGAGCGAACCCTCCGTGGAGCCGCACGCCTCGCTGCTGGCCTGGCACCGTACGCTGCTGGCGCTGCGCCATGAGCTGCCGCCGTTGACCGATCCCGATCCACGCCACACCACCGTCCGCTACGACGAGCGGGCCCGCTGGCTCCTGCTGCGGCGCGGACCGCTACGGGTGGCGGTCCATCTCGCGCGGGAGGCCACGGCGGCCATTCCGGTCACCGGGGGCGAGGGGGCGGACGGCCCCGGCCCGGTCGGGCGGCCCCCGGCCGCCCTGCAGGCACTGGCGGGCTGGCCCGGTGCCCGGCTTCCCGGGGCTGACGGTGTGCTGCGGCTCCCCCCGGAGTCGGTGGTGGTGCTCGGGCCGTAGGCGCTGTCGCCGGACTTCGGTCGCCAGGCCTCAACCGCCGGGTCTCAGCCGCCGGGTCTCAGCCGCCGGGTCTCAGTGCGAGAACTCCGAGACGAATGCCGCGCAGAAGGCCTCCAGATCGGCCGGCTTCCGGCTGGTGATCAGGGTGTTCGGTCCGCCGGTGCAGATCTGGACCTGTTCGTCGACCCACGTGGCGCCCGCATTGCGGAGGTCGGTGCGCAGGCTCGGCCAGGAGGTCAGCGTGCGGCCGCGCACCACATCGGCCTCGATGAGCGTCCACGGTGCGTGGCAGATGGCGGCCACCGGCTTCCCGGCGTCGAAGAAGGACTTGACGAACGCCACGGCCCGCTCGTCGAGGCGCAGTGCGTCCGGGTTGGCCACGCCGCCGGGCAGCACCAGTCCGTCGAAGTCCGCCGCGGTCGCCTCGTCCACCGTCAGGTCGACGGGGAAGGTGTCCGCCTTGTCGAGATGGTGGAACGCCTGCACCTTTCCCGCGCGGGTGGAGACCAGCGTCGGGCCGCCGCCGGCGTCGGTCACCGCTTGCCACGGCCGGGTCAGCTCGACCTGTTCGGTGCCCTCGGTGGCCACCAGAAAAGCCGCCTGCATACTGCGCTCACGTCCCTCCGTCGAACGGGCCGGGAGGCGGGAAGGAGCCCCACTCCCCCACCTCTCGACCATAACGGGCGACGGCGCATGCACTCATCCGCAGAGGCCGCCGGCGGTGCCCGGAGCCTTCCGCCACGGCAGCCACCACCCGCCGCCCGGCACCCCTGCTCGGCCGCTCCTTCGCTCGCCCGATAGTCCATTCCCCGGGCAGGTGATGGACACTGTGTCCATGCCCCTGCACCTCTCCGATCTGCTGGCCCGGCCCGATCTCCGTCTGTCGGTCACCTACGACGTGCCGCCGCAGCAGCTGGCCCGCACCATCGAGGCGGCGACGGTCTCGGATCTGCCGGCGCCGGGGAAGTGGCTGCAGGGCGGTGAACTCCTCATGACCATCGGCCTGTTGCTGCCGATGGAACCGGCCGCCTGCCGGGCGTACGTCCGGGACGCGGCCGAGGGCGGGGCGGCGTGTCTGGCGCTCGGGCTGGGGCAGGGACTGCCGTACCAGGAGGCGCCCGAACCCCTGGTGCGCGCGGCCGAGGAGGCCGGCCTGCCGCTGCTGACGGTGCCCGACGAGGTGCCGTTCATCGCCGTCACCAAGGCGGTCTTCGACGCACGGGCCGACGAACAGCGCGCGCTGCTGCAGCGGGCGTTCGCGACCCAGCGCCGGCTGACCGCCGCGGCGACCGGCGACGGGCTGCGGCCGATGCTGGCGGAGTGGGCGGCCGCCACCGGCGTGGGCGCGGCGGTGCTCGATCCGCTCGGGCGGCTGCTCGCCACCAGCGAGCGCGCGGCGCGGCCGCTGCCGGCGCAGGCGCACGAGCTGCTGGACCGGGTGGCCGCGCGCGGGCTGCGCGGCAGCGCGTCCAGCACGGCCGCCGGGCAGCAGCTGGAGGTGCAGCCGCTGGGGGCGCGGCGGCTGCGCGGGCTGCTGCTGCTCACCGGCCGGCCGGACGACGCCGCCCGTTCGGTCGTCCCGGGCCTGGTCTCGCTGCTCTCCCTGGAGCTGGAGCGCCGCCATCTCCGCGATGAGCCGGAGCGCCGCCGCCGTTCGGCGCTGCTGTCGGAGCTGCTGGCCGACGAGGATCCGTCCGCCGACCGGGCCCGGGACATGCTGCGCTCGGTGGGGCTGACGGCCGGGCGGGTGCGAGGGGTCGTGGTGGCGGCGGAGGGCGCCCCCGCGGGCCGTACGGCAGCGGGCGCCGCGGCAGCCGGAACGGGAAGCGGTGCGACGGCCGGGGCCGGGCCGGCAACCGGGACCGGGACCACGGCCGGGACGGGGTCCGCGGACAGCACCGCGCACACGGACGGACCCGGCCCCATGGACGGCCCCGGCCCCGCGGACGGCGCCGCGCAGGAGATGGCCGCCGATCTGGCGCTGGCGGTGCCCGGCGGTCTGGTGCGGGTCGTGGACGGGGCGCCGGGCGCGGTCATCGAGGCGGTGGTGGGCGAGGAGCTGGACATCCGCGAAGTGCTCGCCCGCTTCGCCCCGCGCTGCCCGGCCGGGATCGGGCCGGCCACCGCCCCGGAAGCGGTCCGGGTGTCGCTGCGCCAGGCGGCCGGGCTGCTCGCCGTCAGCAGGGCGGGCAACGCGCCGGCCGAGGCCCGGCAGAGCCAGGCCAGCCGGCTGCTGCTCGACCTGGGCGACGGCACCACGCTGCACGGCTACGCCGACAGCGTGCTCGGCCCGCTCGACCTCGCGGACCACGGCGAGGAGCTGATCGCCACCCTGGCGGCCTGGCTGGAGACGGGCGGCGCGTGGGACGCCACCAGCCGGCGGCTCGGCGTCCACCGGCACACCGTACGCAACCGCCTCGACAAGGCCATGGACCTCACCGGCCGCCGCCTCGACGACCCCGACGACCGCTTCGACCTCTGGCTGGCCACCCGCATCCGCTGCGGCGGCGCCCCGTCCGGCGGGTCTGGCGGGTCCACGGGCTTCAACGGGTCCGGCGGGGCCGGCGGCCGGCCCGCTCCCCCACCGCCAGGCCGGTGACGCGGGGCCCCGCCACCCGGGCCGCCCTTCACTCTCTCCCCCGCACCGTCTTTACTTCGGGGGTGACCTATGAGATCCGCACCCTCCCGCCCGGCGCCGCCGGCCCCGCCCCCACACCCGCTCCCGGCTCCCCTCAAGGGGGCGCCCACCGCGGCTCCCTGGTGGCCGTCAGCGATCTGCACGTCCGTTACCAGGAGAACCGCGACATCGTCGAGGGCTTAAGACCGGAGTCCGACGACGACTGGCTGCTGGTCGCCGGCGACGTCGGCGAATACGTCTCCGACATCCGCTGGGCGCTCACCCTGCTCAGCAGCCGGTTCGCCAAGGTGATCTGGGTGCCCGGCAATCACGAGCTGTGGACGCCGGAGCACGACCCGGTGCGGCTGCGCGGCGTGGCGCGCTATGAGCATCTGGTGGAGATCTGCCGCGAGTTGGGCGTCCTCACCCCCGAGGACCCGTATCCGGTATGGGAGGGCGCCGGCGGCCCGGCTGTCATCGCACCGCTCTTCCTCCTCTACGACTACACCTTCCGGCAGCCCGGCATCGCGTCCAAGGAAGCGGCGCTCGCCCGGGCGGAGCAGGCCGGAGTGGTCTGCACCGACGAGCACTTCCTGCACCCCGACCCGTATCCGACGCGGGAGGCGTGGTGCGAGGCGCGGGTGGCCGCCACCGAGGCCAGGCTCGCCGCCCTGCCACCGGAGCTGCCCACGGTGCTCGTCAATCACTGGCCGGTGGTGCGCGAGCCCACCGACCCGCTGTGGTACCCGGACTTCGCGCTGTGGTGCGGCACCGAGGCGACCGCCGACTGGCCGCGCCGGTTCCGTGCCGCCACGGTGGTCTACGGCCACCTCCACATCCCGCGGCTGCTGGTCTGCGACGGCGTCCCCCATCAGGAGGTGTCGCTCGGCTATCCACGGGAGTGGCAGCGCCGCTCCCGCGCACCGGGGCGGCCGGTCCGGATCCTGCCCGCACCGGCCCCCGTCGCCGCCGGAACCACCGGGACACCCGCGTGATCGACAAACTCCTGCCGGCCCCGGTCGTGACCGCCGAGGCCTTCGACGACGCCCCGGTCTCCGAGATGTTTCCCGAGGAGTGGGCGCTGGTGTCCGGTGCCGTGCCCAAGCGGCAGAAGGAGTTCGGCACCGTACGCCGCTGCGCCCGCAGCGCACTGTCCGAACTGGGCATCGCCCCCGCCCCCGTGTTGCCCGGCCCCCAGCGGGAGCCGCTGTGGCCGGCGGGCATCGTCGGCGCCATGACGCACTGCGCCGGCTACCGCGCCGCCGCGGTGGCCCGCTCGGCGGACGTACGGACCGTCGGCCTGGACGCCGAACCCCATCTGCCCGTGAACGATCCCGGCGTGATCGACCTCGTCACCCTGCCCGAGGAACGCGCCCAGCTGCGCCGGCTGGCCGGCGCACAGCCCGAAGTCTGCTGGGACCGCCTGGTGTTCAGCGCGAAGGAGTCCGTCTACAAGGCGTGGTACCCCCTCGCCCACCGCTGGCTCGGCTTCGAGGACGCCCTCCTCACCCTCGACCCGTCGGACGCCACCTTCACCGCCCGCCTCCTCGTCCCGGGCCCGGTGGTCGACGGCAGGGAACTCACCGAATTCAGCGGCCGGTGGCTCATCGAGTCCGGGCTGGTGGTGACGGCGATCGTGCACATGGTGTGACGGGACGGCCGCGGGGCGCGAGTCGCCCGCGGCCGCCGGTGCCGAACGCAGCACCGGCCGCCGGTTACCCGCCCTGCCTGCGGTATTTTTCATGGCCCGTCAGGACGTGGAAGGGTCATTAGCCCACTCATGCAAGAGCACTGCGACACCACCGGTGGGAGCGCACCCTCCGACAGCGAGCTGGTCCGGCGCATCCGTGCGGCAGCCCCGTCCGGCGGCCGGGCGGCGGACGCTCCGTTCGGCACACCGGCTCCGGACGGCCCGGCCCGGACGGGTCAGAGCGCCCTCAACGAGTTCCACCAACGGCACTACGCGGCCGTGCTGGCCTATGCGCGTGACTGCTGCCGCTCGTCCCAGGCCGCGGCCGATCTGGCGAAGGAAGCCATCAACCACGTCCTGCACTCCCCCGGCCCGGAAGAGGGTGCCGATCCGGCCTGGCGGACCGCCCTGCTCGCGGCGGTACGCCATACCGCCGCCGGCTGGCACCGCACTGCCCGGAACACCGAGCTGCGCGACGACTTCACCACCTGGCTGGCCGCCCAGGAGGCGGCAGGCGCCGGCCCCGCTGACGAAGACCGGCCGTCCGGCACGTCCGGCGCGCCCCCGGCCGGCCTGGGCTTCACGGGGACGGTCCTGCCCGACGCGCCGGACAAGCCCCGGCGGGCGCGCCTCTCACCGGCGCGGATCACCGTGCTCGCGGTCGCCGTGGCCGTCCTGGCGGGCGTCGTCATATCCGTCGGCCCACTGCTCGGCCCGGGGCGCGACGAGGCCGCGGCCGGGCACCGCGACCGGCCGGACCACTCTTCGGCCCCCGCCACGGAACAGCCGCAGTCCGCCAGGACCTCGGCGACCGCTTCCCGTTCGCCCTCGGCCTCCCCGTCCCCCACGCACCGCAAGAAGCCGAAGCGCCCGAGCTCCCGGCCCTCGTCGCCGCCGAAGCCGTCGCACTCGCCCCGCCCCGGTCCCGGCCACGCGGACAAACCGCCGGCCGGCCACACCACGCCCCTGGGCAGCCGGCCGTGGAGCTCCCAGAAGTACAGCTTCGCGCCGTTCCGGCAGGACAGCAGCATCGACGGACATCCCCTCACCATCCAGGGAGCCACCTACTCCCAGGGACTGGGCGCGCACGCCTACGACGAGGTCACCTACGACCTCGGTGGCAGTTGCTCCGCCCTGACCGTGGATGTCGGACTCGACGACGAGGTGGGCGCGAACGGCTCCGTGGTCTTCCAGATCTACCGGGACGCCACCAAGGTCGCCGACAGCGGCCTGATGACGGTCGACCAGCCCGCGAAGCACCTCACCGCAGACCTCACCGGCGGCAGCCAACTACGGCTGGTGGTCACCGACGGCGGCAACGGCAACGACTCCGACCACGCCGACTGGGGCGGCCCCCAGATCACCTGCCGCTGATCGGACCACCCGGCAGCGGCCGGACCGGGACGGGTCCCAGGGCACCGGGGAACGGGCATCCCCGTGCCCCGGTCACGCATACTGGAATGTATGCCGCATATGGCTGGGCTGTACGAGCGAAGCGGCGAGCTCAAGGCTTTGCGGGCTGCGATGGAGGCGACCCGTGGCGGCCATGGAGAAGCCGTGATGATCGAGGGTGCGCCCGGGATCGGAAAAACCAGTCTGCTGTCCGAAGCCAAACGGATCGCTGTTTCCACCGGTTTTCAGGTGGCCGGCGCGCGAGGATCCGAATTCGAGAGCGACTTCCCCTTCGGAGTGGTGCGGCAGCTCTTCGAGCCGCTGCTTGCGCGGATGACGGCGGAAGCCCGGCAGCGCATCCTGTCCGGCACCGCGGGGCAGGCCGCGGTCGTACTGAAGCGAGTGGTTCCCGAACGCTCCCCCGGCGGGGATTTCTCCATGCTTCACGGGTTGTACTGGCTGACCGCGGATATCTGCGATGCGCAGCCCCTCATGATCGCGGTCGACGATCTGCACTGGGCGGACAGCGATTCACTGAAGTTCCTTAATTACCTTGTGCCGCGCCTTGAGGATATCCCGGTCTGCGTGGTGGGAACCCTCAGACCATTTGAAACGCATTCACAGACGCATACGCTCGACCAGATTGTCACCGCGGCGCCCACGGTGCTGGTTTCTCCGTCCAGGCTGAGCGCCGAGGCCTCGGCCTCACTCGTCATCAGTGAATTCGCGAAATCCGGGTCACCCGAACCGGAGGACGACGACTTCCTCTCCGCCTGCTGGTCCGCGACCGGCGGGAATCCCCTCCTGCTCAAGGAGCTCACCGAGGCACTCGCCGCCGAGCACGTCGATCCCACCGCCGCGGGCATCCCACAGGTCTACGCCCTGGGCCCGCGCGCGATCGCCCGGCGGGTGGCGATGTGGATGCGGCGCCTCCCTCCCACCTGTGGGCCGCTGACCTGCGCGATCGCGGTGCTCGGGGACGGTGCGGAACTCGGGCACGCGGCGGAGCTGGCGGGGCTCGGCCGAGACGAGGCACTGCAGGCGGCGAAGAGCCTCGAACACGCCCAGATCCTTCACACCGCCGTACCGTCGGACGCCATGGACCCGCGGTGGGGGTTCGTCCATCCGCTCGTGCGTGCCGCCGTGTACGAGGAGATCACACCGGCCGCCTGCCAGCGCGCACACCGGACCGCCGCGCACCTGCTCCGGGACTCCCAGGCCGAGATCGAGAAGGTCGCCCTGCACCTGCTGCGCACCGTGCCCTCCGGGGACGCCGAGACCGTGACCCTGCTGTGGTCGGCGGCGCGGAGTGCCCTGGCCCGCGGCTCCCCGGAGGCGGCGGCGACGTATCTGCGCCGTGCCCTGGCCGAGCCCCCGCCGGCCGGTGACCGGCTCGACCTTCTCTTCGCCCTCGGCAGCGCCATGCGGCGGGTGGACAGCGCGGCAGCCGTCCCGTATCTCACGGAGGCACACGAGCTGGCCGGGCCGTCCCGGCAGCGCGTCGAAATCGCCCTGTCGCTCGGCGACACGCTGCTCGCGCTGCGGCGCGCCGAAGAAGCCCTGGCGATCTGGCAACAGGCCCTGGCCGATACCACGCCGCAGGACACCGAACTGCTGTACCAGCTGAACGCCTGCATCCTTTCGATCCCGCTCTGCGAACCCGGCCGGCCGGATCTGCGGCAGGACATCCTCGGCCGCGTTGCGGCACTGCGCTCCCCCAAACCGAGCGAGAGCACCGGCGGCCGGTACCTGGACTGCGTCATCGCCGGGCACGACGCGGTCATCGGCGACCCGCGGGCGGTCGTCCGGGCGCAGCGCGCGCTCCACGACGCACCCGCCGGGCCGTCCGACGGACAGATGTCGCTGTCCTTCGGCTGGCTGGCCCTGATCAGCGCCGACCGCAGGGAGGTCCTGGGCAGCCTGGACACCGCGGTCGAGCAGGCGCACCGCCAGGGATCCGTCAACGACCTGACCGGGGCGCTCACCTACCGCGCGATGGCATGGCTGTACCAGGGCAATCTCGACGAGGCCGCCGCGGACGCCTCGGACGCGATGCACACAGGTGACGCGTCGTCGCTGGATCTGCGCCGGCTGGTCCTCGGCCCCGTCCTGGCCGAGGTGCAGATCGAGCAGGGGGCGCTGTCGCGGGCGCAGACCACACTGGAGTGGACCGGAGTTCCCGATCCCGCGCCGCTCACCGGGCTGATGTACTACGTGCTGTACGGCCGCTCCCACCTCCTGCGCCTCCAGGGCCGCACGACGGAGGCCCTCCGCGCCGCGCTGGCCGCGGGCGCGTCGTTCAGCGCGGCCGGCGGGGACAACCCCGCCATCGTCCCCTGGCGGTCGGAGGCCGCCCTGTGCCTGCATCTGCTCGGCCGGGACGAGGAGGCCAGGACCATGGCCGACGCCGAGCTCAGACTGGCCCGTTACTGGAGCGCGCCCCGGTCCCTCGGCCGCGCGCTGCGCATCGCCGGCACGCTGAGCGAGGGCGGCGCGGACGTCGGTCTGCTGCGCCAGGCCGTCACCCGGCTGGAGGGTTCCCCGGCCCGCCTGGAGTACGCCAAGGCGCTGGCGGACTACGGGGCGGCGCTGCGCCGGCACGGCGTACGGAGCCAGGCGCGCACCATGCTCAGCGACGCCCTGGACATCGCCGAGGCCCGTAGCGCGGCCCCCCTCGTCCAGCAGATCCTGGACGAGCTGCATGTCGCCGGAATCCGCCCGCGGCGCCACGCGGTCACCGGTCCGCAGTCGCTGACACCGAGCGAGCAACGGGTCTTCGACCTCGCCGTCGCCGGGCACACCAACCGTGAGATCGCCCAGCAGCTGTTCGTCACGGCCAAGACCGTGGAGGTCCACCTGTCCAGCGTCTACCGGAAGCTCGGCGTCACCAGCCGACGCCAGCTCGGCGCGCTGGCGGAGCGCACCCACGCAGCGGACGAACCGGAGTGAGGCATGTCCGCCGTGCCCGATGCGCAGCCGCCCCCGGTCCCGGACGGACCGCAGGGCGGAGTCCGCGGCAGCCGCAGAGTGCGCTTCGCGCCCCGCATCTGGCACAAGTTGCTGGCCCTCTGCATCGCCCTCATGATCCCCCTCGGGGTGGCCACGTACTCCCTGGCCGACCAGCAGAACAGCAAGATCGAATTTGCTCGGACCGAGCTGGGCGGCGTCCAGTACCTGCGTCCCTTGAGCGTATTGGTGCAGGACGTCTTCGACCGCCGTGCGCTGCTGCACCGCGAGCTCACCGGAGAGTCCGTGCCCCCGGCCCGCATCGCGGCAGCCGACCGTGCCGTCAGCGCGGGCTTCACGGCGCTCATGCAGGCCGACCGGCGGCTGCGGGAGCCGCTGCGCACGACCGCCGCCGGCCTCTCCGCCGAGGGGAAGAGCCCGCTGGCGCCCGCGGCTCTGCGCCACGACTGGGCGCGGCTGGCGTCCGCTCCGTCCGGCGACCGCGCCGCCGTGCCGCGGTACACCCGGCTCATCGGGAACCTGTTGGCGCTGGGTTCCTACGTCGGCGACACCTCGAAGCTGATTCTCGACCCCGACCTCGACACGTACTACACGATGGCCGGGCTGCTGCTGCGCGAGCCGCAGATGATGAACCAGCTCTACGGGATAGCGGAGAGGGGAGACTCGATACTGGCCCGGGGCGACCGGTCCACCGGCGACCGAGTACGCATCGCCTACGACACCACGGTGCTCAACCAGAACCTCCTGCAGCTCAACAGCGATCTGAACCGGGCGTTCGGGGCCACCTCCCACACCGGGCTCCGCCCCGCGATCCAGCCCCTGCTGGCCAGGGCCACCTCATCGGTCCGCGAGGTGACCGGCACCGTCAGCCGGCAGTTCACGGCCGGCGCCCGGGGTACGCTCCCGCGGGCCGTCTGGTGGGCCCGGGCCTCCGGTGCCATCCGGGCGAACTCGCACCTGTGGAAAGCCCTGTTCGACCAGGAAGACCACATGCTGAACGCCCGCCTGGACAACCTCCACGACCGCAACCTGCGGGCCCTGGCCGGCATCGCCGCGGTCCTCGCCGTGATCACCGTGGTGGCCGCGCTGCTCTCCCGGCGCATCACCGGCAATGTGGCGGCCGTGGCGCACGCCGCGCGGGCGCTGGCCGCGGGCGACCTCACGCGCCGCGCGACGGTACGCAGCCGCGATGAGGTCGGCACCATGGCCACCGCCTTCAACGTCATGGCCGCCAGGCTCCAGGAGAGCTACTCCGCCGTGGAGGAGGAGGTCCGCCAGCGCACCGCGGAGCTGAACCAGAAGACCGAGTCGCTCAGCCTGCTCCAGCACGTGGCTGCCGCCGCCAACGAGGCGGACAGCTGGGAGGACGCGGTGCAGAAGGTCCTGGACCTGGTGTGCCGGCACATGGGGTGGCCGGTCGGCCGCGTCCACCTCGTCGCGTCCACGCCGGGTCCGGCCTCCCGCACCGGCCGGCCCACTCCGGATCCGGAGTTCACCACATCGCCCATCCGGCACGTCGACGAGCGGAACCTGGGGTTGCCGCTGCACGACATCGCCGCAGCAGCCGGACTGGACGAGCCGGAGGGCCTGCCCGCCACGGTGCGCGCCACCGGCCGCCCCGCCTGGATACGTGACATCACCGCGGGGTCCGCCGGGGTCCGCCCGGCGCCGGGCGTGGCCGGGAGTGCCGGGGTGACCGGCAGGATCGCCGTCCCGGTCGTCATCGGGAAGGACGTCGCGGCGGTCCTCGACTTCCTGACTCCCCGGGCCATGGAGCCGGACGACGCCTTGCTGCGGCTGATGCTCAACGTCAGCACCCAGCTCGGCCGGGTACTGGAACGGTCCCGCGCTGCCGCGGAGCTCCAGGCGTCCAAGGAGGCGGCAGAGGTCGCCACCCAGGCGAAGAGCGCGTTCCTCGCGACCATGAGCCATGAGATCCGCACGCCGATGAACGCGGTGATCGGCATGACGGAAATCCTGCTGGACACCCCGCTCGATGCCGAGCAAACCGAATTTGCCCATGTCATCCAGAACAGCGGTAACAGCCTGCTCACGATCATCAACGACATCCTCGACTTCTCCAAGTTCGAGGCCGGGAAGTTCGATCTCCGACTGGAGCCGCTACAGCTTCGACAGTGCGTGGAATCGGCCTTCGACTTCGTCACTCCGATGGCCGCGGAGAAGTCGGACCTAGACTTGGCGTACATCATCGATCCGGAGTTGCCGGAAGAAATCATCGGAGATATCGATCGACTGCGCCAGATCCTCATCAACCTGCTCAACAACGCCGTCAAATTTACGGAAAGCGGCGAAGTCGTCCTCAGGGTCGCCTGGGCCGACGCGGAACCGGACCCTTCTTTGGAGCCGCCGGAGTCGCCCCACCCGCCCGCTGCCGGGGACGCGGACGGCCTCGTCCGCCTCCACTTCTCCGTGTGCGACACCGGAATCGGCATCGTCGCGGACCGCCTGGACCAGCTGTTCCGGCCGTTCGAGCAGCTCGACGCGTCCACCACCCGGCGCTTCGGCGGGACGGGACTCGGACTCGCCATCAGCAAGCGGCTGGCCGAGCTGATGGGAGGCACGATGTGGGTCGAGAGCGAACCGGGCGTGGGGTCGACCTTCCACTTCACGGTGGAAACGCGAGAAATTCCGGAATCGATGCGTTCCAGCCAGGTGGTCTCCCGTGTCGAACTCCGGGGAAAGCACCTGCTGGTCGTTGACGACAAATTCACGAACCGGATGATTCTCACCCGCCAGGCGAGCGCCTGGGGAATGGTGGTACGCGCCACCGGATCTCCACGGGAAGCCCTCGAATGGGTACGGCAAGGCGATCCGTTCGACATCGGAATTCTGGATATGCAGATGCCGGACATGGACGGCATCATGCTCGCGGAAGAAATCCGCCGCTACCGGAGCATGGCAGAGCTGCCGTTGTACCTGCTGACTTCTGTTGGCCGCCCCATGGCGACCCGGGAGAGCCTGGCGGAGTTCTCCGGGTACCACACCAAACCCATCCGGGCGGCCGAACTCTATACGGACCTCTGCCGCACGCTGCTCGGCGTCACGGCGCCCGCCGCCTCGTCCCGCACGGCACAGCGGCCGGAGGTGAAGGAGCGCCGCCTCGTCCCCCTGCGCATCCTTCTGGCCGAGGACAACCTGGTGAACCAGCAGCTGATCGTGCGGATGGTCCGGAAGATCGGTCACTCGGTGGATACCGTCGGCAACGGAGCCGAAGCGCTGGAGTCGCTGCGGCACACGCGCTACGACGTGGTCCTCATGGACGTACAGATGCCGGTGCTGGACGGTTTGGACACCTCCCGGCGGATCCACCGGTCCCTGTCCGCCGCGGAGCGCCCGTACATCATCGCCCTCACCGCCAATGCGATGAGCGAGGACCGTGACGCCTGCCTCGCCGCCGGGATGGACGACTACCTCAGAAAGCCCCTGCGCGGCATCGAGCTCGCCGAGGCACTCGACCGTGTGCCCCTCGGTCCCCCCGCGCGGAGGCCGGAGACGGCGCGGCCCGCACGGGGACCGGAGACGACCACGCCCGCCGGGGAGCCGGGAGCCCTGCCGTCCGCAGCCGGCCCGGAGGCGGCACGGCCCGAGCCGGAGGCCGAGCCGGGGGCCGACGCCGGGGCGCCCGTGCTGCCGGTCCTCGACGAACCCGCCTTCGGCCGTCTGGTCGGCTCGTTCGGCAAGGAATTCGTCAGCCGGATCATCGATGCCTTCCTGGAGGACTCCCCCCAACTGATCGAAAGCCTTCGCCGCAGCCTCGGCCAGGGCGACGGAAGCGAATTCCGGAGAGCGGCCCACACCCTCAAGTCCCACGCGAACACCTTTGGATTCCCGCGTCTCGTCCGGCCGTGCCAGGAAGCGGAGGACATCGGCGCCGGCGGGGATCCCAGCGCGGCGGCACCGCTGGTGACCCGCATCGAAGGGGAGTACCGCACTGCGAGAGACGGGCTGATCGCCCGGAGAGCGGAGCTTGGCCATGACCGATAGCAACGCCGCGACGAACAGGACCGGAAGAACAGGGCGCATCCTGGTCGTGGACGACGATCGCACGAACCGCATGATGCTCACCTATCGCCTGGAAATGGCCGGGTTGGAGACCGCCACGTCCGAGAACGGGATCGAGGCCCTGCGGATGCTGCGGGAGAGCGACTTCGATGTGGTGCTGCTCGACATCCTCATGCCGGGGATGGACGGTTACGCGACGCTCGATCTGATGAAGCACGATCAACAGCTCAGCCGCACACCCGTGATCATGATGTCCGCCGTCGGTGAGCTGGACAGCGTCATCCGCTGCCTCGAAATGGGCGCCGAGGACTATCTGCCGAAGCCCCTGGACCACCTCCTGCTGACCTCCAGGGTCGACAACATCCTGCTGAAGATCCAGCTCGAGCAGGTGGAAAAGGCGCTCGCCGAGCTCACCGGGGCCGTGGAGGCCATGGCCGGCGGTGCGCTCCCGGCCGGGGCCCTGGACCGGGTCGCCGGGCAGACCGGCTCGGTCGGCCGATTGGCACGACAGCTCCGGCAACTGGCGGCCGTGACGTCGGAGCAGTAGGCGCACGAGGCCCGGAGCGGCCGCCTCGCTGAGCAACCCCTGCTCGCCTGACCCGACCCGCCCGTCCCGCCCCGGCCGCCCCCGCTTCGTCCCGGCGGCCCGTTTAGGGGGCGTACTAGGGGGTTCCCCTAACGACTCCCCAGGGGGCCGGGGGCACGGTGAAGGCATACATCAGCTCCCCGACACAGCCGACGGCACGGAAAGAGAGGGGGTGGGTGTGATGCCCAGGGTCGTTGTTCGCACACCACGGCCCCCCGGGTGCCCCACCGGAGCCCGCGTGGTCTCCTGCCCCCCTCGGCCGCCCACGGTCCCGGAGAGAAGCGAGGGCAGACAGATGTTCCCGGCACCGGAATCGTCCCCGGGCACGGCCCGACAGCCCACGGCGGGCACGGACTGGGCACCGCCCGTCTTCTCCTGGTCCGGACCGCACGCGAGGGCTCCCGTCTGGCTGCCCCCGCCCCTGCCCGTCCGGCCTCCCGCCGCGGCGGATTCCGCCCGGCCGGACCGCCTCGTCATGACTACCGTCCTCCGCACCCGCTGCGTCGCCGTCCGTGAGGGCGTCCTGCTCCCGCTGTGCCGTCTGTTGTGGCGGCAGGCGGCGACCGCCGCCGCGCGGGTCGCTCAGCTGGCCCGGTGCCTGGGGAGGATGCGCGGCAAAGTGGTCTCGGAGCCGCTTGAATCGCATGTCCACGCCGTGCCCCAGGCCCGGCGGATCATCCGGACCGAGCTGGCCCGATGGGGGCTGCCCGAGCATGTCGAGATCGCCGAACTCCTGGTGAGCGAACTGGTCACCAATGCACTCCAGCACGCCTGGGGCCCCCTCCACCTGCAGATGTCCCACTCGCCCCTCGACCGGACGCTGCGCTGCGACATCGCCGACGGCTCCCCCGCCGCTCCGCCCGCTCACCGTCCTCCGGCCCGAGCCGACGAGGACCACGGCCGGGGGCTGCACCTGGTCGACCAGCTCTCGACCCGCTGGGGCGCGCGGCACACCGCCGCGGGGAAGACCGTCTGGTTCGAACTGCGCACGCCCGGCAGCAGTGCCCGTCGGCGGGGAGCTCGGCGGCGACTCTGACCGGTGGGGTACACGTCGAAGGTGGGCCGGCACGGCTTCCCCCACACGTCCGGCACGGCCGGCCCCCGTGTGCGGCTCAGGCCGGCCCGGAGTGGGGCCGGCCCCGCTCGGCCGCACATCGAGCCGCCACTCACTCCTCGTCAGGAGCCAGCCGCAGCGAGATCGAGTTGATGCAGTACCGCTGGTCGGTGGGGGTCGGGTAGCCCTCTCCCTCGAAGACGTGGCCCAGGTGGGAGCCGCAGCGGGCGCAGCGGACTTCGGTGCGGACCATGCCGTGGGAGCGGTCCTCGATGAGTTCGACGGCGTCCGTGTCCTTGGGGTCGTAGAAGGACGGCCAGCCACAGTGGCTCTCGAATTTGGTGTCGGAGCGGAAGAGCTCGGCGCCGCAGGCGCGGCAGGAGTAGACGCCCTCGGTCTTGGTGTCGGTGTACTCACCGACGAAGGCGGGCTCGGTGCCGGCCTGACGGAGCACCTGGTACTCGGCGGGGGTCAGCTCGGCCCGCCACTGCTCGTCGGGCTTGTCGATCTCGTACGGCATCTGGGGTCCTCCTCAGCTCAGCTGCCCAGGCGGGACAGGATGGCGGGGCCGAGGTCGGTCACATCGCCCGCGCCCATGGTGAGAACAAGGTCCCCGGGCTTCGCCATTCCTGCGATGACCTCCGGGACGGCGGCCTGGTCGCTCTCGGGGGTGACGTCGGCGCCGGCGGTGCGCGCGGCGTCGATGATCAGGGCGCTGGTGATGCCCGGGATCGGGTCCTCGCGGGCCGGGTAGATGTCCAGGATGACGGAGGCGTCGGCCAGGGCGAGCGCCTGGCCCATCTCGGTGCCCAGCTCCTGGGTGCGGGAGAAGAGGTGGGGCTGGAAGACGACCAGCACCCGGGAGCCGTCGGCGGCGCCGCGGATGGCTTCGAGGTCGGCGGTCATCTCCGTGGGGTGGTGGGCGTAGGAGTCGATGACCTGGACGCCGGCCGCCTCGCCCTTGAGCTGGAGGCGGCGCTTGACGCCGGTGTACTTGCCGAGCGCGGAGGCGAGGTTGTGCGGCGCGAGGCCCAGGGCGACGCCGGCGGCCAGGGCGGCGACGGCGTTGTGGGCGTAGTGCCGGCCCGGGACGGAGACGGTGAAGGTGAGGATCTTGCCGCTGGTGAGGGTGACCGTGACATCGCTGGTCAGGCCGCGGGGGTTGACCTTGAGGATGCGGACGTCGGCGTCCGGGGACTCACCGTAGGTGACGACCTCGATGTCGTAGCGGCCGGAGATCCGCTCGGTCAGCTCGCGGGCGCCGGGGTGGTCGGCGGTGATGACCAGGGTGCCGCCGGGGCGGATGCGGCCGACGAAGGTCTCGAAGGACTCGTAGATCTCTTCCATCGAGGCGTAGTTGGCGTGGTGGTCGAGCTCCACGTTGAGGATGATCGCGACCTCGGGGGCGTACTTGTGGAAACTGCGGTCGCTCTCGTCGGCCTCGGCGACGAAGATCTCGCCGGCGCCGTGCTCGGCGTTGGAGCCCGGGGCGTCGAGGTCGCCGCCGATGGCGTAGGACGGCTTGAGACCGAGGGCGCCGAGGGAGACGGCGAGCATGGAGGTCGTGGTCGTCTTGCCGTGGGTGCCGGCGACGGCGATGGGGCGCAGGCCCTCCATGAGGGAGGCGAGCGCGTCGGAGCGGTGGACCACCGGGATGCCGCGCTCGTGGGCGGCGGCCAGCTCGGGGTTGTCCGGGCGGATCGCGGAGGAGACGACGACGCTGGTGGCGTCCGTTGCCAGATGCCCGGCGGCGTGGCCGATGTGGACCGTGGCGCCGAGGGAGCGCAGGGCCTGGGCGGTCGCGGAGTCCTTGGCGTCGCTGCCCGCCACCCGGGCGCCGCGCTGCGCCAGGATCTTGGCGATGCCCGACATGCCGGCTCCGCCGATGCCGATGAAGTGCGGCCGGTCCATCGAGGCTGGGATGGCGGGTGCCATGGGCGGGTCTCCCTGATCGTCGATCATCGCGAGCGGTGGTGCTGTCCATGATTCTCGCACCCGGCACCGACAGTGCCGGTCCGTGGACCCCTGACGGGTGTGGTGGCCGGCCCCGGCCGGGTCCGGGATGCGCCCGGCGCGCGGCGTTCAGCGGCGGATCAGGCCCCGGGCGGTGGCGGCGGCGACCGCGGAGGTGCGGGAGTCCACGCCCAGCTTGGCGTAGATGTGGACGAGGTGGGATTTGACGGTCGCCTGGCTGAGGAAGAGCTGTTTGCTGATCGCCGCGTTCGGCAGACCGTCGGCGACGAGCTGAAGGACCTCGGTCTCCCGGCGGGAGAGCGCGGTGGCGGGGGTGCGCATGCGGTCCATGAGGCGCAGCGCGACGGTGGGGGCGAGGGCGGACTTCCCGGCGGCGGCGGTGCGGACCGCGGCCGCCAGTTCCTCCGGCGGGGCGTCCTTGAGGAGGTAGCCGGTGGCGCCGGCCTCGATGGCGGCGAGGATGTCGACGTCGGTGTCGTAGGTGGTCAGCACGAGGACGCGCGGGGCACCGGGGCGGGCGGTGATCTCCGCCGTGGCCTGGGAGCCGAGCATCCGGCCGCCGAACTGGAGGTCCATGAGGACGACGTCGACGGCGAGCCGCGCGGCGAGGTCGACGGCCTGCTCGGCGGTCGGGACGTCGGCGACGATCTCGAAGTCGTCCTCGGTCTCCAGGACGGCGCGCAGTCCGGCGCGTACGACGGGGTGATCGTCGGCGAGCAGCAGCCGGACGGGGGTGTCCGTCGCGGTCACGGGGCGGCCTCCTGGGCGGCGTCGGGCGGGGCGGCGGGAGTGGGCAGGGTGACGGCGACGGCGGTGCCCTCGCCGGGGGCGGACTCGACGACGAGGGTGCCCTGGAGGGCGCGGGCCCGGGCGCGCATCGCGGCGAGGCCGAAGCCGGTGCCGTCCGCCGCCGCGGAGCCCGGGGCGGGCACCTCGGCGGGGACGAACCCCGCGCCGTCGTCGACGACGTCCAGCGCGACCTCGGTGTCCATGTAGCTGAGGGTCAGCTCGGCCCGTCCGGCACCGGCGTGCCGCACGGTGTTGGCGAGCGCGGACTGGGCGATGCGCAGCAGCGCGACCTCGTGCGTGGTGGGGAGCGCGGTGGGCGTGCCGGAGACCTGGCAGTGCACGGCGAGCGGGGAGGTACGGGCGGTGGTGGCGCACAGCCGTTCCAGCGCGGCGGGCAGCGAGCCGGCCTCCAGGTCGGGCGGGCTCAGCGCACGGACGAAGCGGCGCGCCTCGGCGAGGTTGCCGGCGGCGGTGGTGCGGGCCTGCCGGACATGGCCGAGGGCGGTGCCGGGCTGCCGCGGCAGGGCGCGCTCGGCGGCCCGCAGCAGCAGCTGGATGCTGGACAGGCCCTGGGCGAGGGTGTCGTGGATCTCGCGGGCCAGCCGCTCGCGTTCGGCGAGCACCCCGGCGGCGTGTTCCGCGGCGGCCAGTTCGCTGCGGGCCGCGGTGAGCTCCTCGATGAGGCGGCGGCGCTGCTCGCTCTCCCGGTAAAGGGCCTCGTAGCCGAGGACGACGGCGACGGCGACGGCGGCGCCCAGGGCGGGGCCGAGCACCGTGCCGAGGCTCAGGGCGTGGGTGTGCAGGCCGAATCCGGCGATGGCGGCGGCGGTGGTGGCCGCGACGGCGGCCAGGCCCCCTCTCAGCGGCAGCAGATGCAGCTGGACGAAGAACAGCGGGAAGGCGAGCCACACGCCGTCGGGGGTGAGGGCGAGCAGCACCAGCCAGAGCAGGGCCACGCCGCTCAGCCAGAGGGCGGCGGCGCCGGTGGAGCTGCGGAGGCGGGGCAGCCGGGGGCCGGTCACGTACACCGCGAACAGCGCGGCCGCGGCGGCGGTCACGGCCGGGGCGGCGGGGGTGTGCCCGGCGATCGCGCGCACGCAGGCCAGTGCCAGCAGCGCGGCCACCATCAGGTGCAGACAGCTGCGCAGGACCCGCAGGACGGGGGTGAGGGAGGGGGTGCTCGGGGATTCCCCGGTCGCGGGTTCCCCGGGCGCGGTGTTTCCGGTCTCGGTGTTTTGGGTCGCGGTCTCTTCGGTCACGGCTCCCCCAGGCTAAGCGCCCTCCCCACCTGCGGCATCAACCAAAGGGTTGAGCGCGGGGCACCTCTTTCGATCCGGGCGGACCACTCCCCGGCGCGATGTCCGCGGCCCGCCCGGCGCGCGACGGTGGAGGCCGATGCCGGGCAGTGGAGTCCGGCACCCGGATCCGAGGAGGGCATCGCCGGTGTTCGTCGCCTGGAGGGACCTGAGATTCGCCAAGGGACGGTTCGCCCTGATGGGCACCGTCATTGTGCTGATCACGGTGCTGGTGGGGCTGCTGTCGGGCCTGACGGCGGGCCTGGGCCGGGAGAACACCTCGGCGGTCACCGCGCTGCCCGCCGATCACCTGGTGTTCTCGGCGCCCGCCGACGGCAGGGACGTCGCCTTCACCGATTCGCGGCTGACGGAGCGGACCGTACGGGCCTGGGCGCGGGTGCCGGGCGTACGGCACGCCGACCCGCTGGGGATCGCGACGGCGAAGGCCGAGTCCGGCGGCCGGACCGCCGCGGTGTCGCTGTTCGGCGTGCGGCCGGGGTCGCCGACGGCGCCCGCACGGGTGGGGGACGGTGCGGTGGTGCTGTCCGCGAAGGCCGCCGCCGCACTGGGGGCGCGGGCCGGGGACACACTGACGCTCGGCGGCCGCACGGTCCGGGTGGCGGCGGTGGCGGGCGCGGCGATGTACGCCCATACGCCGGTGGTCTGGACGTCGCTGGAGGACTGGCGGCGGCTGGCGGGCGGGGCCGGAGCGGCCGCCGGTGACCGGCCCGGGCGGACCGGCACGTCCGGCGACGCCGTCGGAGCGACCGTCCTCGCCCTCTCGACCTCCGGCACCGCCGGTCTGGCGGCCGCCGACCGGGCGCTCGGCACAAGGACCGTCGCCGCCGACGACGCCCTGCAGGCCATCGGCTCGTACGCCGCCGAGAACGGGTCCCTGCAGCTGATGCGCGGCTTTCTGTTCGCGATCTCCGCGCTGGTCATCGGGGCGTTCTTCACGGTGTGGACGATCCAGCGCCGCGGCGAGGTCGCCGTGCTGAAGGCGCTGGGTGCCTCGACCTGCTCGCTGCTGCGGGACGCGCTCGGACAGGCCGTGGTGCTGCTGGTGGGCGGGACGGCCCTGGGCAGCGCCGTGGTGGCCGCGGTGGGCGCCGGAATCGGCGGCACGGTGCCCTTCGTGCTCGCCCCGGCCACCGTGCTGGCGCCCGCCCTGATCATGATCGCGCTGGGTGCCGCGGGCGCCGCGCTCGCCATCCGCCGCATCACGTCCGTGGACCCGCTGACCGCCCTGGGAAGTGCCCGATGAGCCTCGAACTGACCGATGTCACCCTCACCTACCCCGACGGCGACGCCCGGCTGACGGCGCTGGACGAGGTCTCGCTGACCGTCCCCGCCGGACGCCTGACCGCGGTGATCGGCCCGTCCGGCTCCGGCAAGTCCAGCCTGCTCGCGGTCGCCGCCACACTGATCCGCCCGGACCGCGGACGGGTGGTGATCGGTGGCACGGACACCGCGGGGCTCGGCCGGGCCGCGCTGACGACGCTGCGCCGCACCGCCATCGGCACGGTCTTCCAGCAGCCCAATCTGCTGCCGTCGCTGACCGCCGCCGAACAGCTGCAGGTGACGGCCCACCTGGCCGGGCGCACGTCGCGTGCGACGCGGGCACGCACGCGGGAACGGGCCCGGGAGCTGCTGTCGGCGGTCGGCCTGGAGGGCCAGGCCCACCGGCGGCCGCATCAGCTGTCGGGCGGTCAGCGGCAGCGGGTCAATATCGCGCGGGCGCTGATGAACGAGCCCGCGGTGCTGCTGGTGGACGAGCCGACCAGCGCCCTGGACCACGAGCGGGGCGCCGCGGTGCTCGCGCTGCTGCGCACGCTCACCCGGCAGCGCGCCACCGCGACGGTACTGGTCACCCACGACCCCGCCCACCTGGACGTGGCGGACACGGTCGCCGAGGTGCGGGACGGCCGGCTGCGTCCCCGGTCCGTCGCCCGCCCCTGACCGCCGACGGAACCCGGCGGAGGGACCCGGCGGAGGGACCGGCAGACAGACGGGCAGGCGGGTCCCGGTGACGGTGGGCCGCTCAGCTTCCGGCGGTCCCCTGGGTCTGGTCGTCCGCCGCATGGGAGAACAGCTTGAGGACCGGGACGCCGACCTTGTGGCGGGCGCGGGAGGCCCAGTCGCGGTGGAAGAACTCCTCCACGAAGTGCGGGGTGGTCAGCACGATCACCTCGTCCGCGCCGGTCTCGTCGACGACGGACCGCAGCAGGTCCAGCGGATGGTCCTCGACCACCTGCCCGACGGCCTGGGCTCCGGTGTCGCGCAGCGCCTGCAGCGTGTGGGCCAGGGAGAGCTCGGCGGGGGCCTCCGCGCGGGCGCCGCCCGGTTCCTCGCCCTCCCGCACGGCGTCGTCGAACTCACCGAGGGCCACGTCGTCGATGGCCCGTAGCAGAACATCCTGCTTGCCGCGAGGCTGCATGAGCACGACGAACGAGATCCGGTCATCGCCGTGCAGGGTGGTCACAAACTCCACATCGGCAGGCGTCAGTGGCTTCTCGATCATCAATACGCTCGTGAACACGACGGACGCCCTTCTTCTCTTCGGGGCGCCGCATGGCACGGAGCCCGACAGACACCATCCTGCCCCGTAGGCGTGCGGGACTGTTGGCTTTCAGTGTGCCCAACAGAAGCTAAGCGGAACAGATAGTTCCGCCGATTGTCACGGCCGGCGGTAGCGCGTGAAGAGGAATCCGCCCTCCTCCAGTACGGATGCCAGGGCGAACCGCTCCGGTACCGGGACGGCGGGACCGTTCATGATCCTCGGCGCGTCGCCCACGGCAACCACCGGAGCCAGCGACAGACACAGCTCGTCCAGGGCGCCGGCCGCCGCGAACTGCCCCAGCAGCATCGGCCCGCCCTCCGTGAGCAGCCGGGTGTGGCCCCGTTCGGCCAGCACCCCGGTCACCCGGGCCGGATCGACGCCCTGCCCCTCACCGGCGAACAGCACCTCGACGCCCGCGGCACGGGCCTTCGCCACCCGGTCCGCGGGCGCGCCCGCGCCGGTCAGCACCAGGGTGGGGACCAGCGGCTCGGTGAACAGCGGCAGGGTGAAGTCCAGCGCGAGGCCGGCGGTCACCACGGCGATGGCGGGGGCCGGGCCCTGGCCGGCGGCGGCCCGGCGGGCGGCGAACGCCTCCCGGGCGCGGGCCGGCCGGTAGCCTTCCTGCCGCACCGTCTCCGCACCCACCACCACCGCATCCGCGAGGCCCCTCAGCACCCCGAAGATCCGCATGTCGGCATCGCTGGAGAGCGGCTGCGAGCGGCCCTCGTGGTGGGCCGCGCCGTCCACGGAGGACACCATGTTCGCCCGCAGCCAGCCGGTGCGCCCCGAGCGCACCGGGGCGTCCGCCGCCGGGTACGCGTAGGCGTCGGCCAGCTCGTGCAGGGTCCAGGCACGGTCCGTGGGGTCGAGGGCCCCCACCTCGGTGTTCCCGGCGGCAGGGGCCGGTGCGGACGGGGCGGGGAGAGGGAACAGGCGTCGCATGGCGGCAGTGTGACATGCCCCTCTCAGCGGACCGGCGGCCCCCGCGCAGGAGATAGGCTGGACGGCTGTGTCGCCTTCCCAGCACTCCGCACCGCAGCCCGACCCGATAGCCGGACCGCCGGCCGACGGGGACGACGCGGCGCCCGCCGCGCTCACCGCCCGCGCCCCGCACGTCCCGGCCGACCGCCTGGTGGCCGAGATGGTGCCGCCGCCGCGCTTCCAGGGCGCCCGGTTCGACACCTACATCCCGGACCCGCAGCAGCCCAGCCAGGCCGAGGCCGTCCAGGTCCTGAGCGACTTCGCGGAGAGCATCGACGCCGGGCGGGCCGGCCCGGGCAAGCGGCGCTGGTTCGCCAGGAAGCCCGCGGCCCCCGTGGGCCCGCGCGGCGTCTACCTGGACGGCGGCTACGGCGTCGGCAAGACCCACCTGCTCGCCTCCCTGTGGCACGCCACCCCCGCCCCGGCCGAGCGCAAGGCCTTCGGCACCTTCGTCGAGCTGACCAACCTCGTCGGCGCGCTCGGCTTCCAGCAGACCGTCCGCACCCTCGGCGAGCACAAGCTGCTGTGCATCGACGAGTTCGAGCTGGACGATCCCGGTGACACGGTCCTGGTCTCCACCCTGCTCGGCAAGCTGGTCGACGCCGGGGTGGCGCTGGCCGCCACCTCCAACACGCTGCCCGGCAAGCTGGGCGAGGGCCGGTTCGCCGCGGCCGACTTCCTGCGGGAGATCCAGGGCCTGAGCGCCCACTTCCGTCCGCTGCGGATCGACGGCGAGGACTACCGCCACCGCGGCCTGCCCGAGGCGCCCGCCCCGTACGACGACGAGACGGTCACCCGCACGGCGTACCGCACGCCCGGTGCCTCCCTCGACGACTTCCCCTCCCTGCTGGAGCACCTGTCCCGGGTGCACCCCAGCCGCTACGGCGCGATGTGCGACGGCATCGAGGCGGTCTGCCTCACCGATGTCCAGGCGGTGCCCGACCAGTCCACCGCGCTGCGCCTGGTGGTCCTGGCCGACCGGCTCTACGACCGTGAGGTGCCGGTGCTGACCTCGGGCAAGGCCTTCGACGAGCTGTTCAGCGAGGAGATGCTGCGCGGCGGCTACCGCAAGAAGTACTTCCGGGCCATCTCCCGGCTGACGGCGCTGGCGCGCGACGCGGGCACCCTGGTGGCCGACGGCTCCCGGTAGACGCGCCGCGGCAACACCCGGGCCGCCGCCTGGTTCCCGGCGGCCCGGCCCCGTGGTACACACGAGCGGGTCACGTCACCTGTCCGCCAACAGGGAGTTGCCCATGTCCGCGACACGACGTCAGATCCTGGCGAGAACCGGAGCGCTGGGGGCGGGAATCGCCTTCTCCGGAAACCTCACGGAGCTCTTCACGGGGACCGCGACCGCACAGAGCATGGGGCGGCGCGGCTACGGCCCGCTGGTCCCCGACCCGCACGGCCTGCTCGACCTCCCCCGGGGCTTCCGCTACCGGGTCCTGTCCCGGGAAGGCGACCCGCTGCGCTCCGGGGAGGGCAAGGTCCCCAGCAACTGCGACGGTATGGCCGCCTTCCCGGGTTCTCCGGGCTCTCGCGGCTCGCACAGTTCCTCCGGACGCCGCGGCGGCACCTTCCTCGTCCGCAACCACGAGAACCGTACGGGCTCGCGCCAGGCCGTCCCCCGGGTCCGGGACCTGACGTACGACCCCGGCGGTGAGGGCGGCTGTACGGCCCTGGAACTCGGCCCGGACAACTCCGTCCGCTCGGAACGGGTCGCCATCGCCGGTACGTCCACCAACTGCGCGGGCGGCCCCACCCCTTGGCGCACCTGGCTGACCTGCGAGGAGACCGAGCACCGGGCCGGTGAGGAGAACTACACCAAGGACCACGGCTTCATCTTCGAGGTCGATCCGTACGACCCGCGGCGCACCGGCGCGGTCCCGCTGACCGCGATGGGCCGCTTCCAGCACGAGGCGATCGCCGTCGACCCCGGCACCGGCACCGTCTACGAGACCGAGGACGCCTTCGACAAGCCGTTCGGCCTGTTCTACCGCTTCCTTCCCAAGAGGCCGAGGGGCGGCCGCGGTTCGCTCCGGGCCGGCGGCCGGCTCCAGGCACTGCGGGTCCCGGGTGTGCCCGACCTCTCCACCGTCCAGCAACCGGGCACCACCTTCGACCACGTCACCTGGGTGGATGTGCCCGACCCGCTCGCCCGTCAGACCCCGGTCCGCTTCCAGGACTTCGGCCCCGGCGGCATCACCCACGCCCAGAAGCTGGAGGGCTGCTACTGGGGCGGCTCGTGCGTCTACTTCGTCTCCAGCTTCGCGCACCGCGACGCCGGCTCGGCGGCCGACCACTACGGCCAGGTGTGGAAGTACGACCCGGAGAAGCGGCGGCTGACCCAGGTCATCGTCTTCGGCCCGGACAGCGACCTCCAACTGCCCGGCGAGTCCCCCGACAACATCTGCCTGGCGCCCAGCGGCGGCCTGATGGTCTGCGAGGACGGCGAGGGCGCCCAGCACGTCTTCGGCCTCACCCGGCGCGGCGAGGTCTATGCGATGGCGCGCGGCCGGCAGAACATCGGCACCCCGCAGAAGCCGGAGTGGGGGGAGTTCGCGGGAGTGACCTTCTCGCCGGACCACCGGACGATGTACGTCAATTGCTATACGCCGGGGACGACGTTCGCGGTGACGGGGCCCTGGCATCACTGAGGCTGCGGGGGCCACGCCGGGCCGCCAGGGGGCCGCCGGCCCGTGGGGAGGGCGCCACGGCCTCGTGGGGCGGCGGTGCCGGGCAGGGCGTCGAGCGTGCGGCTGCTTCCCCCCACCCCCGAACCCACCCCCCGCCCCCTCCCCCGAAGGGGGAGAGGGGGAGGGGCGGGGGAGACATCCGGGCCCGGTTCCAGCGCCGCCGCGGCGCGGCACCCGACGCCTCAGCCCGCCCCGGCCGAACACCCCGACGCCTCAGCCCCGTCCCGTCCCGGCCGCTCAGCCAGCCCCCGCCGTTCACCCCGGCGCCTCAGCCCGCCCCAACCGTTCGCCCCGGCGGCGCTTCAGCTCCGGCCATACGTCCCGGCGCTTCAACTCCGGCGGGAGCTGAGGGCGCAGGCGACGGCGGTGGCGGCGGCCGCGAGCAGGGCGGTGGCGGCGAGCGGCAGCCACGGGGTGGTGATCGTGCCGTGGAGGGAGCCGGTGACCAGGCCCGAGACGGCGGCGTTGGCGGGCGAGGCGCCCAGCACGAGCAGCAGCAGGGCGGCGAGCATGCCCACCGGGATGCTCCAGCCGCTGCTGCGCAGTACCGGCCGGTTGCTCAGCACGCCGATCGCGGTACCCGTCAACAGGCACACCAGCGCGCCGAGCAGCCCGGCGGCCGCCGCGGGCAGGACCGGGACGGCGACCCGGTGGCCGGTGGAGTGCGGGTCGGACAGCAGCACGACCAGTGCCGTACCGAGGAGGGCGAGCAGCACCGCGGTACAGACCGCGGCCAGCACTGCGGCGAGGTGGGCCCGGCCGGGCCCGGCGGCGGCCGCGGTGCAATTGCGGGCCGCCGGAGGCTCGTTGGTGACACAGACCCGGGTCAGCCATACGGCGACCGGCAGCAGGCCGCCCGCGGCCCAGCCGAGCCCGCCGAGGATCGGGTCGCCGCTCTGGACGCCGGCGGCCAGCCAGGCGGCGTAGAGGATCACCGGCGGCAGCCAGCGGTACGAGCGGAAGAGCAGCGCCGTCTGATAGCGGAGAAGAGCGATCACGTGAGCGGGGCCTCGTCAGGTGCGGAAGTGGATCCGGATCCGGATGCGGATGCGGATGCGGATGCAGTCGCGGACGCCTGGGTGGACACGGGGGCGGACGGGGGCGCTGATGCCTCCGTCTACGCGGGGGCGGACGCGGGGGCCGACGCCGGGGCGTCGTCGCCAGGCCCCTCCCCCGGCCCCGCCCCGGCGCTGGTGACCGACCGGATGTGCCACGGCGGCCGTGCGGTGAGCAGGGCGCGCAGCAAGGCGTCGGAGTGGACGGCGGGGACCGTCAGCCGCGTCGTACCGTCCGGCCGCGATACGACCTGTGTCCCACGGGGCAGCCGTGGTGCTCCGGCGGGCATGCGCTCCGGCTCACCGGGCAGCGGCGCTCCCGGAGCGCCCTCCGCCTCGATGACCACTCCGGGGCAGGGCGCGGGCGCCTCGTCCCCCGCCGGGCCGCTCTCCTCATGGGGCAGCAGCCGTCCGTCCGCGACGCGGTAGCGGACGTCGGCCGCGCCCGCCAGCCGCTGCGGGTCATGGTCGACGAAGACGACGGTGCCGCCGTCCGCGACCCGTTCGGCGACCGCACGGTTGAGCACCTCCCGGGCGCCCTGGTCCAGGCCGGTCCAGGCCTCGTCCAGGACCAGGAGTTCGGGTTCGGCGAGCAACGCCTGGGCGACCGCGACCTTCTGGCTCGTCCCCTTGGACAGCTCGGCCAGCGGGGTGCGGGCGTGCGCGGCCGCCCCGAACCGGGCCAGCCATTCGGCGCCACGGCGACCGGCTTCGGGGCCGCGCAGTCCGTGGATGCGGCCGAGGTGGGTGAGGTAGTCGACGGCGGTGAAGGGCAGCGCGGCCGGGAACCGTTCGGGCACATAGGCGCTGCGCGGGCGCCCGGTGATGCGTCCGGCGCTGGGCCGGTCGATCCCGGCCAGCAGCCGCAGCAGGGTGGATTTCCCGCTGCCGTTGGTCCCTTCGATGCGCAGCAGCGCACCCGCGGGCACCTCGAGTCGTACGTCCCGCAGCACCCACGGGCCCCGCACCCCGTAGCGCCGCCCCACCCCGTCCAGCCTCATACGTGTTGGCACCTCCACCGCCACTCGGTGCTGCTGTCCGGCACTGCCACCCGATGCTGCTCTCGGCACTGCCACCCGGCGGCCTCGGTCCGCTCCGCCGTCCCCGACGGTAGCCGGATGAGCTTGCCGGTGCCCGCCCCAGAACGTGGCGCGCCGCGTCCGGCGCACAACACGGCGCCGGGCAGGCGGTCCTGACGGCGTTGGCTCGCCGCTGCGGTGTTGCCCACCGGCCGGCCCCCTGGGCACGGAGCAGCGGCGAGCGGGAGGCAACGGGACGCCGCCGGCAGTCGGTCACGGGCCCCCTGTCAGTGGCGGCTGGCAGACTGGACCGGTGACCAGCACAGAAGGCGGACGGGTGACCAGCACGGAAAGCACCAGCACGGAAAGCGCGAGCACAGAGAGCGCCGGCACAGCACGCACCGGCACGGAGAGCACCGGCGCGGAAAGCACCGGCGCGGAAAGCACCGGCCGGCCCGGCAACGACGCGGCCGGCGCCGTGCGCCGCGAAGCGCCCGACCGCGACGCGGCCCCGCAGTTCGTGCTGCCGCTCGTCGCGCGGATCGAGCGGGCCGAACCACCGTCGCGTACGGACGCGCTGGAGACCGCGGCGAGGGCGGTGCTGGTGCTGCTGTCGGACGAGCGGTCGGCCGGGGACGGCAAGTGGGCCGCGGCGGTGCGGGACTGGCAGGACGCCCGGATCCGGAAGGTGGTGCGGCGGGCGCGCGGCGCGGAGTGGCGGCGGGCCGAGGCACTGCCGGGCATCACGGTCACCGGCCACCGCGCCGAGGTGCGGGTCTTCCCCCCGGTGCCGCTGGACGGCTGGCCGAAGGATCTGGCGCGGCTGCAGGTCTCGGGCACGGAACTGGACGACCCCCAGCCGCCCGGGGCCCCCGTCGCCGGCGCCCCGGTGCTGTGGCTCAACTCCGAGCTGGGGATGTCGACGGGCAAGGAGATGGCGCAGGCCGGGCACGGTGCCCAGCTGGCGTGGTGGGAGCTGTCCGCGAACGAGCGGGCTGCCTGGCGCGCGGCGGGGTTCCCGCTGTCCGTACGGTCCGCCCGGGGCGAGCACTGGCAGGAGCTGACCCGCAGCGGTCTGCCCGTGGTGACCGATGCCGGGTTCACGGAGATCGCCCCCGGGAAAACCGTGGTGGCCGAAGGGGGTGAGCGCTACTGCCCGCTCCCGCGCCTGCGGCAGCCGTAGACGGTCGCACCGCCGGACCGGACTGCCCACAAGCGCCTGCGCTCACGCTCACGTAACGCGCCGGCCGCCTTCCGGCCCCTGGGGGATGCTGGACGCGTGATGGAGCGAGAGGCCGCGGTGCGGCTCGTCGAGGAAGAGCTGGATCGCGAGTATCAGAAGGGGTCGGCCCTGGGTGTGGAGCCGGTGCGCACGACGGTGCTGCGCGTGGCGGAACACGAGCTGGTCTGGAAGGTCTACTGGCAGTCCGAGGAGTACGCGCGTACGCGGAACCCCGCGGCCATGCTGATCGGCCACGGGCCGTACCTGGTGGACCGCATCGACGGAGGACTGCACTGTATCGGGGTCCTCTCCGAGCGGGGCGGCGAGTGGGAGGCGGATTACCGCGCCCGCATCCGGGGGATGCGCGTCCGCACCGCGGTGGACGACCTGCACGACGAGCTGTGCGACATCGCCGCCACACGAGGACGCATGCAGGCCGTGCGCGCCCTGCGGCAGAGGCTGGCGATGCTCTCTCCGGCTCAAGCGCTCGACTACGTGCACGGGCTGCTCGGCGGCGAACCCCCGCCCCGGCTCGTGGCCCTTGCGGCCGGGCAACTCGTCGAGCCCATCGCCCCGGCCCTCGCCGTGCAGACCGTCCGCAGGGGAGGACGTCACCGCACTGCCTGACTCCCTGGCTGCCCGGCTCCCGGCCGGAAAGCCACCGACAGGCACTCCACACCCCGTCCACAGCGCGCCGCGTCCCCCGCGATACCCGGTCCGGGACCCCGCTGTGACCGGGCCACAGCCGGTCCGGCACCCTCTCCTGGGAAACTCAAATCAACCTCTGAACTCGTCCGCTGCAGGGTTCGCTCCGTCCCGCCGCGGCCATGAGTACCGAGACCACGGAGCGAGAGGGGGAGCCATGGAGCGCCTGGGTACGGGGATCGGCTGGCGGCCGGAAATCGCCGCGGAGATCGCGGAGCTGCCCGGGGTGGACTGGGTCGAGGTGGTGGCGGAAAACCTCTGCCCGGGCCATCTGCCCTACGCCCTGCAGGAGTTGCGCGAGCGCGGCACCACCGTCATTCCGCACGGTGTCTCGCTCGGCCTCGGCGGTGCCGACCGCCCGGACGCCGGGCGGCTGACCGCACTCGCCGAACGCGCCGAGGCGCTGGGCGCGCCGATGGTCACCGAGCACATCGCCTCTGTGCGGGCCGGCGGTCCGCTCACCGCCTCCCCGCGGATGGAGGCCGGGCATCTGCTGCCCGTGCCGCGCACCCGTGACGCGCTGGACGTGCTCTGCGAGAACGTGCGCATCGCCCAGGACGCCCTGCCGGTGCCGCTGGCGCTGGAGAACATCGCCGCCCTGGTCAACTGGCCGGGCGAGGAGCTGACCGAGGGGCAGTTCCTGACCGAGCTCGTCGGGCGGACCGGGGTACGGCTGCTGATCGATGTCGCCAACCTCCACACGAACCACATCAACCGGGGGGAGGATCCGGCCCTCGCCCTGGACGAGCTGCCGCTCGATGCCCTCGCCTACGTCCATGTCGCGGGCGGTGTGGAGCGGGACGGGGTGTGGCACGACAGCCATGCCCACCCGGTGACCCGGCCCGTGCTGGACGTCCTTGCGGAGCTGTGCGCCCGGACCACCCCGCCCGGTGTGCTGCTGGAGCGGGACGAGGACTTCCCCGAGGGCGCGGAGCTGGCCGGTGAACTCGATGCGATACGCGCCGTGCTGAAGGAGGCCCGTCATGCCCGGGCGGCTTGAACCGGTACCGGAGAGCGCCCCGGGCGACGGCGCGGGGGGCGGCAACGGAAACGGCACAGAAGGCAGCGCAGGCGACAGCAGGGACGGCGGCAGCAACAGCGGCACCGGGACCGAAGCGGCCCGGCAGCGGCTGGCGCTGGCGCAGACCGCGCTGCTGTCCGCGCTGGTCGCCGGGACGCCGGCCCCTGAGGGCTTCGACCGGGTGCGGCTGCAGGTGCAGAGCCGGGCGCTGACGGCCAAGCGGGCCGCGGTGGTCGCCAAGGTCGCGCCCGAGCTGCCGGACATTCTCGGCGCGGACTACCGGGCCGCGTTCCGGTGCTATGCGCGGCGCCGCCCCATGAGCGGCGGCTACCGCCAGGATGCCCTGGACTTCGCGGCGCATCTGCTGGCCCAGGGCCGCCCCGAAGACCCGGCCGCACGGCAGCAGTTGACGCGGTGGTGGCGGGACCGTGCGGGCCCGCAGCCGCCGTCCGCCCGGCCCCTGGCCCGGCTGGTACGGGCCGTGCGGGGCGCACTGGAGCGGAGCGGGACGTGACGGGGTTCGCCTCCTGGGCCTTCCTGGAGACCGGTGCCGCGTCGCTGGTCCTGCTCTTCGGCGCGGCCTGGGTACGGCTGCGGACGCCGTCCGTCCGGCGGAGGGACGCCGCGGTCCACGACGTGTGGGAGGCGGCGTTCCTCGCCGGCGGCCCCGGGCGGGTGGTGGACGCCGCGATCGCCGGGATGCACCAGGACGGCCGGCTCGCCGTGGGCGGCCCGGGAGTGGTGACCGTACGCCAGGCCTTCGCCCATGACGCGGTCGAGGCGGCCGTACTGGACACGATCGCCCGGACGCCCGGCGGTGCGCTGTCGGTGCTGCGCGCCACGGCGCGGCGCAGCCCCGCGGTCCAAGGGGTCGGCGACCGGCTGGCGGCCCGTGGCCTGCTGCGCCGTCCGGAGCCCGGACGGCCGTGGCGCCGGTTGGCGAGCGCCCAGATGACGGTCTGTGTGGTGCTCTTCTTCGTCGCGTTGCTGCTGTCCTTCGCGGGGAGCGGCGGGGACGCGTCCGGCCCGCCGCCGGCGCTCCGGACGGTGCCCGCGGTGGTCGTGGGCCTGGCGGTGGCGTCGGTGTGCAAGAAGGCGTTCGGCCGCCGGATCACCAGGGCGGGGACCTGCGCGCTGCGCTCCGCGCGGGCGGCCCGGCCCCGCGGGAGCGGCGCGGCCGGGGCCTGGCTGCCCGCCGCGCCGGCGGTGGCGCTCGGCGGTACGGCGCTGATCACGGACGAGCTGCTGCGGCGGCAGTTCGAGGAGGCGCACCGTGCCACGGCCGCCGCGGCGGGCAGCGGATCCGGGTCGTCCGGAGGTTCCTCGTGCGGTGACGGCGGGGGCGGCCCGGGGAGTGACGGCGGGTCCTGGTGCGGCTCCGGCGACGGCGGGTCCGGGCCGGGGTGCGGCAGCACCGGGTCGTCCTGTGGCGGCGGATCGTCGTGCGGGGGCGGTTCGAGCTGTGGCGGCGGGGGCGGTTCGAGCTGCGGGGGCGGCGGCTGCGGCGGCTGAGGGGCCCGGGGCTCTCAACGGCGCGTCCCGGGGCCCGCTGCCGCCGCCCGCATGGTGAGAAATTTTGTGGCGGTATTTGTACTCATCACGTAGAACCTTCGGCCATGTGGCTCTTCTTCTTCCTTCTCGCCTCGGCCGTGGCAGCGCTGTCCTGTGCGCTGCTGTGCCGTGCCGCGGTCGCCGCCGCGCGCACCACCCGGCCGTCGCCCGGGACCGCCCCGGGTCCCTCCACGGCGGGCGACCGCGCCGGGCTGACCCTCTATGAGGTGGCCTACCTCTCCGGCGGCCCGCACCGGCTCGCCGACCTCGTCCTGGTGCTGATGGCCCAGCAGCGGCGGCTGCTGCTCACCGACACCGGGTGGGCGACCGTCGTCGACCCGGTCGGCAAGGACGCCGTCGAGCGCGCGACCCTGACCGCCATAGGCCCGGAAGGACAGTGCCGCATACCGCAGATACGGGACACCCTCGTCGGGGATGCCGCGGTGCGGGAGGTGGCCGAGCGGCTGGTGACCGACGGGCTGGCGCTGCCCGCCGCGGTCCGTCCGGGCGTCGCCACCGCCGTCCGCCTGGTCCAGGGCACCGCTCTCCTGGTGCCGCTGTTCGCCGCCGCTGCCGCCTGGATGGCGCCGGCCGGCGCGGACTACGGGCTGCTCCTGGGCTGGTTCGTGCTTCCGCTGATCCTCACCCTCGGCACCTGGGCGGTGGCCCGCTTCGAGCTCCACCCGTACAGCGACTGGGCCACCGACGCGGGGGGACGGAAACTGCCCCGCACTTCCGGCTCCCCCGCCCTCCTTCCCCCTCTCACCTCGTTCGCTCTCCGAGGCCCCACCGCCCTCACCGACCCCACCTTGCGCGCCGCGCTCCACTCATCCGGGGCATAGCCTCCGACACCGGTGCCAGGTGCTTTACATCGACAATCGCCGCCTCAACTATCCCTTTTGTATGCACACACGAAGGGACGGCCAGTGAGAGCACTTGCGTTGTACGGCACCATCGGGTCGCTGCTGGTGACCGCCCTCGCCACTGCCCCGGCAGGCGGCGCCACGGGGGCCGCCGCCACGCCACCCGCGCCCGTTGCCCACCGCATCGGCTTCGGCCGCTGCGCCCCGGTGGAGCAGCTGCCGTCGACCGTCGAGTGCGGCACCCTCACCGTTCCCCTCGACTATGCGCGCCCCGACGGCAAGAAGATCCATCTGACCGTCAGCCGGGTCCGGGCCACCGCACACCGCGAACGGCAGGGCTCCCTGATCTTCAACCCCGGCGGCCCGGGCGCGTCCAGCATGGAGTTCCCGCTCTACGGCGGGCTCCCCAAGTGGGACAAGCTGGCCCGGGTCTACGACTTCGTGGGCTATGCGCCGCGCGGTGTGGGCCGCTCGGCGCCGCTGTCGTGCCAGGACCCCAAGACGTTCGCCAAGGCGCCCACCGACAGCCGTCCGCGCCCCGACGCGGCCTTCAAGCGCCGGAAACTGGCCCAGGCCAGGGCGTACGCCCGTGGCTGCGTCCGCCGGGCCGGCGCCGACCTGCCCTACTACAACTCCGTCAACAACGCCCGCGACCTGGACATGCTGCGGGCCGCGCTCGGCGAGAAGAAGCTGAACTTCATGGGCGCCTCGTACGGGACGTACTTCGCGGCCCTCTACGCGACGCTCTTCCCCGGCCACGTCCGGCGGATGCTCTTCGACAGTGTCGTCAATCCCGCACCCCGGCAGATCTGGTACCGCAACAACCTCGACCAGGACATCGCCTTCCAGCACCGCTGGAGCGACTGGCTGCGCTGGACCGCCAAGCACCATGGCCGCTACCACCTCGGCACGACCAAGCGGGCGGTGCAGCACTCCTACGACACGGCCGCGCACAGGCTGCGCCGCCACCCGCTGGGCGGGAAGATCGGCGCCGGCCAGCTGCAGTCGGCATTCCTCAAGACCGGCTACAACGACGCCTTCTGGCCACGGAGCGCCGAGGCGCTGTCGGGGTATCTGCACGGGGACCCCAAGCCGCTGATGGCCCAGGCCATGCCGCGGTCCGGCGGCGCCAGGGCCGAGGAGAACGCCAACGCCGTCTACACCGCCGTCGAGTGCAATGACGCGCGCTGGCCGCACGACTGGCACACCTGGGACCGGGACAACACCGAGGTCGCCCGGACCGCGCCGTTCGAGACCTGGGACAACGCCTGGATGAACCTGCCCTGCGCCTTCTGGCCCGACCGGTGGCGGACCGCCACCACCGCGCTCGACGCCGCCGCGGAGCAGGCCGGACACCACGCCACCGGGCGGGACCTGGCCGAAGCCGCCCGGCATGCGACCTCGACCGTGCTCGACGATGTGCTGCACGGGCAGCGCGGTCCGGTCGACGTCCACACGGCGCCCGGCGCGCTGCCGCCGGTGCTGCTGCTGGCGGCCGAGCGGGACGCGGCGACGCCGTACAAGGGGGCGCTGGAGCTGCAGCGGCGGCTGCCCGGCTCCTCGCTGGTCACCGAGAACGGGGCGGGCACCCATGGCATCGCGTTCGGCGAGAACGCCTGTGTGAACCGGTACGTGGAGGCCTATCTGCTGCACGGGAAGATCCCGGCGCGCAAGGTGTACTGCGCGCCGCGCGCGGAACCGGCGCCGGGCCAGCAGGTGACCCGGGCCCAGCAGCACGCCGTGCCGGGCAAGTAGCGGACCGCACACAGCACGACGGGCCGTCCCCCAGGGGCGGCCCGTCGTGCTGTGTGCGCGGCCCGGGCCTTTGGGCCCGACGCACCGCGCGCCCGGTTACGCCAGGCCCGCGACCAGCTCGGAGACCGGCTTGCGGCGCCCGGTGTAGAAGGGGATCTCCTCGCGGACGTGCATCCGCGCCTCGGAGCCGCGCAGATGACGCATCAGGTCGACGATGCGGTAGAGCTCATCGGCCTCGAACGCGAGCACCCACTCGTAGTCGCCCAGCGAGAACGACGGCACGGTGTTGGCGCGCACGTCCGGGAAGCCGCGGGCCATCTTGCCGTGGTCGGCGAGCATCCGGCGGCGGTCCTCGTCGGGCAGGAGGTACCACTCGTAGGAGCGCACGAAGGGGTAGACGCTCACATAGGCGCGCGGCTCCTCGTCGGCCAGGAAGGCCGGGATGTGCGACTTGTTGAACTCGGCGGGGCGGTGCAGCGCCATGTTCGACCACACCGGCTCCAGCACCCGGCCCAGCCGGGTACGGCGGAAGAGGTTGTACGCCTCCTGGAGGGCGTCCGAGCTCTCCGAGTGCCACCAGATCATGACGTCGGCGTCGGCACGCAGACCGGACACGTCGTAGGTGCCGCGCACCACCACGTCCTTGGCCGCGAGCTGCGCGAACAGCTCCTCGACCTCCTCGGCGTAGCCGCCGCGGTCCTCCGGGAGGACGTCGCGCAGCTTGAACACCGACCAGAGGGTGTAGCGGATGATCTCGTTGAGGTCCTTGGCCTTCTTGCCGGCGTGCGGAACCTTCTCGGGCGCCGCGGGTGCCTGCGGCGCGGAAGCGGGGGTGGAAGCGTCTGTCATACCGTCCATTCTCACTCGGCGGGGACGGAGTCCGGGCGCAGGGTGGCAAGGATGTCGTCGGCGGCCGTGCGGCCCGAGGCGATACAGGCCGGGATGCCGACGCCCCCGTAGAGCGCGCCGCACACCCGCAGGCCCGGCAGCCCGGCCACGGCGTCGTGGATGCGGGCCACCCGCTCCAGGTGGCCGACCGGGTACTGGGGCAGTCCGCCGTCCCAGCGGGTGACCGTCGAGGCGACCGGCGCGGCGGTCAGCCCGACCGCCGCACGCAGGTCGGCGCGCGAGAAGCCGACCAGCTCGGAGTCCTCGCGCGCCAGATCCTCCTCGTCGCCGTGGCGGCCGAGGGAGGTGCGCAGCACGAAGAGGTCCGGGTCGAAGCGGCCGGACCAGCCCCACTTGTTGCCGGAGAAGGTGGACGCCTTGATCTTGCGGCCGTCCACGGGCGGGACGAGGAAGCCGCTGCCGGTCAGCCGCCCCTCGACGTCGGCGCGGCGGAAGGCCATGGTCACCAGGGCCATGGAGGCGTACTCGACGGAGTCCAGCTCGGCGGCGGCGGGCCGGCAGACGGGGGCGAGGAGGCGGGCCGTGGCCGGTGCGGGGGTGGCGAGGACGACGGCGTCGGCGGTGAGCGCGGTGCCGTCGAGGTCGAGCTGCCAGCCGTCGGGGGCGCGCCGCACCGCGGTGACCGGCGTACCGGTGCGGATCTCGCCGCCCTTGGCCCGTACGGCGTCGGCCACCGCGCCCGGCAGCGTCCCGATGCCGCCCTCGATGCCCATGAAGACCGGTCCGGTCGCGGCGGCCCCGGCCTGGTGGACGGTGGCGGCGGTCCGCGCCTGGATGCCCCGTACGCCGTCGAGCAGGGAGCGGTGGGTCCGCGCGGCCTCGAAGAGCGGGGGGACGGCGGCGCGCATCGAGATCCGGTAGGCGTCGCCCGCGTACACCCCGCCGAGCAGGGGCTCCACGAGCCGGTCGACGACCTCGCGGCCCAGGCGCCGGGCGACGTAGGTGCCGACGGCGACGTCCTCGCCGACCTCGGTGCGCGGCAGCCGGGCGTCCTCGTCGATACGGGCGATCCCCTCGGGGGAGAGCACACCGGAGGCGGTGAGCGGGCCGAGGTCCCCGGGGACGCCCATGACATGGCCGGTGGGCATCGGCCGCAGCGCGCCGCGCGTCCAGAGCGAGGCACCGGCCGTGGCGGGCGGCTGCAGCCGGTCCCCGATGCCGACCGCGCGCGCGAGATCCACCGCCTCCGGCCGCCTGGCCAGCATCGATTCGGCGCCCAGGTCGACCGGGACGCCCGCGATCTCGCCCACCCGCAGCTTGCCGCCGAGCCGGTCCGCCGCTTCCAGGACGGTCACCCGGGCGCCGCCTTCGAGCAGTCGGTGCGCCGCCGCCAGCCCGGAGATGCCTCCGCCGATGACGACCACATGACCGGTGCTGCCGGGCCCTGGGCCCGTGGGGGTGTGCGCTGCGCTCATGCCCCCACTCTCTCAGAGCGCACCGAAGGGACCGGGGCCGGAGGAGGAGCCGCACACCGCCCGCGGCGGGCCGGCAGGCGGGCGGGCACGGTGTCCGGGAGCCCCGTTGACAGCGGGCAGCGGCGGGCAAAGACTCGTGGTCGGCGGGTGGCGATCTTCGTACCGTCCGCCGACCGTCGAGCCGGGACAGCGAGGACACCGCCTGATGACCGACCCACGCGTACGGGATGTGTACATCGTCGATGCCGTACGGACCCCCGTCGGCAAGTACGGCGGCGCGCTGGCCGCGGTCCGGCCGGACGACCTCGCCGCCCATGTGGTGCGGGCCCTGGTGGACCGTACACCGGACCTTGACCCGGCGCGGATCGACGATGTCTGCTTCGGCGACGCGAACGGCGCGGGCGAGGACAACCGCAATGTGGCGCGGATGGCGGTGCTGCTGGCCGGGCTGCCGGTGACCGTCCCCGGCGTGACCGTGAACCGGCTGTGCGGGTCCGGTCTGGAGGCGGTCATCCAGGCGGCGCGGGCCATTGCGCACGGCGATGCGCATATCGCGGTGGCGGGCGGGGTGGAGTCGATGAGCCGTGCGCCGTATGTGCTGCGCAAGCCCGAACGCGCCTTTCCCGCCGGCCATCAGGAGATGTTCTCCTCGACGCTGGGCTGGCGGATGGTCAATCCGCGGATGGCTCCTCAGTGGACGGTGGCGCTGGGCGAGGGCGCCGAGCTGATCGCCGACCGGCACGGCATCACCCGCGAGCAGCAGGACGTCTTCGCGCTGGCCAGCCATCAAAAGGCGGTCCGCGCCTGGCGGGAGGGCGCCTACGACGACGAGGTGGTGCCGCTGCCGGAGGTGGACCTGCCGCGGGACGAGACGATCCGGGAGGCGTCGTCCCTGGAGTCGCTGTCCAAGCTGAAGCCGGTGTTCCGTTCGGCCGGGGGCACGGTCACCGCCGGGAACTCCTCGCCGCTCAACGACGGTGCGGCGGCCCTGCTGCTGGTGGACGAGGAGGGCCTGCGGGCCACCGGCCGCGAACCGCTGGCCCGTATCCGGGCGAGCGCGGTGACCGGGATCGAGCCGCAGCTGTTCGGCCTGGGGCCGGTGGAGGCGGTACGGCGGGCCCTGGAGCGGTCCGGACGCGGCTTCGCCGAGGTGGCGACGTTCGAGCTCAACGAGGCTTTCGCGGCCCAGACGTTGGGCTGCATCGGGCAGTGGCCGGAGCTGGACCCCTCCGTGGTCAATCCGCGCGGCGGCGCCATCGCCATCGGCCACCCGCTGGGGGCCTCCGGTGCCCGGCTGGCGGGGGCGGTGGCCCACCAGCTCGCCGCGCTGGGGTCGGGGACCGGCCTCGCCGCGCTGTGCATCGGCGTGGGGCAGGGGCTCGCGCTGGTCCTGGAGCGCTGAGGACCGCGGCGCGGCGGAGCACACTCGACGAAGCGGTCACACGGCGAAGGGGCAGACGGCATGGCGACGGAACACCTGGTCATCGTCGGGGGCGATGCGGCGGGGATGGCCGCCGCATCGCAGGCACGCCGGCTGCGGAAGCCGGCCGACCTGGCGATCACCGCGTTCGAGCGCAGCCATTTCACCTCGTACTCCGCCTGCGGTATCCCGTACTGGGTGGGCGGCGAGGTCGACGGCCCGGACGCGCTGGTCGCCCGTACGGCCGAGGAACACCGCGCCCGGGACATCGATCTGCGGATGCGCTGCGAGGTCACCGAACTCGACCTGGACCGGGGCCGGGTGTGCTTCCGGGAGCTGGAGGACGGCGGCCGCGAGGCATGGACCGGCTTCGACAAGCTGGTGCTGGCGACCGGCGCGCGCCCGCGCCGGCCCGGCCTGCCGGGCATCGACGCACCCGGCGTGCACGGTGTGCAGACCCTGGACGACGGCAGGGCCCTGCTGGACACCCTCGACGCCTCCCCGGGCCGGCGGGCGGTCGTCGTCGGCGCCGGCTACATCGGTGTGGAGATGGCCGAAGCCCTGATCCGCCGCGGCTACCAGGTCACCGTCCTGGAGCAGAGCGCCCAGCCGATGTCCACCCTCGACCCGGACATGGGCGCGCTCGTCCATGAGGCGATGTGCGCGATGGGCATCGAGACGGTGCTCGGGGCGACCGTCACCGGAGTGCTGACCGACGAGGAGAGCACCCCCGGGGGCGGCCGGGTGCGCGCGGTCACCACCGAGGACGCCGAGTACCCGGCGGATGTGGTCGTGCTGGGCCTGGGGGTACGGCCCGAGACCACGCTCGCCGCCGCGGCCGGTCTGCCGCTGGGCACGTCCGGCGGACTGCTCACCGACCTCGCCATGCGGGTGCGGGGACACGAGCACATCTGGGCGGGCGGCGACTGCGTCGAGGTCCTTGACCTGGTCTCCGGGCAGCTGCGCCATATCGCGCTGGGCACCCACGCCAACAAGCACGGGCAGGTCATCGGCACCAATGCGGGCGGCGGCTATGCGACCTTCCCCGGTGTCGTCGGCACGGCCGTCAGCAAGGTGTGCGATCTGGAGATCGCCCGGACGGGGCTGCTGGAGCGCGAGGCGCACGCCGCCGGACTGCGCTTCGTGACGGTGACCGTCGAGGCCACAGGCCGCGCCGGCTACTACCCCGGCGCCCGCCCGATGCACGTCAAGATGCTCGCCGAGCGCCGTACGGGCCGGCTGCTGGGCGTGCAGATCGTCGGCCGCGAGGGCGCCGGCAAGCGGGTGGACATCGCGGCGGTGGCGCTGACGGCCGGCATGACGGTGGAGCGGATGACCACCCTCGACCTCGGCTATGCCCCGCCGTTCTCCCCGGTCTGGGACCCCGTCCTGGTGGCGGCCCGCAAGGCCGTCGGTGCCGTACGGGAGGCCGGGGCCTGACACCGCGGGCCGCGGCCGGCCCGCCGGCCCCGGATCCGTCGCCGTCCGCCGCGCTCCGCTCAGCGCGCCGTCTGCGTGTGGACGTACTCGACGAGGCGGGTCAGCGCGTCCGGGTCGGTGGAGGGCAGGACGCCGTGGCCGAGGTTGAAGATGTGGCCGTCCAGGCCGGCGGCCGCGTCCAGGACCTCGCGGGCCTTGGTCTCGACGGCCTCGCGGGGCGCGAAGAGCACGGCCGGGTCGATGTTGCCCTGCAGCGCCTTGCCGGGACCGACCCGGCGGGCCGCCTCGTCCATCGGGACCCGCCAGTCGACGCCGACGACATCCGCGCCCGCCTCGCCCATCAGCCCGAGGAGTTCGCCGGTGCCGACGCCGAAGTGGATACGCGGTACGCCCAGGCCCTCGACCGCCCGGAAGACCTTGGCGGAGGCGGGCATCACCGAGCGGCGGTAGTCGGCCGGCGAGAGCGCACCGACCCAGGAGTCGAAGAGCTGGACGGCGCTCGCCCCGGCCTCGATCTGGACCTTGAGGAACGCGGCGGTGATGTCGGCGAGCCGGTCCAGCAGGTCGGCCCACAGCTGCGGGTCGCCGTACATGAGGGCCTTGGTGCGCTCGTGGTTACGGGACGGGCCGCCCTCGACGAGGTAGCTGGCGAGCGTGAAGGGCGCACCGGCGAAGCCGATCAGGGGCGTGGCGCCCAGCTCGCGGACGAGCATGCCGATGGCCTCGGTGACGTACGGGACGTCGCCGGGCTCCAGGGCGCGCAGCTGCGCCAGGTCGGCGCGGGTGCGGATCGGGTTCTCGACGACCGGGCCGACGCCGGGCTTGATGTCGAGGTCGATGCCGATGGCCTTGAGGGGGACCACGATGTCGCTGAAGTAGATGGCGGCGTCGACGTTGTGGCGGCGCACGGGCTGCAGGGTGATCTCGGTGACGAGATCGGGCCGCATGCAGGAGTCGAGCATCGCGATGCCCTCGCGGACCTTGCGGTACTCGGGCAGTGAGCGCCCGGCCTGGCGCATGAACCACACCGGGGTGTGCGGCACGGGTTCACGCCGGCACGCCTTGAGGAAAGCCGAGTCGTGTGTACCGGTCTGCTGCTGGCCCGTGGGGCATTCGTTGGCGCTCACGCCCCAAATCTTCGCACGCCGGGCCGCACGCCGAACGGGCCAGGTGGCCGATATCTCCGCATGCGCCCGGGGGCGCCTCCGAATGGGCGACGCGCGCACCGGGTGTCCTCCCCGTATGCGGGCCCGGTTCCGCCTAATCTTCCGGGCATGGCTGCGGCTCACGAACACCTCGCGGACGGCGCGGACGAGGCCCCGATCCCCTTCCGTCAGGCGGTCGAAGCGCTCCGCGCGGCACGACTGCGGCCGGAGATCGAGATCGATCCGACGCCCGCTCCCAAACGGCTCGCCCCGTATGCGTACGCGCTGGAGGCGGCGGTCGTCGAACGCGGCTCGGGTCCGGGCGGCGAGGACAGGGATCTGGCGGACGGCCGGCTGGTGGTGCTGCACAACCCGGCCGGGGACGACACCTGGCAGGGCACCTTCCGGGTGGTGACCCTGGCGCGTGCGGAGCTGGAGCCGGAGATGGGCGCCGATCCGCTGCTGCCGGAGGTGTCCTGGTCCTGGCTCACCGGTGCGCTGGAGGCGCGCGGGGTGCGCTACGGCGCACCGAGCGGCACGGTGACCCGCGCCGGCTCGCACTACTTCGGCGGGCTCGCGGCGCGCGAGCCCGCCACGCAGATCGAGATCCGGGCGTCGTGGACACCGGCCGAGGGCCCCGGCGGGGTGCCGGAGCTGGCGGTACATCTGTCGGCGTGGTGCGATCTGCTCTGCCAGGTGGCGGGCCTGCCGCCGGCCACGCCCGATACGGCGCCGCGCGGCGGGATCGTCCCGCTGCCCCAGCGCCGCGGTGCCCAGCCCCGCTGAGCTGCCCCTTCCCCCGTTACCCGGCATCGGTGAGCACGTGAGTGAGCACGTGTGCGCAGAGCCGGTCCGGTGGTGCGCCCGCGTGCGGCCGGTGCCGTGATCACCGCGTCGTCGTCTTTTGCGGGAATCCGGACGGGATTGCGTACGGCTTTGATCATCTCGGCGCGCACCCGGTGCGCACCTCTGATCGATCACCCATCCGATTTGCCCGAATTGCCCCTAACTAAATCGTGATCAAAGTCTAAAGTCCCGCCGGATTGCTGCCGAAGAGGTCAGTGACCCTTCAAACACGGATCATTCCGGCTTCCCCCAGCCGGCTTCCGTCCCTCGCCACTCCCCCCAGGAGGCCCGGTGTCTGTTCTCCTCGAGCAACCTTCGAGCCTGGTCGCCTACCGCCCGAACAAGCCGACGGCCATGGTCGTCGTGGCCGACCCTCGCGTCCGCTCCACCGTCACCCGCCACCTGTGGGCCCTCGGAGTGCGTGACGTGATCGAGGCGTCGTCCATCGCGGAGGCCCGTCCCCGCGTCGGCAACCCGCGCGACATCTGCGTTGCCGACGTCCACCTTCCCGACGGCTCCGGCCTCACCCTCCTGTCCGAGACCCGGGCGGCGGGCTGGCCCAACGGCCTCGCGCTGTCCGCGGCCGACGACATCGGCGCCGTGCGCAACGCCCTGGCCGGCGGCGTCAAGGGCTACGTCGTCACCGGCACCCGCACCAACCTGGGCCTTCCGGGCCGCCCCGGCACCTCGCCCATCGGCGCCACCGCGGCCCGTATGCAGCGCCGTCCGCCGGGCGCCCCCGGCCACCCGGGCGGCTACCGCGAGCTGTCGGGGCGTGAGGTCGAGGTGTTGCGGCTGGTGGCGGAGGGCCAGTCCAACAAGGCCATCGGCGTCTCGATGGGGCTGTCGGCGCTGACCGTGAAGAGCCACCTGGCCCGGATCGCCCGCAAGCTCGGTACCGGTGACCGGGCCGGAATGGTGGCGGTCGCCCTGCGCACCGGCATCATCCACTGACCGTTCATCCGACCTGCTCGCCCGTCGAGGGAACGTTCCCTCGACGGGCGACGTGCATACACAGATACCCTTGACTGGTGACCGACGCCCAAAAGACCGCAGCAGACATGACACTGCGAGCACCCGGAGACTCGCCTCCGGATTCCCGACCGGCGCCGGTCCCTCTCCTGGAGCCCCGCGAGGGCATCCCCCCGGTGACCGCCACCGACGGGGCGCTCGACGGGATCGTGGCCGCCTTCGCGGCCGGCACGGGCCCGGTGGCCGTCGACGCCGAGCGGGCCTCGGGCTACCGCTACGGCCAGCGCGCCTACCTCGTACAGCTGCGCCGCGAAGGCGCGGGCAGCGCGCTGATCGACCCGGTCGGCTGCCCCGACCTGTCGGCGCTGGGCGAGGCGATCGGCGACGCCGAGTGGGTGCTGCACGCAGCCACCCAGGACCTGCCGTGCCTGCGCGACATAGGGATGGTCCCCACCCGGCTGTTCGACACCGAGCTGGCCGGCCGGCTGGCCGGCTTCGCCCGGGTCGGCCTGGGCGCCATGGTCGAGAACGTCCTCGGCTTCGCTCTGGAGAAGGGCCACTCCGCCGTCGACTGGTCCACCCGCCCGCTGCCCGAGCCCTGGCTGCGCTATGCCGCGCTCGATGTCGAGCTGCTGGTGGATCTGCGCGACGCGCTGGAGGAGGAGCTGGAGCGGCAGGGGAAGCTGGAGTGGGCCCGGCAGGAGTTCGCGGCCATCGCCGCCGCTCCCCCGCCGCCGCCCCGCAAGGACCCCTGGCGCCGCACCTCCGGCATGCACAAGGTCAGACGGCGCCGTCAGATGGCGGTCGTACGGGAGCTGTGGACGGCCCGTGACCAGGTGGCCCAGCGGCGCGACATCTCCCCCGGCAAGGTGCTCGGGGACGCCGCGATCGTGGAGGCGGCGCTGAATCTGCCGCCGAACAGCCACGCCCTGGCCGCGCTGCCGGGCTTCGGCCACCGTATGGGCCGCCGGCAGCTGGAGCAGTGGCAGGCCGCCGTCGACCGCGCCCGCGCCCTGGCCGAGAACGAGCTGCCGCAGCCCGGCCAGCCGCTCAACGGGCCGCCGCCGCCCCGCTCCTGGGCTGACAAGGACCCGGTCGCCGCGGCCCGGCTGTCGGCCGCCCGCGCGGCGGTCACCGCGCTCGCCGAGGCCCTGAACCTGCCGCAGGAGAACCTGATCACCCCGGACACGGTGCGCCGGCTGTGCTGGGAGCCGCCGGCCGAGCCGAGCCAGGAGTCGGTCGCCGAGGTGCTGAAGGGCCATGGCGCCCGCCCCTGGCAGATCGAACAGGTCGCACCGATCCTCACCGAGGCGCTGCTGACCGACGCCGGCTGACACGGGCGGCGCGGCACCGACGCACGTGCGGCGGCATCCCCAGGGGTGCCGCCGCACTCTTCATGTCCCGCTAGTCGTTATTGGTGTGCGTCCACAGGACCTTGCGGTTGGTCGCGTCGATCCCGTAGGTCGTCTGGTTCCAGTCGGCGGGGGTCACGACGCCCACGGTCCAGGCCACCGCGTCGCTCCCGTTCTCGGCGTTGCCGAGTTCGATGGTGGTGACGGTGCCCTTCGTCTTCTCGGTCGCCGTCTCCGCGGCCTGCTGGGCCGTGACCTTGGCCTTGGACAGCTGGCCGGCGAGATGCTTCTTGTCCTCGGCGTCGTCCGACTCGGTGCGCGACTGCGTCAGCTTTCCGGAGACCGCATCGACGCGGCCGTCGTGCACCGTCCCGTCGGACGTCGCGACCGCGGTGCTCCAGTAGGGATTGGTGGGTGAGCCCTTGAGCTCCGCGGCGATCGGCTTCGAGGAGGGGACGGCCGCCATGGCTGCCTTCAGGGCCTGCTGGTACCCCACCTTGGCCTTGGGGATCAGGGCTTTCCGCTGGGCCTGGTCCGAGCTGAGCGAACTGCTCGGGGAGGCGGGGGCGGAGGCGGGCACGGCCCGCGGGGGGCCGGCGGCCTTCTGGGGGGCCTTGTCACTGTTCCCGCAGCCCGACAGCAGCGCGCCCGCGGCGGCGACGGCGCAGACCAGACCGATCGCGCGCGGCCCCGCCGGGCGCCCGCACCGGGTCACGACACCACTCATATTCATCTCCATATGGGCACTTTAGGTGTGTGATGGGATGAATTACGCCAAGACTCGACCGCGTTCGGTCGTTTGCGGTCGCCTCGTTCCGCCAGTTGCCATGCCGTCACCCGGCGGGCACCCCCTTCGTCCGGTGTGACGTTCAACGCTCCGGGCGGTGGGGGTGTGCAGTCTGGTTACCCGTAAGTAGCATGTCGGTGTGAAGCGTCCCCCGGGGCGCCCCGCAGCAGTGCCATCCCGCACCTGGAGGAGAGCCAACGTGCCTCGTACCGCTAGGGACGTCGTCTTCGTCGACGGCGTCCGCACCCCGTTCGGCAAGGCGGGCCCGAAGGGCATCTACCACGAGACCCGCGCCGACGATCTCGTCGTGAAGGCCATCCGGGAGCTGCTGCGCCGCAACCCGGCCCTGGACCCCGCGAAGATCGACGAGGTCGCCATCGCCGCCACCACCCAGATCGGTGACCAGGGTCTGACCCTCGGCCGGACCGCCGGCATCCTGGCCGGCCTCCCGCAGTCCGTGCCCGGTTACTCCATCGACCGCATGTGTGCCGGTGCGCTGACCGCCGTGACCGCCACCGCGGGCTCCATCGCCTTCGGTGCGTACGACGCCGTCATCGCCGGCGGTGTCGAGCACATGGGGCGCCACCCCATGGGCGAGGCCGTCGACCCCAACCCGCGGTTCGTGAGCGAGAAGCTCGTCGACCAGTCCGCGCTGTTCATGGGCATGACCGCGGAGAACCTGCACGACCGCTACCCGCAGATCACCAAGCAGCGCGCCGACGAGTACGCCGTGCGCTCGCAGGAGAAGGCGGCGAAGGCGTACGCGAACGGCAAGATCCAGCAGGACCTGGTGCCGATCTCGGTGCGCAACACCAACGCGGAGGTCGGCGAGACCGGCTGGGGCCTGGTGACCGCCGACGAGCCGATGCGTCCGGGGACGACCCTGGAGAACCTGGCGGGCCTCAAGACGCCGTTCCGTACGCACGGCCGCGTCACGGCCGGTAACGCCGCGGGTCTCAACGACGGTGCCACCGCCTCGATCCTCGCCTCCGAGGACTTCGCCCAGGAGCACGACCTCCCGGTCAAGATGCGCCTGGTCTCCTACGCCTTCGCGGGCGTCGAGCCCGAGGTCATGGGCTACGGCCCGATCCCGGCCACCGAGAAGGCCCTCGCCAAGGCGGGCCTGGGCATCGGTGACATCGGCCTGTTCGAGGTCAACGAGGCGTTCGCCGTGCAGGTGCTCGCCTTCCTCGACCACTACGGCATCGCCGACGACGACGCGCGCGTCAACCAGTACGGCGGCGCCATCGCCTTCGGCCACCCGCTCGCCTCCTCCGGCGTCCGGCTGATGACGCAGCTGGCCCGGCAGTTCGAGGAGCAGCCGGAGGTCCGCTACGGCCTGACGACCATGTGCGTCGGCTTCGGCATGGGCGCGACGGTCATCTGGGAGAACCCGAACCACAAGGACGCCGGAGGCAACAAGTGAGCACCACCACCGCCGAACTCCTGAAGGGCGCGGCCGAGCTGTTCCCGGACGAGGTCGTCACCTCGGCGCACGTCCGCCACCTCGATCTGCCGTACGGCGCGGGCAGGTTCGCGCTGATCACGCTGGACAACGGCTTCGACCACACCAAGCCGACCACCTTCGGCCCCGGCTCGCTGGCGAACCTCAACGCCGCGATCGACCAGGTCGAGAAGGAGGCCGCGGACGGCGACATCGTCGGCGTCGGCGTCACCGGCAAGCCGTTCATCTTCGCCGTCGGCGCCGACCTCAAGGGCGTCGAGCTGCTGGGGCGGCACGAGGACGCGCTGGCCATCGGCAAGGGCGGCCACGAGGTCTTCAAGCGGCTCGCGAACCTCGCCGTACCGACCTTCGCCTACTACAACGGTGCCGCGATGGGCGGTGGCGTCGAGGTCGGTCTGCACTGCTCCTACCGCACCGTCTCCAAGGCCCTCCCGGCCTTCTCGCTGCCCGAGGTCTTCCTCGGCCTCGTCCCGGGCTGGGGCGGCTGTGCACTGCTGCCGAACCTCATCGGCGCGGACAAGGCCGTCTCGGTCATCATCGAGAACTCGCTCAACCAGAACAAGCAGCTCAAGGGCCAGCAGGTCTTCGACCTCGGCATCGCGGACGCGATCTTCGAGGGCGCGGACTTCCTGGAGCAGTCGCTGATCTGGACCGCGGGCGTCCTCAAGGGCGACGTGGCCGTCGAGCGCGCCGAGGTCGACCGCGGTGAGGCCTGGGACCAGGCCGTCGCCAAGGGCAAGTTCATCGCCGACGGCAAGGTGCACGGCGCCGCCCCGGCCGCCTACCGGGCGCTGGACATCATCGCCGCGGCCAAGGACGGCGACCTGCAGGCCGGTTTCGACGCCGAGGACCAGGCCCTGGCGGACCTGATCATGGGCGGCGAACTCCGCGCCGGCATCTACTCGTTCAACCTGGTGCAGAAGCGTGCCAAGCGGCCCGCCGGTGCGCCGGACAAGAACCTGGCACGTCCAGTCAGCAAGGTCGGTGTCGTCGGCGCCGGTCTGATGGCCTCGCAGCTGGCCCTGCTGTTCCTGCGCCGCCTGGAGGTGCCGGTCGTGCTGACCGACATCGACCAGGAGCGCGTCGACAAGGGTGTGGGCTACGTCCACGCCGAGATCGACAAGCTGCTCGGCAAGGGCCGGATCAACCAGGACAAGGCCAATCGCCTCAAGGCCCTGGTCTCCGGTGTGCTCGACAAGGCCGAGGGCTTCTCCGACGCCGACTTCATCATCGAGGCGGTCTTCGAGGAGATCGGCGTCAAGCAGACGGTGTTCGCGGAGGTGGAGGCCGTCGCCCCGGCGCACGCCATCCTCGCCACCAACACCTCCTCGCTGTCCGTCTCCGAGATGGCCTCGAAGCTGAAGCACCCCGAGCGGGTCGTCGGCTTCCACTTCTTCAACCCGGTCGCGATCCTGCCGCTGCTGGAGATCGTCCGCGGCGAGAAGACCGACGACGCCTCGCTGGCCACCGCCTTCGCGGTCGCCAAGAAGCTGAAGAAGACCGCGGTGCTCACCAAGGACGCCCCGGCGTTCGTGGTCAACCGCATCCTGACCCGCTTCATGGGCGAGATCCAGAACGTCATCGACGAGGGCACCCCGGTCGAGACCGCGGAGAAGGCCATCGAGCCGCTGGGTCTGCCGATGTCGCCGCTGGTGCTGCTGGAGCTGGTCGGCCCGGCGATCGGTCTGCACGTCTCCGAGACGCTCCACCGCGCCTTCCCGGACCGCTTCAAGGTCTCGCCGAACCTCAAGGCCGTCGTCGAGGCCGGCAAGCGCGGCTTCTACGTCTATGACTCCGGCAAGCCGGAGCTGGACCCCGAGGTCGCGGCCCTCCTGAAGCAGGGTGACTCGGTGCTGACCGAGGAGCAGGTCCGCGACCGCGTCCTGGACGCGGTGGCACAGGAGATCGGCCTGATGCTGGACGAGGGCGTCGTCGCCGAGGCGCAGGACATCGACCTGTGCCTGATCACCGGCGCGGGCTGGCCCTTCCACCTGGGCGGCATCACGCCGTACCTGGACCGCGCGGGCGTCTCCGAGCGGGTGCGGGGCAAGAAGTTCCTGGCCCCGGGCATCGCGAGCGTTCCCGCGTAACGGTGGACGACTGACAGCGGGATGCGCGGGCCGGCTCGGCGGAGCCGGCCCGCGCATTCGTGTGTGCGGCGTGCGGGGGCCGCGCCGTGGGAGGGTGACGGCATGGATGCCTTGGTCATTGTCGATGCCGCGAACGTCGTGGGCTCGGTGCCCGACGGCTGGTGGCGGGACCGGCACCGTGCGGCCGAGCGGCTGCGCGACGCGCTGGTCGCCCCTGCCGCGGACGGCCTGCCGGGCCTGGTCGCCCCGCCCCTGGAGCTGGTCCTGGTGGTGGAGGGCGCGGCCCGCGGCGTCGATTCCGTGGAGGGCGTACGGGTGGTGCCCGCGGACGGCAGCGGCGACGACCGGATCGTGCAGCTGGTGGCCGACGAGGGCGGCGGACGGGACTGTCTGGTGGTGACCGCGGACCGCGGCCTGCGGGAGCGGGTCCAGGCGCTGGGGGCACGGGTGACGGGGCCGCGGACGGTGTGGGGGCCGGGGCGCGGCGGCGGGGCGTAGTCCGGGGACAGCGCGGCCCCGTACTCCGTCGGGGCGGCGTACGGGGCCGGGCGCAGGAGCGGCTGACCGGGGGTCAGTCCCGGGCGGCCTGGCGGTTGCGGATACCCAGGCGGCTGTGCGAGCGCCCGTACAGGAAGTAGATGACGAAGCCGGCCGCCATCCAGATCCCGAACCGGACCCAGGTCTCCGCGGGCAGATTGAGCATCAGCCACAGCGAGGCCAGGACGGACAGCACCGGCACCACCGGCACCCACGGGGTGCGGAAGGAGCGGGGCAGGTCGGGCCGGGCGCGGCGCAGGATGATGACGCCGACGGCGACCACGACGAAGGCGAACAGGGTGCCGATGTTGACCAGTTCGGCGAGGACGTCGATCGAGGTGAAGCCGGAGACGACGGCGACGACGACGCCCAGCGCGATGGTGGACCGGTACGGGGTCCCGTACCGCGGGTGGGACCGGGAGAAGACCCGGGGCAGCAGCCCGTCCCGGCTCATCGCGAAGAACACCCGGCTCTGGCCGAGCAGCAGAATCAGGCAGACCGAGGTCAGGCCGACGGCGGCGCCGAAGCTGATCAGGTCGGCGAAGAAGGGGTGTCCGAGGTCCTTGAAGGCGTCGGCGAGCGGGGCGTCGGTGGAGAGCTTGCTGTACTTCTCCATACCGGTGACGACGACCGAGACGGCCACGTAGAGGACCGTGCAGATGGCCAGTGAGCCGAGGATGCCGCGGGGGACGTCGCGCTGCGGGTTGCGGGTCTCCTCGGCGGCGGTGGCCACGATGTCGAAGCCGATGAAGGCGAAGAAGACCACGGCCGCCGCGGCGAAGATGCCCATGACCCCGAAGTTGGAGGGGGCGAAGCCGAACATCAGCTCCGCCAGCGGCGCGGCCAGTCCGCCGCCGGCCTCGCTGGTCCGGCTGGGCGGGACGAACGGCTCGTAGTTGGCGCCGCTGATCAGGAAGGCACCGGCGATGATGACCAGCAGGACGACGGTGACCTTGATCCCCACGACCACCGCCGTCACCCGCGAGGACAGCTTCATCCCGAGCACCAGGATGCCGGTCAGGACCAGCACGAGGATGCAGGCGAGCAGGTCGAAGCCGAAGTGCCCCTCGTGCGTGCCGGCCAGGCCCGACGGCAGATGCCACCCGGCGCCGTCCAGCAGCTCGCGGACATAGCCCGACCAGCCGACGGCGACCACCGCACAGCCCAGGGCGAGTTCCAGGATCAGGTCCCAGCCGATGATCCAGGCCGGCAGCTCGCCGAGCGAGGCGTACGAGAAGGTGTAGGCCGAGCCGGCGACCGGCACGGTGGAGGCGAACTCCGCGTAACACAGCGCCGCCAGCGCACAGACCACGCCCGCGACGACGAAGGACACGGCCACGGCCGGACCGGCCTGTTCCTTGGCGATCTTCCCGGTGAGGACGAAGATGCCGGTGCCGATGACGACACCGACGCCGAAGACGGTCAGGTCGAGCACCGACAGGGACTTTTTGAGCGCGTGTTCCGGCTCCTCGGTGTCCAGGATCGACTGCTCCACAGTCTTCGTCCGGAACATGCCGTGATTGCGGCGTGAATCATGTGGTGCGTCGTGCTGTGTGCTCATGGGCGAACCTCCGCCTGGACGGCCCTCGCAACTCTCGTGAACTGACCGAGTCTCCGCAATGAGCGGAAACAGTCAGCTGCGGCGGGCCTCCGGACGGCGGGGATTCACCCGATGGGGTGTGGCCGCGGCCATGCCGATGGGCCGGGCGGAACATCCGTACGGATGACCGGCCGGCCCATCGGCGGCGTCCGGGGAATCAGTCGCGGGCGACCTCGGCCGGCTCGGCCGCGCCCTTGGCGGGGGCGGACCCGGTGCCGGCGGACTCGGTGTCGTAGCGACCGTCGATCTTGGAGACCAGCCCGGTCACCTGGCGGGCGATGTCCGGTGCGGTGAGCCCGATCTCCGCCATGACCTCCTTGCGGGAGGCGTGGTCGAGGAACCGCTCGGGGATGCCGAAGTCGCGCAGCGGCAGGTCCACCCCGGCGTCCCGCAGGGCCTGTGCGACAGCCGAACCGACGCCGCCGGAACGGACGTTGTCCTCGACGGTGACCACGACCCGGTGCTTGGCGGCGAGACCCGGCAGCGCCTCGTCGACCGGCTTGACCCAGCGCGGGTCGACGACCGTGGTGGAGATGCCCTGCTTGTCGAGCAGGTCGGCGATCTCCAGGCACATCGGGGCGAGCGCGCCCACGGAGACCAGCAGGACGTCCGGCCTCTTGACGGTCTCGTCGGGCTCGCGCAGCACGTCCATGCCGCCCACCCGGCCGATCGCCTCGACGGCCGGGCCGACCGCGCCCTTGGAGTACCGCACCACGGTGGGCGCGTCATCGACCTCGACGGCCTCCCGCAGCTGCGCGCGGACCTGGTCGGCGTCGCGCGGCGCGGCGATCCGCAGGCCGGGGACGACCTGGAGGATCGACATGTCCCACATGCCGTTGTGGGAGGCGCCGTCGGTGCCGGTGACACCGGCCCGGTCCAGCACGAAGGTGACGCCGCACTTGTGCAGCGCCACATCCATCAGCACCTGGTCGAAGGCGCGGTTGAGGAAGGTGGCGTAGACGGCGAAGACCGGGTGCAGGCCGCCGGTGGCCATGCCTGCCGCGGAGACCGCGCCGTGCTGCTCGGCGATGCCGACGTCGTAGACGCGGTCGGGGAAGGCCTTGGCGAACTTGTCCAGTCCGACGGGCTGGAGCATGGCCGCCGTGATGGCGACGATGTCCTCGCGCTCCTTGCCGAGCTCGACCATCTCGTCGCCGAAGACGGACGTCCAGTCCTTGCCGCCCGAGGAGATGGGCAGGCCGGTGTCGGGGTGGATCTTGCCGACGGCGTGGAAGCGGTCCGCCTCGTCCTGGAGGGCGGGCTGGTAGCCGCGGCCCTTCTCGGTGAGGCAGTGGACGATGACCGGGCCGCCGAAGCGCTTGGCGCGCGTCAGGGCGGATTCCAGCGCCTCGAGGTCGTGGCCGTCGATCGGGCCGACGTACTTCAGGCCCAGGTCCTCGAACATGCCCTGCGGGGCGATGAAGTCCTTCAGGCCCTTCTTGGCGCCGTGCAGGGTCTCGTAGAGCGGCTTGCCGACGACCGGCGTGCGCTCCAGCAGGTCCTTGCCGCGGGCCAGGAAACGCTCGTAGCCGTCCGTGGTGCGCAGCGTCGCCAGATGGTTGGCGAGGCCGCCGATGGTCGGCGCGTAGGAGCGCTCGTTGTCGTTGACGACGATGACGAGCGGGCGGTCCTTGGCGGCGGCGATGTTGTTGAGGGCTTCCCAGGCCATGCCGCCGGTCAGCGCGCCGTCACCGATGACCGCGGCGACCCGGTCGTCCGACCCCAGCACCTCGTTGGCCTTGGCGATGCCCTCGGCCCAGCCCAGGACCGTGGAGGCGTGGCTGTTCTCGATGACGTCGTGCTCGGACTCGGCGCGGGAGGGGTAGCCGGACAGGCCGCCCTTCGCCTTGAGCTTGGAGAAGTCCTGACGGCCGGTGAGCAGCTTGTGGACGTAGGACTGGTGACCGGTGTCGAAGAGCACCTTGTCCTTCGGGGAGTCGAAGACACGGTGCAGGGCGATGGTCAGCTCGACCACGCCGAGGTTCGGCCCGAGGTGTCCGCCGGTCTTGGACACCGCGTCGACAAGGAAGGTACGGATCTCCCCCGCCAGCTGCTCGAGCTGCTCCGGGCTCAGTCGGTCCAGATCGCGCGGTCCCCTGATACGGGAAAGCAACGCCCTCCCGTCGCCCGCCACCACCCCGGCCGGACGCGCGTTGCGCGGCACCTCCTGCACCCCTGCCTCCTTGCTGCCTGCTGCTTGCTGGTTGCTGCCGTGGATCGAGCTTGCCGATCAGATGAGTCTAATGTCGCGCCCGCCGCGCCGACGCCCGGGCCTTGCGATGTATGTCACTCGGGTGAAGCGGGCTCCGGCGCGCCGCCCGCGGGGCGCCGCCGCACACGCACCGGCCCCCACCGGATGATGCCCGGTGGGGGCCGGCGGCGTCGGAGCAGGGGCGCGATCAGGTGCGTCCGGCCGTCTTCTGCGTCCGGCGGGAGACCGAGTCGATCACCACGGCGGCGAGCAGCACCGCACCGGTGATCATGTACTGGATCTCGCTCGCCATGCCGAGCAGGTTCAGGCCCTGCTGGATCGACTGGATGACGAGCATGCCCAGCAGCGCGGACCAGATCTTGCCGCGGCCGCCGAAGAGGCTGGTACCGCCGATGACGGCCGCCGCGATCACGTTCATCAGGGTGTTGCCGGAGCCCAGGTTCTTGGTGGCGCCGCCGGAGAGGCTGGCGATGAACAGTCCGCCGAACGCCGCGAGCATGCCGGAGATGGCGAACACGCTGATCCGGATCTTGTTCACATTGATGCCGGCCCGCCGCGCCGCCTCGGCGTTGCCGCCGACCGCGAAGATCTGCCGTCCGTAGGGGGTGCGGCGCACCACGAAGTCGGCGAGGACCAGGACCGCGAGGAACAGCACCAGGGCCAGCGGCAGACCGCGGGCGCCGGCCGGCTCGTTCAGGACATAGGCGACGACGAAGGCGATCACGGCGACCACGCCGGTGCGCAGCAGGATCTCGCTGAGCGGCCGGGAGGGCAGCGCGGCGGCCTTGCGGCGCTTGCTGTCGAGCAGCAGCGATCCGGCGTAGGCGAGGACCGCGATCAGCGCGAGACCGTAGGCCGCGGCCTTGTCCTCGAAGTAGTAGCCGGTGAGGTCTTCCACCACGCTGCCGCTCGGCGTGTTGATGGAGCCTTCCTGGCCCATCATCCAGATCTGCAGGCCGCTCCAGCCGAGGAATCCGGCCAGGGTGACGACGAAGGCCGGCACACCGATCTTGGCGAAAAAGAAGCCGTGCAGAGCGCCGATGGCCACTCCGGCCACGAGGGCGATCAGGACGGCGAGCCAGTCGTTGACGCCGTGGGTGACGCTGAGCACGGCCCATACGGCCGCGCCGACGCCCGCCACCGAGCCGACGGACAGGTCGATCTCGCCGAGCAGCAGCACGAAGACGATGCCGACGGCCATGATGCCGAGGCCGGAGGTGTAGACACCGATGTTCGCGAGGCTGTCGGCGGACAGGAAGCTGCTGTTCTTGAGCTGGAAGACGACCGCGATGACGATCAGGCCGATGACGACCGGCAGCGAGCCCAGCTCCCCGCCGCGCACCCGGCGCCGGAAGTCGTTGAGGTAGCCGGCGAAGCCCTGTTCGCGGACGAGCAGGCGGGGGTCGACGGCGGCCGGCTGGGGGGTGTCGGCAGCCGGGACGGGGGTCTCCTGGCCTGCTGTCGCGGCGGCCTCGTCCTCGTCCGCGGCGGGCCGCTTGGTGAGATCACTCATGCGCCGGCCTCCTTCTTCACCTGGTCCGTACGCGCCTTGCGGCGGGTCACGGCGTTGTCCGAGGCGCCGGTGATGGCGGCGATGATCTCTTCGTGGGAGGTGCCCTCGACCTCGAAGACACCGTTGTTGCGGCCCAGCCGCAGCACCGCGACCCGGTCCGCGACGGCCTGCACATCGGCCATGTTGTGGCTGATGAGGATGACGCCGAGCTCGCGCTCACGCAGCCGCTCGACGAGGTCGAGGACCTGGGCGGTCTGCTCGACGCCGAGGGCGGCGGTGGGCTCGTCGAGGATGACGACCTTGGGGTCGCCGATCAGTGCGCGGGCGATCGCGACGACCTGCCGCTGACCGCCGGAGAGCGCGGCGACGGGGATACGGACGCTCGGGATGCGGATGGACAGGGTGTCCAGCAGCTCCTTGGCGCGCTTCTCCATGGCGATCTCGTCGAGTACGCCCGCGGTGCGGATCTCGTTGCCGAGGTAGAGGTTGGCGACGACATCGAGGTTGTCGCAGAGCGCGAGGTCCTGGTAGACGGTGGCGACGCCGAGTTCCTGGGCGTCGTGCGGCTTGGTGATGCGGACCGCCGCGCCCTCCCATTCGATGGCGCCGTCGTCGACCGGGTGGACGCCCGAGATGGTCTTGACGAGGGTGGACTTGCCGGCGCCGTTGTCGCCGACGAGGGCGACCACCTCACCGGGGTGGATCTCCAGGGTGACGTCCGTGAGTGCTTGGACGGCGCCGAACCGCTTGGAGACTCCGCGCAACGCCAGCACAGGCGTAGCGGACACGTGAATCATCTCCTTCGCCGCCGTCACTACGGCGGGGATGGTGGTGCGTGGAGCGGGGGGGTTGCGAGGAACGGTCCGGCTCCGGGAGGAGGTACGGGGCGAAGCCGGGACGGATGCGGGGCGGGGCCGGGACGAGGCCGGGCGGGGTGGGGCCGGGGCCGCGGGCCGGGGCAGGTCGGGAGCCGGGGTACGGCCCAGGGCGGAGACGAGGCCGGGATCAGGCCGGGGCGGGGGCCGCGGGCGGTGCCGCGCGGCCCCTCCTGGCGGGGCCCGGGGTGAGAGGTGTGCCGGTGGGGCCGTGGCCGGGAGGCGTGGCCTACGGCCCGGGGCCGGAGGCCGGGGACCGGAGGCCGGGGCCCTACTTGATGCCGGCCGCCGCGCAGGCCTTCTTGACGTCGCCGGTGCAGATCTGGCTCGCCTTGTAGACCTTGTCCTTGATGATCGTGGAGGCGATGTTGTCCTTGGTCACGATCTGCGCGTCGTACAGCTTGGCCGGGATGCCCTTGACCTCGCCGCTGAGGCTGTCGACCTTGGTGTCCGTCAGGGAGCCGGTCTTCTCGCCCTTGAGCAGCTTGACGGCGATCTCGGCGGTGGAGTCGGCCTGCGGCTTGATCTGCTTGTAGATCGTGAAGGCCTGGTCGCCCTTGAGGATCCGCTGCAGCCCCGCGAGCTCGGCGTCCTGGCCGCCGACCGGGACCTTGACGCCCTTCTGCTTGAGCGCGGTGATGATGCCGCCGGCCATGCCGTCGTTGCCGGAGTAGACGCCCTGGATGCCGTCCTTGCCGAGCGAGTCGAGGGCCGCGTTCATCTTCTTGTTGGCCTCGTCCGTCGACCAGTCCGGAATGTCCTGCTCGTACGCGATCTTCTTGACCTGCTTGTCGAGGACGCTGTGGGCGCCCTTCTTGAAGAACGGCATGTTCGGGTCGGTCGGCGAACCGTTGATCATGACGACATCGCTGTCCTTGGCCTTGTCGCCGAGCGCCTTGACCAGCGCCTGGCCCTGCAGGCGGCCGATCTTCTCGTTGTCGTAGGACACGTAGGCGGAGAGCTTGCCCTCGGCCAGCCGGTCGTAGGCGACGACCTTGACGCCCTTCTTGGCGGCCTGGTTCACCCAGGACTTCGTCGCCTTGTAGTCGACGGCATCCAGAATGATCACCTTCACGCCCTGGGTGATCAGCGCGTCGAACTGCTTCTTCTGGGTCTCGGTCTCCTGCGCCGCGTTGTTGTACTTGACCGTGCAGTCGCTGCACAGCGCCTTGATCTTCGCCTCCATCAGCGGGCGGTCGAAGGTCTCGTAGCGCGTGGTCTTGTTCTCCGGCAGGAGCAGGCCGATGGTCTTGTTGTCGCCGCCGCCCTTGGCGTTGTCGCCGGCCTTGCCGCACGCGGCCACGGAGAGCGCCATCGAGACGGCGGCGGTGCCTATGACGACGCGACGCGTCCAAACGTTCATGGGGTTGCCTCCCTGACGAGGCCGCGTCGTTGCGGCCGAGGTGGCTGGAAGTCAACTCGGCCCCCAGCCGACCGTCAAGGAGTAAATCCTTAACGAGATGACAACGGTGCCATGCGTTAGCTGTGTGAACTCAGCTCTTTCATGCCAGGGCCGGAGCGTCCGCGGACTGCGCCCCGTCGAGCAGGGTCGAATCGCCCATCTCGCTCAGTACCAGCGCCAGCGCGCCCAGCACCTCCGCCCGGCCTCCGAGCGTGCCCGGGACGACCCCCAACTGCCGTGCCGCGCTGGGGATCGCGTAGCGCGACACCGATTCCCGGATCGGGGCCAGGACCAGCTCACCGGCCTCGGCGAGATCACCGCCGAGCACCACCCGGCTGGGATTGAGCAGATTGCACAGGTTCGCCACACCACTGCCGACATGACGGCCTACGTCCGCAATCACCCGCCGGCAGCCCGGGTCGCCCTCACGGGCCAGCTGCACCACCCGCGCCATGGTCAGATCCGGCCCGTGGCTCGGCTGGAGCAGCGGGAGCACATAGCGGGCCGCGGTGAAGGTCTCCAGGCAGCCGCGGTTGCCGCAGCGGCACACCGGGCCGGACTCGTCCAGCGTGATGTGCCCGATCTCCCCGGCCGTGCCGCCCGGCCCCCGGTAGATCTGCCCGCTGATCACCAGGCCGGCCCCGACACCGCTGGCGACCTTGATGTACGCCAGGTCGGCGGCACCGCGGCCCCCGCCCCACACCAGCTCGCCCAGTGCGCCGAGGTTGGCGTCGTTGTCGACGTAGACGGGCACGCCGAGGCGCCCGGACAGCTCCTGGCGGGGGTTCGTCCCCGACCAGCCCGGCAGGATCGCCGTCGAGCCCAGCGTCCCGGACTCGACGTCGATGGGTCCCGGTACGCCCAGCCCGACGCCGATGACCTTGCCCGCGTCGAGTCCGGTGGCCGTGATCAGCCGGTTGACCAGCTCTTCCGCCCGGTCGAAGCCTTCGGCGGCGGAGGCGTCCACATCGATCGGCTCGGCCTGTTCGGCGAGCACCTGGTGGGCGAGGTTGCCGACCGCCACCCGCAGATGGGAGTGCCCGAAATCGACCCCGACGACGATGCCCGCGTCGCCGGAGAGGGAGACACTGCGCGCCCGCCGCCCGCCCGCCGAGGTCGGGGTCACCTCAACGGTTCCGCCGTCCTTCAGCTCACGAACGATGTTGGAAACGGTGGCCGCGGACAGCCCCGTGCTCCGGGCGATCTCCGCCTGCGTGAGAGAGCCCGCCATACGCACCGCACGTACGACCCGCTCCAGATTGGCCCGGTGCAGCGAGGACTGCGACCCCGGAGTCTCCATCGACTCATCCACTCCCGTCTGGGGCCGGGGGTACCTCCCAGTGGTGACTGGGGGAGGTACGACGACCGCCCGCCGGCCGCACCCACACCTTTGGAGGACGGCCCTCGATTCAACATGTGAACTCTAAGCAGAACTCCAGCCGGGAAGTCTCGTCAAGGCGTTGAGCCCATGCATGATCAGGAGAGGCCGCGCCGGGACGCCCGCGGGGGCGGCCGCGCCGCAGCGGAGCCGCCCCCTGGCACACACCGGGCGCCGCCCGAAGTCGGCGCAAACCCATCGCCGCCGACGGCCGGTATACGGCGCCCGGCCCACTCCCCTATTTGAGGGCGCCGGCGGTCAGCCCGGCCACCACCTGCCGCTGGAAGATGATGTACGCGGCGAGCACCGGCAGCATCGCGATCGTCAGCCCCGCGAACAGACCGGACCAGTCCCCCTTGTAGCCCTGACTCACCGCCAGCGCCACCAGTCCCTGGGTCAGCATCTTCTTGTCCGGGTCCCCGACGTTGAGCACCGTCGGCAGCAGGTACTGGTTCCACTGCCCGAGGAAGTTGAAGATCCCGACGCTGATCAGGCCGGGCTTGGCCATCGGCAGCATCACCTGGAAGAAGGTGCGGGTGTGCGAGGCGCCGTCGATGAGTGCCGCCTCGGCCACCGAGGTGGGCAGCGTTTTGAAGAACCCGCTGAGGAAGAAGACCGTGAACGGCAGCGAGTAGGCGATGTAGACCAGGATCAGACCGTGGTAGGTGTCCAGCAGCGCCATGTTCTTCATGACGAAGAACAGCGGGACCAGCGCCAGGATGACCGGGAAGCCCATCCCGCCCACGAACAGGAAGTACAGGAAGCGGTTTCCCGGGAAGTCGAAGCGGGCCAGCACATAGGCCGCCATCGCGCCCAGCAGCATCGTGCCGACCAGTGAACCGCCCACGATGATCAGCGAGTTGAGGAAGTACTGGCCCATGTTCGCCTTGTCCCAGGCGCGTGACCAGTTGTCGAAGTGCAGGACCGAGGGCAGTCCCCAGGGCGAGCCGAAGATCTCGGAGTCGTCCTTGAAGGAGCTCACCACCGCCCACAGCAGCGGCATGGTGACCAAGAGGCCCCAGATGACCAGGACTCCGTGCGAGAAGACGTTGAGGACCGTGCCCTCGCTGGCGGTGCCGTCGGCACGGGTGCCGCCCTCACCGCCCTGTCCACGGCGCGGCCCGGGCACTCCCGGGGGCGCCGCGGCGGGCGCCTGCTCCTTCGTCACACCCGGGAGCTTGGCGGGATCCTTCTGCGCACTCATCAGAACTCCAGTCGCTCGCGTCGTCCCAGCCGCATCACGACGGCCGAGAAGACGAGGGTCACGATCAGCAGGGAAACGCCGATGGCCGTCGCGTATCCGGCCTGACCGTCGCGGAAGGTCTTCTGGTACACGTACAGCGGAAGGACCTCGGTCGAGTAGTCGGGACCGCCCGGCCCGACGCTCATGATCTGCACGAACGCGAAGGCCGACACGTCCAGGGCGAGGATGCCCATATAGATCCAGCCGGTCTGGACGGTGTCCCACAACAGCGGCAGGGTGATCCGGAAGAACGTGTTGAGGCGGTTCGCGCCGTCCAGCAGTGCGGCTTCGTAGAAGTCCTTGGGAATGGAGCTCATTCCGGCGGAGAAGAGCACGACGTAGAAGCCGACATTGGCCCACACCATCGCGGCCATGACGCACCACAGCGCGATCTGCGGATCACCCAGCCAGTCCGGCTGCACATTGCCGAGCCCGATCGCCTTGAGGAAGGCGTTGAGCGCACCGCTCTCCGGGTTGTAGGCGAACTGGAACAGCAGCGCGACGATCGGGACCGACAGCACCTGCGGGAAGAAGTAGAGGATTTTGTAGGTGCCCGAGCCACGCACCCCGCCGATGACCGCCTTCTTCCGGCGGCGGCCACCGACGTTGAGCATAAAGGCGAAGAAGAGCCCGAGCGAGAGCGTCACCACCGGCAGGAGCAGCAGCAGCGTCACGCTGTTGCCCACGGCGGACCAGAAGACCTCGTCCTTGAAGAGGCGCACATAGTTGTCGAGGCCGACCATCTTCATGTCCGGACTCAGTCCGGTCCAGTCCGTGAAGGAGTAGTAAATGGCCTGCACGAACGGCGAGATCACGAAGATCGCGTAAATCGCCAGCGGGAGGACCAAGAACCCCGCGATGAAACGGTACTTACCGTGTTTCATGACTACCGAATCCCGTTCTCTCCCTGCGTGTGCCACAGCCGGTGACGCGCCCCGGCCCTAGGGTCTGTCTTCAAAGTCCCGCCTGCCTTGCGGGCGAACGACGGGACTTTGAAGATAGGCCCTAGGGGGGCGGTGCCCGCCGAACTCGTCGGTCAGCGCTTGTACTTCTTGACGCTGGAGTCGTCGCGGGTGTCGTCCGCGTACTTCTGGATCTTCTTGATGGCCTCGTCCGGCGTCATCCGGCCGGCCATCATCTCGCCCAGCGCACCGACACCGATCCGCTCCTTCTGGAGCGCCACATACCAGTCCTGCAGCCGCGGATTGACGATGTTCTGGCCGGCCTTCTGCAGCGCCACCTGCGCCGATGCCAGACCGGGCGGAAGCTTCAGTCCCTCGGTTCCGCCGTTGAGCGAGGTGAGCGAGGAGACCTGCCTGATGAAGTTCTGCGAGGACTTCTTGCCGAGCATGATGCGCAGCAGTTCCATACCGCCCTCGGCGTTCCGGGCCTTCTTCGGCACGATGTACGGCTCGCCGCCCGAGGCCCAGAGGGTGCCGAACGGCATCTTGTCGGAGGGGGACAGGCTGGACGGGGCGCCGACCGCGAGATCGAAGTGCGGGTTCTTCGCGATCTGCTTGGCCGACTCGTTCTCCACCCAGGAACCGTTGGGGATGAACAGCGCCTTGCCCTCGGCCCACGCCTTCTGGGACTGCAGGTGGTCCAGGCCGGGCGAGCCCTTGAGGACGTAGCCCTTCTTGTAGAGCTCGTAATAGGCCTCGAAGGCCGCCTTGACCGCCGGGTCCTTCCAGGCGTTCGGCTCCAGATTGTCGATCTTCCGCAGGACCTCTTCACCGCCGATCTTGGCAATGAACGGGTACAGACTGAAGGGAAGGTAGTACGGGTACTTTCCCGGGTACGTCCAGCCGGCCACGCCCTTCTTCTTGGCCTTCGCGCACAGGGACAGCATGTCGTCCCAGGTCTGAGGGTATTCCGCATCCAGCTTCTGCAGATTGCTCTTGGAATACCAGACGCCGTAGACCGTGTAGGCGTAGTAGAGGATCCAGGTTTCCTTGCCGCCGAACTGGCCCATCTCGACCACACCGGGGCGCAGTGTGTCGCGCACCTTCTTGTGCGGATCGTCGACGGAGGGGGCATCGAGGAGCGCGGTGAGGTCGGTCAGCTGGTCCTTGGCCACCAGCGTGCCGAAATCCATCTGTTCCGCACCGGAGTTGTCGACGAGGTCGGGCGGATTTCCGCCGTTGAAACGCGGCTGCAGCGTCGACTGGATCTTCTGGGTCGACGAGAGCTTGACCTTGCCGTCGGCCTTCGGGAAGGACTTGAGGTACTCGCCCTGCGCGTCCTTGGCATAATTGTCGCCGAATCCGCCGTCGAAGATGACCACATCGAGGCCGGCCGACTCATTGACCGCCAGCGGATTCTTGGCTGATTTCTTGCCTTTCTCCACCTTGTTGTCTTCACCGCCACCGCCGCCGGCGCACGCCGACAACACCCCCATGGACGGTACGGCGATGATCCCCAGGGCCGCGGCTCGCTTGACCAGATCGCGACGGTTGAATTCAGAGGTGGATCCCATGCGCAAGTCCTCGCCTTCTTCAGGACTCAGGCGGTGTACCGGAGCCACCCCGGCACCGCGGGTCAGATGAAGCTGAGTTGTACGGGATGTGCACCGGGCTCACCAGCGAAATGCGGGGCACTCCTCGGTTCCCCGCCTTCTCCCCCGGCTCCGCGGCCGTGGTCGTACGGCCGGTCGGACGCCGACAGGTATAGTCCACTTCCGGCCTCAGGGGCAAGATCGAATGCAGGTTTGGGCGGCAGTCTTTCCCTAGTTGAGACCTCCCCGGTATGCAGGGGATTGCCCGGACGTCACCCTGTCGGACCGCCCGGCGACACCGCGGCCCACCGATCTCAGCGACACCCTTGACACCAAAGACCCCACGCACCTTACTTATCTCTGTTTATCTTGGCGTCATGTAACTGACAACGATGTCACTCTTGTTGAGAGGGCTCGCGTGCGGATCGGATACCGGCACCGTCCACAGCGGGGGATCCCCCGCCTCGCCGCCCTCGCGGCGGCCGCGCTACTCGTCATCACCATGCCCGGCCCGGCACGGGCCGCGCCGCCACAAAAGCCCCAGGGGGCCACGGAATTCCGCTCCTCCTTCGAATCCGGCGAACCGCAGCCGGACTGGACCGACAGCGTCGACACCGGCCCCGACGGCGCACCCCGGGCCTCGGGTGTCAGCCCGCAGACCGCCCCCGCCGCGCCCGGCATGAACACCCGGACCGACACCGGCCCCGACGCCTCCCCCACCGCCAAGGCGCACGCCGGCTTCAGCGGCGCCCATGCGCTGCGCTACTCCGGCACCCACACCGCCGACGGCCGCGGTTACTCGTACAACAAGATCTTCGACGTCAATCTCCGCGTCACCGCGGCCACTTCGCTCGCGTACAAGGTCTTCCCCGAGATGGCGAAGAGCGATCCGGACTATCCGGCGACCCACGCCGCCGTGGATCTGGCCTTCACCGACGGCACCTACCTCAGCGAGCTGTCCGCCGTCGACCAGCACGGCGCGCCGCTGACGCCGCAGGGCCAGGCCGCCTCCAAGACGCTCTACGCCAACCAGTGGAACCACCGGGAGTCGCGGATCGGCGCGGTCGCCGCCGGCAAGACCGTCGACCGGATCCTGGTCGCCTACGACGCGCCCCGGGCGCCGCGGACCGCACCGGCCTTCCGCGGCTGGGTCGACGACCTCGTCCTCGGCACCGAGGCGCCTCAGAAGCCCCTCGCCCACCTCTCCGACTACGCCGTCACCACCCGCGGCACGCTCTCCAGCGGCAGCTTCTCGCGCGGCAACACCTTCCCCGCCACCGCGGTCCCCAACGGGTTCAACTTCTGGACCCCGGTCACCAACGCGGGCTCCGCCGACTGGCTCTATGAGTACGCGCGCAAGAACAACGCCGCCAACCTGCCCACCCTCCAGGCCTTCAGCGCCAGCCATGAGCCGAGCCCGTGGATGGGAGACCGGCAGACCTTCCAGGTCATGCCGTCCGTCGCGGCCGGCACCCCGGATGCCTCCCGCACCGGCCGTGCGCTGCCCTTCCACCACGCCAACGAGACCGCGAAGCCGCACTACTACGGCGTGACCTTCGACAACGGCCTCAAGACGGAGATCACCCCGACCGACCACGCCGCGCTGATGCGCTTCACCTTTCCCGGCGACCAGGCGAGCCTGATCTTCGACAACGTCAACGACAGGGGCGGGCTGAGCCTGGACACCGAGCACGGGACCGTCACCGGCTTCTCGGACGTCCGGAGCGGCCTGTCCGTCGGCGCCACCCGGCTCTTCGTCTACGGCGTCTTCGACGCCCCGGTCACCGGGGGCGGCAGGCTGGAGGGCGGGGCCGGCAAGGACGTCACCGGCTATCTCCGCTTCAAGCCGGGGGCGGACCGCACCGTGACCATGCGGATCGCCACCTCCCTGATCAGCGTGGACCAGGCCAGGGCGAATCTGGACCGGGAGATTCCGGCCGACGTGACCTTCGCCGGCGTCCGGGACCGGGCTCAGGCGCAGTGGGACGACCTGCTGGGCCGGATCGAGGTCCAGGGCGCGAGCCGCGACCAGCTCACCACCCTCTACTCCAGCCTCTACCGCCTCTATCTCTACCCCAACTCCGGCTTCGAGAAGGTGGGTTCGCGCAGCCGTTACGCCTCGCCCTTCTCGCCGCAGACCGGCCAGGACACCCCGACCCACACCGGCTCGAAGATCGTCGACGGTGAGGTGTACGTCAACAACGGCTTCTGGGACACCTACCGGACCACCTGGCCCGCCTACTCCCTGTTCACCCCGGAACGGGCCGGGAAGATGGTCGACGGCTTCGTCCAGCAGTTCAAGGACGGCGGCTGGATCTCCCGCTGGTCCTCACCCGGCTATGCGGACCTGATGACCGGGACGAGTTCCGACGTGGCCTTCGCCGACGCCTACGCCAAGGGGGTGAAATTCGACGCCGAGGCGGCCTATGCCGCGGCCGTCAAGAACGCCACCGTCGCCCCGCCGGACTCCGGCGTCGGCCGCAAGGGCATGAACACCGCGCCCTTCCTCGGCTATACGAGCACCGATACCCGTGAGGGCATGTCCTGGGCGCTGGAGGGTTATCTCAACGACTTCGGCATCGCCCGTATGGGCAAGGCCCTGTACGAGAAGACCAAGAAGCCCCGCTACAAGGAAGAGTCCGCATATTTCCTGGGCCGCGCCCAGAACTACGTCAAGCTCTTCGACGACAAGGTCGGCTTCTTCCAGGGCAAGGACGCCCAGGGCCACTGGCGGCTGCCCCCGGACAGGTTCGATCCCCGGGTCTGGGGCAACGACTACACCGAGACCAACGCCTGGACCTTCGCCTTCACCGCGCCGCAGGACACCAGGGGCCTGGCCAACCTCTACGGCGGCCGCGCCGGCCTGGCCAAGAAGCTGGACGCCTACTTCTCCACACCGGAGACCGCGTCCAAGGAATTCGCCGGTTCCTACGGCGAGGTGATCCATGAAATGACCGAGGCCCGCGACACCCGGATGGGCATGTACGGCCACAGCAATCAGCCCGCGCACCACATCGGCTATCTGTACGACGCGGCCGGGCAGCCCTGGAAAACCCAGGAAAAGGTCCGCGAGGCGATGTCCCGGCTCTATCTCGGCAGTGAGATCGGCCAGGGATACCCGGGCGACGAGGACAACGGCGAGATGTCCGCGTGGTACGTCTTCAGCTCGCTCGGCTTCTATCCGCTGGTGATGGGCCAGGGCGAATACGCGGTGGGCTCCCCGCTGTTCACCCGGGCCACGGTCCACCTGGAAAACGGCCGCGACCTCACCATCAAGGCCCCGCGCAACAACGCCCGCAACGTCTATGTCCAAAGCCTCCGGGTGAACGGCAAGCCCTGGAATTCCACCGCTCTGCCGCACCGGCTCCTGGCCCGCGGCGGCACTCTGGACTTCACCATGGGCGAGGCCCCCTCCGCCTGGGGCACGGCGGCGGACGCCGCCCCCACGTCGATCACCCGGGACGCCAAGGTGCCCTCCCCGCCCGCCGACCGCTCGGACCCCGCGGCCGGCCCGCTCTTCGACAACACCTCGAAAACCTCCGCCACCTTCAGCACCGCCCCGGCCACGCTGACCGCGCCCGCCCGGATCACGTCGTACACCCTGACCTCAGCGGAGCGCGCCGCGGCGCCGTCGGGCTGGCAGCTGGAGGGCTCCGCCGACGGCCGGCACTGGCAGGTGGTCGACCACCGCGCCGGCGAGCACTTCACCTGGGACCGCCAGACGCGGGTGTTCGCCGTCGAACGCCCCGGCGACTTCCGGCACTACCGGCTCCGCACCGGCGCCGAGGCCACCCTGGCGGAGGTGGAACTGCTGAGCTGAGCGGCCGGCGCCGGCCCGGATACGCGGACGGGCCGCACTCCCCCGCCTGGGGAGTGCGGCCCGTCCCGTGCCGCCGGTCAGCTGCCGGCGGCCCGGCTCACTTGCGGATCAGCGAGCGCAGCACGTACTGCATGATGCCGCCGTTGCGGTAGTAGTCCGCCTCGCCGGGGGTGTCGATGCGCACGACCGCGTCGAACTCGACGCCGCTGTCGGTGGTCACCTTGACCGTGCGCGGCGTGGTGCCGTTGTTCAGCTCGGTCACGCCGGAGAAGGAGAAGGTCTCCTCGCCGGTCAGGCCGAGCGCCTCGGCGGACGCGCCCTCCGGGAACTGCAGCGGCAGGACGCCCATGCCGATGAGGTTCGAGCGGTGGATGCGCTCGTAGGACTCGGCGATGACGGCCTTGACGCCGAGCAGCGCGGTGCCCTTGGCGGCCCAGTCGCGGGACGAGCCGGAGCCGTACTCCTTGCCGGCCAGGATGACCAGCGGGGTGCCGGCGGCCTGGTAGTTCTGCGAGGCGTCGTAGATGAACGACACCGGAGCGCCGTCCTGGGTGAAGTCGCGGGTGAAGCCGCCCTCGGTGCCCGGCGCGATCTGGTTGCGCAGGCGGATGTTGGCGAAGGTGCCGCGGATCATGACCTCGTGGTTACCACGGCGCGAGCCGTAGGAGTTGAAGTCACGACGCTCGACGCCGTGCTCGGTGAGGTACTGGCCGGCCGGGGTGTCGGCCTTGATCGCACCGGCCGGGGAGATGTGGTCGGTGGTGACCGAGTCGCCCAGCTTGGCGAGCACGCGGGCGCCGGAGATGTCCGAGACCGGGGTGGTCTCCATCGTCATGCCCTCGAAGTACGGGGGCTTGCGCACGTAGGTCGACTCGGCGTCCCACTCAAAGGTGTTGCCGGTCGGGATCGGCAGCGCCTGCCACTGGGCGTCACCCGCGAAGACGTCCTGGTAGGACTTGTTGAACATGTCCTCGCCGATGGCGTTCGCCACGACGTCGTTGACCTCGGCCTCGGTCGGCCAGATGTCCTTGAGGTAGACCGGGTTGCCGTCGGCGTCGATGCCCAGCGCGTCCTCGGTGATGTTCACCTTCATGGAACCCGCGAGGGCGTACGCGACGACCAGCGGCGGGGACGCCAGGTAGTTCATCTTGACGTCGGGGTTGATCCGGCCCTCGAAGTTGCGGTTGCCGGAGAGCACCGAGGTGACGGCCAGGTCGTGGTCGTTGACGGCCTTGGAGACCTCCTCCGGCAGCGGGCCGGAGTTGCCGATGCAGGTGGTGCAGCCGTAGCCGACGAGGTTGAAGCCGACCTTGTCGAGGTACGGGGTGAGCCCGGCCTTGTCGAAGTAGTCGGTGACGACCTTCGAGCCCGGGGCGAGGGTGGTCTTGACCCACGGCTTGCGGGTCAGGCCCTTCTCCACGGCCTTCTTCGCGACCAGCGCGGCGGCGACCATGACGTACGGGTTCGAGGTGTTGGTGCAGGAGGTGATGGCCGCGACCGTCACCGCACCGTGGTCGATCTCGTAGGTCGAGCCGTCGGGGGCGGTCACGGTGACCGGGTTCGTCGGAACGCCGTTGGCGGAGGCCGGCGCGTCGGACGCGGGGAAGGACTCCTTGCCCGCCTCCTCGTCGTCGGCGACGTAGTTGCGCACGTCGACGGCGAACTGCTCCGCGGCGTTCGCGAGGACGATGCGGTCCTGCGGGCGCTTCGGACCGGCGATCGACGGGACGACCGTGGAGAGGTCCAGCTCCAGCTTCTCGGAGAAGTCGGGCTCGGCGGCCGGGTCGAGCCAGAGGCCCTGCTCCTTGGCGTACGCCTCGACGAGCGCGACCTGCTGGGCGTCGCGGCCGGTCAGACGCAGGTAGTTCAGGGTCTCGTCGTCGATCGGGAAGATCGCGGCGGTGGAGCCGAACTCCGGCGACATGTTGCCGATGGTGGCGCGGTTGGCCAGCGAGGTGGCGGCGACGCCCTCGCCGTAGAACTCGACGAACTTGCCGACGACGCCGTGCTTGCGCAGCATCTCGGTGATGGTCAGCACCAGGTCGGTGGCGGTGGTGCCGGGCTTGAGCTCACCGGTCAGCTTGAAGCCGACGACGCGCGGGATGAGCATGGAGACCGGCTGGCCGAGCATCGCGGCCTCGGCCTCGATGCCGCCGACGCCCCAGCCCAGCACACCGAGGCCGTTGACCATGGTGGTGTGCGAGTCGGTGCCGACGAGGGTGTCGGGGTACGCCTGGCCGTTGCGGACCATGACCGTGCGCGCCAGGTGCTCGATGTTCACCTGGTGGACGATGCCGGTGCCGGGCGGGACGACCTTGAACTCGTCGAAGGCGGTCTGGCCCCAGCGCAGGAACTGGTAGCGCTCCTTGTTGCGGCCGTACTCCAGCTCGACGTTCTGGCCGAAGGCGTCCTTGGTGCCGAACTTGTCGGCGATGACGGAGTGGTCGATGACCAGCTCGGCGGGCGCCAGCGGGTTGATCTTCGCCGGGTCGCCGCCCAGCTCCTTCACGGCCTCACGCATGGTGGCGAGGTCCACGACACAGGGCACGCCGGTGAAGTCCTGCATGATCACGCGGGCCGGCGTGAACTGGATCTCCTGGCTGGGCTGGGCCTGCGAGTCCCAGCCGCCGAGCGCCCGGATGTGGTCGGCGGTGATGTTCGCGCCGTCCTCGGTACGGAGCAGGTTCTCCAGCAGCACCTTCAGGCTGTAGGGAAGGCGCGCGGCGCCTTCGACCTTGTCCAGCCGGAAGATCTCGTACGACTCGTCGCCCACCTGCAGCGTGCTGCGGGCGTCGAAGCTGTTCGCCGACACGACAGTCTCCTTCATGCATGAATTCGCGCGTACCACCGCAATGCTGCCGTCACAGCTCCTTGACCATCCGCTAAGGTATGCCTAAGTTAGGCACGCCTTACTGGCGCGGCAGCGGTACACCCCTCGGCAAATATCTCGATGTCGAGATAACTCTAGTACATCGCCGCGGCGTGGTCATGCCCTGCTGGGTGTCCCCGGTCACGGAACCGGGGACACCCATCAGGGCTTGTCCTGCATGGAGGGGCCGGAGCGCCGCCGCAACGGGGCGGTCGCCGGGTGAGGAATCGGCCGGGCACGGTCAGCCGCCGAAGGCTCCGCTGTCGATGAGGATCAGCAGGCCCAAAGTGATCAGAACCAGGGGCAGCAGGACGTGCCCCCAGCGGCTGAGGGCCTTGGCGATGACGGGGCGGGTGGCGAAGAACGCGCCCGCGAGGCACCACACGGCCACCAGGGCGAGGAAGACGACGGCATAGACGCTCATCCCTCCCACGCCCGCCGCGGCGAGGACGGGAACGTAGACGCCGATGTTGTCGCCGCCGTTGGCGAAGGTGACGGCGGCGACCTCCCACGGGCTCGGGCCGCCCTTGCCACTGTCGCCGCCGTCGCCCTCCCCGCCTTCACCGTCGGCGCGGTGGCGCCACGCCTGCCAGGCGGCTTTGAGCCCCAGGGCCAGGGGCAGCAGACCGAGCCAGGGCAGGGCGGACTGCGGCAGGAAGGTCGCACCGAACGCGGCGGCCACGGCCACCGCGAGAATGGCGGCGAATCCGAGGTACTGCCCGAGCACGATCCTGGTTCCGGAGCCGCGATGACCGGCTCCCTGCGCGAAGAACAGCGACAGCACCAGGATGTCGTCGATGTTGGTGACCGCGAACAGACCGGCAGCCTGCCCGACTGTGCCCAGGCTCACTGCTGATGCCCCTCCCTGCCGTACCGCCCCGCCCGGGCGACCCTAGGGGACGGGCGGGCGGCAGCGTCGACTGCCGTATACAGCCGCCTCCGGGCCCCGGCCCGGGGCGGCCCCTCCGCCCCTCCGCCGCGTGCCCACCGCCGCGTGTCACATCCGGCCCGTGACATCCGTCATTACGGTGACGGAACTCGACGGGGGAGGAATGAGACCCATGAACGACCACGAGTGGCTGGCGGAGCGGTTCGAGGAGAACCGGAGCCGTCTGGGGGCCGTGGCCTACCGCATGCTCGGCTCGGTGAGCGAGGCCGACGACGCCGTCCAGGAGGCCTGGCTGCGGCTGAGCCGGTCCGGTGCGGACGGGGTGGAGAACCTGGGCGGCTGGCTCACGACGGTCGTCGGGCGGGTGTGCCTGGACCAGCTGCGGACGCGCAAGGCGCGGCGCGAGGACCCGCTGGAGGTCCATGTCCCCGAGCCGATCGTGGAACGCCTGGACACCGTCGACCCGGAACACGAGGCGCTGCTGGCCGATTCGGTCGGGCTGGCGCTGCTCGTCGTGCTGGAAACCCTCACCCCCGTCGAGCGACTGGCCTTCGTCCTGCACGACATGTTCGCGGTGCCCTTCGACGAGATCGCGCCACTCGTCGACCGCACCCCCGCGGCGGCCCGGCAGCTCGCCAGCCGCGCCCGGCGCCGCGTCCAGGGCACCGCCCCGGCCCCCGACACCGATCTCGCCCGTCAGCGGGAAGTGGTCGACGCCTTCCTCGCCGCCTCGCGCGGCGGCGACTTCGAGGCGCTGCTCGCGGTGCTCGATCCGGACGTCGTGCTGCGCGCCGATGCCGGTGACGCGCCCGAGGGCGTATCGACGCTGGTCCGCGGAGCACGCGCGGTGGTCGAGCGGGCGCTCACCTTCTCCCGGTTCGCCGCGTTCGCCCGGCCGGCGCTGGTCAACGGCGCGCCGGGGCTCGTCACGGCACGGGACGGCCGACCGTTCTCCGTCATGGGCTTCACGCTCGCGCACGGGAAGATCGTCGAGATCAACATCCTGGCCGACCTCGCGCGGCTGAGCCGGCTGGATCTGACGATCCTCGATGACTGACGGCCGAGGAGCGGCGGCTGACGGCACGGCCACGTCGTGGAGGGGGAGCGCCGGCCTTGAACCGCGCCCTTCCGCGTCCCCCGCCCGCCTCCGCCCGACGTCCCGGCCTCCCCGCCCCAGGCTTCCCGGCCCTCCCCCGCCCGCCTCAGGACCCCGACAGCCCCGTACGGACCACCGTCACGATCTCCTCATCGGAGAGTCCCAGGTTGCGGGCCTCGGCGATCAGTCGCTGGGCGGTCTCGCCGAGGCGGGCGCGGGCCGGCGAGGCGGCGCCGGTGACCACGGCGCCGCGGCCGCGGCGGAGTTCGATCAGGCCCTCCTCCTTGAGGCGCTTGTAGCCGCGCAGCACGGTGTGGACGTTCACGCCGAGCGACGCGGCGAGGGCACGGGCGGCCGGCAGCCGCTCCCCGGCGTCCACCGTGCCGTCGGCGATCGCGCCGCGGACCGAGGCCGCGATCTGGTCGCCGAGCGGGACGGGCGAGCCGGGGTCCACCCGGAAGAGCACGTCAGGCTCCTTCCTTCCGCGAGCGCGCGCGGTCCAGGTACGTATTGAGCAGGGCGACGGCGGTCACGGCATCATCGACCGTCACCACGAACTCCTTGCCATTGGTCAGCCGTACCACCATGCCCTCGCCCGAGCGCAGGACGAGGCCGCTGCCGCCGGCCCGGATGCGATAGCCCCAGCCGCCGAACTCCCGGAACGCGCTTATCGGGCGGCTGGTGGCCTCCGTGATGCGGTCGAGGGGAAGGTGCCGGATACGGAGGGGCGGCGGCAGCAGGGTCGACGTCACCGTCAGACCGCGGCGGTCGACGGTGACCCGCGCGGCGGCACAGGGCAGGACCGCGAGCGCGCCGACGAGCAGGCCGATGCTCGCCGGCCAGTCGGCGAGAGCGAGGACGAAGAGCCCCGCGCCGAGCAGCAGGGCACCGAGCGCGACGATCGGTGGCGAGCTGATGGTGCGTGACCAGCCCGCCGACGTGCCCGTCGGGAGGTCGAGCCGGGGGCCTTCGCCCGCCGGCCGGCCGGACGGCCGGGGCGCGGGGCCGGCCAGCAGGCGGCCCAGGGCCCCGGCGAGCAGCGCGACGACGAGTGCCACGGCCGGCTCCCACAGCGGCAGCCGGACCGCCGAGGTGTCGGTGGCACCGGCGTTGGCGAACAGGGTCCCGCAGGTGAGGAACCCGATGGCGGCCGCGAGGGCGTAGCCGCCGGCGATCAGCCAGGGCGTCTGCTCCGAGGGCTCCGGCAGCCGCGCGAGGAGGCCGAAGACAGTGCCGAAGACGAGCAGCAGCGTGAGCGTGAGCGTCAGGAAGCCGCGGGTGGAGGTGAATCCGTCGGCCGGGGCGCCGACACCACCGAAATGGGTGGCAAGCGGTTCGGGCAATCGGGCGGAGACCGAGGAGTAGGCGACGGCGACGGCCACGGCGGCTGCGACGAACGGCAGGACGGTAATCAGGGCCCACGGGCGGGCCTTTGAGGGCGCGGAAGAACGCGGGGCACTCTTCATGAGCGTGGCGACCACCTCTCAGTTGTTCGCATAGTAGTAGAACAACTCGGTCATCGACAATTGCACACCCATCTCATATCTGAGATACGGTCACTCCATGGCAGACGACTACCTCGTACGTATCGGCAGGCTCATCCGTGACGCCCGGCAGCACCGTGGCTGGACACAGGCGCAGCTCGCCGAAGCTCTCGGCACCAGCCAGAGCGCGGTCAACCGCATCGAGCGCGGGAATCAGAACATCAGCCTTGAGATGATCGCTCGTATCGGCGAAGCACTCGACAGCGAAATCGTCTCGCTCGGCTATGCCGGGCCGATGCATCTGCGGGTGGTCGGCGGCCGCCGGCTGTCCGGGAGCATCGATGTGAAGACGAGCAAGAACGCCTGTGTGGCGCTGCTGTGCGCCACGCTGCTGAACGCGGGCCGCACCACTCTGCGCCGGGTGGCCCGTATCGAGGAGGTCTACCGCATCCTCGAAGTGCTGGGCAGCATCGGCGTGCGGACCCGGTGGATCAACGACGGCAACGACCTGGAGATCGTGCCGCCCGCGGAGCTCGACCTCGACTCGATGGACACCGAGGCGGCCCGCCGCACCCGCAGCGTCATCATGTTCCTCGGCCCGCTGCTGCACCGGATGGACCGCTTCAAGCTGCCGTACGCGGGCGGTTGCGACCTCGGCACCCGCACCGTGACCCCGCACATGACGGCGCTGCGCCACTTCGGCCTGGAGATCACCGCGACCGACGGCACCTACATCGGCGAGGTGGACCGCAGCGTCGCCCCCAAGCGCGCGATCGTCCTGACCGAACGCGGCGACACCGTCACCGAGAACGCCCTGCTGGCCGCCGCCCGCCACGACGGCGTCACGGTCATCCGCAACGCCTCCTCCAACTACATGGTCCAGGACCTGTGCTTCTTCCTGGAGGAGTTGGGCGTCCGGGTCGACGGCATCGGCACCACCACCCTCACCGTCCACGGCGCCGCACACATCGAACGCGATGTGGACTTCGCGCCGTCCGAGGACCCGGTCGAGGCGATGAGCCTGCTGGCGGCGGCAGTCGTCACCGAGTCGGAGCTCACCATCCGCCGGGTACCGGTCGAGTTCCTGGAGATCGAACTGGCGGTCCTGGAGGAGATGGGCCTGGACCATGAGCGCAGCGCGGAGTACGCGGCCGACAACGGCCGTACCCGGCTGATCGATCTGACGGTCCGCCCCTCCAAGCTCCAGGCCCCGCTGGACAAGATCCACCCGATGCCCTTCCCGGGCCTCAACATCGACAACGTCCCCTTCTTCGCGGCCATCGCGGCCAGCGCCCAGGGGCAGACCCTCATCCACGACTGGGTCTACGACAACCGCGCCATCTACCTCACGGACCTCAACCGCCTCGGCGCCCAGGTCAAACTCCTCGACCCGCACCGCGTCCTGGTCGACGGCCCCACCCGCTGGCGCTCCGCGGAAATGATGTGCCCCCCGGCCCTGCGCCCCGCCGTCGTCGTCCTCCTGGCCATGATGGCCGCCGAGGGCACCTCCGTCCTGCGCAACGTCTATGTCATCAACCGGGGTTACGAAGACCTGGCCGAACGCCTCAACTCGATCGGGGCGCAGATCGAGATCTTCCGGGATATCTGAACAACGGATGCCGCCGCACCCTTTCTGACCTGCGTGAATACGGGCCAGGAGGGGGTGCGGCGGCATGTCTGGGACTTCTCTGGGACTTTGCGCCAGGACCGAGCTTCTGCCGGTCGGTTTGCGGCTACGCGAAGACCGCGTCGATGGCGGCGCCGCCGCGCGCACCGGCGCGGGGCAGGAAATGCGCGTACTTCCGGAGCGTGAAGCCGGGGTCAGAGTGGCCGAGCCACCTGGCCAGGGAGACGACCGACTCGCCGGCCTCCAACTGCTCGGAGGCGTAGAAGTGACGCAGGGCGTGATAACCGTGCTCCCGGGAGGGCTCCCAGGCTCGGGATCCGTCCGGTGCGCTCTCCTCCAGCGCGGCGATCACGCCGGCCTCGGCCAGGGCGGGCTTCCAGACGTAGGAGTTGAAGTAGTTCCGATTGATCGCCTTATGCTCGCGGCCCGTCACCAGGAGGTTGTACGTCCTGGGCCGACGGTGCTTGGCTTCTACCGGCGTCTGCGGCGGGCGCGGATCGTCCCACGGCATGGTGACCGGCACGGGCGCGAGGAACTCCACATGCTGCCGCAGCGCCTTGGCCACGCTTGAGGGCAGGGGCACGTCGCGAACCTTGCGCCCCTTGGGAAGCGCGAAGCAGAGCTTCGTCCGCACCATCTTGACCTGGCGCCGGACATGGACGATCTCCGCGTCGAAGTCGATGTCCGCCATCGACAGGCCGAACGCCTCTCCCTGTCGCAGGCCGAGTCCAGCACCGATCTCGACAAGCACGCGATAGCGGTCCGGGATAGCTGCGCGTACGGCCAGCACGCGCTCGGGCAGCCATGCCTCGACCCGGCCCGGTGCAGCCGCCGGAGGGCGAACTGTGCTCGCACGGCACGGGTTACGTGCGAGGCGTCGGTCTTCGACGGCAGCCTGGAGAACGCCAGACAGCGTGGCCCAGACGAGACGGATGGAGGTGAGCCCCAGGTCCTTCTCGAGTCGCTTCTTCCAACTCCGCAGCACTTCGGTACCGACGCTGTTGAGCGGCAGGGCACCGAGGTGCGGGACGATGTGCCGGCGGACCCGTTGCTCGATGCGTTCGAGGGTGGACGGGTCCCCACTCTGGGTGGGCCACCAGTGGGTCGCGATGTAGTCCTTGAGGGAGATGGCTCCATCGCGTGGATCGACGAACTCTCCTCGACGTGCGTCAGTCTGGGTCTGGGCGAGCCAGGACTTGGCGTCCTGGAGTGCGTCGAAGGAACGGTCCTTGACGCCGGGGATGCCCTTGACGCGGTAGCGGGTGCACTTGCCGTACATGGTCGTGCGTTCGCGCTTGCCGGTCGTCGGGCTGGGGCGCTTCTTGAGCCATCGGTCTTCTATGTAGCCGGTCAGGGGAACTCCTTGATGTAGAGGATGGAGACGGCGTTCTACGGCGCTTGGAGCGTCAAGCGCTGGTGAGGCGGGTGGACCGTTCCTGACGAGGAGCGTTCAGCGGGTTGAGAGCCGCGTTTGAGCGCGAGTCGGCCTGCTCCTGCTCGCGGACCCAGGCATCGAGGGCTTCGAGTCGGTACATGACGCGGCCTCGTGGACCCATGCGGAAGCTCGGAGGTCCCTGTCGGCGGTGGCGCCAGACGTAGAGGGTGTGGGGTGAGAGGCCGAGGTACTCGGCGGCGTCCTTCACGGTCAGGAAGGCCGCGTGTAGGGCGCCCAGGGAAGCTGTGGGGGCACGCAAAGATCGGGCAGGCATAGGAGGTTCTCTGTGAGGTACGGGAGGGAGCGGACCTTGAAGGGCCGGTTCGTCATGCGCGGCACTGGCAATCGGTGGGCCAGTTCTCCAGATGATTGCGGAGGATACGCAGAATGGCGTTCGAAAGATTCACCCAGCGGGACGCCTGGCTCTTTTAGCGGCAGTCATGGAGAGCTGACAGGGATACCTGAAGCTGGGCGCAGAGTTCGTCCACGGTCATCTTTTCGCGCGAGCGGCTGGAGCCATTCATCATCACCCCGCCTCCTCGTAGTCGAGGGGGTTTCGGGCAGGGCTCATGAGGGGTCGGGGCAAAGGGTTTCCTCGCATGGAAAGAGCGGATTACCAAAAGAAGGCACGACGGGGTGCCGGGAGATTCAATGATGCGGAGCATCGCCGGTTTGGCCAACCGGCGATCGTCGGCTATGTTTCCGCCCGCTCCGCATGGCCCCGGTCTCTCGAAGAGCTGGCGAGGAGGGTGTGCGGGGCGACTCCGAGCGCGGTAGCGATGGCGACGAAGTCGTCTATGTCGCAGCGCCGGACGGTGCGTTCGATGCGGGAGAGCGCGGTGGCGGTCATGGGTCGACCGAGGGCGGTGACGCGGGCGGCGAGCTGACGCTGGGAGTAGCCGCGGGCGGTACGGGCGCGCACGATGGCGCGGGCGGCGCCTTTTCCTGCTGGGCCGATTTCAAGGGAACGCGGTGGCATGGATGTGTTGTAGCTTGCGTTCTCCGGCGACGGGAACACTTTCCCGTCTGCTGTGAGCGATGCGCCGACCGTCGAAGATTTCGAAGGGCTGATTTCGACAATCGGGGATCCGGAGCTACTGTTTTCCGACCGGCCCGGAAGTAGTACAGAGTTTTATAACCCACTCTGGACTTTTGCGCCCCTGGTGTGGCTGTCTTGTCCATGCCCCCCGCGGCCCCGCCGAAATTCTCTGCCCCCGATCTGCGACGAAGGTGGTCGATCGAAATCGCCCGTATCCGCACCATCAAGCCCGAGGCGTTCCACTCGGAGTCCCTCGCGGCGGTCTCCCTGTCCGCCGAGCGGACGTTCTTCGGCTTGCTCACCCAGGCAGACGACCACGGCCGGTTCCGCGACCAGCCCGCCGTCATTGCCGGCCTGCTGTGGTCCCTGCGCCCCGGACACGGCCCCATCGGCGTCGAGGACGACCTCACCCAGCTCGACGCCGCCGAGCTGATCTGCCGATACCAAGGCGCCAACGGCAAGCAGTACCTGCACATCGTCACCTTCGCTCAGCACCAGAGGATCAACCGCCCCAGCGGGGTACGGCATCCCGACTGCCCCCACCACGATCAGGGTGTTCCGCGTGAGCCCTCACCGCCGACGCACGCACCCCTCACTGAGCCCTCCGCACCGGCTCCCGGAGGAGTCACGCAGGACGCGGTGAGTGACGAATCCGCAGGCCAGGGGCGATTCAGTGAGTCCTCATCGCCGACGCAGGGAGGCCTCACGGAGCCCGCGACGAGTGCTCACGGTCCGGATCTAGGACCTAGGAACAGGGATCTAGGATCTACTCCGTTGGGGGGCGCAAGCGCCCCCGCACCCCAGACCGTCTCGGCGAAGGACCTCATAGGCGAGTACGCCGCCGCCTGCAGCCACCGACCGCCTGCGGGCGTGCTCGGACACCTCGGCAGCGAAGTCAAAAAACTCCTCGCCGAGGGCATCGACCCGGCACACATACGTGCGGGTCTTGACCGTCACCGGGCCAAGGGCCTCCACCCCAGCACCCTTCCCAGCTTCGTCCACGAGGCCATGAACGCCGCCCCAACCTCATCCGGCACAGCCCACCGGTCGTGGACGAATCCGTCCGATGTCGCCGCCGCCTACGGGGGTGACCTGTGAGCGCCACCCTCACCCACACCCCGGACCGCCTCGGCCCGCTCGCCGAGCGGCTCGGCGCCATCCTCACCGCACGCGGCATCGACCCCGAGGCAGCCACCACGCAGGAGCCACCGAGCGAACCGGTCACCGCCCTGGAGCTGGCCGATGCCCGCATCCCCGCCCGATACCGCCACGCCCTGGGCGACCACGCGCAGGTCACCGCCTGGACCAAGGCAATCGCCGCCGCCGGACGCCCCGGCCCCAGCGGCGCACCGGGCATCGCCGAAGGCCCGTCCCTGCTGATCGTCGGCCCCACCGGTACCGGCAAGACCCACCAGGCATACGGCGCAGTCCGCACCCTGCTCTCCGCAGGAGTCCGGCTGCGCTGGGAGGCTGTCACCGCCGCCGACCTGTACGCCCGCCTGCGCCCCCGCTCCGGCCACGACGCCGAACGCGACCTGCAGACCCTCGCCCGCTGCCCGCTGCTGCTCCTGGACGACCTCGGCGCGGCCAAGAACAGCGAGTGGACCGAGGAGCTCACCTACCGGCTCATCAACCACCGGTACGAGCACATGCGCCCCACCCTCATCACCACCAACCTCCCTACCGACGCCCTCCGCACCGCCCTCGGAGACCGCATCGCCTCCCGCCTCGCCGAGATGACCGAACGCGTCATCCTCACCGGCTCCGACCGTCGGCGCCGGTCCCACATTTGACGGTCCCGGGGACCAGTCCCCAACGCACAAGGGACCAGAAGCTTCAGACGGTTCGGGACCGTGCACCACCGACTCAGGGGACCGAGTGGGCGTGCGCCACGGAACCGGTCCCGCTTGCGGCCCCCCACAGGGACGGTCCCCCTGACACGCCGTCGGGGACCGGTTCCGCCAAGAACCGGGGACCGGTCCCGCTCTAAAGCTGGGACCGGCCCCCAAACGCGGTGGGGACCGGTCCCCACCGGGCACAGCAGATGCTGGGACCGGTCCCAGCAAAGACGCAGGTCACCGCTCGCGCGGCCCCCCGAGCCCGGTCCCCGAAACCAGGAGCCGGAGACACGCACCGGGGACGGGACCATCGCGGCACCGCCGCTTCCCGTCCTCGCCGGACGAGGAGACCAACCGCCAAAAGCGCGGTCCCCAAACGCCATGAGCTGCGGGGACCGGTCCCCATCCCCATCCCAAACCAGAAGACGACCGCGCCCTCCCCCAATCCGAACGAGCCCGCCTGCACTCAACCACCGTGCACCCATGGCCCGAACCCCCACTCGCCCCACCGCCCAGAGAGACCCCATGCACCAGTCGCACCCCGAAGGCCCCACCGACCCCAGCGCGGAAACCACCACCCCCGCCTCAGACGGAGCAAGTTGTCGGGTAAGGAGTCCTTACCCGGCCTCCGCCCCAGAGGGGGCGGAGGCGTCCGGTGCCGAGGGGGCGCCGGAGTCGGTCGGCCCAGGGGAGCCGACCGAAGGAGGGGCCAGTCAGTCCTCGCCGAGCGCACCGCAGACACCTGCTCCTCATCGTCGTCTGCGAGAGCCGGAGCTGCGTGAGAAGCGTGTGCACCCCCGCTACAGCGACAACGAGTTCGGCCTCGTCCAGAAGGCCGCTGATCTGAGTCACATGGCGCTCGGCGGCTACGTGGCTGAAAGCTCGCTCGCCGCTGCCCGCTCCGATGACCCCACCGCTGCGGTCGCCGACTATCGCGCCGCGGTCAAGACGCTGATGGATGCCAACCGTCAGCTCGCCATGGTCGGCAACAACCTCAACCAGCTCACCCGGCACCTCAACGAGGACGGCGCCTGGCCCCACCACGAGACCGTCCAACGGCTCCTGGACCGGGTCGAGACATCGATCGCGGATGTGGACGACGCCGTCGCTCACGTGACCACGGGGCGGTGAGCCGTTGATACCCAAGATCATCCTTGGCAAGGGCCCGCATGCCACGCGCCGCACGATCGGCTATCTCTTCGGCAAGGGCCGGGCCAACGAGCACACCGACCCCCACCTGGTGGCCTCCTGGAACGACTTCGCCCCCGACCCCGGCCGCAGCCCGCACCGCAACCCCAAGGACGTGGCGGACCAGCTCGCCGCGCAGCTCGACCAGCCCGTGAAGATGCTGGGCGACAAGGCACCCAAGCACACCGTGTGGCACTGCCCCGTCCGTGCCGCCCCCGAGGACCCGATCCTGACCGACGAGCAGTGGGCGGACGTGGCGCGCCGGATCGTAGCCGCCGCCGGCATCGCGCCCGACGGGGATGAGGAAGCCTGCCGGTGGGTGGCGGTGCGCCACGCGGACGACCACATCCACATCGCCGCCACATTGGTGCGCCAGGACGGCCGGCGTCCGAGCCGCGGCTACGACCAGCGCGCTGTCCAGAAGGAAGCCCGCAGGATTGAAGTGGACTACGGGCTGAGGCGGCTCAAGCCAGGTGACGGCACCGCTGCCAAGCGCCCGACCAGCAAGGAGCACTTCAAGGCCAAGCGCCAGGGCCAGGACGCGACAGCGCGCGAGGTCCTGCGCCTGCGGGTACGCCGCGCGGTGGCGGCCGCGTCTAGCGAGGCCGAGTTCTTCGCGTTGCTGGAGGCGACGGGCGTGACCGCGCGGCCGAAGGCCGGGCCCTCCGGCGACGTCCTCGGCTACAGCGTCGCCCTGCCCGGCGACGTCAACAAGGACGGCGAGCCGGTGTGGTTCTCCGGCTCCACCCTCGCCGGCGACCTCTCCCTGCCCAAGATCCGCCAACGCCTCACCGACACCCGCCCTGAGCCGATCGCAGTCCGCCCAGGCGATCCGTGGCACCAGGCCACCACCGCCACCGAACGCATCCCCAGCCACCTCACCCGCGGCGACGACCACGCGGCCCAGGGACAACTGGTCGCGCTCGGCGCGGCCCTGGCCCTTCTGCCGGTCACCACACCGTCCGCGGCGAGGGCCCAACTGCAGCAGGCCGCAGCTGCCTTCGAGCGCGCCACCCGCTCCCGTATCACCGCCGACCGCGACAGCGCACGCGTCCTGCGCCGCAGCGTCCAAGCCATCTGGCGCCGACCCGACACGGCGGGCGACGGGTCGGGGCCGGCGATGCTGCTGGACGCCGCGCTCACCGCAGTGGCCTTCGCAGTCCACTGGCACCGCAAGCACCAGCACGCCCAGCAGGAGGCGGCAGCCCAGCAGGCCCTCGTCCACCTCCAGGCCGCATACGGACCGGTCGCCGAACCCGTACTCGGCGACCTCGCCCGTCGCGCTCCCGGCCAGCAGACCATGCAGCGTTACGTCCACCACCTCCGGCAAGCCATCCCCGATCACGCCGAGCGCATTGTGCAGGACGGTACCTGGGATGCACTCGCCACCGTCATCGCCGAGGCAGAGGCGCGGGGCCACGATGCGGTCAAAGTCCTCGACCAGGCGCTCAGCCAGCGCCCCCTGGACGACGCCCGTCACCCCGCCCGCGCACTGACCTGGCGCATCCAACGCCTCGGCCAGCGCCACGCCCCCAGCCCTCGGGCACAGGTCACCAAGACCAACAGGGCCGCACCACAGCCCACTAGGCCAGCAGCCACAGCAGTGGCGGCTCCATCCTCGCAGCACCCACCGGCCCGGCGGCGCTGATCCAGACCGTGGGCCCTTGGCAAACTGAGGTGCTGCCGCATGCCGTCGGTCAGACTGGCGTAGAACGGCACGCGGGAGGCAGCTTGAAAGATCACCGCGCTGCCCGCAGTCGTACACACAGTGCGAAAACGGCACCTGACCAGCCAGTTGTGATGCCATAGGCGCCCTCGGGGCCAACGCCTAGCAGCGTTGACCCCGAGGGCATGCACACGTAATCACAGGTCAAGCCGTAGTCCCGTCGGTGGCGAGGGTTCCGTCAGCAAGAGCACCCCGCAGGACGTGGGCGATCTCCTCCGGCTTGAGGTCGATGCTGTCGATCCCCTCCACCGTCAGCGGGACCTCCTCCAGCGCGTATTCACCGCGGCCCTCGGCGCTGAACTCAGGGCCGGTGCGGTCTTCGAAGGACCACGTCGCGATGCGGGCGAGATAGAAGAGCTGGCGCTCGTCCTCGGCCTCCAGCGTGTGCAGGAGGCGGACGATGTCGGCCTTGCCCGCGATCTCCTCGTGGATCTCCCGGTGGAGGGCGGACTCCCGGGACTCGTCATGGGCTTCGACGCCGCCGCCGGGCAGCACCCAGTACACGGGGACGCCGGGCTTGGTGCGGCGGATGACCAGCATGGTCTCGTCCGCGGTGACGAGAACGGCTCGGACTCGTTCGTTCATTTGACCTTGACTCCTTGCTTGTTGACGGTCTCAGTGCAACAGCCAGCCGCCGTCAACGTGGACGGATTGTCCCGTGATGAACGACGCGGTGGGTCCCACGAGGAACGCCACCAGGGCCGCCACGTCTTCGGGCCGTCCACGGCGGGGAACGCACTGGCGGTTGATCTGGTCCTTCGGGTTGGCCCGGTGGCGGGCGGGGATCACGGTCTCGGCCTCGACTTGGATGGCGCCGGGCAGGACCGTGTTGACGCAGACCCCGTACCGGCCCAGTTCGCGGGCGAGGGAACGGGTGAGGCCCAGGAGGCCGGCCTTTGCAGTGCTGTAGGCGACGAGGTTGGTCCGTCCCGCCCGGGCGTTGACGCTGCCGATGTTCACAATCCGGCCCCAGCGGCGTTCGACCATGCCGGGGGTCACCGCGTGGCAGGCGCGGTAGTGGGCGGTGAGGTTTACGTCGAGGGAGTAGTTCCAGGCGTCCTCGTCGGTGTCCCTCCAGGGGACCCGAGGGTAGGCGCCGGCGTTGTTCACGAGGATGTCGATCGGCCCCGCCTCCGCACGGACCCGGTCGGTCATCGCATGGACGGCGTCGGGGTCGGTCAGGTCGGCGTTGATCGCGACCCCAAGGCTTCCGCCGCGGTCGAACGCGGCGAGGAGGGCTTGCGCTTCCCGCTCCTGGCCGAGGTGGTTGATGGCCACCACGGCTCCGGCAGCGGCGAGTGCGCGGCCGATCTCGGCGCCGATTCCGGTCGCTCCGCCGGTGACGAGCGCGGTCCGGCCTTGCAGCGGCCGGGCCTGGAGCGGTACTTCAAGCAGGGGCAGGGGCATTGCGGCTCCGTTCGCTGGGGTCGGGATGAGGGACCGGTGCAGTGGTGAAGAAGGCGTCGAGGCTGGTTGCGCCATCCTGGCTCTCGGCGAGCTTGATCAGGACGAGCAGCAGGTCGTGTCCGGTCAGCCGACCGGCCGGGATGACTCCGAGGATGCGAAGGGCGAGGAAGGCACGGAGTTCGTCCATGCCGATGCCGCCTTGGACGCAGAGCCCGTGCAGCGCTCTCTTGATGGCGGCGTGGCGGCCGGGGCCGGTGTTCCAGGAGTACTGGATGTCGATGTGCCGGGCGGCGGCGTGCAGTTCCAGATGGTCGATGCGAGGGCTGGTCCGGGCCGGCAGCACCAGGCGCAGGGTGCGGGCGTAGACATCGGGCTGGTAGCGAGGGACTAGCCAGCCGCCCATGGCCATGAGGTACCAGAGGAGGTTGGCGGCCTCTCCCACGGCGGTATTGCGGCCGGCGCATTCGAAGTCGAGCCAGCACAGCGGATCGGCGATGTTGGGCTCGGTGGGGTCGCCCTGCGTCAGCCCGGCCAGCCAGCGCCGATCGGGGACGAGGGCGTGGCGGGCGCTGTCGACGACGGCGGCGACGTTCAGCGTGAGCGGTCGGCCATTGGCGGTGACAGTGTAGTCGGCCAACTCCTGGACGGTGAGGGTCACATCGGTGTGGGGCAGAGTGAAAGGCAGGTCTCGCAGCAGGTACCAGCGGTCGAGTCGTCCGCCGGGGCGGATTCGGTCGAGGTAGAGGGCGGGCACGCACTCGGCGAGTGGGGCCACCTTCCCGGTTTCAGCAGCCGCGGCCCGCAGGTCATGGCAGACGCTGTCAACGAGGCTGCCCAGGCGCGGCAGTACGGCCGGGTCGCGATCGGCCAGGGCGATCACGTCGCCGAGCAGCAGCTCGCATCGCCCGCTGGCGAAGACGTCCTCGTACGCCAGCAGATGCCGGTACGGCAGCGAGGGACGCGCCCGCAGGGTCGGAACCTGGAGACGGGAGCCGAGCCTCGTCCAGCCCCTGGCTTCGGCTTCCGCTGCCTCACGGGTGGTGGCCTCCTTGTAGAAGGTGGCCGTACTCGACGCCCTTGGCCGGTCGCTCATGCTCACGTCATGTCCCCGGGAAGAGTGGCCAGCCAGCTCCGCAGGACGACCATGGCCAACTCGTCGGCGGCAGCCCGTTCGGTGCGGGCCGCTGCGACCATGCCCGTGTCCTGGTGCCCGGCTTCGACGAGTACCCGCAGGGCGTCGTTGTCAGAGGGGCACTCGATCCCGCGGAACCGCAGTTGGATCTTCGCCAGGAGTGCGGTGACCTTGTACAGGTCGCGGAGGTCGGGCGAACCCCTCAGGAGCTGACGACGGATCTCTATGGCGGCCTGGATTCCGTCGCGCAGGCTCACGTCGATGTCGGTATCCGTGTCCGGAGCAGGCAGGGCAAGTCCGGCAGCGCACCACAGGGGGACGAGGCCCCCGCTCCCGATGAGCGCCAGGACGTGCAGGAGCCTGGAGGTGATGGCTCCTGCCCGGCACTCCGCGCGGGTGAGCACGGTCAGCCCGAGCTTGACGCCTCCGAGTTCGGCTTCCAGGTCGGCCAGCACGCGCCGCATCCCGTCCAGGGAGTCGACGCCGGCGACAACGAACACGTCGAGGTCACTCCAGTCGTGCTGGTACTTGCCGCGGGCGCCGCTGCCGGTGACGGCCAGCAGGTCGATCAACGGGCGCGGGCCGGTCAGGCGGTCGAGGAGTTCGCTGAGATACGACTCCAGGTGTACCGGCAGGCCCAGCGCGTTGACCGGCATGGTGCTCGGCTGCTGCTCGGGCCACTTGTGGGCCAGCGCCATGCGGTCCAGCCTTCGCTCCAGCTCCAGGCGCGGCCCGTCGTTGCCGATGACCTCCTGGGCGATGGAGGCAATCTTGTCTGCGCCCCGAGCGCTCTTGACCACGTCGCGGTCGGCGACGTCCTGTGCGCCTGCGGTTCCACGCTGTGCGCGGACGGCTGCGGAGGCTTCCAGGTAGGCGATGGTGAGCTGGGATCCGAGCATCCTGGCGAGCTCAGCCGTCGAGTCGAAGTCATGCAGAGACTCGACGCTGACGGAGTCTAGGAAGTGGTGTGCCTCGCAGTACCGGTCCAGGGCGTCCACGATCAGCTCGGCCTGCACGACCGGGTCCAGCCGGTACGGGTCAGCGATGCCCGCCCGGGTGGCCGCGTCCTGGATCAGGTAGCCGATCTTGAGACGGGCGTACCCGTGGTGCGTCCGTAAGTACTCGCCGGCCGTACTCTTGCCGCTCTCCGACATGCCGCCGAGCGCGGTGACGTGCACGCCTGCCATCGCCCGGCCGGGGATGGCGGGGTGCAGAGAGGCCAGGAGCCGGCGGATCTCGTCCTGGACGGTGACGGTCGGCCGGTCGCCGATGTGCATCGTCGTGGCGAATCGGCCCTCCGCAGCGAGCCAGTTGATCTGCTCGTGGAGGGCACGCTGATAGGCCGCGTAGATGCCGGTGACGCTGGCCTCGTGGGACAGGCTCCGGCGGGTGCCTTCCTCGGCGTCGTCGCAGTGCAGGAGAAGGAGGGCGCATTCGCCGGCTTCCGCGGTCTGGAGATCGGCCTCGTATGGGGCCAGGAGGCAGCGGGCACGGTCAGCGGCCTGCGGAGCGGCCAGGTTCTCCCGGACGGCGACGGTGGCCGCGACGGATGCCTCCAGCATCGGGATGCCCCGGTCGAGGAGCCGCACCGGTGCCGAGAACGGACGGCGGGAGCGCTCCAGGTAGGAGGTGGCGAGGACATCGGAGACCTCCTGGACCAGTCCGGTCTCGAACCACCAGCGGCTCATGCCGTCGGCCTTGATGGCGGCCCAGCGCCGGTCGTAGTGGTCGAGGGGCCCCGCCGAGGTGGCGCTGGCGCCCATGCGGCGGGCGAGGATTCCGATCTGCTTGGTCTTCCCCGTGTTGTCGGGGCCGCTGAACGCGATCGACACGGGATGTGGCTGTGTATCGCTATTGAGCTGGCTGACCATCAGCTTCCCTTCACAGGTTGTGCAGAGCACGCGTGCCGGCGAGGTGCTGTCGTGTCTGCCTCGGGGAACGGGCTGGCCCCGTAAGTCAGGGCCAGAGCGGTCTGTTCAGCGGCGTCGTCCGGACCGGTGTCCTCGGCGCTGAGCGAGGGGTACGCCACGGAGCCCTGCACAGCCGGAGACTCGCCCTGGGCGAGCACCCCGACCATGGCGAGCCCGGCTGCCGTACCGAGCGCCCACACCCAGGTCAGGGCAGTTCCGAGCGGGTCGGACGACACGGTCCGACTCACTCGGACTCCTCCTTGCGTGCCGCCTCGCGCAGAGCGATGGACCGCTCCAGTTGGATGTTCAGCAACTGGACTCGACCCGGGTCCAGTTCGAGCTTCGTGGTGGTCTTCGTTCCATCGAGGAAGCAGACGTCTACCAAGAGGGCCGCGTGCCCGGTCCGCCGGTCGTAGCGGGGGTCCTTGTCTAGGAGGGCCAGACCCTGGACGATCGGGGTCGTCGGCCGGGAGGGGCGCTCGGACGCCTCGGGGGCCGTGGCGCTCTGCGCCAAATCATCCGCCGTCGAGGGTGTGGTCCTGCGGGTGCGGGAGTCCTGATCGGTCGTCGTCACCGGTGGTTCCTTTCACTCGTCCGGGCAGGCACCAACAGGCCCTGCGCAGGGCCTGTTCGAGCCATTCGGAGATCCAAGGGGTGATGTTCAGTGAACGGCGATCCGCGGTCCCGGGACAGGGCCCAGGATGTAGTCCTGCGTAATCCCGCGTAATCCAGGTGGGGAGGGTGACGGGGTGCCGAGGAACCCGGCCGTCGCGGATCTGATCAAGCAGGCATGCCAGGAACGCGGCTGGGGGCCCTCAGAGTTGGCACGCGCTCTGGGGCTGGCTGAGAGCGGCGATCCGCGTCGTCTGCAGCGGCAGCACGCCCGGCGCTGGATCGAGGGCGAACGCACCCCGGACCACTGGTGGCCCTATATCGCCCAGGTGCTGGGGCTGGATCCGGAGGCGATCAACCTTCCGGAGGCCATGCCGATGGCACTCCGCACCGATACCGTGGCCTCAGTCCTACACCTGGGAAGGAGCGACGTGGACCGCCGGAACTTCATCGTCGCATCCAGCGGATACGCCCTGTCCGCCCTCGACCTGCCCGACATGGACAGCATCACCCGCAGGACCAGGAACGCCTCCCCCGGGGGCCTGCGCGTCGGCCGGGGCGAGGTGGCAGCGGTGCGCCACATGGTGAAGACGCTCGGCGACTCGGCCTCCGAACTCGGCGGCGGCCACGCCCGCCACCTCGCCGTCCGCTACCTCACCCAGGACGTCGCTCCCTGGCTGGAGGGCCGGTTCACCGAGGCAACCGGCCGCGAGCTGTTCGCCGCCACCTCCCAGCTCGTGCACCTCGCCGGCTGGATGGCCCAGGACGAAGGCGATACCCCCGAACTGCGCGGACTCGCCCAGAGCTACTACGCGCACTCCTTCCGCCTGGCCGCCGAAGCAGGCGATCCGGAACTGTCCGCCACCGCCCTCCGAGGGCTCGCCGTGCAGTGCGTCGACCTGGGCTACCGAGCCGAGGCCGTCCAGCTCGGCGAAGCCTGCGTGGACTACGGCCGCCACCTCGACAACCCGCGCGCCATCGCCTACTACGAGGCCACCCTCGCCAACGCCGCAGCCCAGGACGACGACCGCCGCACGGCCACCAGGCATCTCGCCATGGCCGAGACCGCCATCGGCAAGCCGTCCACCGCAGGCGGCGACTCCTGGGCAGCCCACTATTCCCCCGGCCGATGGGCCCACGAATCCGGCATGATCCTCTCCCGCCTCGGCGACCTCGACGCCGCCGAGGAGCACCTTCACCTCGCCCTCGACATCCACGGCCTCGACCGCCGCCGCACCCGCGCCATCGTCCTGGCCGACCTTGGCGGCGTACGGCTCCGCCAAGGCGATGTCGACGGCGCCCTGGTGACCTGGCGGGACTTCCTCGACTGCGCGGACGGCATCCGCTCCGTGAAGGTCCAAGCCGCCCTCCAGGACATGCGCGTCCGTCTGCGCCGCTACAACGGCTTCCCGGAAGCCCAGGAGCTGCGCGAGCGGGCGGCCCGGCTCGTCGCCTGACGCTCAGCCTCCTGGACGCCCCATCTACTCGCCCAACGAGAGCAGCCAAATCCCTCTGGGAACTAGTTCGAGGAAGGAACTGAATGACGAGGCGCAGGAGGCACAGGAGACAGCGATCGCTGGCATTCCTTGGGGTTCAAGCCCTTCCGCAACTACCAACGCGCCTGCGGCCAGGCCCCGCGCTTCGGCCCTTGCCCTCGGCCGTCTCTTCCAGATCACCTGGCTGGCCAGATGAAGATTACAGCGAGGTGGAGTCCAGCAAGGCGGGATTTCGCCGGATCTGACAATCGGCAGGGTCTAATCGGAGCTTGCAAGACCCGGGTCCTGCTCAGGCAGCAGGGGGCGAAGTTGGCCGAAGACCCAAGTGTCGACGGTATCGGGGTAGCCGTTGATCCAGTCCGTCGGCGGGAGCTCGTGCGGCTCCGTCAGACCGTGGCACCACTGCGAGATGATGTTGTCGCCGAGCGCGAGATCCGTCACCGCAGCGCGCAGCTTGACGGCATGCTCAAGGATGCGGTCGCTGTGCACGGATCAAATGTCGCCGATCGAGGCGCCTTCGTGGGCGATCCAATTCCGGGCCTGCCTAGCCTTGTGCAGGGTGTTCATGTCCATGGTCTGGCCCATCGCATGGGCGGCCAGGCTGTGCAGGGTGCCCCCCAGCAGCTTGTCATCGGGGGCTGAGGCGATGACCTCTTCCAAGGTCATCGCCGGATCTGCCTCGTGGGCGGTGATCAGGTTACCGACGCGGAGAACGTACTGGCATTTGCCCTCGTAGGCGTTCGCCAGGTGCAAAGCCCGGCCTACCGAGAGGAAAAGCGCGTCGAGCAGTTCCGGTTCCTGGGGCGCCAAGAGGCTAAGTGACCAGCTCATGCCAGTCACGTTAGCGCTCGGCATCCCGGCTTCGCCGCGCTTTTCCGGGGGGGCTGCTACTTGCCGCGCGCGATGTCGATCTGGAGTTGCACTTCTCGATCGACATCCATCACCGCCTTGTCGACGAGCTGCTCGAGGGGTTCGAAAGCGTCTTCAATGGCGGCGTACTCGCGTACAAGATCGTGCTTGTCACTGATGGACTTCAGCGCGGAGATCTCGTTTCGCCACCGCTCCATGTCTGCCTTGGAGTACGGGTATTTTTTCCCGCGAACCTGTTCAAGGGTCGGGTTCGCGGCGAGGTTCGCCTGCACGAGACGCAGGGCGTCGCCAGGCACGAGGTACGGGACACCAAGGTTGCCCTCGATGAACGTGAGACCGTCGCCGATTTCGTCCAGCCGGGCATCGAGGTACTGGGCCAGTGCGCTGCGGACCTGGGGCAGGTCGAGTCCTACTTCGCGACGCAGCTGCGCGGCGATCCGCTGCGGCAGGCCCTGCTCCATGAAGCCCGCCATGCGGCCTCCGGTGAATCGCGTGAGCTCCGGCCCCAGAGGGGTACTGCCGTAGGCCATGCACTGCTGGTTGTACGAGTCCAGCGCAGTACATGCGGAGTCGAAGTAGATCAGGGTGGCTGGCCTGAGGACTTCGCGCCTCAGCTTGTCGCGGTGGTACATCTCGTTGCGGTATTTGTGCAGCTTCTGCAGGACGGGGCCGAATGCCGGATCGAGCGTCCCGCGGTCGACCAAGAGCGCCACCTTGGCGTCGAAGTTGCGGTCGATGTTCTTCAGTTGCGACTTGGGAATGATCCGGGCCTCGATCGAAGGGATCTCTTCCGCTGCTTTTGCGTGCCCTTTGGCGGCCAGTTCTTTGTATGTCGACAGCAGGCCCGTGAGTATCTCCTGATCCGAGAGCGCTGTTTGAACCGTCCGGTGAAGGATCAACTCGGTCACGCTGTCGAGAAGTATGAATGCCAGCCGCAGGTAGGGCACACGCCCCTTCTCGATCAGACCCTTGGCCTCTTCGAGCTGCACAACAATCAGTTCCAGCCGCTCCATGTTGGTCCTCCGTCGGCTCGGATCTCCTGCTTCGTATCATCTCTGCCTTGCAACGGAGATTGCACGCGATATTACTTGCAGCCCGCGAGGGCATTGCCTTGCTGCTGGCTCGGTTGACTGTGTTCCACCTCCGGCCTTGGGTGAGGGCGGGTTAGGGGCGGACTCTGAGAAGAGGGGGCATGTGGTGGTCGAGGGATAGGCCGTTTCATTTGATCATCTGGCGGACCAGATGAAGATGGCGGCGAGGTAGAGTCCAGCGAGGTAGGTGGTGGCGGTCTAGTGATAGGCGAGTGGCCGGACCACGCCGCTGCTTAAGCTTGTTGGTGCACCGTTCGACCGTGTTCCACTGCTTGTAAGCCTCACGATCGAAGGCCGGATGCCTGCCGCCGCGACTGCCGAGGCGCTTGCGATTGCCAGCCTGGTCCGCAGGCTGCGGGATCACGGCACGGATCCCCCGCCAACACAGATAGGACCGGGTCGCCCAGGACGAGTACGCCTCGTCGGCCAGGACCACCTCCGGCGTGATCCTGGGGCGGCCGGTCCGCCTGGCAACCCGAACTGGTGCATGACCCGGGCGAACGCGGGTGCATCACCGGCCTGGCCCGGCGTGATGACGAACGCCATCGGCCGCCAACGGCCAGGTGGATCTTCGTGGTCAGCCCGCCGCGGGAGCATCCGAGGGCATGATCGGGCGGCTCGCTGCCGAGCCCCTTGGGCGTCAGTCAACGACACAACATAACCAACGATCAGATGATCCCAAGGAATCCCCTAGGCGGACACCAGGTCTCCCAACTCTTCGCGAAGGGTGGTTCCCACGACAGGCCCTGCCACGGCTACCTGCAGAAGCTCATCGCCCTTCATGTAGCGGTAGCTCTGCGGAGGGTGGAAGGCCCCCGCAGCCCGCAGTGCGCTGAGCGTCACTGGCTCGTCGAAAGAATGAGGAGCCTCCAATGTGAGGCCACTCGCCTGGGTCGCGCCGCGCATGTAGGTGTCGTACTCACGCCGAGAGATTCCCGTCTGGGTGCGATGGGCGGACCACACCTCCTTGGGAGAGGCGACGTGGACTGCTGCGATGCGCGCCGTGCCCACCAGGGCCATGGTGGGCGCGGTCGCGTACAGCAGAACCAGGGTTCCGGGGGGCGCGGCGACGCGCTGGCGACGGACCTCCACCGTCTTGCTGCCGGCCAGGATCGCGGTGGCGAAGCGCGGATGGACGGACAGCAGCATCGCGCGTTCCGGTTCGTTCACGTCGTTCGGTGCCCCTCTTGGTAGACCGCCTGGAACAGCTCTCTGCTGATCCTGGACAACGAGATCAGCGAGCTCGGCGACCACGGTAGTCCCTGCTCCCTGGCCAGTGAGGTCAATCGCCGCAGCGTCACCGGCTTCGGGAAGATCTCGGTGTCCGAGAACCTGAGCGCCATGGCGCGTCCCGAGGCATCGGCAGCATCTTGAACCTCAGCCCGACCATATACACCCAGGTGTTCGAATTTCGAGTAGAGGGTGAGGGGTGTGTCGATGAGCACTTCGTCGAGTCGCGAACTGCCCACCACCATTTGGCCTTCGCCCGGGAAGTGACCCTCGCTGACGTACCAGAGCAGGCGAGCCGGGACGCTCTCACCCCGGCGGCCCGAGGAGCGGTAATAGACATGCTCTCTACTGATTCCCAAGACGTCGCTCCGCGGAATGAGCATGGTGGGAACGTCGAACAGCTCGGTCGACCAGCGCGGCTTGATGGGCACCAAGAAGGAGGGCAGTTCGGAGTCGATGACCTTAGCCGGCCACCACGCCCGTTCCACCACGGCGGCCACCTCTGCGGGCATACCGACCCGCAGCGCGGTCGTCTCCACGGTCAGCTCGCGAGCCAGGCCACTGGCCACAGCCTCCACCTCCGCAGCCGTCCCACACGCATTCACGAGGAGGGCGACGAGCCTGCCGTCATGCTCAAAGAACCCATCGTCGCCTGCTGCGGACTTGGCAGTCTCTGAAGGATGCGGATCGCTGATGCGGATGATCTCTGCGCCGCAGTCCCGGCCGAGCCGTTTGATCAGGAAGAGGAGTTGCCGGGCCAGTGTCTCTTCGAGCGCGTGGCTGGCCGTGCGAAGAACGGGAACAACCAGAGTTCGTCCGTCCAGCGCCCACGCATAGAGGGCGACTGGACGGCCCTGACCATCCCGGAGCAGCTCGCGACGCCAGGCGACCGCTCCTTCGTTCAACGACCGAAGCCGCTCAGCGAAGGGCGATCCGTCGTCACCACCCGACTGGTGAAAGAAGGCGACCAGCTCGTCCTCCGCCCCTGGTGCCACCTCGCCGGACCGGAACTCCGTCCCCATCAGATCGGCAGGGCGGTATACCTGGGCCTGCCGCAACTCGTCCGCGTGCAGCGTCACGGTGGAGGGCGAGACAACACGAACACGGGCGACATCCCAGGCGATGTCGGCCAGGCGGGACAGCAGCGGCTCACGAGTCGCCAGGACTTGTAGCCCGGCGCACGAGGTCTCGGCCACATACCGCAGGTGAAGCCGAAGCTCAGCGTCGACAGTCAGGGCGGGGATGGCCTGCTTAGCGGCTTGAAGCAGTTCACGGCTTCGTTCGTCTACGGCCGCCGAGTCGGGGGCAAGCTTGCGCATACCAGTCAGCGCCGCCCGTTGGTGCTGACGTTCTGCCGTGTCAGTGAGGTCCCGGATCTGATGGACCAGCTGGGGCGTGTAGGCGAGCTCGACGAGATCCGCCATCCAGCCGGCTTCCAACGCACGGGACTCCTCCGCGTCGTCCGTGTCGGCAAGGCCGCGCAAATCAGCGAAAACGCAATGGTCGACCGTCACCAGCAGGAGCGCGTCGCTCTCCATCTCCGTGAACAGATCCGGATGGCCGAGGTCCAACCACCAGCCGTCCAGGATCTCGCCATCCCGGCCGCGCCCTCGAACCTCGCCATCCGGGACGAAACCTAGGCTTCTCCACATCCCGCTGAGGTTGTAGTCCCGGCGGCACTTGGCCTTGATCCCAAGTCGTTGCGGGTACTGCTCTTTGATGCCCTGCACCAAACGGCGGGCGATTCCCCGGCCGCGCTGTTCCTCCGCCACGCACAAGTGCGCGAGCCGGATGCGCGCACTCCTCTTTGGGAGTCCGAACAGCGCGTAGCCAATCACCTCATCAGATTCGACGACGGCTAGAAGGCCGCCATCCTCTGCCGCTTTCCGGTAAGCAGGAGGCGTCAAAAGCCCCAGGGTCTTCGTGTAACGATCTCCTAGAGCTACGGCCTTGTCGATCAGCTCGTCCTGCGCAGGCGAAACGGACACCAACTTGATCGTCACTGCTCCCCCTCCAGTTGGGCCGGTCACGACCGACCACAACTCCCCTGTCAGTACATACAGGGAATTCTGATCTCACTCTCGGCAGCCCCTCAAGGGGGCACGAGGGGCGCACGGTGCTGCGGTGACTGTCACAGGCGCTGCCGACGTGTCGGAATCCGGCCAACGAACCATCAGTCGCCGCTCAGCCCGTCTCCGCCACTTGGAATGCGCGCTAAGGTGCGTGACGGATCTGGCCAGGGCCTGATCCGAGGGATCGGTCCAAGCTCTGACGCGCTCCCGGAGACTGCTTGAAAGCCGACTCGGATTCAGGGTGCCCGAACGGCTCCCTTCATTCACCACCGTGGTAGACACGGAAGGGGCACACCCCGATTAGCATGGCCCCCACTCACTCATCCCTTCAGAAGAACCGCGCTCTTACTGCAAGAGGGTGCTGAGCTCATCGGCTCGCCCTGCCTGTACGTATGCAGCGGCAAGGCCAGCAAGAGCAGCGACGGTGGTGGAGTGGTCGGCGCCATGGATTCGCCTACTGTCGGCAAGTAGCCGCTCCATATGAGCAATGACCTGGTCGATGTGGCCCGCCTGCCAGTGGGCTGCAGCAAGGTTGCCCCGCACCGCGAGCGTGTCGGGGTGATCAGGGCGAACTCGTTCGCTGTCGGCGAGCACCCGATTGAGGATGGTGATGGCCCTATCGACGTGTCCCGCCTGCCAGTAGGCACTGCCGAGGCTGGCGCGGCCAAGGAGGACGCTGTGATCGTCAGGCCCCAGTCTCCGTTCCAGGGCAGCCAACGTCTCCTCCTCAATGGTGAGGGCCGCTTCGATGCGCCCCGCATGGTGGTAGTAGCAATCTGCAAGGCGGCGGCGAATTTTGAGGGTATCGGGGTGGTCTGCGCTTAGGATCCTTTCGCTGTCACGGAGCGCCTGTTCCAGGCAGGCAATGGCGTCGGTGGTGCGCCCAGCTTTCTCATAGGAGGCGGCGAGATTGCTACGGGCAACGATGGTGTCGGGATGGTCGGGTCCCGCAGTCCGCACCCGGGCGGCAAGTACTTCCACCTCAACGCCTATGGCCTGGTCGATGTGCCCCGCCTGGCGGTAGAGGACAGCTAGGTTGCCGCGTGCGGCAAGGGTTTTGGGGTGATCGGAGCCCATCGTTCGTTCGCAGTCACCGAGCAGTTGCTCTGCGATCGAACGGGCCTCATCGGTACGTCCGGCATACCCGTAGGCGGCAGCGAGGTTGTGCCGGGCCGCGAGGCTGTTGGGGTGGTCAGGATCCAACCTCCTCCTGCAGTCAGCAAGTACCTGTTCCATGAGAGTAACGGCGTCGTCCGCGCGCCCGCTTTTTTGGTAGGCGCCAGCGAGATTGCCGCGGGCAACGAGAGCGTCGGGGTTGTCAGGCCCCAACGTCTGTTCGCAGTCGGCGAGTACCTGCTCCAGGAGGGCAACGGCGACATCGGTCTGCCCCGCTTCACGGTGTGAGGCGCCGAGCTGGATGCGGGCAACGAGGGTGCCTCGGTCATGGGGTCCGTGTACGCGATCGCTGTCAGTGGCGAGTTGCTGCCAGTAGGCGGTGGCAGAGGCCGTCAGACCTGCATTTGCGAGGCTGTAGCCAGCGGTGTAAAGGACTGCGTGGCCTTCGGGGTACCAGAGGTGGTCGCCGCTATGGCCAGCGAGCGCCTCAGTGTTGGCGCGCATAGCAGCCGCGAGGTCGGGATGAGGCTGATCGGGATCGGGCCAGGCTTCAAGCAGGGAACCGGCAGCTGCGGCTGCAAGTCCCGGAAGGACTTCAGGCGGGGTGGATTCCCGCACAGCACGGGCCGTGAGGGCATGGATTCTCACTGCACGGGGTTCCGCACGCGTGTCACACGTGAGTAGTGCGTAGCGGTGCAAGATGCGCAAGGCGGCATGGGCCTGCTCGGCGGTGGCCGCTGGCTCCTTCTCGTGCTGAGGAGCATGCGGCGGCATGCGGCAGATGGTGAGGTAGCGGAGGGCTGTGGGGGTGCCCCACACACCACGGGGGTGGCCAGCCGGGTCCAAGAGGGCGGCCAATGTCAGGGCCGGGGTGACCAGTCCGGTGGGGTCGGCACGCTGCGCGGCCTCCAGGGACAACAGCAGGGTGGCGGTGATCTGTCGTCCATAGCCATCGGCGTCAGCCGATTCTGGCAGTGCCTGCTCCAACCGGGTGCGGTGGAAGCGGTCGAGGTACTCAGCGCTGGAGAGGTCCTCGTTGATCATGTAGGCGGCAGCGTGCCCCAAAGCGAGCGGGAGGTAGCCCAAGGCTTCGGCTAGGGCTCCGCTGTGGTTGTCCAGGAGATGACCCATGCCGTCGCCCTCCAGCCGGGCGCGCAGATAGGCGTGTGCCTCCTCAGGTGTGTAGACATCGATTGCGATGCGGGTACGGCCACCGCCGGACAGCCGAGCGTCATGCAGGCGGCTAGTGGCCAGCACCCAACCGGTGCCGGTGCGGCTGGCCGGCCACCATGGGGCCAGGCCAGTGGGGTCGGTGATGTTGTCCAGAACCACCAACCATCGGCGGGGAGTGGTGGCCAGCCACGAGAGAAAGGCACGGGCAACCACTTCGGGGTCCCCCGCGTCGGCGCCCGGAACTCCGATGCGAACGGCTGCCTGCGCATACTGCGTGATCACCTGATGCGTGTGGGCAGCCGATGCCCAGACCACCAGCTCCGTGCCATCCGCCACAGCTTCGGTGGCGTAGGCGGCAGCCAGCTGGGACTTGCCGACGCCGCCACCACCGGAAAGCACCTGAGTCAGCACGACGGATTCGCCGCCCGAACGGGCCGCTTCAACCTTCTTGCGCAGGTCGCTCCGAGACTGGAACGCCGTGGCCAACGCCGGAACCGCCCCAATCTCCAGCGGCCATGTCACCTCCAGCCGTCGGTCGGGTGGCAGATGCACGTGCTGTTCCCCGATGTTGGTAACCCGACTGTTGGGCCCAAGCGCGTTGCCCACGACGTCACCGCCGGCTCCTACGCCGCCGCGGCTCACCCTCACGTGTCGCGCGCTGTCCGGGGGAACGGTGGTGCCCGTCTCTGGCGCATGAGAGTCCACGTCCCGGTCACTCGCCGCAGGGGTGCCGCCTTCCGGGCTGGGGCGGGCAGATGATCTTCCGCGACGCCACGGCAGCTCAGTCATCGGCGGCTCTCGTTGCCAAAGGCATTGTCGGTCATGTCCCCGCCAGCTACCACGGCACCTGGGCCGGCCTGAACGTGATCGTGGCCTCGCTGGGTTGTAGGCCGACGATCAGGAGTTCGCGGTCCCGACACCTGTGACCGGTCACCGACGGCGTTGCCGGCGAAATTGCCGCCGGCAGCGAACCCACCTCGCCTTGCCCTGACCTGGCGTCCCACACGACCGCTACCTCTGGGGGTGCGGATCAGGGCGACGAAGGAGCCCACCGCACCCACCAGGCCGACCACTGCGCCTATGAGACTTGATACGAGCGCTGCTGTGTCCAAATCGGCCATCACTGCCACTGCAACTAACCCGACCGACGCCGTGCCCGCCAGCACCACAGCCAGCCACAGCGCGCCGCGACCCGATTCCGAGCTCCCCACCATTAAGACCTCCCACCCGTGCGGCACTCTATGTACTCGCCGAAACCCACGCCTCGTCCGTCGGCAGTCGGTGCTTAGACCGTAGCGCCGCTCACACGGTCGTGACCTCAATTCGCACACAAAGCCCTACTCCTCGCCGATATAGGTCGCCGCGCGCTCCGACCTGAGTCACCAGGCGAATGTCCCCTTGTGCGCGATGAACTGGCAGTCAACGTCCGCCACTTCCCGAGAACGCCAGAAATCCGCCTCACGGCCCTTCAATCCCAGCCATCGCTGCAGGTCAGAGCCACCTCATGCCGGTAACCACCAGGTGTCTTCTAAGCGCCTGCTGCATCTCGTGCTGCCGCAACATCGGCAGCACCGGTCGGGTGATGGTCGCTGTTCCTCGCTGGGCAGTGGGTATGTCAAAGCCTCGGCGAGGGTGGCCTGTTGCCAGGACCGGCGCTCCACCGGGGCATCAGAGCAATGCCAGCCCGCCTTCTTGGCCCCGCTCCGGGCATGTGAACCGCGTCGGTTCAGCGGAGGTCGGGTCCGCCCGCCTCGGCGAGCTCGCCAAGCACACTGATCGCCTCGTCGGCGTCGTCCGGGACGTCCGTGTCGGAATCAGGGAACGATCCGGATGCCTCCTCGTCACCGAGATGTGGGTACTTTTCAAGGAGGAACCGCCGTCGGTACGCCACGTCGGCGGCGTCAACGATCCCCTCCAATGTGGTCCAGTTGAGGCTGCCTCCAACGAGGATCCCAAATGCGGGTACGGCTTTGCCGAGTCCCTTCTTGGTAAGGCGAAAGCCGAACGCCTTCGCGAACTGCGCGGAGACCTTGGTGACAACTGCCTCGTTGAGGACTGCCCACGTCTTGCCGCGGACGAGTGCTTGAGTGAGCCGAGAGATGTCGGCCATCGCGGCGGTCTTGGCGGTGGCTGACGTTGCCGTCCCGGCATTGACAACAGACATCACGAAGAGCTTCTCGGCAGGCTCTTCGGGGTCGTAGCCGTAGAGCAGCGAGATCTGGCCGACGGAGCGAGATGCGAGTCCGAGGACGACTGCGGCATCGGCAGCAAAAGCGCCGACGATTGCACCTCCCGAAGGCGCTGCCGCAGCGCCGGCGGAGGCAGCGGTGACGAGCTGTCCTCCGGAGATCACAAGCCCAGCACCCGCTCCAGCAAGCGCTGCACCGGCGGGGTAGTACCAGCTCGCTGCCCGTCCACGGACAGCATCGACCTGCTCGAGGCCGAGGCGGCGCAGGTCGGACAGTGATGCAACATCGTGCCCGCGCTTCTTGTGGAGCGCCACCACGCGTTTGGAGGAGAGTCCCGCTCGCGAGACCCGTCCCGCCGTCTGCCGCATGGACTGAAAAGCGGCGCCGCTCCAGTCCGGGAGGGCGTCGGCGGCTCCGCGAGCCCCGGCGCTAACCTTGTGAGCGCCTTTGACAGCGATTTCCTGTCCACGCGAAACCGCCGATTGGGCCCATGGGTGGTTCTCCAGGTACTTCGCAGCACGCTTGCCGAGTTCCGCAGCGCCGGTGGCCACTTGCTCGCCAGTGTTTCTCATTACTCGTGACAGCGGGCGGCCCTTGAACCGTTGGATGTCACGCCATGCCGCGAGCTCGTAGTCCGAGGGGTCTGCCATGCCGCGATGGTAGTTGCCAAGACCTTCGCGCAGTGCCGTAATGCTGCACCCGGATCACGCGCACCACGCGGCACCACCTGCGCCTGCTCCGGCAGGGCACAGGGGCGAACTGATCTACAACTACTTAGCAATTGCTCCCACCAGGTTGCGGGGAACGCTTTCGGGGGTGCGCAGGCCGCATCCGCACGCGCCGCCGGCGAGCACCTGTCCGAGCTTGGCGTCGGGGTTACGCCGCGTCATGCCCAGACCCCACCCGCCCATTCCACCTCTTCAGCTGGAGCCCCCAACACGACATCACCTCCGGTCATGTCGCCCTCACCCTGCAGTGTCCAGGCGCCAGTGACGGTTCCTGGACCCCGACGGCCACATACGGCGCTCTCGTCCTGGTGCAGGGGGGAACGCCCAAACGCCGTGCGCGATGCGACCGTTCAAGCACGCTGCCGTTCGTTCAAGAAGGACCACCGATGCACGAACCCCAGCCCACAGCGCAGCCCCTCACCCTGCATAGAGCCGAAGGAGTGGCCGTCCGCAGTGGGAGTCCCCTGGGACTTCTCTGGGACTTCCGGCCGCATCAACGGGCATGACCGTGAAACAGCCGAAAGGCCATCAGCGCAGGCCAGCGCCCCGCAGCCACCCATCGCGGCAGGTCACAGGGCCGGCTGGTCTCTTCCGGGATATCTGAACTACGGATGCCGCCGCACCCTTTCTGACCTGCGTGAATACGGGCCAGGAGGGGGTGCGGCGGCATGTCTGGGGCTTCTCCGGGGCTTTGCGACTGGGCCGGGGCTCCTGCAGACCCCATCAGTCCCGGCCCTGCCCCCACGGCAGCCGACTACCGCCGTCAGGTGCCGCGGCTGCGGCGCATGTGATCACGACCCGCACTGCTCCCGTCAGCGGGGCCGAGCAGCACATCGACGGGGTAGCGGAACATCGCCTCCAGCACCCGGCACCGGGCCGGCTAGGGGCGGGTTTTCACCTCGCCGCCATACCACCGCTCGAACTGCCGCTTCGAAACCGTCAGGCCGGCCAGTGCCGGATCCTTCTCCTGATCGGAAAGTTCGTTGGCAGTGCCGCTCGAAGTGGAGCTTTAAGGTTTCGAACACCTGCCAATGGCGCCTGGTTACCAACGTCCTGAGCAGAGTGAATCTTTGAGCCATCAAAATCCCCCCGATGGGTTTCCGTTCGGCTCGTCGGTTCGACCGTGGTCCCGTTATGCCGTCATCAGGCGGCGAAAGGGCTCCGCCCGGGAAGATGACGGTGGAGACGGCGGCATCGTGACGGTACCCATGTCGCCCGCCGCCTCAGGCGCGGATCACTGCGGAAGTTCTGCCGTGCCATGGCGTGCTCGACCGGGTCGCTTGCCTGGGCGGGCGCCCGGTTGACGGTGCGCTGGGTCGGGGTGAGTTCCCCGCCCGGTGGCGGGTAGGTGACGGACTGGACGTTCACGCCGTGTCGGCGGTGCTTGGCCGAGTAGTCGCCGAGGCGGTCGCACACGGCGAGGGTCCCGTCGAGCAGGAACGAGAGCGGGGTCGTTCTCGCGCAGGTTCTTGAGTAGGCCCGGGGCCCGGTCGGCGAGCAGGCCGGTGACGGCGGTGACGCAGGCGACCCGCCGGACAGGCTGCGGACGTTCGGCACCGTCGGCCGATCCCGAGAGCGATGATGAAGTCGACTTCGGATGGCTTGTTGAGGGTGACGTGCCGGGAGTCGCGGAGGAAGGACAGAGCACAGCGAAAGCACAGCTCTTCTTCAACCCCGCTTCTTGGCAGTTCCTCGAATCGCATTGTCCACCACATGTGACCGCACGATGACGCAGCGTACGGAGTGGGTGTTCTGTACGCGCACGGTGCCGGCCGCATCGGTAGGGTCCGCTCGTGACGTACATAGTGACCCTCACCCCAGACCAGATGGCCGACAACGAAGACGACTGGCTCGTCGCGGAACGCTTCACCAAAGGACTGCCCACCGGGCTCGACACGTCCGACACCGGTACCCGGTTAGCGCTCCTGGTCTGCGACAACCGGGCTCGTTCCGCGAACAACGGCCGCGATGGGTTCGCCGAACACGGCCGCTTCATCACCTGGATGGGGGCGGTCCAGCGCTTCAACACCGTGGGACCGGTCGACAGGAGCATCACCATCGAGCCCATGCGCAGATGTCCGAAGCCGGTGCACCTGGACGGACCCGACGGAATCCTCGCTTCCCTGCCCTCGACATACCGGGCTCACGTGGAGCGAGCCCTCTCCGGAAGCGCGGGCCACTGCGGCATGACGACCTGGCACGCTCTGCGGGAAGCCCTCCTGAGACGTCACCCCGAGTTGGCCCGGTACGTCGACTGGCTGCTCGCCCATCTCAACCCGCTCGTCTTCAACGTCGAGGACGCGGCGGACTGTGCGTGGCAGGAGCAGAAGGACGCGGCTCAGTGCCTCACGCGGGTGACCGACTTCCCGCACTCCGCGCTGTCGGTCTGGGGACGCCCCGCGTCCCGGGACGAGCCGTACCTCGCGGGACTCATTCCGGACCCGGTGGAGAACAGCCTGATCGACCATGACGTGCGGGCCGGGCTGGGCGGCGAAGCGCCCCATTTCGACGACTGGCGACAACGCGGCGACGTGCGATGCGACATCCACGTGCTGGAAGACTCCACAGGACGCCGTCTCGAGGTCGTCAACGTCAATGCCACCCCGGTCGAGAGCCGACTGGGCACGGACATGATCTACTACCACCACCCCACGCACAGCTTCGTCCTCGTCCAGTACAAGCGCTTGGAATCCCGGCACAAGGAATACCGGGTGAACAAGCAGCTCCTGGACCAGATGGACCGCTTGGAACAGGTTTCACGGCTCAGTTCAAAACCCGCCCGCTCCCACGAGTGGCGCCTCTCCCCGGACGCGTGCTTCCTGAAGTTCGCACACTGGCGGAAAGGGGCGGTTTCCAGCACCGAGCTGGCCCACGGCATGTACATCCCCCTCTCCTACGCCCGCGTACTCCTGGAGGACAACTGCACGCTCGGACCCAGGGGTGGACGCATTTTCAGCTATGAGAGGGCGGCCAGCTACCTCGTCGGCTCGGAGTTCGCGGAGCTGGTGAAGCTCGGCCGAGTCGGAACCGTGGGGACCAGCGTCGAGCAGTTGAGGGACTTCGGGCTGCAGCGTGCCCGCGAGGGGTACAGCGTCATGCTGGGATTCGAAACGAGCGATGAGACGCCCCGCGAACGGGCCCTGCGCACCCGCAGTCGCAGCGCGAAGAAGAGGCCGAAGGTGAGCTCCTACTCCCCGCCCACCTCGCAGCAGCAGTGAGCGTGCGTGATCTTCGAACGTGCCGGTCTGAGCGGCTGGGGCGACGCTCCATGAGCGTGCTCATGCAGGTTGCGGCGGAATTCCTCGGTCTTGGTCGTCCGTCCTTCACAGTTGACCGCAATAGCGGAAATCATGACGGAGGTCAACGGAACGGCCCCAGCTGCATGATGACGCGCTAGGGTTGCGCAACTCACGGGAAATCCATCCACAGATGTGCTGGTTCTGAAGTCACCGTGAGGAACGTCAGCAGGCTTGTCCGAACGCGGGAATCCGGCTGGACGCTGAAGTATTTGGGGGAACTCGCCATGACCGAAGCTCCGATTGACGCTGCCGGCACCGGCACCGGCGACGACCACGCCGACCGCAAGGTTGTCGAGCAGGAGCAGGCTGAGATACGAGAGTTCATCAAGGGGCTGAGCGCAGACGACATCAAGTCGGGCAACTGGTTCACCAAGCTCAGCGCTCATGCCCTGAACTCCTACACCAACAAGGTCGACTGGCAGTACTTCCAGGAACGGTATGCGGGCGTACCCGCGGACGCCATCGTCGATCAGCGGATCAAGATGGCGGCTCGGTACGCGGCGCTCGAAGGCGGTCTCTCTGCCGGGGCCTACACGGCGGCCGTCGCCGCCACCCTCGGAAGCCTTGGAGGTGCCTCGCCGGCGACTGTACCGGCCGCCGTCGCGACCCTGATGGTCGATGTCGCATTCATCACCCGGCTCCAGCTCCGCCTGGCGTACGACATCGCAGTCCTCTATCGGGTCCCGCTCGACCTGTCCGACCCCGATGACATGTGGAAGCTCATTCGAGTGGCCTTCACCATCAAGAGCGGGGAAGTGATCCGGGGAGGCGTGGTCAAGGCGGTCCCGGCCATAGTGCGGCCGGTGATCAAGCGCTTCTACTCCAAAGCAGTACTGACCGCCGCGAAGGGGCTCCCTTTCGTCGGCAAGTTTCTCCTGCAGCGCAACGTCATCAAGATCGGCATCCCCGTCGTCGGCGTTCCCCTTGCGGTGGTGTTGAACCGCTACACGACGCTGCTCGCGGGGCGGCACGCGCAAGCCGTCTTTCGGAACGAGGCACGGGTGATCGAACTCGCCGAGAATCTGAGCAAGCAGAGTCAGCACCCTCAGTTGATGCTGTGGGTCGCGTGGCTCGTCATTAGGGCGAATCATAAGATTACCGACGATGAGACGCTGTTGATGCGTCACCTGGTGCGGCTGGTCCGGGAACAACATCAGGTCGTCGACGAAGAACTCGCTCGCCTTGTCGATATCGACCCCGCAGAGGTGTGGCGGCGCATCGACGCCGAGCAAGGGGATCTGAGCGACATTCTCGACGTGGCCGACCGGGTGGCCACAGTGGACGGTGCCGCCAACGCACGCGAGAAGGCCGTCATCTCCGAGCTTGGAGACCGTTGCCGCCACCGAGTCTGACGCTGTGATGCGCTTCCGTACGGCGACTCCGCATACGTGGTGAGCTGCCGGCATCCGGCGCCTCGCACCCGTCACCATATTTCCACGAACGCAGCAACACCCCAGCTACCCACCGCCGTGCAGACCTTTGCGCAGCAGTTGTCGTCGGTGTCCGGCGAGCCGCTCCAGAAGCGCGCGCTGCCGTTCATTCAGGGCGGGCCACCAATGCACGAACCCCAGCCCACACCGCAGTACCTCACCCTGCATAGAGCCGAATGAGTGGCCGTCGGCAGTGGGAGACCCCTGGGACTTCTCTGGGACTTCCGGCCCCATCAACGGGCATGATCGTGAAATAGCCGAAAGGCCATCAGCGCAGGTCAGCGCCCCGCAGCCACCCATCGCGGCAGGTCACAGGGCCGCCTGGTCTCTTCCGGGACATCTGACGGCCCCTTCGGAGAAAGGCCGCCACACCCCGTCGACGTCCGTGACGCGGGTCAGCAGTGGGGTGCGGCGGGACCCGCCGGCCGCGGCGGTACGTGAGCGCGTACGTCTCTTCGCCGTCGAGGCGAGCAGGTTCAGCGCTTCTTCTCGCCGGAAGTGGCGCAGTTCACCGGCACAAGGCGGTGTCCACGACGTGCTCAACGTGCTTCATGGCTGCCTTGTCGGCCGGCTGCAGGGTTACCGCGATGTTGGCGGCGCGGCCGTCGTCGGTGGCGCCGCCGCGGGTCTCGTATCCCGGGAGGCTGCCGCCGTGGCCCCAGTAGACACCGCCGCATGACAGGGGTCTGCTGACGAGCCCCAGGCCGTAGCGGGCGCCGGGGCCGAGGTAGGCAGCGGGGACGGTGGTGCGCATCTGGGCGAGCTGGGCCGCCGGGAGGAGGCGGGGCGCAGTTCACCGGCACAAGGCGGTGTCCACGACGTGCTCAACGTGCTTCATGGCTGCCTTGTCGGCCGGCTGCAGGGTTACCGCGATGTTGGCGG